>LUJN01000044.1 GCA_001689445.1 Bacteroidales bacterium M3 | reverse complement strand
TATTAGCCCTATTGGACTTATTAGCCCTACTCCTCATCCCCCCTTAAAAACCTTAAAGCCCTTAAAGACTCTAAAGACCTTAATCCACGCCGCCCCGCCAATCCACTACTTCGCCAAAGTCGCATAAGCGGCAGTTGCCCCCGCAGCCAAAAGCTAAACCGGCAACAAGCGCACATTGACATCCTAAACTTAAACCAACCCTATGTGTCTATTGCCGACCGCCCATCCCCCCTTGAGGACGTTGCAATACACGATAGATTGCCGCAAAAAGAGTAGGGACGTTCCCTGGAACGTCCGCGATTAATATCTTGGTATTTAGACGACTCGCGGACGCTCCAGGGAGCGTCCCTACATATCAATAGGTAAGTTTTCAATGTGCACCCATAGAGCTTATAGGGAGTTATTGGATGGAGAGCTTGGCGGAGGATTGGTGAGGGCCGTGGGTGGCGGTGATGATGTAGAGGCCGGGGGCGTCGAGGGTGAAGGAGGAGGCGTGGCCTGTGGCGACTACTGTGCCCGAGGGGGTGACTACGGTGTAGTCGGCCTCGATGCCGAGGTCTACGCGGCGGCCTGTGCACGTTATGGCGAGTGACGTGGATGCTCCATCCACTTCCTCTATGCCTGTCGATGCGGCAAGCAGGACCGCAGCGGGATATTTGGTGGCAAGGATGTTGCCGGCAATCCTGTAATATACGGTGACGGTCTCAATCTCGTCGAATGGGTAATCTATCACCTCGCGGCCTCCGGCGCGGTCTATGTCGACAATGCGGTCATCATTGAACATGACCATCGACATCTTCACTTGCGGCAGCAGGGGGTAGGATTCAAAGGTGACAGCGGCACCGTTGCGGCGTATCGACGCGCTGAACATCTCCCGGACCTCGGCGTCACCTTCGGGGTATCGGTCGCGGGTATTGGCAGGGATGTAGTAGGTCGCATTGTCAAACAGCGAATAAAACGCAGGGGTAAAGGCGTCGCAATAGAATACCGGCTCAAGGGAGAAGTTGGCGGCGGCACTGAAAAGGCGGTCGAGGGGGGTCGTCTGGAACGGGTAGACTGTCTGGGTGACGACATAGACCGACGGAGCGGCAAATCCCGCCACGGAGTAAGTGAACGGCGCCTCATCGACCACCTCAAAGCTGCCGATTGTCACGTCGCTTATAGCGGGGGTGTCGAATGACACGCCGTTAAACCGTGTCTTGGCAGGAAACGCCACGCTCTGCAGCGAGGGGCAGCCGGTGGCAAAACCACTGTTGACGTCATATATGGCCGGATTGTTTGTACCGTCAAGCTGTATGCGGCTAAGGTCGATTGTCTCAAGGTAGCGGCAATCGGCAAAAAGGTGGGTGTGGTCGCCGCCGAGCTGGCCACGATATACACCCGATGCAAATCTCACGTCCTTGAACCCGCAGTCGGCAAAGATACTGTCACCCTGAATGAAAGTATATGGGTCAAACGGGTAATCGACAAGATTGCGGCATCCCTTGAACGCGCCTTGACGGAGATTGCGTGGAGGTGCGGCAAATTCCACCTTATTGAGTACAGGACAGTCCTTGGCAAAATATGCCGGCACCTCAAAATCCTTGCGTTCGACCATAATACTTGTCAACACCGAGCATCCCTCAAAGAGGCCGACACCCTCCTTACCGGGGAAATTGATTGTCGACGGGAGGGTCATGGAACCAATCATCGAGTAGCTGAAGGCGTAGTCGCCTATAGAGGTGTACCCCTCGGGTATGTTGACCTTGCCGACAAACCGAGTGCCCGCAAAGGCGTATGCCGCTATCTTGTCGGCCTTGGAGAGCGAGAGGCTGTAAGTCGGAGATCCTTGCCAAAAACGCGGAAGCGACACCACAGTCTTGGTCTGATTGTTAATCAACGCCCCATTGTCGACCTCAAAGTTGGTGTTTACCGACGGCACGACATACTCCATGATCTGCTTCATCGTGTGGAAGCCGGGATTGGGATTGACATACTTCAGACTTTTGGAAAATCTGATAGTGGATATAGTCATGTTTCCATCAAAGGAATTGCGGGCTATTCGCTCGCAGCCGGAAGGAAGACCGAGAGAGCCGTCGGTTACAGCCATCCGCGGGGGCACGCGATAGAGTATCGTCTTGTCCTTCAACATGAGCATACCGCCGTTGGTGCTGGAGAATGTGGGATTGCCCTCCGCCACGATAAATGCCTCGATATCGGGGCAGTCGAGGAAATTGTCTATAGAGACGAGACTATTGGTGTGAGAAAAGTGGGAGTCAGAGACGCCACCGATAACCCTCACATTGGAGGGGATATGCACCCGCTTGACACCCTTGAGGCCGTTCAACGCGTTGCTCCGGATACCGACAATGCTATATCGCGCATTATTACCGGTGAATATAATCTCAATAGGAATGTAAAGGTCAGCCGCATCATATCCATCATCATACCAGCCGGTAATCACGGCCGTGCGCTGCGCGGTGTTGTAATCGCAAATAAAATCGACAGCCTGTGCGCCGAAAGTGCAGGACAGGCCCAACAGAATAAGTAGTTTTTTAATCATACAGAAAAATAATAATTATAGAAGCACAAAATTAGTAAAAGACTGTCATGCAGGCTAAAAACGGTGGTCTACAAATGGTCTACAGGGCCGGACGGCGAGTGAGGAGATAGGGCTGATAGGTCAAATAGGGCAAATAAGCCTTATAGGGCCTATTGGACTTATTGGGTCTATTGGACTTATTGGACTTAGACGCGGTCGCGACAGGTCGCGACCCTACCGGGGCAGGTAATTGAGCCGGATGTTTGGCGATGGGGGAATGATTGTGTAACTTTGCAGGGATGGAAACGGATGATTTGACACAGGATTATGTGAAGGGGCTGAATGCCCAACAGCGTGAGGCGGTGCTGTATACCGACGGGCCGGCACTTGTGATTGCCGGGGCAGGGTCGGGAAAGACGCGCGTGCTGACGTACAAAATCGTGCACCTGCTTGCACACGGGTATGAGCCGTGGCGCATACTGGCCCTGACATTCACCAACAAGGCGGCACGCGAGATGCGCGAGCGTATCGAGCAGCTTGTGGGGCCGGCGACGGCATCGAAGATATGGATGGGGACATTCCACTCCATCTTCTCGCGCATACTGCGGCAGAACGCCGACCGCATCGGCTACAAGCGCGATTTCACAATCTATGATGCATCCGACTCCAAGGCATTGATAAAGACCATCATACGAGACATGAACCTTGACGACAAGGTGTACAAGCCGTCAATCGTGGCAAACGCCATCTCCACGGCAAAAAACGCGCTCATCTCCCCCCGCGCCTATGCCGAGGCCCCCGACATCCTTGAGGCCGACCGCCGGGCAAAGCGGACGAGGCTGCATGAGGTGTACACGGCCTACTGCCACCGCTGCTTTGTGGCCGGAGCGATGGACTTTGACGACCTGCTTTATTATACCAACGTGCTGCTGAGGGATAATGACGACCTGCGGCGGCACTATCAGGAGTATTTCCGCTACGTGCTCGTGGACGAGTACCAGGACACCAACTTCGCGCAGCACCGCATCGTGTCATACCTGACGCAGGACGCCGGCAACCTGTGTGTCGTGGGGGATGACGCGCAGAGCATCTACTCATTCCGTGGCGCAAACATACGCAACATCCTGACGCTGAAACAGTCCTACCCCACCCTGCGCACATTCAAGCTCGAACAGAACTACCGCTCGACGCAGAACATCATCAACGCCGCCAACTCGTTGATTGACAAGAATGTGGAGCAGATACCCAAGCATATCTTCTCGGAAAACTCGCCGGGACAGCCCATCGAGGTGGTGCAGAGCTACAGCGACTACGAGGAGAGCTTTCTCGTGGCCAACCGCGTGTCGCAGATAAAGATGCTGTCGCACGACAGCTACGAGGAGTTTGCCATCCTCTACCGCACCAACGCCCAGTCGCGCATACTCGAGGAGTCGCTGCGCAAGCGCAACATCCCCTACCGCATCTATGGCGGCCTGTCGTTCTACCAGCGCAAGGAGGTGAAGGACGCGATAGCCTACTTCCGCCTGTCGGTCAACCCCGACGACGACGAGGCGATGCGCCGCGTCATCAACTACCCGAAGCGCGGCATCGGCGACACGACCATCAACAACATCACCCGCGCCGCGCTCGACAACCGCGTGAGCATGTGGCGGGTGATGAACGACCTGCACCGATATGCCCCCGACACCAAGCAGGCGGCCGCCAAGAAACTCAATGCCTTCCGCGACATGATAGACAACTTCATCGACGCCAACCGCCGGGGAAATGACGCCGAAAGCGTGGCAAAGAAAATCATCTCGGACACAAAGCTGCTAAGCTCGCTTGTGAGTGACACCACCCCCGAGAGCATATCCAAGCAGGAGAACCTCGCCGAGCTGCTCAACGGCGTGCGGGAGTTTGTCGCCGGCAAGCGGGAGCAGGGTGAGGAGTCGGTATCGCTGACCGACTTCCTGTCGGAAGTGTCGCTCGCGACCGACCAGGACAGCGACGACACCGCCGAGGAGCGCGTCACGCTGATGACGGTACATGCCGCCAAAGGGCTGGAATTTGCCAACGTCTTTATCGTCGGGGCCGAGGAGGAGCTGTTTCCCTCGGCGATGAGCAACTCGTCGCGCAGCGAGATAGAGGAGGAGCGGCGACTGATGTACGTGGCCATCACCCGCGCCAAGCGATTCTGCATGATAAGCTACGCGGCATCGCGATTCCGCAACGGGCAGACATGCACCTGCTCGCCATCACGGTTTCTGAGCGACATCGACCCACGCTACCTGCGCCTGAGCGCTGGTGCAGACTTCCCATCGGCACCACGTACCGTCAACCCGATAGCCAACTACCGCAAGAGCATGGGGCGCACATATGACGAGCCGGGGACGACCTACCGCCGCCTCGGGACGCCATCGGCGACGAGACGGGCGGCTGCCGCCCCGGCCTCTACAGCGGCGTCCACAGGTGCCTCGGGTGGCAGCGGCATCCATTCGCTCGGGGAGCTACGTGTGGGACTTAAAATCGAGCATACACGCTTTGGACGCGGGGTGATTACCGAGATCGACAGCCAGTCGCCCGATGCGCGCATCAGGGTGGAGTTTGACAACACGGGGAGCAAGACGCTGTTGCTGAAATTCGCGCAGTTCAGGATTTTATAGCTGTTATAGCTATAACAGCTGTCATGGCTAACATTCCATTCGCGGGCGCTATGTATAGCGCCCCTACTTTATTCTGTAGGGGATGAGGGGCTCGGCGGCAGTGACTTGGGGGGTGTCGGCGGGGAGGTCGTAGGCTGTGGGGCGTCCGGTGATGGTGCGGTAGAGGCTGTCAAGAAGCGCGGGGGAGGTGTGGCGATCTTTTATCTCACATTCCCACAGCCTTATCACGCGCCAGCCGCGCAGGCGCAGCTCCACGTTGGCGCGGTAGTCGCGGGCGATGTTCATGTTGATTTTATGACGCCAGAAGTCGGTGTTGCTCTGCGGCATCTTGAAGTAGCGGCACCCCTCGTGACCGTGCCAGAAACATCCGTCGATGAAAATCACAGTCTTGTACTTGGCAAGCACTATGTCGGGCGAACCGGGGAGACGGCGGTTGCAGAGGCGGTAGCGCAGCCCCTTGGCAAAGAGGAAGCGGCGCACGGTCATCTCGGGCCGCGTGTTGCGGCTCTTGACCGCCGCCATGCAACGGCGACGCTGCTCGGGTGTCATCCTGTCTGCCATATCTCTATTAACAACCGTGCAAATATAAATTATCGGTGCGCAATAGCCAAAGATTCAACAAATAATTGCATAATCAATTGGAAATTACTAACTTTGCGCGCTATAAAATCCATGTGACACTTATTTCAACCAGTAACACTAATTTCTCAAATGAAAAAGACAAAGATTCTGCTATTTGCCGTCATGTCGATAATGGCGGCATTCACAGGTCGTTCCAATGAGGTGTTTGACCCAAACGGCAATCTCATCGTGTACCTGCGGGGCCAATTCAGCTCCCCACAATGGGAATGCCAGGAAGCATACCGTTTTGCCTGTGACGGAAACACATACACACTCCACATCGACGAGCTGAACGGAGAATTCAAGATAGCCACTTCCGACTGGAAGACAATGGATTATGGAGCCGGACGCAACGAAGATCCCGTAATCTCGACATCAACGACAGTCTCCGCCGGCTTTGGCGGAGAGAACTTTGTGGCCGACAACCTTAAGGATGTCACCATCAGTTTCCCTGTCAACAACGGCGGTGACCTGACAATCAAACCAATCACTTTCACCGTCAGCGGGGAACGTCCTCAGATAAGCGGCCTGTCGGGAACTCTGCCCGTGCTCTACATCAACGTGTACACAGACGAGACAAAGACGGCCCTCAACAACGAGATAATCGACAAGGACCTCGCCCATAAAAACTACTTCTCGTTTGCCGAATACTGGCTCGACCTGAACGGATGCGAGTGGATGGAAGCGGAGGGAGCGAAGTCCATCGGCTCTAAGGAGGAACCGCTGCCCCTCGAGATAAAGGCACGCGGCAACTACACCCGCACGGGATTTGCCAAGAAGCCGTTCAAGCTCAAGCTCGGCAAGAAGCAGAACATGCTCGGGCTCACCCCCGAAAAGAGCAAGCACTACGCCATCCTGGCACACGCCGACGACAACAAGGGCTACCTGCGCAACTTCACGGGATTTAACCTCGGCAAGCGCATCGGATTGCCCTGGACCCCGGGTCAGCAGCCTGTCGAGGTGGTGATCAACGGCGACTATCGCGGCCTGTATTTCCTCACAGAGTCGATACGCGTCGGCGACGGCCGTGTGCCCGTGGAGGAGCTGGATGACAACGTGAGCGACCCTGCGCTTATCTCGGGCGGGTATATCGTCGAACTTGACAACTACGACGAGGATAACCAAATCCGTATGCACGAGAAACCGTATGCCAATGGCGACGAGTGGGTACGCGTGACATTCGACACTCCCGAAGTGTACTCGGATCTCCAATATCGCTTTATCAACGACCAATTCAACGCCATCAACGACCTCGTCGGAGCCAACAGCGACAACCTATGGAGCTATCTTGACCTCGATGACGCCGTGCGCTACTATCTCGTGGAGGATATCATCAGCCATACCGAGTCCTATCACGGGTCGACTTACCTGTTCCGCGACCGTGGCGAAGGGCAGAAGTGGCACTTCTCGCCGCTGTGGGACTGCGGAAACGCATTCAACGGACCGACTGACAACCACTTCTTCAACGGTATCACTTATGGCAACACATGGGTGCACTCATTCCTACGCAATGACACCTTCCGCGAAAAGGCGGCCGAGACTTGGCGATGGTTCATGTCAAACGAATATGACGGGCTTATCGCCGACATCGACACCTATGTAGCCAATATCCAAGCCGCAGCCAAGGCCGACCGCCGCCGATGGGAAAACGCGCCGACACCCAACAGTGAAAACGCCACCCCGGTGGTTGACAACACCGACATGGCGTCGCGCCGCAATGAGGTCGTGGACCATCTCAACCGCAAGCTCGACTGGCTGCGCGGGGTGTTTGGCGACTACTCGACCGTCGTCCCCGAGCCTGCACGCGACATGACTCCCGCTGCCAAGCTACCCTCATATGCCGTGACCGGCATCGAAGATATCACAGCAGCCGACGTTGACGGCGAGGCTGTATACTACAACCTACAGGGTATCCGCGTGGAGCGTCCCGCCGCCGGCAACATATACATCATGCAGCGCGGCGACAAGACGGAGAAAGTGATGGTGAAATAAGGCGACACAAACTCCATATCTGAAGATTTTTCTTTAATTTTGTGGAGGGAGTTGCAAGACAAAGTAGGGTCGCGACCTGTCGCGACCGCGAATAGGCTGGTTGTCAATCCCCCAGCCGTGCGGTCGCGACAGGTCGCGACCCTACTTTGGTTGGGACAGCACTCTTGCGACTTCAACATAAAATTTTTCGCGATATGAAAAAAGAAGATATACCCACCCCGTTCTATATCGTTTATGAGGAGAAACTGCGGAGCAACCTGCGGCTGATTGACGACGTGAGACGCCGTGCGGGGGTCAATATCATAATGGCGTTCAAGGCCAACGCGCTGTGGCGCACTTTTCCCATTATAAGGGAGCTGTTTACCGACTCGACGGCAAGCTCGCTCAACGAGATGCGGCTCGGCAACGAGATGCTCGGCGGCGAAGTGCACACCTACTGCCCGGCCTATACTCCCGACACCATCGGTGAATATCTCGCCGGAAGCACCCACCTGACATTCAACTCGCTGGGGCAATGGGAGCGGTTTGCCGACGACGTGCGGCGGCACAATGCCGACACGGGCAACCGCCATGTGTCGCCAGGGCTGAGGGTCAACCCGCTGTGCTCGGTCATCGAGACCGACATATACAACCCGGCAAAGCCCGGGTCGCGATTTGGCGTCACAGCCGACATAATCGGCGAGCGGCTGCCCGACGGCATAGAGGGGCTACATTTCCACGCCCTGTGCGAATCGTCATCATATGACCTTGAGAAAGTGCTCTCGGCGTTTGAGAGCCAATTCGGCCACCTGCTGCCGCAGGTGAAGTGGGTCAACATGGGGGGCGGCCACCTGATGACCCGCGAGGGGTATGACCGTGAGCACCTCATCGCGCTGCTACAGGGATTCAAGCAACGCTACCCGTGGCTCGACGTGATACTTGAGCCGGGGAGTGCGTTCACATGGCGCACGGGCGACCTCGTGACCTCGGTGGTCGATGTGGTGGAGAACCAAGGGATAAAGACCGCCATCATCGACGCCTCGTTTGCGTGCCATATGCCCGACTGCCTTGAAATGCCCTACCAGCCGGCCATAACCGAGAGCTGCGACCTTGACCCGACCAAGCCAACCTACCGCCTCGGGGGTAACTCGTGCCTGAGCGGCGACTATGTGGGCGACTGGAGCTTTGACCGCCCCTTGGCAATAGGCGACAGGCTGACGTTGGAGGATATGAACCACTACACTACGGTGAAGACGACAATGTTCAACGGCATCCAGCATCCGGCGATAGTGTTCTGCGACAAGGAGGGCGAATGCAGCTACCTGCGCCGATACACCTACGATGACTACAAATCGCGCATGAGCTGACGACATACCCAACCAATTATCATCACAGACACAGCTATGAAATATTCGGTAATAGTGCCCGTGTACAACCGCATCGACGAGGTGGACGACCTGCTGCGCAGCCTCGCGGGCCAGCGCGGGGGCGACTTTGAGGTAATCATTGTCGAGGACGGCTCGACGATTCCCTGCGGGAAGACGGTCGAGAAGTACCGCGACGCGCTCGATGTCAAATACTACTACAAGGAGAACGAGGGGCGGTCGATAGCCCGCAACTACGGGCTGGAACGCGCCACGGGCGACTACATGATATTTTTTGACTCCGACTGCGTGATACCGCCCGACTATTTCATAAAGCTCGACAAGGCACTCACGGCAAAGTCCCTCGACTGCTTCGGGGGGCCGGATGCGGCAGACGAGTCGTTCAGCGACACGCAGAAGGCCATCAACTACTCGATGACATCATTCCTCACCACGGGGGGAATACGCGGCGGCAAGGTGCAGCTGGAGCGGTTTACCCCACGCTCGTTCAACATGGGCTACTCACGGAGGGTGTATGAGACGGTCGGCGGATTCCGCGAGATGTTTTCGGAGGATATCGACATGAGCACCCGCGTGCGTCAGGCGGGATTCTCCATCGGACTGATACGGGAGGCGTTTGTTTACCACAAGCGGCGCGTCGACTTTGCCAAGTTCCTGCGGCAGGTCTACGTGTTCGGCATGTCGCGCATCACTCTCAAGCTGCTCTACCCCGACTCGCTCAAGGCCGTGCATATGCTGCCGGCCATCGCCGTGATACTCGGTGTGGCGTGCGTCGTGCTCGCCGTCACTGTGTCGTGGTGGTGGATACTGCCGATTGCCTTGTATTTGCTGGCGATATTTGTCACTGCGTGGATTGCCACACGGAGAGTGAAAATAGCCGCCATGGCAGTGCCCGCGAGCATTATACAGCTTGGGGGATACGGGTGTGGATTTATCAAGGCTTTTTTCACCAAAATCATCCTGCGGCGCGGGCGCGACATCAATGAGGAGATAGCCATGCGCAAAGGGAAATAGCATAGAGTTTTTTAAGACAATGGAACAGGCACAATCGGAATACCGCCGCCGAATATGCGATCTTGACACGGCCGACAAGCCGCGCGAAAAGGCCATGCAGCATGGCGTCAATGCGCTATCAAACGCCGAGCTGATAGCCATCGTGCTGGGTAGCGGGATGCCTGGCAAGTCGGTGATAGACCTCGCGCAGGAGATACTCGCCGACAACGGCAACCGCGTCGGAAGATTGGCGTCGCTGTCGGTCAACGACCTTGTGAAGCGATACAAGGGCATCGGGCCGGCCAAGGCCATCACACTGCTGTCGGCCATTCACCTGAGCCGCCGCATAGCCCTCGACGCCAAGCAGGAGACGCCGGTCATCACGGGTTCTGACAGCCTGTACGACCTGATGTGTGTCGACATGGAGAGCCTGCCGCACGAGGAGTTCTGGATTGTGCTGCTGTCACGCGCCAACCGTGTCATACGCCGCAAGCGCGTCAGCATCGGAGGCACGGCCTCGACGGTCGTTGACGTGAAAATCATCATGAAAGAGGCCATCGACTCGCTCGCCTCGGGCATCGCCTTGGTGCACAATCACCCGTCGGGCAACCTGCGCCCGAGCACCGACGACGACCGCCTGACAATGAAGATACGCGATGCCGCCTCCATGCTCGACATCCGCCTGCTCGACCACATCATCATCGGCGGCGACAGCTACTACTCCTACCACGATGAGGGACGGATATAAATTGTATATTTATACAATCCTATCGGCTTAATCTAATAAAAGTCTAAAAATATGCAATAGATACCATTTTTTGATTATCTTTGCCATCGTCATATTAAATTAACAAACTATGGAAAAGATTGCAGGCAGCCTGACGGAGCTTATCGGCAACACGCCGTTGCTGCGGCTCGCCAAGTACGGCAAAGAGCTGGGACTTGAGGCTGAAGTAGTAGCAAAAGTGGAGTATTTTAACCCGGCGGGGAGCGTGAAGGACCGTGTGGCATACGCGATGATATGCGATGCCGAGCAGCGGGGGTTGCTTAAGCCGGGTGGAACGATTATCGAGCCTACGAGCGGAAACACCGGCGTGGGGCTTGCCATGGTGGCCTCGATACGCGGCTATCGGCTTATCCTCACGATGCCCGAGACGATGAGTGTCGAGCGGCGCAACCTGCTGAAAGCACTTGGCGCGGAAATCGTGCTCACGCCCGGCACCGAGGGAATGAAGGGGGCAATAGCCAAGGCTGAGGAGCTGCGCGACAACACCCCCGGGGCGGTCATATTGCAACAGTTTGAAAATCCGGCCAATCCGGCGGCGCATATAGCCACGACCGGGCCTGAAATATGGCGCGACACCGACGGCAAGATAGACATATTTGTGTCGGCGGCAGGGACAGGCGGCACAGTCAGCGGTACGGGGCGCTACCTGAAGTCGCAGAATCCCGCGATAGAGATTGTGGCCGCCGAGCCGGCGGCATCGCCCGTGCTCTCGGGAGGCAAGCCCGGCCCGCACAAGATACAGGGCATCGGCGCGGGATTTGTGCCTAAGATATACGATGCGACGGTAGTCGACCGCGTGATTACCGTGCCCGATGACGAGGCTATACGCACCGCACGGCTGCTTTCCACCACCGAAGGACTGCTTGTGGGCATCTCGTCGGGAGCCGCAGTGTGGGCAGCCACGCAGCTTGCCAAAGACCCCGCCAACAAAGGAAAGCGCATCGTGGCCCTGCTCCCCGACACAGGCGAGCGCTACCTGTCGACAGTGCTGTATGCCTTTGAGGAATATCCCCTTTGACATCGTCCCATGACGGAACACTCCCGCGAGGAAGCTGTCGCGCTGATGAACACTTATGGCACGCAACGATGCCCGTTCCTCTTTGTCATCGACTATGAGGCACACCGTGCCATCGTGACACCATTGTCCGACATTGACCCCGGGGAGTGCCTGTACGATTTTGACGGACTCACCAACTCCGTGCCGCCCTCCCGCTATGACGGGGAGGCGGCATGGTCTTTGCATGCTCCCAACTATGACGGCTATCTGCGGGCGTTTGAAGCAGTGAAAAGAGCAATCAACGCGGGCGACAGCTACCTTGTTAATCTCACATGCCGCATGGAGGTCGAGACCGACCTGTCGCTGCGCGACCTGTTCAACCACACCCAAGCCCGCTACAGGCTGTGGCTGCGCGACCGGTTCACGTGCTTCTCCCCCGAGATATTCGTGCGCATAAACAACGGGGAGATAAGCAGTTTCCCGATGAAGGGCACTGTCGACGCCTCGCGGCCCGATGCCCTGCGGCAACTTATGGCATCACATAAGGAGCAGGCCGAACATGCCACAATCGTCGACCTGATAAGGAACGACCTCAGCCAAGTGGCACGGGATGTCGGCGTCAGGCGATACCGATACAACGAGCGTATAGAGACATGCCGTGGTCCGATATACCAGACGAGCACCGAGATAGCCGGCCAGTTGCCCAACGAGTACCCATCGCATATCGGCGATATAATATGGAGTATGCTCCCCGCAGGCTCAATCACCGGCGCACCAAAACCAAGCACATGCCGCATCATACGCGACGCCGAGAGCTACTCACGCGGATGGTATACCGGCGTGGCAGGATATTGCGACGGCACGAGACTCGACAGCATGGTGATGATACGCTATGTCGAGCAGGATGCCGAGGGCCGACTGTGGTTCAAGGCAGGAGGAGGCATCACCTCCATGAGCGACCCGCAAGACGAATACGACGAAATCATAACCAAAGCATATGCCCCACTCATCTGACCCATCCTTTATCGAGACAATACGCATTCTGGAGGGAGTGCCCTGCCATCTCCCCTACCACACGTCGCGCCTCAACGCCACGCTGCGCGCCATCGGCTCCTCACTGCCGCATATCGACCTCGCGGATATCATCAGACCGCAGCCCTCGGGACACGGCGTGCAGAAGTGCCGGGTGGTGTATGACCGAAATGGGATAACCGACATCACCTGTCACCCCTACACCATGCGCCCCGTGGCGTCGCTGCGTCTTGTCACCGATGACGAGGCGCGTTACACATTGAAATCGACCGACCGTAGCGTCCTGACACACGCCTTTGACCGGCGCGGCGACTGCGATGACATCATCATCGTACGCCACGGGCTGCTCACCGACACCTCAATCGCCAACATAGCCCTCCACGACGGCGACCGATGGTATACCCCCGCCTCACCATTGCTGCCCGGCACAACCCGCGCACGCCTCATTGACGAGGGGACACTCTCGCCGCGAGACATCACCGCCTCCGAACTCGACCGCTATACAGCAATCACGCTGTTCAACGCCATGATTGCCCCCTTTTGCATCACCCTGCCCCGTGCTGCGATAGTGGGATAACGGGGTAGGGAGGGAGTTGCAAAACCATGAAAACGCGCCAAAATTGTAGGGATGCACCCTGGTGCATCCGCCAATAAGCTTATTCGCGGTCGCGACAGGTCGCGACCCTACTTTTGCGGCGCGGGATCAGTAGTCGTACTCGAGGTTGAGGTCGTCGAGCCAAAGGATGGAGCCGTTGCCGCCGGTGAAGTAGTCGCCGTATTTGCTTGCGGAGGCGACGACGAGGATGTAGCGGGGGGTGCGGTTGGTGGCGCGGTAGTCGAGGGTAATGTCAAACTTCCGGTACTCCCCTACTGTCTCGCCATACTGCACCGTGCCGTAGGCTATGACGGCGGGGTCGGCGGGGTCAAAAAGCTGTCGATTCTTGGGGTTGGTGCGTATCTCCAGCGGCTCAATCCAATCGGCGAGCGCGATGTATATCTGCGCCGTGTCGGGACGCCCCTTCAGATAGGCCATCTCGGCAGAGGAGTTACTTATGGGGACGCAGGTGTACTTGGCATAGCCCGTGAGGCGGGTGGGCCGTTCGGTGAACGGGCGTCCGAAGCTCAATATGCCGTTTGTGCCGTCGGTCTTGACGTACTCGCCCGAGAAGATGTTGCCGGCGGCAATCTTGCCGAGCGCACCGATGCCGACAAAGCGAGTCTCCAGCTTGGCGGCCTGCCCCTTGCCGGTGCTTGTATCGTCGGTAGGTATCGAGTTGCTTTCGCCAAGGGTTGTCGCACCCTTGTTGCCCGTGCCCCAGAATGGCGTGCCACCCTCGGGCCAGGGACACCATACCTTGCCATCCTTCCACCACTCGTCGAGGGCACTGTTGGGCATCTGCACGACGCTGCCGGTGGTAAACTCTACCTCCATGCCATAGTCGCTGTCGGAATAGGCGCGGACAACATAGCGCGTGTCGGGCTTGAGGTGAACGAGGCGCGCCGTCATGCTGCCGCCGTTGGCAGTAATCCAGTCCTGAGGCACATCGTCCCACTCCGTAGCCGACGCCTCGCGATACTGGAAGCCGTTGTTCTTCCCCTCCTGTGCCGTGCCGTAGGCCCATGCCACGCGGGTCCATGCGTCCACACGGTCGGTAGAGACGGTGCTCTCGGTCTGCGCCACATATATGGTCCATGTCTCTGAACGCCCGTATGCACTCACAGTCACCTCCACGGGATTGCTGAAGTCGACAGTCTTTCCCTCCAGTTCAGGCGTAACAGTGGATCCCGTGGGGCCGAGCTTCAGGGATGTAACCTTGACCTCGGCAAGCGATGCCTGTAACGGCACATAGGCCACCACGCGATGAGCCGGGACGTCAATCTCCGACGAGCCGACCTGCGCAGCGACGGTGAAGTAGCGTTCAATCTCCTGCTCCGCCCGAATAATCCAGTGGTAGTCGGTAGTGTATAGGGTCAAAGTCACCTCCAGCGGCTCGGCAAGGTCGATGCCGTCGGTGAGGTCGGTGCCGTTGACATATGCCCCGTCGGTGAGGGTAAACTCCGTAAGCTCCACATTCTTTATATCCACCTCCTCGCCGAGATAGAGCGTCACGGTATTGGTCGAGGCATCGATCGTCGCCGCCTTCACCTGCCCTTGCGCGGCTATGGTGAGAAATTCAGCTTGAGTATGAGGATAGGGGATGTCATTCTTTATGCACCCCGCCAGCAATACCGACGCCAAGGCCGCCATCGCCACCAAAAGGCGCGTCACTATGTATCTCGAATCAATAACCGTCATACGTGTTCTTGCCTGTCACTTCAGAGGCTAAATGTGTATGCCTATCCCGAAGTTTATGTTAAACAGATTAATCTTGAAATTTGCGCCCGATGAGAACCGCGAGCCCTCCTCGACGTCGTTGGTGCGCTGCTTCTCGTTCTTGAAATAGAGGCCGAACACGCCAAACGACACGTTGAAGCTCGCATAGTCCATGATAAAGACCGTCAATCCCGGGCTGAAACTGAGACGTCCTTCGGCCGAAGTAGTGCGTGTGTCGCGCAACTCGCCGTTGTAGTAACGCTTGAACCGCTGCGAGCCGCTGCCGAACGCGAGGTCGACCTCATTGAAGATGCCGAAGCGCTTTGCCGTTCCCAGGCCGATATAGCTGCGGTAGAAGATGGACGCCGAGTAGGTCTGCGAGTAATAGCTCACGTCGGAGATGGTGAAGCTGAGGTCCTCGTCAATGTCGAGCGACAGTTTTCCCAGGTCGGCGATGCCACGGCTATAGGTCAGCTTCATTCCCACCGACTGGTTGTTGCGCACAAAGTAGGCCACAGAGGGCTTGATGGAATACATCTTACCCTTGAAGTCAAAGTCCTTGAGCAGGGAGAGTATCTGCACGTCGTCAGCGTTGAATTCGCCGTAAGAGGCCGTAAGCCCGAACGCCCACTGCCCTTTGGGGATGAACAGGTAGTTGAACAGCCCACGGTCATAGCGGCCTAAATTTCTCTCGGGGATGATGATGCTCACCGTGTCGGAGCCTACAATCACCTTCTCGTCAAGCGGGCTGGCGGGAATCACTTCCTCGATGACGGGGCGCGTCCTAACGGTCTCCACCGTGTCGACAGGAATGCCTGATGCCCTACCCGCGAGCGGCATAAGCGCGATAGCCGTAATGATATATATCAGATGCTTCATGATGCCTACAGGTAAAATGCCATTCCGAAAGTGATTGAAAACAGGTTGATCTTGAAGTTGGCCGAACGGGAGTTGCGGTCGGCGATATATATCTGGTCGGTAATCGACTTGGTGTGGGTGTAGCTGAACCCGAGCACCCCGACATTGACCTCAAGAGCCGAATAGTTGTTGAGAAACACTATTATGCCCGGGGCAAGCCCAATGTCGAGCGAATAGTTTTTCTCATAGGTCCCCGTCAGCGAGTCACCGCTGCCGTTGACGAGCTTGGACTGTCCTCCACCCATCTGCAACTGCACCTCGTTGAACAGCCCGAAACGCTTACTATGCCCCAGGCTGATGTAGTTGCGGAATATGGCCATGCCATAGTAATTGTGGGCGAGACTGTATAGGTGGTCGAGGTCATAGTTGGTCTCCGAGTCGATGACCGCCTTGCCGCGCTCTATCTTGTTGAGCGTGCGCTGGTAGCCAAACTTGCCTCCCACGCCGAGATTGTCCTTGAAGATGTAGCACACCATCGGGCTGACCTTGAACGTGTAGTTGTCGCCCGACAGTCCCTCGACGATAAGAAACTGGTAGTTGTCCATCGACGACTGGGCATAGCTGACACTGAATCCCGCCACCCATTGTCCCTTGGGGACAAACGACGTCATTTCAAGGCCGCGCTTAAAAGGCTCTTGCCCATGGGCGCAAAACGCGCCCATGAGCAAGAACAATATCGGGATAAAAACTCTATGAGTCCTATTCATAAATAAATTCAAGGTCATCGACATACATCTCGCTCGTGTCGCATCCGACGAAGTAGTCGCCGAAGTAGCTTGCCGAGCATACTATCAGCACATTGGATGCCTTGACATCCGTGCGGCTATAGTCGATGGGAATTGTGAACTCAATCATTCCCTCTCCGGGAGTATTCTCGTTCCAAGTCTTCTCACCGAAGCCTATCACGCGGGAGTCGTTGCGGTCAAAGAGACGACGCTCGGCCGGTTTGGTCTTGATGATGAACGGGAAGCTCTCGCCGTTGTACTCCTCCATCTGGTCATCGAGGATAGCCACATAGACAACGCCTATATCATTTGACTCCTTGACCGTCACACCGGCATCGGAGGGGAGGTCGCTCTGCTTGCCTCGATTGATGACTCCTGTCTTGTACTTGACATAGCCTTTCAGGGCAACAGGACGAGAGGCGAACGGACGTCCGAAACCAAGGATACCGTTTGTACCATCGGTCTTGAGATACTTGCCCGTGAAGGCATTGCCGGCGGCAAACTTCAAAACTACATACTTCGATGCAAGCGATGCACCGTAATTGCCGGAGTGCTTAACCTCTGTCGTCGGAGTAGTGATGTTGTTGCTGCTTCCACCGACAAGGGTCGAACCGTGGTTACCGCTGTCCCAGAACATCTCGCCATCGGGAGCGTAAAGCAGATATGCCGTGGACGAGGTGTTCCAATCCTCGAATCCTCCATTGGGAACCTGTGCGGCAGCCTCGGTAGTGAAAGTCTTGATTTCCTCCGCTACGAAATCATCGCCGGTGGCGACATACTCATACTCAGTGCCGGGGGTGAGGCCCGTGAGCTGTGCCGAGTAAGCCTTGCCGCTTACAGTGCCGTCAACGTGCGACCACGCCTCGGTGCCCTTGGCGCGATAGTTGAAACCGACCTTGGCAATACCATCCTTGACAACCGTGCCGGTAAGAGTGGCGTGGGTGGCCCATACCGCTGCGGGAACGGCATCGTTGGCCGTGGTGGCAGGAATGGTCGTCGAGAGGGAGAATGTCACAGTGCGCTGCTTGTCGAAATTGTCGACGGCAGTCACGACAAACTCATACATCCCGTCGGGAAGAGCATTAGTGAACGCCTCCTCAAAGTTTATCTTCATGTTAGACAGGTCGAGTTCCGCATCATGAGTGTAGATGGCATTCACGCCCTTTGCGTCGAGAGCCGCGCTTGTGGCCTCGTCCATCGCCATGAGGTCTACCCCACCGGCGGGAAGCCCGGCCTTGTCGCAGGCCAGCGTCACGCTCTTGAGCGACGTGGCGGCGGTGACGTAGAGCGACTGGCGGCCTACCTTGCCGGCCTCGCAATAGAGCGGCTCGGCGATATTGAAGCCCACGCCCACAATCTCGGGGGCGGCGGTGATGACAATCTCATCCTCGACATCAACAGTCGACTCATCGACTGTGACCGTGAGAAGTCCTGCTCCGGCCTCGCCTATGGGGGTGTTGTTGTAGACAACATCGAGCTTATATTCGGTGGCGCGCTTGACGTTCTCGATGACACCGCTCTTGGTGTACTCGCTGCCGTCGGTCTTGTGGCCGCTGACAGTCCAGTTGAGCGAGGTAACGCCGTTGGGCATCATAAAGTAGCCCTTACGCTCATCGCGGCCGTTGAACGTCAGCTCGCCACGGGTGTGGGATACGGTCATGGTGTAGTCCTTGAGCACCTCATCGACGTTGGGGGAATAATTGACCGAGGCCACCACGTTGGCTATCTTGCACTTGAGGTTGACGTTGGTCGCCCCGCCGCCACTGACGGTGAACGGCTGGTAGCCCTTGAAGTAACGCTTGTCGAAGGATGCCGGCACGCTGTCGCCCGTCCATGCCTCGGCGACATAATTGCCGGCCACGAGCCATATCTCAGAGGGGACATTGGAGATGCCCCGGTACTTGCGCACGAGACCCTTCTCGCTCGATATCCAGATGGTGCAGCCATCGGCAAGTTCCTGCTCGGAGGCGGCACGCGAATATACCTTTATGTTGGAGTTGACGACGGTGTGGAGCGACACTCGGCCCTCACCGCCCATCGCCTCGTCCTGCTCGCTGCAGGCGGTGAAGCCTGCGGCAAGCAGCGACGCAATGAAATATATCGATAACTTTTTCATTTCTATTATTCAGCTATGAGGATAAGGGTTTCAGACTTCTTGTTGCCGGAGGCATCCACAACTTCAAGAGTGAACTTGTGCTCGCCGGGGAACACCAGCATGGCAAAGAACTGTGTGATGTTAAAGTTGAGGTCGTGAGCGCCAATCACATCATCCCCTACGGGGAAGCCGAGGTCGTCACGCAGGTTGCTGACATTGTCGGCAGGAGGATATGCGAGGTCAAACTCGGTCGGCAACAGGTCGGAGACAGCAGCCATAAAGTCGTCGCTCGTAGACTCTATCTTAACGTAGAAGTGGGCGATGCCGTTGTCGGAGTGGATATTCACATTACCGTCGGTCAGCTCGGCAACCTTGTTGGTCTCGGGGGCAAGCTTCATCTCGATCGGTTCAATCTTTATTCCTGCCGATACGGCAGCCTTGGTGTAGCTGAAAGTCTGAGCGGCCTGCTTGCCGTTGGATGCGACAGCGAGAGTGTTGATGGTTGTCGTAGCCGTCAGGGCGATAGGCGCGGTGTAGCGCGTGGATGCCGTGGTGGCGGGGGTACCGTCGAGCGTGTAGTAGATGGTCGCCGACTGTGTGGCGGTCAACGAGACGCTGAGGTTGTCGGTGAACGTGGTGCCGCTCGCGGGGTTGGCTGTAACGACGGGAGCGTCAGTGTCCTCACCCTCGATGGGACGGTCACCCTCAATGATATCCTCATCAACAACTACATTGCCGTCCTTGTCGACCACCGTAACCGATGTGTCGAGTATCAGGCCGTCGCCGATAATGATACCGCCTGTGGCATCGGGTATCGTGCCGTCACCATTCTTGATCTTGAAGGTAATTATACGGTGCTGTCCCGGCTCGATGTCGGTATATGCCTTGCGCAGGGTCTCATGATTGCCCGATATGCTGCCCTCAAAGGTTGCAACGAGAGTGTGGGAGTTTTCGATAAACTTGAAGTAGCCGGCACGAGTCTCGGCAGGGGTGTAGACGAGCTGTCCGCCATCGTTCATCAACACGGTGACAGTCACGTCGTCGCCGAGGGCCTTGCGGAGCTGGTCGCTGTAGCGTATCGACACTTTGACGTTGGCAAGCTTGCAGACGATAGTGCCTATGTCGGTAATCTTGCCGTTCTCGATGGAGAACTTCTCGGACTGCCCCTCATAATAGGGGGTCTCCCAAGCCTGTAGAGCCTGGTCGTGGGAGATGACGTTTACCACATATTCCCCTACAGGGAGGGTGAACACCTCGGGCATATCCTTGTGTTGCCAGGTCTTCATCACCGACATGTCGTCGGCATTGAGGATTTTCACGATAAAGTCGGAGGTGTCGTAGGTGTCACGAGCCTTTGGCGACTTGTCCTCGCCGACAGTAGTCTCGGCGGTGACGACCTGCAGGTCATCCTTAACCTTTGCAAGGTTGACCGTGCCCTCACCATCGCTGTCGACGGTGGTCTTCCAATAGTCGTCTTTTGAGCAGGAGCTTACCGTCACTATGACTGCAAGCGCCATAAGTATGCTATATATCTTTTTCATCTGTATTGGATATTCGTGGGATTAATATACAAATGTCAGGTTGTCGACCCAAAGCGCATTGCCTGTAGAGGTTGCCGACGGCTTGTCGTCAACGGTCTTGACAGCAGAAGTCTCGGATGAGATAGACCCTGAATGGCCGGAGGCAGCAACCATTATCTTAAGGCGAGTGGCCTTAACGCCAAAATGAGAATAAGTCAACGGGATAGAGAATGACTTGAAATCGCCGGAAGCCGAAAGACGGGCCGTTCCGGCAGCAATGACAACCTCACTGCCGGCTGACTCACCGATAAGCTCCACTTTCACCACTCCGTTGTCGGAGCCATCGGCTGTTGCCTCATACTTATAATACCCTGACAGCGATGACGGACGAGAGGCAAAATTCACGCCCTCCGAATATGTCTCGCTATTAGAGGCGGTATTGTATGCGTAAGAACCAAGGAAAGCCTTGGCGACAGCCTTATACTTTATAGTCGGCACGGGACCATTGCTATACTTGGGATAAGGCAATGAACCGCCATGATTGTATTTGGGAATGTCAACGCCGCTGTTATCCCATGCCACATTACGCAATTTCATCGCATTAGAGCCATTCTGCTTGTTGGCGTTGTCAATCTCAACCGAAGGTAGCACATACCACGTATTTTTGTTGGATGCATTAACGTTAAGAGTCTTGGCATTGGTAGTAGCCCAACCTGTAGCCTCGCTGACATTATATTCAGTGGTATTCTGATGCTTGTTCACGTTTAGCCTTGTATCGTAGTACGGACCGCCACTGTTTATTGTCATGGAGCCAAGTGCCACCGTATTCTCGAAGTCGCCGTTGGGCAGAACGGAAATGCTTTCGGTGGTGAATGTAACCTCATCCGACTCCTGCCCGTCGGGAAGAGTCAGGGTCATTGTGTACTGTGTCGCTCCACTAAGGCCGGTAAGGGTAATTATACCGTTAACCGCATCGCGATGGTCGGCCTCCTTAGTCGCGCCGTTGAGGGTCACCACGCCATAGTTGACTATCTGGGCGATGTTCTCGGCCGAGGTGCCGGAAATCTTGACAAGAGCCTTTGTAGCATAGGCATCAACCGAGATGTCATAGAGGAGCTTGCCGTGGGCGAGAACTATATCGGCGGCCTCTTTTGCCTTGCCGCAGTAGAGGGCGCGCACCTTGACGGTGCCGGCAGAGGGGACGGCGATGCGCACGGTGTAGTCGGTGGCAGCACGTGCCACGCCGTTGACCGAAAGCACGCGGGCAGCCTGCCATGTCGCGCCGTTGTCGGTTGAGGTCTCAAACGTCACCTTGCTGTCGAAGTCGTTTCCATCATATGCCACAGTCAGCTCTGCCTCATTCGCGCCATAGGCAAGGTCGGTGTTGCCGGTGATTGTGAGGGTGACGGGGGCGACGGTGACATTCATTGTCACGGGATCGTTGACCTTGGTCATCTGGTCTTTTACCACGACGGTGAAAGCGGCGTCGCCGGCACCAAGATTGGCGATGGCCTCGGTGAGGTCGACCACGGCAAAACGCTCAGGACGCACCCAAAGGCCCGAAGCTTTCAGGCCGAGAGAAGTCATCGTGCCCTTCTGGGCCTCGGTGGCGCGCATGAGGTCAATCTCTGCGGGCCAACCCTTGGCGATGAGCGACTCTGACTGCGTTGTCAGCGTAACGGAGCCGAGACCGCCGGAAGCATTGACCATGAAGCGGGCTGCCTGTGCGGGAGCCTCGCCCTCGTAGACGCTGACGGCCTGACCGGGGGTGAAGCCCTCGGCTGTCACCGTGGGAGCGGGGGCGTTCATCAACTCGTCGCTGAGGTTGATGGTGACGGTCTCCTGCTCTAGAGCGTCGTCAAACGAAATGGAGAGGACGGCATCCCCTACCTCACCGCCGTTGACATCGAGGGTCAGGCGGTAGTGGTGGCGCGCCTCGGCGTTGTCAATGGTCGCGGGCTGTATGGTGGCCGACGTGCCGTTGGGCTTGGTGATGTCGAGAGAGACTGTCACCTTGCCGGGACGCAGGTAGGCGGGACGGGTCTCGTCGGCGGCATATGAGATGTAGGTACCCCCCTCGGAGTGCAGCTCGGCACTATAGGAGGTGAAATACTTCTTGAAAGCGTCGGTGTACTGGATGGAGACCATCGTGTTGGCAAGCGTGGCTGTCAGCGAGACGTCGGTCGTGCGCCCCTCGTTGACGGTAAACTCGGTACTGCCATAGTAATACGGCTTCTCAAAGCCCTCGACATTGATGCTGCCGACGGATGCCTCAAGCGTGTATTTTCCAATCTTGAACGCCTCATCGGTGGGGAACTGCGCCACCGACGGCCAGGTTTTGTAATAGGAGCCGTCAGCTGATTTGAGCGACAGCTTCAAGTCATCGACCGTGGGGGCTGACGCCGACCGGCTCTTGGACACTGTTGTGATGATGTCGGAGTTAAGCTCAACCGACGGGTTGATGCGCCCTGCTCCGGCGGTCATCGGCGACTCCTCTGCGGAGCAGGCGGCCAGCACTAAGGCCGTTGCAGCGACAAACGAGTAGCCAAATGTCGTTTTTTTCATACTTTTCTATTCTTTGTTAGTATTATCTTTTACCTTTCCTAAAGTGCAAGTATCATAGGGCATGTAATGCCCCTTAAAAAGCAAAATCGCGGTAAAGATACGCATTTTTGCCCAATATATGCCAATTTGTGCATAGAAATGTAACGAATTGCGACAAAATTTGCCAAAGCAGAGACCAACTTATCACCGGCCGGGAGCGTTATAGGAGAATAAGGCCAATAAGTCAAATAGGACCAATAAGCCTTATAGGGCCGGACCTATTGGACCTATCGGGCTTATCACCAATAAATCACAAAGATGAAAAGGATACTTATCATGGGCGCATCGTCGGGCATCGGGCTACAGCTGGCCGAGATGCTCGCCTCACGCGGCGTCAGTGTAGCCATCGCGGCACGCCACCTACAGCCTATGCTCGAACTCAAGGGACGCTACCCCGACAACGTGGTGGTGAAATCCATCGACATCACGCGACCGGAGGCATCGGTGGAGATGCTACAGCTCATCGAGGCTCTCGGAGGAATGGACATATACATCCATGTCGCCGGCATCGGATATGAGAACCTCACGCTCGACCCCGACCGCGAGACGGCAATAATCGACACCAACGCCACAGGGTTTGCCCGGATGATTGACACGGCCTACCGTTACATGCGCAGCCACGGCATCAAGGGGCATATCGCCGCAATAACCTCCGTGGCGGGGACCAACGGCATCGGGAGACTGTCGGCCTACTCGGCGTCGAAACGATTCGGACAGACCTATCTCGTGGCCCTTGAGCAGCTTGCACGGATGGAACGCTCGGGTATCCGGTTCACCGACATACGCCCGGGATGGACTGACACCCCGCTACTCGTCCCCGGGCTGAAATACCCGATGGAGATGCCGGTGCGCTATGTCGCGACCGAGATACTGCGCGCCATCGTGCGCCGCCGACGCGTGGCGGTCATCGACTGGCGGTGGAACATCGCCGTCGGCCTGTGGCGTCTCGTCCCCAACGCACTGTGGGTGCACATCCCGCTACGCGTCTCCATGCCCGACGCGCCGCTGCCCAAGGCATAAGGCAAACCCCGACAGGAGCGTCACGCCAAACCATTACACGCAATGAGCTATAGACACGACATACGTCAACTGCTGCTACATTCCAACATCACACGGCTTATCACATTCGGGCGCGACTCCTCCATGCCCGAGCGCAACATACTGCTCGGCTACCTGGTGTATATGGCCATAGGCTTCGGGATGCTCATGCTGCCATGGTCGCGACATCAGGACGCCTCATGGCTCGACAACCTGTTTACCGCCGTGTCGGCCGTGTCGACGACGGGCCTCGCGACGGTCGACATCCCGGGTACTTACACGATTTTGGGGCAAGCGGTCATATTGTTGCTCATACAGATAGGCGGCATCGGATACATGACGATGAGCTCCTACATATTTTTCAAGATAACCCATCACGCCGACTACACAGGCCGGGTGATCGACGCCTCCATATCGCGCCCGCAGGGAATGGAGCTGCAAGACCTGGTAAACAACATCATACATTTCACATTCATATTTGAATTGATCGGGTTTGTGTCGTTTTTCATAGCCTTGAGCCATGCCGACGCTCCGCTGCCGGGGTGGAACGCGCTGTTCCTGTCGGTCTCCTCCTTCTGCACGGCGGGATTCAGCCCGTTCAGCGACTCGCTGTGCAGCTTCAGCGACAACATAGCCATCAACCTGACCGTGGCGGTGTTGAGCTATGCCGGGGCGATGGGATTTATCGTGATAACCGACATACTCTATAAGATAAAGAGACGCAATTACCGACTCACGTTCACGACCAAAGTAATAGTGCTTGTCACGGCCATAATGACAATCGGGGGCACCGTGATACTGACATTCAGCCCGACAATGGATGCCGCATCCCACGGATGGCCCACAAGGGTGCTGCTGTCGTTCTTCCAGACGATGTCGGCAATGACGACGGTTGGATTCAACACGGTGGACCTCTCCACCCTACGGGTGGGGCCGATACTGGTGTTCGCGTTGATAATGTTTATCGGCGCATCCCCGTCGGGCACGGGAGGCGGCGTCAAAAGTACGTCGGTCTCTGCCGTGTGGGGGTTTGTCATATCCAAGCTCGGGTTGAGAAAGGATGTGACATTCCTTGGGCGCCATATCCCCCACTACCGCGTCGACACCGCCCTGACGAGCATTATCGTGTATGGGGTGATGATATTTCTCGGCTGCGTTACGCTGTCATACAGCGAGCCGTTCCCCTTGTCACAGATACTGTTTGAGTCGGCATCGGCGATAGGCACCGTGGGGCTGAGCACGGGAATAACGCCCGAACTTTCGACAGTGGGCAAGGTCACAATCATTGTGCTGATGTACATAGGCCGCGTGGGGGTAATCACATTCGGCACAGCCCTCATAGGACGCCTCAAAGAGCGCAACCGCCAAGCACAAAGGCATGAGGACCTCGCGGCCTGACGGTTGACGGCGCGAAGCATCCCCGACACCAATAAAACAAACGCTGACAATCGGCCCTTTCAAGTTGATTGTCAGCGTTAATGACGTCAGTCGGGGTGACAGGATTCGAACCTGCGACCACCTGGTCCCAAACCAGGTGCGCTACCGGACTGCGCTACGCCCCGAGCAGAAGCCGCCGATGGGCGGCTTTGCGGGTGCAAAGGTAGGCGCATTTTTCCAATAGTGCAAATATTTCGCTCAAAAACCGTCAATATTCATCCCACGAGCGTATCTCGATGTCGGCCACGGGCAGCTCGCAGAACGCACGGATGAATGCCGAGGCGAGACGCGCGTTGGTGAGCAGCGGGATGTTGAGGTCGATGGCGGCGCGGCGTATGCGGTAACCGTTGGTCAGCTCTGTCTCGGTGAGGTTTTTGGGGATATTGACAACGAGGTCGACCTCCTTGTTGTGGAGCAGTTCGAGGGCCTGCGGCTCGCGCTCGGGCTGGCTGGGCCAGAAGACGCGCACGGCGGGGATGCCATTGTCGTTGAGGAACGCGTGGGTACCGCCGGTGGCGTAAAGTTTGTAGCCGCTGTTGTGGAGACGGTGGGCGGCGTCGAGCAGGTCGGCCTTTTGCTTGGCGGTGCCGGTGGAAAGCAGTATGCCCTTCCCCTTGGAGGGTACGCGCATACCGACCGAAAGCATCGACTTGAGGATGGCCTCGTCGGTGTCGGCACCTATACAGCCCACCTCGCCGGTCGACGCCATGTCGACTCCGAGCACGGGGTCGGCGCCCTGCAGACGGGAGAAGGAGAACTGAGACGCCTTGATGCCGACATAATCGAGGTCGAAAGCGTTCTTGTGGGGCTTCTCGACGGGTAGCCCGAGCATCACTTTGGTGGCGAGGTCGATGAAGTTGAGCTTCAACACCTTGGAAACAAACGGGAAGGAGCGCGAAGCGCGGAGGTTGCACTCGATGACCTTGATGTCGTTGTTCTTGGCGAGGAACTGGATGTTGAACGGGCCGGAGATGTTCAATGCCTTGGCAATCTGCTGCGACACTTTCTTGATGCGACGCATCGTCTCGACATAGAGCTTCTGCGGCGGGAACTGTATCGTGGCGTCGCCGGAGTGGACACCGGCAAACTCGATGTGCTCGGAGATGGCATAGACCTTTATCTCACCCTCCTGGGCGACGGCATCCATCTCTATCTCCTTGGCGTTCTGTATAAACTCGCTCACCACAACGGGGTGCTGCTTGGAGACGTTGGCGGCGAGTTTGAGGAAGCGTTCAAGCTCCTCGGGGTTGGAGCAGACGTTCATCGCCGCGCCCGATAGCACGTAACTCGGACGGACGAGGACGGGGAAGCCAACCTCGTCGATGAACTTGTTGATGTCGTCAAACGAGGTCAGCTCGCGCCAGCGGGGCTGGTCGATCCCGAGGTCGTCGAGCATGGAGGAGAACTTGTGGCGGTCCTCGGCGTTGTCGATGCTGCGTGCCGACGTGCCGAGTATGTTGACATGCTGCTCGTCGAGGCGCGTGGCGAGGTTATTGGGTATCTGGCCGCCGACGGAGAGTATCGCGCCGTGGGGCTGCTCAAGGTCGAGGATATCCATCACGCGCTCAAATGTCAGCTCGTCGAAGTAGAGGCGATCGCACATGTCGTAGTCGGTCGATACGGTCTCGGGGTTGTAGTTTATCATCACCGAGCGCCACCCCTCCTTCTTGACGGTCATAAGCGCGTTGACCGAACACCAGTCAAACTCGACCGATGAGCCGATGCGATAGGCGCCCGAGCCGAGCACGACAATTGAACGGTGGTCGTGAAGATACTCGACGTCATTCTGCGTGCCGTTGTAGGTAAGATAGAGATAGTTGGTCTGGGCGGGATATTCCGCGCCGAGGGTGTCAATCTGCTTCACCACGGGGAGTATGCCGAGGCTCTTGCGCAGGGCTCGCACGTCCATGAGGCTGTTGTCGCCCATCCCCTCCTTGAGGACGGCTCGGGCTATCTGGAAGTCGCTGAATCCCTGTTCCTTGGCCTGACGCAGCAGAGCAGCGGGGAGCTGGTCAATCGCGCCGAATGCCTCAAGCTCGTTGGCGGTGTTGACGATATTCTGCAACTTGTAGAGGAACCAGCGGTCAATCTTTGTCAGCTCGTGGATGCGCTCGACGCTGTAGCCCTGGCGCATCGCCTTAGAGATGACAAAGACGCGCTTGTCGGTCGGCTCGCGCAGGGCCTTGTCGATGTCGGCGATTTTCAGCTCCTTGTTCTCGACAAAGCCGTGCATCCCCTGCCCTATCATGCGTAGGCCCTTCTGAATCGCCTCCTCAAATGTGCGGCCTATCGCCATCACCTCGCCGACCGACTTCATCGACGAGCCGATCTCGCGGCGCACGCCATGGAACTTGCCGAGGTCCCAGCGAGGTATCTTGCAGACGATATAGTCGAGGGCCGGCTCAAAGAATGCCGAGGTCTCCTTGGTGACGGAGTTCTTGAGGTCAAAGAGGCCGTAGCCGAGGCCGAGCTTGGCGGCGACAAAGGCCAGCGGATAGCCGGTGGCCTTGGACGCGAGGGCCGACGAGCGGCTCAGGCGGGCGTTCACCTCGATGACGCGGTAGTCCATCGACTGGGGGTCGAAGGCGTACTGCACGTTGCACTCGCCGACGATGCCAATGTGGCGTATAATCTTGATGGCGAGCTTGCGCAGGTAGTGGTAGTCCTCGTTGGAGAGTGTCTGCGACGGGGCGACGACGATACTCTCGCCGGTGTGGATGCCGAGCGGGTCGAAGTTTTCCATGTTGCAGACGGTGATGCAGTTGTCGAAGCGGTCGCGCACGACCTCATATTCGACCTCCTTCCACCCCTTGAGCGACTTCTCGACGAGCACCTGCGGGGAAAACGAGAGGGCCTTCTCGACGAGCGATACAAGCTCCTCGCGGTTGTCGCAGAATCCGCTGCCGAGGCCGCCGAGAGCGTAGGCGGCACGCACGATGACGGGGTAGCCGAGGGTCTCGGCGGCCACGATGGCGTCGGCCACCGAGCTGACAGCCTCGCTCTTTATCGTCTTGACGTCTATCTCGTCAAGTTTCCTGACAAACAGCTCGCGGTCCTCGGTGTCCATTATGGCCTGCACGGGGGTGCCGAGCACACGCACGCCATAACGCTCCAACACGCCGCTCTCGTGGAGGGCGACGCCGCAGTTGAGGGCGGTCTGGCCGCCGAATGCGAGCAGGATGCCATCGGGGCGCTCCTTCTCGATGACCTTTTCTACGAAATAGGGGGTCACGGGGAGGAAATATATCTTGTCGGCAAAGCCGTCGGAGGTCTGCACAGTGGCGATGTTGGGGTTGATGAGCACCGTGGTGATGCCCTCCTCCTTCATAGCCTTCAACGCCTGCGAGCCGGAATAGTCAAACTCGCCCGCCTCGCCTATCTTCAGGGCACCGCTGCCGAGCAGGAGCACCTTGCCAATCTTCTTGTCTGTATTGTTGTCCATATATATGCTTCTATCGTATTGCTTTACAACATGTTGATAAACTCGTCAAAGAGAAACTCCGTGTCCTTTGGACCGGAGCTTGCCTCGGGGTGGAACTGCGCCGAGAAGAACGGCTTGGTCTTGTGGCGGATGCCCTCGTTGGTGCCGTCGTTCATGTTGATGAACAGCGGCTCCCAGTCGTCGGGGAGCGTCGACGAGTCGACGGCAAAGCCGTGGTTCTGCGAGGTTATGTAGCAGGTGTCGGTGCCGACGCGGCGCACGGGCTGGTTGTGGCTGCGGTGGCCGTACTTGAGCTTGTAGGTCTTGGCTCCGGCAGCCTTGGAGAGCAGCTGGTTGCCCATGCAGATGCCGCATATCGGCTTGCCTATCGCGATGGCCTTGCGGATATTCCCGACCGTCTTCTCGGCCATGTCGGGGTTGCCCGGACCGTTGGAGATAAACAGGCCGTCGTAGGGTATCGTGGTGAAATCATAGTCCCAGGGCACGCGCACCACCTTGACACCGCGACGCGTGAGGCAGCGGATGATGTTGTGCTTGGTGCCGCAGTCGACGAGCACGACGGTCTTCGCGCCGTCGCCGTGTATCTCCACCTCCTTGCAGCTCACCTTGCCGACAAGATTCTCCTTGTTGGGGTCATAAAACTCCACGTCCTCAGCCCCCTCCACTATAATCTTGCCGAGCATCGAGCCGCGCTCGCGCAGGTGCTTGGTCAGGGCGCGGGTGTCAATGCCGTAGATGCCGGGGATTTTCTCCTCGCGCAGCCAGTCGGCAAGCGAGCGGTCGGCCTGCCAGTGGCTGTGGTCCCAGCTGTAGTCCTGGCACACGATGGCGCGGCAGTGGATGTGGTCGGACTCGTAGTATTCGCTCACATCGTCCTTCTCGCGCCGTGGGGGCACGCCGTAGTTTCCAAGAATGGGATAGGTGGTGACTAAGATTTGTCCCTCATAGGAAGGGTCGGTAAGGCTCTCGGGATAGCCGGTCATAGCAGTGTTAAACACGACCTCCCCGGCGGTTGCCGCCTCGTAGCCAAAGGATTTTCCCTCGTAGGTAGTGCCGTCTTCAAGCACGAGGACAGCCCGTTTTGTTTCTCGCATACGATAGAATATAGATGTAGTTAATCAATGTCGGTTCACAGGATTTCTATCGTGAAAACCGTGCAAAGTTACAACTTTTCCCCCATATATCCCCCTTTGTGCCGCAAAAACTTCCCTCGTCCTTGCATTTTGTATGACTTGAAGGTGTCGCAGCCGACGTGGCGAGCGTGCCTGTAGCGTTGCCTTGACAAGGGGCGAAGCCCATTGTCATCAAAAAACCTTAGGAAATCAGCAGCCACGCCGCAACGCAGGGCTGTCGGGATAAAGCCGTTCCAGGACCTCGCGCGCCGGCACGTGGACGACACGACCGTCGGGAGTACCTTGCACAAGTATCTCGCCACGTATCGCCTTTTCCTCAAGCATACGCCGCTCGGCAAGTGCAAGGCCGCGCTCCAACTTCTCCTGATACTCCTTTGATTCAATCGCTGTCATGGGGATTCCAAAAGCTATAACATTGTGCAAATTTACAAGAGCCTCCATCATACTCCAAACAATTAAAGTTAAAGATCCAATGACAGATTGGATTCAATGTATGGCAAATTTTGATTTCAAACCTACTATGTCAAATTTTTGTTGTATCTTTGTAATCTAATAAATGATAAGGAGATACGAACATGGCACGACCAATCAAAGAAACCCCTGAATTGCATGGGAAAGATGCCGAGCGTTTTGAGCGTATGATATCAAAGCCACAACCCGTGTCAAAGGAAGAGAGAGAAAAAGCCCGCGAGGCTTACGAGTTCATGAAGTCCATAAGCAATTTCCAATGGTAATATGGACCGCAAAAGCCTACGGCAATATCAACTTTCCTCCGATACAGAAATAAAGCCGTTTCATTGCACAGAACAAGATCTGAACGGCTTCCTGTTTGATGACGCAAAGCGTTATCAAGCCGAACTCATGGCAGTAACATATCTGATAGAGGATACGGACAAAGATGTCACCGTAGCTTATTACAGTCTACTGGCAGACAAGATTTCATTCAATCCCGAAGAAAAATCGACATGGAATAAAATCAATCGCAATATACCCAACAATAAACGACGCAAGAACTATCCGGCAGTAAAGATTGGTCGTTTAGCGGTCAGCGAAGATTACACGGGATATGGTCTCGGCTCTATGATAATCCGCAATATCATGTATACATTCACACGGGTCAAAAGATTGGGGTGCCGTTTTCTCACCGTGGACGCATTACGGTCGGCTTTGCCTTTTTATGAAAAATGCGGATTCAAATTTTTCACGGAAGAAGATAAGGAGGAAGAAACGCGCCTTATGTTCTTTGACCTCAAAAACTTCACGGAATATTAGGTTGGAGATTTATCCTCTTCGAGGAATTGGTTTGGCAAAGCATTCCCCTACCCCACAGACCGCTCCTCGGCTTTCGCCGCTGCGCTCACTGTGGGGCTAACCCAAATCCGAGGTCTCCGACCTCGAATTTGCCGCAAAGTAAATGCGGCAGCCGGGGAATACCCGACTGCCGCATTTCGCGAAGTGTGTCACGTATCAGAATTTGTGGAATGCATAAACTTCAACGCCCCTGTTGACCCCTTGCCATGAACCATCCCATTGTGTGGGACTATTTTTTATTCCAACTTCTTCATTCCACTGCTCCCATCGACACGATATAAATTTTGCTTCCTGCGCAGAACTTTCACAGGATGTCCAAAAGAATCGTTGACTATTGGTAGTTTGAGGAGCTTTAATCAATTTTAATTCCTCTACTGCGGGAAGATACCAGCCCGTGATGCCATCGGCATTGAGGGCGTCGCAGAGGGCAAATGCAGGATAGAGGGTTTCCCAATTGGGGATGCGCTTTATGACGTTCATGTTTGACATGCCATTAGTATAGGAATTGGCTCCTGTGACTATGGATTGGGTAGACCATGCGCTTTGGTCGGACACTTCCTGATATATGTAGCGCGTGCCGTCAACGCCGATGTAACCTACGGTGCCTGTCAAACCGTCCTCGTCGTAGCTGTCTTTTACAGCGTACTTGCTTTGGTTGATGTCAAACTTGTAGTCCGTACCTTTGAATGAGATTGTTGCCACGCGGTCTTCGGTGGTTGCTGTTAGCATCACATTCAAAGTATTGCCGTTCTTGTAAAGAGTGCACCAGTCTTCGGAGCTTTCGGCCTCCCAATTGCGAGCTGAGGAGGTGATTGTAAATGACACAGTATGTTCGTTGCGGTCATAATAGTAGGTCAAGCCATCGGGAATCTCCTCATTGTCAATCTTGAACCAAACAGGATCTTGAATGATAGTAAAAACATGAGAGAGTGTGCCACCTTTGGCTGTTGCCGTAACAGTGGTGGTACGCTGTGTATTGCCGGGATTGGCATCAACGTCAAGGGGTATGACGCACTTACTGTAATAATCTTCGTGGTATTCAAATGTAGGTCTACACCAGCTGTCGGTACACGAGACTTCAAATTCAATGGGCATTTCCGGGTCAGTATTAAACCATATTGACCACATTCCACCATCATAAGGAACATTTACACCATTTGAATAGTCCTCACTCATCACTATTGTCATGCCACGCTGTTCGACGACTAAGGTTGCCTGTGCCTCGCCGTCGGCAGAGCGCAAGGTGACGGTGGCGCGGCGGGTGATGTCATTGCCGTTTTCGGTCACGGCGAGGTTGAGGTTGTAGGATTTTGTCACGTTTAGCCCTGTGCGGCTCTCAACGGCTGGCTTGCCGTCAATGAATTTCACTTTGGCGGCTTTCTCGGACACGGCAGCTGTGTTGTCGGTGAGCGTAGCGGTGCACCATGAGGCATCGCTCGACACGCTTATGTCGGAAGCATTTAGGTTGGCTCCAAGCCCGATTGTGGCGGTCTGGGCAAGAGCCGACATTTCGGTATAGTCGGTGTTGAGGTTGATAAATGACTTCTCTCCCGAGCGTGTCACCTTTATTTCGAGTTCCTTGCCGTAGCCGGTGGTTAACGTCACCGTAGCCTCGGCAAGCTCTGCCCCACGTTGGGCATCGACCTCGATGGTCACGGCATCGTGGAGGAAGGAGTGGTCGGTGGTTGAGGAGGGAACGGCGCGGCACCACGGGGCAGAGGACTGGATGGTGAAAGGGATGATGGTGGCGTTGTTGAGCACGATTGACTGCGAGCCACCGTCGTTGGTGAATGTGAGGGCGGTCTCGTCGGCACGCAGAGGCTCGTCGAGCCCCTTGAACGGCTCCTGATACTTGACCTCGGCACCGATTATCTGTCCGGCAATGTCGAGGGTGTAGCCTGTGACGTACATGCGGTATAATCCCCCTTTTATTCCCCAATATGTATTAGCGGGACGCACTGCCACATAACCATTCCCGGGAGTGACCGACACCTTGTCGGCATATCCCGATTTTGGTATATAGCTGACGTTGCCGAGACCTTTCATCGCGCCAAGGTTGACAAACTGCCAGCCGTTTGAACCGTTGAAATTATCGGCCTTGTCGATATACATATCGTTCAACATCGTCTTGCCGCTATTCTCGTTGCGCATCGAGATGGTAACGGTGCCATCGGGGTCGGCGACCTGTTCGTTTGGGTCGATAACGGGCGGCTTGTCGCTGCCACTGCCGTTGTCGGGGTCTATGCCCGGCTCGTCCTTGCCGCAGGCGGTGACGAGAGCGGCGGCACATAGGATTGCGATTGTCTTAGGTTGTAGTTTCCACATAGCTTGAAAAGTTTATTTGATGATTGATAATTGCAAAGATAAGTGCCGACACGCCGCTTGGGGGACGGCGGGGCGTATAGGAATTTTGGACGGAAGTGTAATATATTTTTGTACACCCATGAGCGGCGAGGCGAGATTTTTCGTAATTTTGCCACCGTCCGCGTCCCCCGTGGCAGAGGCATCGGAGGCACGCGACAGCGCAAAGATGCGGGCACACCGGTAGGGGCGCAATACATTGCGCCCGCGTCAACATTGACCGCAAGGATGTTCCGCACATCAGCGCAGACATAGCGAAAAACGAACAAAAGAGCGTTAGCTACTTTATCAGCGATAAATCCTAAATTTCCGACAATCCTTTAAGATTTTGCATCGCACTGTTAAGATGGAGAGCAAACGCCCACGGATAGCGTGGGCAGTTGTTGTCATATCCACAGTGCAGGTCGTCGGAAAACCTTGGATTTAGGATAATTGACGGCACTATGCCCACGCATTCCATATAATAGGGAGACAATAGTCGAGCATCGTGCCGCAACCGAAGACAACAGGCGACACGACGATGCATATAGGACAGATGATAGAACAGGAACTGAAGCGGCAGGGCCGCTCCAAGGCTTGGCTGGCACGCGAACTCCACACGGTGCGCGGCAACGTCTACGACATACTACGCCGCGAGAGCATCGACACCGCCCTGCTCACCCGCATCTCCCTCCTCCTGGGCCACAACTTCCTGGCCGACCTCGCCACCTCGTTGGACAAACGGACAAACGATATTACGACATAAGGCCAGAGGGGTATTGACATAGGTACATAAGAACATAGGGCTACGCGATAATTTAATCATAATTCTGCGTAGCCCTATGTACCTATGTTCGTATGTCTATTACCTCTATGCGCTTGTGTCGAGAGGTAAGGGGATCAGTCGTCGGAGTAGTGGCGGAGGACGCGGCGGTAGGAGTTGAAGATTTTGGACTTGGAGACGAAGCCGACGTAGCGGCCCTCGGCGGTGACGACGGGGAGGTTCCATGCGCCGGTGCGGTCAAAGGTCTTCATGACCTGCTCCATGTTCTCGTTGATCTCTATCTTGGCGGGGGGGGCACTCATGAACTTGCTGACGTGCATACGCTTGTAGAGGTCGGGGCGGAACATAATGTTGCGTATGTCATCGAGGAGCACGACGCCGAGCAGCTGGCCGTCGTCGTTGAGCACGGGGAAGAGGTTGCGGCTCGACTTGGAGATGACGTCGACCATCTCGCGGAGGTTCATCTCGGGACGCACGGACATGAAGTCGGTCTCTATCACGCTGTCCATCTTGAGGAGGGTCAACACGGCCTTGTCCTTGTGGTGGGTCAGAAGCTCGCCACGTCGTGCGAGACGCATTGCGTAGATGCTGTATGGCTCAAAGAACTTTATCGTACCGTAGGAGATTGTGGAGACGATGAGCAGGGGGAGGAAAAGGGCATAGCCGCCGGTAAGCTCGGCGATGAGGAACATGCCCATCAACGGGGCGTGCATCACCCCGGCCATCAACCCCGCCATACCGAGGAGGGCAAAATTCTTGTGGGATACTCCGGCTTCAAAAAGGCCATTATTATTGAGCAGGAAGGCAAAGAAGAATCCCGCCATACAGCCCATGAACATCGTGGGGGCGAATGTGCCGCCGACACCTCCGGCACTGTTGGTGGCCGAGGTTGCAAACACCTTGAACAGGATAATCGCGCCCGTGTAAAGCAGGATGAACCATGTCACATCGCGGTCGGGATAGAAGATGGAGCCGTCCATTATATTGCCCGGCTCGCCACTGAGGAGGCTCAATATCTGCGGGTATCCCTCGCCGTAGAGAGCTGGGAAAAAGAACACAAGCGTGACAAGCACCACCGAGCCGACGACAAACCGCCGCCAAGCCGAGCCGAGCCGCTGGAAACGGGCCTCAATCCAGTTCATAGTGCGTATGAAGTAGAGCGATACAAACCCGCAGAAGATGCCAAGCAATATGACGTAGGGTATCTTGCTGATGAGGAACGGCTCGCTCTGCACAAAGGCGAACTCCGCATTGTAACCATGGAACACGTAGGCTATCGTCGCACTGGTGATGGAGGCGATGAGCAACGGCATCACCGACATCGCCGTGAAGTCAATCATCAGAATTTCAAGGGTGAAAAGCATCCCCGCGATGGGGGCCTTGAAGATACCGGCAATACCCGCCGCAGCACCGCAGCCCACCATCACCATCAATATGCGGGGGGACATGCGGAAAAACTGCCCGACGTTTGACCCTATCGCCGCCCCGGTGAACACTATCGGGCCCTCGGCCCCCACCGAGCCGCCAAAGCCGATGGTGATGGAGCTGGCAATCAACGACGTGTACATGTTGTGCCGCTTCAGGCGGCTCTTGTTCTGCGATATGGCATAGAGCACGCGAGTGACACCATGGGATATGTTGTCCTTGACGACATATTTCACAAACAGGGCCGTGATGAGGATGCCCAACGCGGGATATATGAAATAAAGCCAGTTGCCGCCGCTGACAACGAAATGGGAGGTCAGCGTGGTGGATATAAGCGTGATGAGAGCCTTGAGCAACAATGCGGCAAAGGCGCATATCACCCCGACTATAAAGGCGAGCACAAGCACGAACTTCTTTTCCGAGACGTGCCTCTCGCGCCATAGCAGCATGGAGAGAAACGCCTCATGCATCGCGTGTGATATGCCGTTATAAGATACTTTCATTTTCCAAACCGTTTTTTATCATACACCCTTGCCGGTAAACACCGTGCGGATGGTGTACAATATTATCTTCATGTCGACAGGAAACGACACATTCTCTATATATATAAGATCGTAGCGCAGACGCTCTATCATCTGGTCGACCGAGGAGGCGTAGCCATACTTCACCATGCCCCATGACGTGATGCCCGGACGCACGCTGTGGACAAGCGTATAGTAGGGAGCCTGCTGCATGATGAGGTTGATGAAATGCTCACGCTCGGGACGCGGCCCGACAAGCGACATGTCGCCGACAAGGACGTTCCAGAACTGGGGAAGCTCATCGAGTCGATACTTGCGCAACATGTGCCCGAGCCGTGTGACACGAGGATCATCGGCGCTCGACAGTCTCGGCCCCTGACATTCGGAGTCGACCTTCATCGAGCGCAGCTTGATGATGTTGAACATCCTGCGGTGGTAGCCCACCCGCTGCTGACGGTAGAATATCGGGCCCGGAGAATCGCACTTGATAGCGATGCCCAATATCCCTATCACGGGACTGAGCAACAGCAGCATGACGGCGGAGACAAGAATGTCGCACAGCCGTTTTATATTGCGCGTGCTCCCTGTCACGCCGGCACGCGACACCTCGATGAGCGGTTCGCCGGCGACATTTACCGTCTGCACCCGCGATGTCACCACATGCAGCATGTCGGGGCTTATATATATCGGAAGGTCGAGAGGCAACAGCTTGTTGACAATCTGCAACGACTCCCGCTCGTCGCTATGGCCGCCGGGCACCACGATAAGGTGGCGTATGCCAAGGCGACGGCACTCCTCCTCGATATTGTCAATCGAGACTGCATGATAGGGAAAATGCCCCTTGGGCATCGGACCGGTGGCGACATGCCCCACAATGTCATAACCCATGGAGCGTTTCATCGAATCGAGCCGCTGATGGAGGGCGACCGCCGCCGGCGACGTGCCGACTATAAGTGTCGGAAATCCCCATTGGCGCGAGTGGATGCACCGCGTGGCATGACGGGTGATGAACCACCTTACCGTATAGACTGGGATAAACATGCACGCCAGCAGCGTGAAGATTATCTCGTAGTTGAAAAGGCGGCTGCCCCCCATGTCATTGGTGAGGGCAGTGAGAAACACTACAATCGTGCCTATAAGTGCCGAACCGCCGGTAGTGATGAAATCCTGAAGCCGCGACTTGTGGAACGGGGAATTGTAATAGCCCGAGAGATAGTAGACCCCCATCATCAGCACAGGGAACAGCAACTGACCCCATATGACCATGCGCGAGGCCTCAAAGCTCCAAAAATCTGAATAGTCCATCGCCACATTGGGCAGAAACCTGTAGCGGCAAAAGTTGAAAAGCATGTAGCCGATGTTGGTCGACAGGTAGTCGGCCACGACATACAGGAGCCGTTGTCGGTTGGCACTTCTCACTTGCGCAATATCTTTACAGTCCCGTCATCGGAAAGCTTTATCACCGAGGAAGGCTTGGCGCGGGAGGTGTCATCGCGCCTTGTCTCCACTATGTAATCGACCGCCCCTTTTATTTCCGGGGATATGTCATCAAACACCACAGCAGCCGGCTCGCCGCTGATATTGGCGGATGTCGACACTATCGGACGACGGAAGGCCCGGCAAAGACGGCGCGAGAACGCCTCGCGGGTGACACGGATGCCAACGCTGCCGTCATCAGCAAGCAACTCGGGCGCAAGCCCGCGCCCGTGGTCGTAGACTATCGTTACAGGGCGGTCGCTTAACTCTATGATGTCGCGCGCGGCATCAGGCACATTGTCGACATACCGCTCAAGACGCGCCTCATCGTCGACAAGCGTTATCAGAGCCTTGCTATCGGCACGACGCTTGATATCAAACACGCGCCTCACCGCGTCGGACCGCGTGGCATCACACCCGATGCCCCACACCGTATCTGTCGGGTAAAGTATCACCCCGCCACGGGCAAGGACGGCACACGCCTCTCTTATGTCTTCGTCTATAGTCATTGTAGAGGCAAAATTAAAAAAATTCCCCCAATCCAAAAAATACTGTTGCATCAAACCGCCTTTTTGCAAAAATACCCTAAATATCCCTGTGGACTTAAACCATATGCCCGCAATAGCGTCTTTATCATAAACGAATGAACATACAGGAATCAATTAGACATATAGAATTTGTAATAACGCTAACTTTTTTGTTTTACCATAATCTGCCCCCGCTCGCGAAGAGTAGGGGCAGTGTTTTTCAAAACAACAACATTTAGAGCACCAAATGTTAAATATCAGTTAAACGTGTTTTTGCTGTTAAACTTTAGTCTCAACAGTATGTCAATAATACAAACGGTTTCGGAAATTGTGGATTCACTCCACAGGATGAGACACCGAAAAATATGAATTACCAACTTTTTCAACAATAGAAATCAATTATGAAAAAAACAATCATAAGCATGGCAGTGATTGCCGCCTCCATCTTCTCGTTTAACGCCACAGCACAGGCCACGGCAAAAGCCGGCGATAATGCCACCTGCACAAAAAAGGAGTGCCCCGTCGCTCCGGGCAAGGATTGCCGCAAGGCCAGATGCAATCCGTTTGAGGGCCTAAACCTGACAGCCGACCAGCAGGCCAAGCTTGACCAACTGCGCCAACAGTGTGCCACCGACCGTAAGGCATGTGCCGACCAGCGACGTGCCGAGGCCAAGGAACGCCGTGCCGAGCGCGATTCAATTGCCCGCACAAAGCGCCTTGACAATCTCAAGCAGATAAAAGGCATCCTCACCCCCGACCAGTATGTGACTTTCCTTGAAAATATTGTCATCTCGGAGCGTGCTCCGATGGGACCCCGTTTTGGCAAGGGACAAAAGCCCTGCAATAAGGACGGTAAAAAGTGTGACAGGGACCGTAAGGATAAGCGCTGACAATATTACCCCCATAATAAAATGCAGGGAGATGCTAAAAGCATCTCCCTGCATTTTATTATGGTAACTGGATATAGCTACTTGGAGGACTTTTTTAGGGTGAAGCCGGCGCACAGGCCGTCGTAGCTGTTGAGAAGCTTGGAGATACCTGTCAGGGTGGAGTTGCCCGAGAATGCGGCTATCTTGTCGACTAAGACAATCAACTTGGAGACGTCAAATGTGATATCCACCGTGTTGCCGGCCTTGGAGATATAGGCGGCCATACTGCCGATGGGGATTTTCTTGCCAATCTTGAAGTTGAACCGGAAATTACCGTCGTCCGTTTTCTCGATAGTACCGCTGACTGTAATGCGCTTGAGTTTCATCGTGAATGTACTGTCGGCCTCCACGGTGAGTGTCATCCCCTCGATACCTGCCTTCTTGTAATATTCCTTGAGTTTCTGCTCTATTACGGTCGATGCTGCCGCTCCTCCGGCTTTCTTGAGCAGGTTGTCGCTCTTGAATGTCACTGCGGGCGAGGAGTAGTCCCATGTGCCCACAAGGTCCTTGATCTCTATCTTGCCTGTGCCGAGTATATTGCCGAGCAATGAGCCGAGACCGCCCAGGTTATTGTCGGAAGAGGTATCCGCCGGAGACGAAGAGGTGCGTGCCGAGTCGGCGGCTACCCCCTTGTTGAGCAGGTCTTTCAGGTCAAACGGCGTGGCGGTCATGCATCCTGTCGCCACGATGAGTAACAATAATGTCAATATCTTTCTCATATAATTTATTGTATATATTCACATATGATGGTTAGCGGACATCGGCTGTGGCATTTTGAGCCTCACCGGCAATCACCTCGTCAAGCTCGGCCCACTGGGAATTTTGGCTCTTATACTCGGGAATGATATGCTTCAGCTCCAATATCAATGCCCTTACATCGCCGCCGTTGATAAGGGCGAACAGCTTTTCAAGCCGTCTTACCACATCCTCATAGCGGTAGGTCTCAACCTTGGCTATCATTATCTTGCGGTGATGGGTCGCCATCGTGCGCTCCTTGTCGTTGAGCAACTCCTCGTAGAGCTTCTCGCCGGGGCGCAGGCCTGTCTCCACAATCTCGATATCCTGCCCCACGCGCAGGCCGGCGAGGGAAATCATGCGGCACGCGAGGTCGTAAATCTTTATAGGCTTGCCCATGTCAAATATATATATCTCGCCGCCGTGCCCCATGCATCCCGCCTCAAGCACGAGCGAGCAAGCCTCGGGGATAGTCATGAAATAGCGTATGATGTCGCGATGGGTCACTGTCACCGGTCCCCCCTCCTCTATCTGCTGACGGAAACGGGGGATAACCGACCCATTGCTGCCGAGCACATTGCCGAAGCGGGTGGTGATAAACTGGGTCAAAGTACGGTCGGTGTTGCGCTGACGGTCGAGAAAGAGCGATTGGACGTAAATCTCGGCAAGACGCTTCGTGGCGCCCATTACATTGGTGGGATTGACAGCCTTGTCGGTGGATATCATCACAAATTTCTCCACATTGTATTTCAAGGCAAGGTCAGCAAGATTTTTGGTGCCGAACACGTTGGTAAACACCGCCTCCGACGGGTTGCGTTCCATCATCGGCACGTGCTTGTAAGCGGCAGCATGGAATACATAGCGCGGACGGTACAACGAAAACGCCCTTTCCATACGCTCCTTGTTGACGATATCACCGACATAAAGGTGAATCTTAGTGTCGGGGAACTTGTCCTCCATCTCCAGCTGCATATAGTGCATCGGTGTCTCGGCCTGGTCGAGCAGCACAATCTCGCGTGCTCCAAACTGGGCGACCTGACGGGTAATCTCACTGCCTATCGAGCCTGCCGCACCCGTGATCATCACCACCTGATCCTTGATGAGACGCGATATGTCGGGGTTATCGTTCTTTATGGGCTCGCGACCGAGAAGGTCTTCAATCTTTATAGCCTTGACGTGGCTCGACAGGTTGGGCATCGCATCCTTGTTGGTGTCAAACTCCTCGACCTGATTTAGCACAAGCAGCTTTATATGGTTCTCAAGGAAAGCATCACTGAAGCCACTGCGCATAAACTCCATCTGGGTGGAGAGGAACAACAACGTGTCGCAGTGATATTTTTCAAAAATCGCCTTGATACAACCCGGCTCGTAACGTACAATCGGAATACCGTTGACGGAGCGTTCGGAATTGCCGTCGGACAACGACAACAACGCAACCGGGGAGAATGCGCCATCGGCCTCCGTGCGCAAGGCATTGGCGAGGACAAACGAGTTCAAGGCGGAGCCAAGCACTATCACCGGGCGACGACGTCCGTTTACAGCAGACAGACGCGCATACAGATATTTGATAAGCAACCTCATGCACATCATAAACGTGAACGAGAGCATACCGATAATGAAAATGTTCCAAAAGCTTATGTAGTAGCCCCCTGTGATAAGCCCGACCACCAGGTTGGCCACCATCAGCAGCACCGATGACGACAGCACGAGTGACACAAGGCGGTAGACATCCTCCAACACCGACAATCGAATAATGTACTGATAGCTTCGTATAACCATACTTGTGGCCACGTAAACGGCAACGACCACCATAATTTTCATCGCAGGCGAGAACATTACACCCACGCCGTTGATGCCGGTTGAAAACGTAAAAGTAAGGAAACAGCTGAAAGCTACAATGAGGGTATCGGCCAACAGCACGCTCCATCGCGGCGCAGGCGAGTCATATAACATCTTCACCAGAGGAAGACGGTAAAGCCGTTCGATAAAGTTTTGGTTCATTATGTGTTATGTGTGCGACAATACAATTATTAGGAAGCCACAAATTTAAGTATTTTTTTTGTGCGGCACAAGCCAAAAGGAGACGTAAACGGCAACAAATCCCGAATTAAGTCACAAAACGGGACAAAACAGGCCTGACATGCGCATAAAAAACGATGAGTGCCCCATTATTCTTGGGGCACTCATCGTAATATATCGGCCTTAAGACGATTATTTCTTCTTGCTGCTGGCGTAGCGGCTCATGAACTTGTCGACGCGACCGGCGGTGTCGACGAGCTTCTGCTTGCCGGTGAAGAACGGGTGGGAAGAGCTGGTGATTTCAAGCTTCACCAACGGATACTCCTTGCCGTCGACCGTAATGGTCTCCTTGGCTGCAACAGTTGAACGGGTGATGAAAATATCATCATTTGACATGTCTTTGAATACCACTTCGCGATAACTGGAAGGATGGAGGTCTTTTTTCATCTCTTATTGTCTTATTATGATTGTTCTTGCGGTTAAACGTAGCGTTGGTAGGACGCTTTGTAGTAATGGCGTGCAAATGTAGTGATTTTTTCACACATGACAAAAAAATCATAAATCTTTTACGCACACGTCCAAATATCACCCGCTTGGCGGCACCAGTTAAATACACCTTGACTATTGCCAAAGCGTTTCATTTTCCCAATCATTCGGAAAGCCCATTGCAACAACACTTACTGCAGGATATTCTGCAAGCAATGATTTGAAGCGTGACACAAATGTGTTTTGCGGATTGACAGACTGAAGGAAATACAGCAAGATGGAGAGAATATAATACACCCTCTTCGTGTCATCCGGAATTTTTATGAACGGCAAATACGTACGACGTGGCACGAGGGCGTTGATACTCAATCGACGATTCCATAATCTGCTATGATGGGCACATATATTCCTCACATACACAATTGAATGGAGCCACGATTCCATGACCGTGTCTGACACGCCATAAAAACGGGCCAATTTTCTTCTTGCGTGACCCGCGTTAAGACAGCGATACATCATTGATAACGTGCCGAACGAACTTATTTCAAAAGTCATCCAGCTCGGAGGAAAGCTGTTGGAATAATTCCGCATGAACCCGACAATGGCATCATCGTCACTTCTTTGCAACTCAGACCGCAAAGAAGCCAACAACGTGGCATGACGATTGACATTCCGAAAATTGGCAGGATTTTCAAACCAGTATATACCGGCCTCGTCGCCCATTACCAGTGACAGGCGCGTCCTGATTGACACTTCTATTTTTTCAAGCTCCGAGCACACCATTTTTCTCAATGCCGCGTCAAATTTGTACAAGGAATAGGCATCCTCAAAACTTGCCCCATCTTTGAACTTACGCGAATCAAGCCTACGTAATGGCATTAAGTAGCTTTTCAACCTAAAAAGGCTAATATTTTCCAAGAGGTGCTGCGCCTTGTTTTCATCGGTAAAAACAAGACCATCCGATTTTAGAAGCTGAATCTGATCTGCCACCGAAATCTGTGGTTGATTATAACGCGGGAGTGTCATAAAAACAAAAAAACTTACCCTGAGCGCGCTGTTCCTACGGGAAGCGGGGTAAGTATGTTACTGCAAATTTAACATCTTTATTCTGAATAACAAAATTCAGACAATAAATTCGCAGATTTTATCTATATACGGGGAAGAATGTCATTCAAACTCCACGAGGGGGGCGTCGGTGCCCACGACATCGCCGATGTTGACGAGGACGCGCTTCACGGTACCGGCTATGTCGGAGGCAATCTCGTTTTCCATCTTCATAGCCTCGTAGACAAGCAGCGGGTCGCCTTTTTTCACCACAGTGCCGGGGGTGACCTTTATCTCCACTACCTTGCCGCCCATAGGGGCATTGACCGTGGGGCCTGTAGGAGCCTCGATGACAACTGCGGCCTCCTCCCTGACGGGCTTCACCTCCTTGGCCGGAGTCTTCTCGGCATACTCGGCGGCGCGACGCTTGCGCAGGAAGCCGTTGGCGACAGTGGGGAGCAGCTCAAGGAGCAATTCCTCCTCGCGATTGACGGCGAGCGGCGTGCCCCCGAGGTCGTCAAGCATGGGATTGGCCGGCTTGCGGTATGAGTTCACATCATAGGGATGCTCCTCGGGGCTGCCCGTTATAAGCTCGCGGAAAGCCGGATCGACCGGCACCGGGGTCTTGCCATATTCACCCTTGACGAGGGCGATAAACTGGTTGGAGGGATTGGAATAGTCGCGGTTACCCTTCTTGCGGTCGAGGGCGAGCGACACCGCCTGACTGCCGACAATCTGGCTTGTGGGAGTAACGAGGGGCACAAGCCCTGCATCGCGGCGCACCTTGGGTATCAGCCTCATCGCGTCGTCGAGCAAGTCAGCAGCTCCAAGGGCCTTGAGTTGGGCAACCATGTTGGAGTACATGCCGCCCGGCACCTCAGCATCCTTGACAAGCAGGTTGGGCTTGGGAAATCCGAAATACTCCTCCACCTTGTGGCAGGCATCGAGCAACGTAGCCTCGTCATTGACACGCGCGGCCGAGATGGCCTTGTCTATCAGGGCGTCAATCTCTGCCGGCACGGTATCGGTCAGCGGGTCAAAGTCGCGCGGGAACGTCTTCACGAGATCAAAGTCGCTCAACGACTCACGCACGGCACGCAGCTCCTTGCGGATGTATGTGAGTGCCTCCATGTTGACCTCCACCTCTATATCCATTTTCTTGGCGAAAAGATATATCAGCTCCACGGCGGGTGCAGCCGAGCCGCCTCCGAAATACCATATATTGGTGTCGAGTATATCCACCCCGTGGAGCATCGCCATCACCGACGAGGCGAGACCGTAGCCCGGCGTACAGTGGGTGTGGAAATCTACCGGCACAGACACGGCGCGTTTCAGGGCCGGGATGAGAGTGGCTATGCGCGCCGGGTTGACAAGACCCGCCATATCCTTGAGGGTTATAATCTTTGCGCCGAGAGCCTCCATGCCCCGGGCTTTCCCTACAAAATATTCATCGGTAAAAATTTTCTTGGACTCAGGCTTTGACCCTCCTCCAAACAGACGCGAGAAGAAAGATTTTTTCGCCGCCGGGGCTTCATCCTTCGGGTCGACCGTATAGCACACCGCACCGTCGGCTATTCCACCGAGACGATTGATTATCTCAATTGACTCCTTCACGTTGTCGAGGTCATTCAGGGCGTCAAAGATACGCATCACGTTAAGCCCGTTGGCGATTGCCTCCTTATAGAATCCTTCGAGCACGCTCGTCGGATATGGCACATAACCAAACAGGTTACGTCCACGCGACAGTGCCGTCAACAGCGATATGCCCTGCATCACCTTGCTGACGCTGCGCAGGCGATCCCACGGCGACTCGTCGAGATAGCGCATCACCGAGTCGGGGACCGCACCGCCCCACACCTCGATGGCATAGAACCCGGCATTCTTATAATGAGGGAGCAGACGGTCGATGCACGACTGGTCCATACGTGTGGCAAACAGGGATTGCTGGCCGTCTCTCATGGTGAGGTCTCGAATTTTCAGGTTACGTTTCATGTCGGAAGTTGTTTTATTGTTAGTTGTAAATGTGAATACGGCAAATGTAGAAAAATTTCCGTAATAAAATACAACCATACACATATTTTTGTTTTATCGGTTGGGTATGTGAATGGAAATTGTTACTTTTGTATGTCCTATCAACGGACATGAATCTGAAAAAGATAAAAACACATAACCAGATGTTTGGATTATTCAAGAAAAAGGAGCAACCTGCCCCCCTGCTTTTCTCAACAGATATTCACTGTCATATCGTCCCCGGCATAGATGATGGCTCCCCCGATGCCTCTACGTCGGCTGAACTTATCTCGCGAATGAGGGACTGGGGCATAAAGCGCATCATCGCAAGCCCCCATGTGACAATGGACACATTTGAAAACACCCCCGCCACCATAGACCCCGCTCTAAAGTTGCTGAAAGATGAACTGACGGCACGCAACATCGACATCGACATAAGCCACTCGGCCGAATACCGCATCGACGAGTTCTTCATGAAGCAACTGCAAGAGGACAACATCGTGCCGCTCCCCGGCAACTACCTGCTTGTGGAAAACTCATTTATCCAGGAGCCATGGGGTCTTGACAAACTGCTGTTTGACCTGAAAGTCAAGGGCTACCGTCCCATACTTGCCCACCCCGAGCGTTACCACTACTACCACACACGCCGGCAACGGTACACCGAGTTGCACTCGACAGGCACACTGTTTCAGGTCAATCTCCTGAGCCTTGCGGGATATTACGGAAACGCAGAACGCTCCATGGCATCATGGCTTGTCGAGAACGGCCTCGTGGACTTCATCGGCACCGACCTCCACAATCACCGCCACGCCGACCACATCGAGCGCTACCTCGCCTCCAAGGACTACCGCCGCCTTGCCTCGTCAGGGCTGCAAGTGCTCAACGACGCCCTCTGATGTCCGACAACTTATCTGAAGTATTATACGAAATTTCTGAGGTCAAAAAGAAAACCGTTCAAATCATCTTCTGAGCATCTGAACGGCTTTATCTCTGTGTCATCGGAGAGTTGAATCTGGGTCAGCTTCTTGAAATCCATATCACCATTGGAAATAGTGCTCTTTTCCCTTTTAACGGGCGGGGAAGCGGATGTCGCCGGGGCGGCTATAGATGGCTACGCGGGTCTCGGTTTCGCGACGATGGGGTGTTGTGCCATACATGCGGCATCGCCATGCTATAGATGTGCCCGTCTCCCAATCGTCGTGCTCGACAGCGTGGAGCAGTCTTATGGCCATATAACAGCTCAACATCACAGGCACAATCGCACCCAACACCCACAATCCTATAAAGGCAGAAGTCAGTTCAGGCTCGCCCGCAATGCCACCTCCGCATATAAGCACAGTCTCGCCCCACATCAGCGCGGCACTCACCATAAGCTGTACGGCAGCAAGCGACCCTGCACCATATCCCTTGCCATACATATAATAGGTCACAACTCCCGCAAGCACACATGGCATAACATAGAGCAACGCCGGTGAGAGCACATCCGACAGGCTAAGCCGTCCGCTCAACGAACCCATTATGCCGCAATAGACCGCACCCGATATAACGAGCGAAACAACCATCATCCCTTCCCACATCCACAGCTTTTTGTCCTTCAATCTGATAGTTTTCATAGTCGTGTGTATTTAGTTGTGTCATCAAATAGTATCAAATACCGTTTGATATATAACAACCGGCGGGTCGGCGACGGTTCGGTTTCACCCCGATTTTTGGACGTTACAGTGCAACGTAAGTTGCAACGCCATTAAGGTCAAGAATATATGCCGATTAACCTGTAGGGACATGCCTCCGGCATGTGGACTTATGCGCAAATATCTGCAATTTCCACATGCCTAAGGCATGTCCCTACAGGTTAATCTATTTTTCCGGGATTACTCCCCTCGATGCCTCACCATCAGCCGCAGTAGAGATATTTCTGGACGAGGTGCTGCATCTCGGTGGGATTGTTTTTGGCCTCGGCTATGAGGCGCGGGTCGTTGTAGGAGCGCAAGCGGGCGATGGTGCCGTCGATGATGGCGCGGCTGAACACGCCGTCGCGCTCGTAGAGTCCGCGTTGCCGCTCAAGGCAGTCGGCCGACTGGGCGCAGTTGGCCGGGAGGTGGGCAAGATGCTCGGCACGGGCTGCATTGGCGGCCTGATGGATGTTGACATCCACGTAGGTGTCCTCGGCCACCTTGAGCGCATCATCCATCTCAAACCCATGGCGGCACGCCACGGCAAGTGCGGCGATGAGCAGGTATATGTCGGCCGAGCCGTCGGCCGAGCGTATCTCGACCGTCTGCTTGCCCGTATAGTCGGTTGCGGGACAACTCGACAACGGGTTGACCGCGTGGCACATATCCTTGTCAGCCGTCCACCCGAGCGGTACGCGCACGAGCACCGAGCGGTTGCGGTCGCCCCAGCAGATATTGGTCGGTGCCTCCTGATGGGGTACAAGACGGAAATAGGAAGTCGGTATCGTGTTACCGAAAGCCGTGATTGACTCCGCCATATCCATCATCCCGGCTATAGCGCGGCGTGCCGTGTCGCTGAGGCGCCGGTCGGCGTCGAGCATCATGTTGCGCCCGTCCTTCATGATGCGCATATGGATATGAAGCCCCGAGCCGGCCTTACCGGCGGTAATCTTGGGGGCGAATGTGACGTTGTAGCCCATCTTGTAGCCGAGGTTGCGTATTATCCACTTGGCGATGACAAGCTGATCGGCGGCATCGCGGGCATCGACAGGGAGAAACTCTATCTCATTCTGCTCGTAGACCGTGCCGTGGAGGGTGAAGTTACCCACCTCCGAATGCCCGTACTTGATGCGTCCGCCGGCCTGGGCAATATACTGCATACAACGGGCACGGAAGTCGTTGAACTTGGCAAACGGCGCCGACTCATGGTAGCCGCGCTGGTCGGTGGCGGGAAACGTCCCGTCGTCGGGTGCGATGACGTAAAACTCAAGCTCGCCCATCGCCTGAAACTCCATTCCCGTAACACGGGTGAAGTCGTCACACGCCTTGTCGAGGATGTGCACCGGCGACGAGGCCATCGGGTTGCCCTCCTTGTCCATGAACGAGCAAAGCATCGTCAGTGTCGGTATCTCGGCAAACGGGTCGCGGAACGCCGTGCGAAAGCGCGGCACGACATACAGGTCGCTGTTTCCCGCCTCGATATAGTGGGGAAAGAGGCTCGACCCGTCGACCCTCTCGCCGCAGCAGAGGATAGTCTCAAGGTAGGCCAGGTCGTTTATCACAAAATTGAGCGTCTTCAGACGCCCGTCTGCGGCGGGGTACATGAAGTTGACCATCTCAATCCCCTCCCGCTCGACATAGGTGACGATATCCTCACGGGTAAACTGCGAGGCCGGCTTGCCGAGCGTGGCGACAAGATGATTCTTGTTAAGTCTGATTTCGGTATTCATCTTAGGTAAAAGTTAATAGGTTAACGTCATAAATATACGACATTATTCCATACCTTGATGACCTCTTAATCAGATTTTTTACAAATTAACCTAATTAAACCCCTTGAGAGCTTCCTCTGCTGCTGCGAGCGACTGCGGCTTGCCGATATCGTGCCATGCATAAGGGGCAGAAGGGGCGTAAGTGCCTATCGTAAGAACATCGCATACAGAGAGATAGAACGGTATAATGGAAAATTTCGCCGCATCGGCGCTGAAAGCGGCAAGAGGGTCAAATATGGCCGGAGAGATGACATGCACGCCACCAAAGGCCACCTTGCGATGGATAGCCGGGTCATATGCGAGACCGGCAGGACGCACTTCACCGGTGGAGAGATTGGTCCAGCCGCGCAAACGCCCCGAGGGGTCGGCGAGCAGGTATCGCGAAGTCTCACGCTCCCCCACAAGAAGCGTGGCTACATTGCTCGAGGCCACGTGTGCGTCATACATCGTCCGCAAGTCGAGATCGGTCAATATGTCGGCATTGTGCACCATAAACGGCTCGCCGCCGTCGAGCCACTGCCGGGCATGGAGGATGCCGCCCCCCGTGTCGAGAAGCATCCCGCTCTCGTCGCTGACATGCACCGTGATGCCAAACCAGTCATGCGCCCGCAGGAAATCGACAACCATCGGCGCAAAGTGGTGGACGTTGACTGTCACGTCGTCAAATCCCGCGTCAATCAGCCGCCTCATCACCCGTTCAAGCATCGGCACGCCACCGACGGGGACAAGGGCCTTGGGCATATTGTCGGTCAACGGGCGCAGACGCGTGCCGAGACCGGCCGCAAATATCATCGCCTTCATATCCGTGGAGTGCTATCACGTTTCCAATACTCCGACTCGCGATGGCGCAGCTCGACGTTGACGCCAAACCTACTCCTGAGATGACGGGCCGTCGCCTCGGCGCAATAGACCGAGCGGTGCTGGCCGCCGGTACATCCGAAGCACACCATCAGATGGGTGAATCCCCGCTTGACGTAACGCTCCACCGAGGCATCGACCAAGGCATATACATGCGCCAGGTAGCCAAACACCTCGCCATCCTCCTCAAGAAACCTTATCACCGGCTCATCGCGGCCCGTCAGACACTTGTACTCGTCATAACGTCCGGGATTGTGGATGGCGCGGCAGTCGAACACAAATCCCCCTCCATTGCCCGAAGCATCCACGGGCAGCCCACTTTTGTAGGAAAAACTCATCACCTCGACCGTGAGACCACTACCCTGCCCCTCCCACTGCATCTGGCCGAGACGCCGGGCAAGCTCCATGATATAAGGATATTCGGCAAGCGGCTCGTCGGCTATACGGGCGAGATTGGCGATGGCATAGGGCACACTCCCGAGGAAATGGGGCTTGCGCTCAAAGTAGCCCCTGAAGCCATAGGTCCCAAGCACCTGTAGTGTCCTGAACAGCACAAAGTGGCGCAACATTCGGCGGAACTCATCCCTGTCGACAGCCCGGTATCGTTGCACGCTGTCGAGATAGACATCCACCAGCTCGTCGCGCAGGCTGTCGGGCAACATCGCCTTGGCCTGCCACAGAAACGAGGCGACATCATATTGGCACGGGCCGCGCCGTGCACCCTGAAAGTCTATAAACCACGGATTGCCGTCACGCACCATGACATTGCGCGACTGGAAGTCACGATACATCAGCGTGTCCGACGGGCACGAGGTGAGCACCTCTACCATCTTACGGAAATCATCTTCGAGACGTTCCTCTGAAAATTCAATTCCCACCGCCTTGAGGAAACAATACTTGAAATAATTCAGGTCCCACATGACAGCACGGTCGTCAAACGAGGCCAGACGGCACTCTCCGCCAAAATCGCACATAGCCGCCGAGGAAAACTGGAACGACGGCAACGCGGCGATAGCCGAAGCAAGCAACTCCCTTTCACGAGAGGAGAAAACGCCCGAATCACGACCTGGTCGGATGGCATCAAACAACGATTCGCCCCCAAGGTCCTCCTGAAGGTAGGCAAAGCCATCGTCACTGACCACAAGCACCTCAGGCACAGCAAGCCCCTCGGCGCGGAAACAGCGGCTCATAGTGACAAACCGCCCATTCTCCTCCACGTCGGTACCGATTACACCAATAACCGTCGGAGAGCCTTGAAGACGAAAATACCGCCTGTGAGATCCCGAGGCAGTCAGGGCCTCAACACGCGACGGCACCGTGGCAAAGCACCGCATATATAATTTTTCCAAAATCTCTTTTTCCATAACCACTGAAGTGTTTTGGCACAAAAATAGCCATTTCCACCCCCAAATGCAAGCAAATGTATTTTTAACACCTCGGTTTACCTTTGTTTCGATATTTTGCGTATCTTTGCATTTTAAGGCACGGGCTGCCTACTGCTTTAGATTTTTACCAACCGACCAATCAACGCTTGATTATGAACCGATTAACACGATTTTTGCCTATAAGTATACTGCTACTGTCAGTGGTTGGCGCACCATGTGCAGCCTCCGCGAAGAAAAAAGCGAAAGAATTGCCGAAGATTGAGCTGAAAGGAGCCGCCAAGGACAGCGCGAACTTCAAGAAAACGCTTGTCGATGCAAAGGAATTCAAGGGTATGTTCAACGCCTACCTCAACAAAAAGGGCAAGCTGACATTCGAGCTGCCTGACAGCGCGTTCGACCACACCTACCTGCTTGTCAATCGTGTAAACAGCCTGTCGCAGACACGCGACTGGGTGTCGGGACAGATGGCGGGCAGCCCCATGCTCATCAACTTCACCAAAGATGACCTCAACGTCTACCTGCATCTCATCAACTCGGATGCCGTAGTGCCTGACGGCGACCCCATCAAGTCATCGTTTGACCGCAACTTCATCAACCCGGTGCTCAAGGCGTTCAAGATAGCCCACAAGGAGAACGGGCGAGTGTTTATCGACGTGACCTCGTTCTTCTCCGGCAACGAGAAAGCCATCTCCCCCATTAAGGAGCCAAACCCGCTGTCAAAGCTGATGGGCTCGGACAACCGTATCAAGGGTACATTCTACAGCGACGGCTCCTCTGTCACGGCGGTTAAATCGTTCCCCGAGAATATCGAGATCGAAAGTCGCCTGTCCTACACCACCGACCGTGCCCGCGCCCCCTACACTGTGATGATGTCGCGCTCCATCGTGCGTCTACCCGACGACCCCATGAAGCCGCGCCTGCAGGACAACCGCGTGGGCTATTTCTCGGAATTCAAGAAACTCTATTCGTCGGCTCTTGACGGAGCCGATGAATACACCATCATCACCCGCCATCGCCTTGAGCCGCGCGACGAGGACCGCGAGGCATATTTTGCCGGCAAGCTCGTAGAGCCGAAGAAGAAAATCGTGTTTTATGTCGACTCCGCCTTTCCCGAGAAGTGGCGCGGGGCAGTGAAAGAGGGCATCGAGTATTGGAACACGGCCTTTGAGGCGGCAGGGTTCAAGAACGCCATCGAGGCCCGCGACTACCCCAAGGATGACCCCGAGTTTGACCCCGACGACATCCGCTATAGCTGCGTGCGCTACTGCGTCACCCCGACTGCCAACGCCATGGGTCCGTCGTACACCGACCCCCGCACGGGCGAGATACTCGGTGCCGACGTGATATGGTATCACAACATCCTGTCGCTTGTACACAACTGGCGTTTCGCCCAGACTGCAGCCGTAGACCCGCGTGTGCGCACCAAGGTGTTTGCCGACTCGGTGATGTATGAGTCGCTGACCTACGTCGCCGCCCACGAGATAGGCCACTGCCTCGGGCTTATGCACAACATGGGCGCATCCTACGCCTTCACGCTCGACAATCTGCGCGACCCGGCGTTCACCCGGAAGCACGGCACCACCCCCTCCATCATGGACTATGCCCGCAACAACTTCGTGGCCCAGCCGGGCGACATGGAACGCGGCGTGCGCCTCACCCCTCCCCCTGTCGGCGTATATGACATCCACGCCATCAACTGGGGCTACCGCCTCATCCCCGGCGCGGAGACGATGGAGGACGAGAAGCCCACCCTTGAGCGATGGATACGCGAGAAGGACGGCGACGCGATGTACGAGTTCGGCGCACAGCAGTTCATGGGACTTATGGACCCCACCGACCAGACCGAGGACCTTAGCAACGACCATATGGGTGCAGGCGACCTCGCCATCTCCAACCTCAGGATAATCATGGACAACTTTGAGGACTGGGCCGGCGAGCCGGGCGAGAACTACGAAAAGCTCGCCGAAACATATGAAGCCGTCGTCAAGCAATACCTGCGCCATGTGGGGCATGTCTATCCCTATATAGGCGGCGTGGAATTCAAGGAGATACGCCAAGGCAAGGACAAGGGCGCGATGCGCAACTATCTCTCCAAGTCCGACCAGAAGCGTGCCATGGCATGGCTCCTCAACCAGGCCCGCACGAATGAATGGCTTGCCCCGAGCCAATTGCTGGCCAAGTGGGAACTGCCCTACATATGGCGTCCCAAGATGCAGCGCAACGTAGTGGGCTGCCTGCTCTCACCGGCCAACCTGCAGCGCATCAAAGACGGTCACGACACCGACCCCTCCAACCATTACAGCCTCCCGGCCTACATGGACGACGCCATGCGTGGCATCTTTGCCGCGACCTATACCGGCAAGCCCCTTGACGAGACCGAGCGCAACATGCAGTCGGCAGCCATCAACGGTCTCATACGGTTCTCCGGGCTACAGCCAGAGGCCAAGAAAGATAAGAAAAGTGCACTCGCCTACTCCGATGAGGCAGAGGAACTGACCGCCCCCGAGGAGTTTGAGCGCATGATGGCACAGGAGATCGTCCCCGCGATACCATGCTCGATGTCCCACTCCCACGCAGTGGAGATTGACGGGGAATCCCGCTCATTTTACCGCATATTGATGGGACACCCTTCACTCCCGGCCTCCGAACTGCGCCCCATGATGACGGGGCAGCTCCGCAAGGTGCTGTCGCTTTACCGCGCCAAGCGTGCGACAACCACCGACCCCACCACCCGCGACTTCTACGACTATCAGATAAGGGTCATCGACAACGTTCTCAATCCCCGATGACGACAGCCATAAACAATAAACCAACCAATTATGAAATATTACCTGCTATCACTACTGCTCGCCATCTCATCGCTGGCACTATCCGCGCAGACATCGACACGTCTCGTCAAGGGTAATGTCATCGACGAGAACGGCGAACCCCTCATCGGGGCGACCGTAAAGGTGGAGGGCACCTCCCTCGCGACAGCGACAAATATCGACGGAGACTACTCTATCGGCGTACCCGCCGGGAAGAAGGCCACCCTGCTTATATCCTATATCGGCTACAAACCCGTCACCCTGACCGTGGAACCGGGACAGAACGACCTGAAGACCGCGCTTGAGGTCAACACCAACACTATGGACGAGGTGGTCGTCATCGGCTACGGCACGGCAAAGAAGACCGCCCTTACATCCTCGGTGGAGGTCATCTCGGGCGACGAGCTGACCCGCATCCCGGCGATGAATGTCGACCAGACCCTCGCCGGACAGGTGGCGGGTCTCGGTGTCATGTCGACCACAGGCGACCCGTCGTCCAACAAGAACGCCACCATCAGCGTGCGCGGCAACTCGGGCAACCCGCTGCTCGTGATTGACGGCGTGCCGCGCCTCGGCACCGACACCAACGACGGCGAGATGCAGCTCAGCGACCTCAACCCCGATGACATCGAGAGCATATCGGTGCTCAAGGATGCCGCAGCTGCGGCAGTCTACGGCGCACGTGCAGCCAACGGCGTAATCCTCGTACAGACCAAACGCGGCAAGGAGGAGACCCGTGCCCGCGTCAACTTCCGAGGTCAGTTCAACTTCCAACAGGCTACCTACCTGCCCAAATTTCTCGAGAGCCGCCGATTTGCCGAACTTTACAACCGCGCTGTCGAGAACACCGGCAGCGATGTCTACACCCCCTACGACCTCGATCTGCTCGACTCCGACCCCAACGTTTACGGCGACTCCAACATGCTCGACTACCTCGACAAGTGGGGACACTCGCAGCGTTACTCGCTCTCCGTGTCGGGCGGCGTAAAGTCTATACGCTACTTCATCTCGGGAGGCTACACCAACACCAAGGGCCTTTACTCCAACGTCGGACGCGACCGCTACAACTACTCGGCAAAACTTGATGCCGAGATATTCCGCGGACTGACATTCCAGGTCGACATCACAGGCTCGATATCCTCCAACAAGACCTCGGGACTCACGACCATTGACAGCGCTTATGCCTTCTCACCTCTACAGGTGCTGCGATTCACCGACGGCAACCTCGCGAGCATCAACGGCGCCAACCCGCTCATCAACGTGGAGGGTCTGGGGGGCTACCGCAAGATAAGCTCCGACTTCCACACTCTCAACGCCGTGCTGCGCTACAATATCCCCAAGGTCGACGGACTGCAGGTATACCTGAAGGCGACATTCGACATGAACCACCAGAATGACTCCGAATTCTCCAAGCCCGTCCCCCTCTACCTATACGACGAGGCTACCGGAGAGACGACGGTCGACGCAAACACTGTCTATCCCAAGGCCAAGATAACAATGTCTGACCGCCACCAGTCGGTCAACAACAAGCTGCTTGAGGCGGGCATCAGCTACGACCATACATTTGGCGGCAAACATGCCGTGACCGGTCTGGCGGTGTTCAACTACCAGGACTATAAAAACAAATACCTGAGGGGTGAAAACAAGAACATGTCGGGCGAATATCCCGAAGTAATAGGCAACACCTCCACGGGCATCCTCAACGGTAACGAGTTCTACAGCCAGCGCGCCTCGATAGTGGGCCGTGCCACTTACGGCTACGACAACCGCTACTTCGGCGAGTTCAGCTTCCGCGTCGATGGCTCCACCCGCTTCACACCCGAAAACCGCTGGGGCTTCTTCCCCACCGTGTCAGCTTCGTGGGTCATCTCCAACGAACGGTTCTTCAAGTCGGTGCCGTCGTCCATCATGTCGCTTGCCAAGCTGAGGGCATCGTTCGGTATCCTCGGCGATGACGGGGCGATAGATGACTACAGCTACCTGTGGCAGTATATCTACAGCCCCAACGCCGGCTATCCCATCGGCGGCCTCTATGCCCCGGGCATTGTGACATCGACCGGCAACTATCCCAACGAAAACCTGAAATGGGGCAAGTCGCGCGACTGGAACCTCGGTCTCGATGTCGGATTCTGGGACAACCGTGTCTCGGCGACAGTCGAATACTTTGAGCGCACACGCACCAACATGGTCGAGAGCGCACCGACCTACCTCTTCCCCCCGTCGCTCGGCACGAGCGGCACCACCCCGTCGGTCAACATCGGCAAGGTGCGCTATCGCGGCGTCGACTTCTCGATACGCCATGTCAACACCATCGGCGAGGTCAAATACAACGTGTCGTTCAACCTCTCCAAGTTTCAGGATGAGGTGCTCGACTGGGGCGACGAGTCCTCCCAGGTGCCCGGGTTGCGGCGCAAGGGCAAAGGCAATCGCAACTGGACCCTCTATGAGGCAGCCGGACTGTTCCAGAGCTATGAGGAAATCGCCGCATGGCCTGTCGACCAGGACGGGTTCGGCAACACGACCCTCGCCCCCGGCGACATAAAGTACATCGACCAGGACGGCAACAACGTGCTCACTACCAACGACCAGATTTATGTCAAGAACTCCTCTATACCCGACCTGTCATACGGCTTCAGCCTCGGGGCATCGTGGCGCGGGCTGTACTTCAATGCCCAGTTCCAAGGCGTGGCGGGGTACAACCAGCAGATCAACGAGCTGTACACACTCGAGAACCGCTCGTTGCAGCGATTCCAGGAGTACCATTACACCGACACGTGGACACCCGACAATCCCAATGCCAAATACCCGCGCGTGAAATTTGCCTCCTCCAACGACAACAACCGCCTGCCGAGTACATTCTGGGTGAAAGAGTGTGACTTCCTGCGCCTCAAGGCCCTGACGGTAGGCTACCGTTTCCCGGCCAAACTGTTGAAGAAAGCCCGTATCTCCACGCTCGACGTCGCCTTCCAAGGCGGCAACCTCTTTACCGTCTCCTCCCTCGACGGCAATATGGATCCCGAGTCGCTCCGAGGCTACCCGCTGTCGCGCACCTACGGTATCTCGCTCAACTTCGGCTTCTAACTAAAGTCCTTAAAGACCCTAAGGACCTTAAAGACTTTAACGACCTTACAAACACTCAGACAATGAAGAAAATACTCAAATATATAGCGGTTATCGCGGGATGCACGCTGACGCTCCCGTCATGCAACGACATGTTCCGCGACGAGCCAAACGACAAGCTCTCCGAGACGGCCATATGGGGCAACGAGATGCTTGTAAATGAATATATCCTGCCGTGGTACAGGAGCATGGACCCCGGATTTTACACCTACGTGACCACCCTTTTCAGCGGCCTCGGCACCGAGTATGACGTGTGGTACACCGACCAGCTCACCGTGGGACGCCGCGAATGGTATCAGGCCGACTACGGCAATATCCTCAAAAGTTCCCAAAAGGACATCACCCAGCGCGGACGCTCCATATGGTCGGGATGCTACACTCACATCTCGTCAATCAACAAGCTGCTCGAGCACCAGAATGAGTTGCCTGCGTCCATTAAGGACCGCGTGCTCGGCGAGGCACACTTCTTCCGCGCATGGTACTACTACAAGCTGCTGCGCTCGTTTGGCGGCGCGCTCATCATCGACCACACCGTCGACCCTCTGGTCAACGCAGAGAAGTTTCCCCGCGCAAGCTATGAGCAGATGGTGACCTACATCACCGGGGAGGCCGAGAAAGCATCCAAACTGCTCTCGGTCACCAACAGCACCGACAATGTGGGACGCCCCACCGTCGGCACATGCTACATGCTCAAGGCCAAGACCTACTTCTGGGCAGCCGGAGAACATTTCCAGAATGCCGACAAACCATGGCTTGGATTCTCCTCCGACCGCTCCCTTGAGATGCTCGGCAACGCCGCCGCGGAGTATGACCGCATAGAAGACCTGCATGTTTATGACCTCGTGCCCATCGCAGGAACATCCCGCGATGAGGTCGTCGCCGGCTACCGCAACATATTCCTCACCAAAAACTCGCAGGAATCCATATGGGAGGTGCAGCACTCCGATGACGGCAACTTTATCTCCGCTAACGGCCACAAGCTCGACCGCGATGCATCCGCGCCCTCTTTCGGAGCCACTGTAGCGGCATATAACCCAACACAGAACCATGTCGACGAGTACCGCATGGCCAACGGAAAGCGCATCGACGAACAAGGCTCGGGCTATGACAAGAACAATCCCTACGAGGGCCGAGACTACCGCTTCTATGCCAATATCCTCTACGACGGCGCGATATGGCGCGGACATGAGATGGACATCCACTACAACACCGTCGACCGCGAGGAGGTGGCTGGCGAAGACCTCACCCCCTACGGGACATCGACCGTGGCATCAGTATCGCGCACAGGCTATTATATGGCCAAGTTCCTCAACGAGCGTCAGACCATCGACAACGACGACACATACGGCAGCTCGCAGAACTGCATCCTGTGGCGCTATGCCGAGCTGCTGCTTGACTATGCCGAGATTGACTTCAAGCTCGGACGTCCCGGGGATGCGCTGAAAAAGATAAACCGCATCCGTGAGCGCGTCCACATGCCTGCCCTCACCTCCGTGACATGGGACGACATCATGAACGAGCGTCGCGTGGAGCTGGCGTTTGAAAAGACCATCTATTGGGATATGCTCCGATACAATATCGCCGAGGAGAAGATGACCGGCACGACCAATCCGCTGTTTGGCGTGAAGATTGTCTATCGCGCCAACGGCGCAAAGCGCATCACCAACCCCGTCGTCAACGGGCGCAACACAGTCGTGCGCTATTTCCGCGCCCGCCAGTACTTCCTCCCGATAGCATGGGACGACGTGCGCTATCACGGCATCGAGCAAAACCCCGAGTGGGTCGAGATGTAACAGCATTTTGCTTTCACACGCAATCGTTGCGTGTGAAAGCCCTCGCGAGGGCTTTCACACAGCAGACATAAAAAATCATTTTTCAACTAAAAACTTTAACTGCTGATGAAAAAATTATTACTCACCATGGCTGCGTTGGCAGCACTGACGGCTGCCAATGCGCAGACGACCTACAACTACTTTGACCCCGCCGACTGCGACGCCAACGGCTGGCTGTGGTTTGACACCCAGGAAAAACTCGACAAATACTGCGGCTTTGGTAACAAGTACAAAATCCAGCTGCAATCGGCGACATGGGAAGACGGGGACGGTCAGTTTGCCGAGCCTGAATGCTATGCCGACGAGGAGGGCTACAATGAAGCCGGCGAACTGGGCGGCGAAGGAGCAAAGACAGGCGCAATCATTCTCCCTGCGGCAGACAAAACAACTGATGACCCCAAAGGCGGCGGCATAATGATGTGGCTTCCTGACTGCGCAGAGTTTGACCTCTTCCTCTCTACCGAGAATGACCGTATCTGTGGTGGAATATTCGGGGCAAAGGGCTGGGTTGAATCTATAGACACTCAAGTCATAAAAGCCTATCTGAGCATGAACTGGGGCCTATTAAAGCCCATTGCCATGACAAGCCAAGTTCAATGGAACAACATTCAGGCCGTAACGAACGGCAACACCGGCATGTCTCTTGCCTCCCCCAAGGGAGAAAAGGTGACAGCCCTCATACGCAACAACATGAAATACCCGCTGCTCGTGCAGGGCATCAAGGTGATGACCTACACCGCCGCTTCAGCCAGCGTTGACGGCATCGAGAGCGACGCATCGGCACTGAAACTCGCGCTTGACGGCAAGACCATCAATGCCTCCGAAGATGCCACTATCAGCGTCTACACCACCGCAGGTGCACTCGTAGCCGCAGGCAACGGCTCGTCACTCAGCCTCGACGGCGTGGCCGCCGGCATCTATGTCGCCAAGGCAACCTCCGCCAACGGCACCGCCACCCTGAAACTCGCCCTATAATACAATGGGGTGTTGCAGAACCATGAAAACACGCCGAAAATTGTAGGGATGCACCATGGTGCATCCGCCAATAGGCCTATTATCAGCGTGTGTGTTTCGGCTGCACCATGGTGCAGCCCTACAATTTGTGAGTTCTGCAACACCCTACATAAAAACACCATTCCAAATGAGACTTCTATCACTGCTTACCGCCCTTTCAATCGCCTCGCTGCCTGCCGTGGCAGCGACCGAGCTTGCCAACGTGGTGTGCTTCGCGAGCTTTGCCGACAACGCCGATGACCAATGGGCCAACGACCGCGCCCATTATGACGCGCTCATCAACGATGACGCCGATGGCGCCAATTCGGTCTACAGCTATTTCCGCGATGCCTCATACGGCTCACTCCATTGGCAAGGGACGCTCGCTGAGGGGCAGTATACCGATGCAAACGCCCGTGGCTATTACTGCAAGAAAAGCTCGATAAACCCCGACGGCTACACCGAGGACCTCATGATGATAGACAGTCAGACACGCCTGCACAAGTTTATCGCCGCCGCTGCCGCATATGCCGAAACCGTGCTCCCTGCCGACGCCATGCTTGACGGCAACAATGACGGCGAAGTCGATAATTTTACAGTCGTCATAAAGGGCAACTCCGATATATCGGCCTCTCGCCTGCTATGGCCGCAAAACAACCGCCTGATATGGGCACAGGCTTCAATCCACGGCAAGAAAGTGTCAAACTTCCTCATCGTCTTTGACAGCGCCAACGGCTACCAGTCGCTGCGCCCCATCGCGCTCAACACGGGCGTGATGTGCCACGAGATGATGCACACCTTTGATGCCTACGACCTCTACACCAACGGCAGCAAGGAAAAAGACCTCGCCCCGGTGGGGATATGGGACCTGATGAGCGACAATCAGACAGTGCCGCAAGGGATGACCGCCTACACACGCATGACCTATGGCCGCGGATACGGCAACTGGATACCCGCCATCGACGAACTGACGGAAAACGGCACCTACACTATCGCACCGCTCGACTCCCCCACCCCCGAGAATGTGACCTACAAGATACGACCCGACAAGAGCCGCGAGGAATATTTTATGGTCGAATACCGCCGCAAGTCCAACCTTTGGGATGCATCGCTTCCCGCCGAGGGACTGCTCGTATACCGCGTGAACCCCGGCAAACACGGCAACCTCTCCAACTCCAACGAGCGTTTTGAACTGTACATCTTCCGTCCCGACGGCTCGCCGACCTCGGCAGGCCGTATCGCCGACGCTCCCCTGCATCCCGACAACAACCGCACATCCTTTGGCGCGGACGGCGACACCGACTACCCGTTCTATAGCGACGGCTCGCGTGCACCGTTCTCCCTCACCGATGTCACCGAGACCCCCGACGGCATGTCATTCACACTCACCCTCGGCTCATCGGCCATCGCTTCGGTCGAGTCTACCGACAATCTCCTGCGTTACGACCGCGCAACCCGCACAATCCATGCTCCCGCCGATGCCACCGTAGAAATCTACGACGCCGCAGGTCGCCGTGTCGCCGACCTGCGCATCGCTCCCCGAGGCCTGTACATAGCCCGCGCCATCTACCCCGACGGCACCACCCGCACCCTGAAAGTGCAGCTGTAGGGCCAACACACCCATGGCCGTCCAAAAGTAGGGTCGCGACCTGTCGCGACCGCGAATAGGCTACCCGACAAATGGCAAACCTCGCAGTCGCGACAGGTCGCGACCCTACTTTTGTCACCGCTAACCTAAATCAGCGGGTGATGTCGAATCCGCGACGGCGGAATGCGTTGAGGGTCTGGTATTTCATTGCCTCCTCGTAGTAGGAGATGATGTGGGCACACCAGTCGTTGTCGGTCGTTGAGCCGGCACGGGTGCGGTTATACTGCGAGACAGTCTCGTCGTAGGCGCGAAGCTCGGGAAGCATGTCATCCTGACGGTAGCAGTCGTGGTGTATCACCAGTCCCACAGGCTGCTTTGGCTTGAGGTCGGGCATCTCGCGGGGCACTCCGAGTGCGAGACCACACACCACAAACACCCCCTGGGGGAGCTTGAGCAGACGGGCCAAAGCCTCGGGGGCGGCAGTGCGTGTATAACCGATGCAGCATGTACCGAGACCGCACGACTCGGCAGCAACGACCGCACTCATCATGGCAAGCGTGGCATCCACTACACCGACAACAACGCCATCCATCGTCTGCGTGAACGGCGGCATATCGACATCCTTATCTTCGGCAAGCAAGGAAATCTTGTTATAGTCTATGCAAAAGACCAAAAAGCGGTTGCAGGTCTTTATCTGTTTCTGCCCTGTGAGGCCATAAATCTCCTCTTTCAGAGCCTGGTCGGCGACATCAATCACCGAAAACTGCTGTCCGTTATAGCTCGTTGGAGTGTTGCGGATAGCGTCATATATAAAGTCCATCGTCTCCGACGATATAGGCTCACGCTCATAACGGCGTATGCTGCGGCGCGACAATAGTGTCTCCTGTACTGTTTTCATAATTGCGGCAAATTATAAGTATGGATATTAATTTCAGGTTAAGATAACTGACTTCAACTACAACACCTGTGATTGTCAAATTGTTTGGCAGCCGCCTGAAATAATTGCATATCTGATTTATTTTCCGTTTCTTTGCGTAAAAATATATACATCAATAGCAAATTTGCATAATTATTAAATAATCATTCAACATATGGAATCGAAGAAATTTTTACTTCAGGAAAAAGATATACCCACGGCATGGTACAACGTCATGGCAGAGATGCCGGTCAAGCCACGCCCGCTGCTCAACCCCGCCACCAAGGAGCCGATGAAGGCCGAGGACCTCTATCCACTGTTTGCAGAGGAGGTCTCAAAGCAAGAGCTTAACGACACTGACACATGGATAGAGATACCCGAGGAGGTGCGCGACATGTACCGCATATGGCGTCCCACCCCGCTCGTGCGTGCCCGTGGTCTTGAAAAGGCTCTCGACACGCCGGCGCATATCTATTTCAAGAACGAGAGCGTAAGTCCCGTCGGGTCACACAAGCTCAACTCGGCAATCGCACAGGCATATTACTGTAAGAAGCAGGGTGTCACCAACATCACCACCGAGACCGGTGCGGGACAATGGGGCGCGGCCCTGTCGCTGGCTGCAAAGCACTTCGGACTTGAGCTTGCCGTGTACATGGTGAAGGTTTCCTACCACCAGAAGCCCTACCGTCGCTCAATCATGCAGACCTACGGCGCACAGGTTGTGGCCTCGCCGAGCATGTCGACCAAGGCCGGACGCAAGATACTGACCGAGCATCCCAACTACCAAGGCTCGCTCGGCACAGCCATATCCGAGGCCGTTGAGCTGGCGATGTCGACCCCCAACTGCAAGTACACCCTCGGCTCGGTGCTCAACCATGTGGCACTTCACCAGACCGTCATCGGGCTTGAGGCCGAGAAGCAGATGGAGATGGCCGGAGAATACCCCGACATCGTGATAGGATGCTTCGGTGGCGGCAGCAACTTCTCGGGCATATCATTCCCGTTCATGCGCCACAACTTCAGCGGCGACAAGTCCACACGGTTTATCGCAGCCGAGCCTGCATCATGCCCCAAGCTGACCCGCGGCGTGTTCAGCTACGACTTCGGCGACGAGGCTGGCTACACGCCCCTAATCCCGATGTACACCCTCGGACATGACTTCTCCCCCGCCAACATCCACGCCGGAGGCCTGCGCTACCATGGCGCAGGGGCAGTAGTTAGCCAGCTGCGTGCCGACGGGTTTATCGAGGCCGTCGACATACCCCAGCTTGAGACATTCGCTGCCGCGACCATGTTTGCACAGGCCGAGGGCATCATCCCCGCCCCCGAAAGCTCCCACGCCATCGCCACAGCCATCCGCGAGGCCAACAAGGCCAAGGAGGAGGGCGTGCAGAAGACCATCCTGTTCAACCTCTCGGGCCACGGTCTCATCGACATGGCGGCATACGACCAATATATCGCCGGCGACCTCACCAATTATGAGGTCACAAACGAGATGGTAGCCGCCAACACTGCAAAACTCGAAAAATTCTAATCATCCCCACGGGCACGATAATGGACAAGACACCGCATCTGGAACTTATCCTCATCAACATATCGGGCTACGACCGTCCCGGCGTGACATCGGCGCTCACCGAGATACTCGCGCGGTATGACGCGTCAATCCTCGACATCGGCCAGGCCGACATCCACCACACCCTGTCGCTCGGCATCCTGTTCAAGACCATGAGCGACGTGTCGGGCGACATAATGAAGGACCTGCTGTTCAAGGCATATGAGCTTGGAGTGAAGATACGATTCACCCCCGTAGCCATCGACGAGTACAACGAGTGGGTCGGGCTGCAGGGCAAGAACCGATGGATCATCACAATCCTCGGACGCCGCCTCACGGCACGCCATATCGCCCAGGTGACACGCGTCATCTGCGACCAGAACCTCAATATCGACGGCATACAGCGTCTTACCGGACGTATGCCACTGGAGGAGGGGACCGAGGCGCAATCAAAAGCCTGTGTGGAATTTTCGGTGCGAGGCAACCCGCGCGACCGTGCCGAGATGCAGTCACGGTTTATGGAGCTGGCATCCGAACAGGAGATAGACATATCGCTACAGGAGGACACGATGTATCGCCGCTGCCGCCGCCTCGTATGCTTTGACATGGACTCAACGCTGATAGAGACCGAGGTCATCGACGAGCTTGCCATGCGTGCCGGGGTCGGTGACAAGGTGAAGGAAATCACCGAGCGCGCCATGCGCGGCGAAATAGACTTCTGCGAGAGTTTCAAGGAGCGTGTCGCCCTGCTCAAGGGGCTTGACGAGAGCGTGATGCGCGACATCGCCGAACACCTGCCCATCACCGAGGGGGTCGACCGCATGATGGCCGTGCTAAAGCGTGCCGGATACAAGACGGCGATACTGTCGGGCGGTTTCACCTACTTCGGCAACTACCTCAAGCAGAAATTCGGCATCGACTACGTGTACGCCAACGAACTGGAGATAGCCGACGGCAAGCTCACCGGCCGCTACCTCGGCGATATCGTCGACGGCAAGCGCAAGGCCGAGTTGCTGCGGCTCATAGCACAAGTGGAGAACGTCGACATCGCCCAGACCATAGCCGTCGGCGACGGTGCTAACGACCTGCCGATGCTCTCGACCGCAGGCCTCGGCATCGCGTTCCATGCCAAGCCCAAGGTCAAGGAGACCGCGCGTCAGAGCATCTCGACCATAGGCATCGACGGCGTGCTGTACTTTATAGGATTCAAGGACTCGTTTATCTCCGACGGGCGCAAATAGCGTCGCGGAGGCAATGACACAAATGTTGTTTTGACAATGAAGAGGTATCTTGCGGTACTGTTGGCCGCTTGCATGGCATTTGCGGGACATACCGAATCGATAGGACTGGTGTTGAGCGGCGGCGGAGCCAAGGGGATAGCCCACATAGGCGTCATCCAGGCATTGGAGGATAACGACATCCCCATCGACTACGTGACAGGCACCTCCATGGGCGCTATCGTGGGGGGACTGTATGCCGCAGGCTACACCCCAGCCGAGATGATGGAGCTTATAGAGTCAAAAGGGTTTGCCGACTGGTCGACAGGGACGATTGACGAGCGTTATACCTACTTCTTTGACAAGGCCGATCCCGTGCCATCGTTCATAACCCTCAACTTCGGGCGCAGCGACTCCACGCGCGTATCCTCCCTGCTGCCGTCGAGCCTCATCAGCCCGCTGCCGATGAATTTCGCGTTCATGGACCTCTTTGCCAAGTATTCGGCACAATGCGACGGTAATTTCGACAACCTCTTTGTCCCGTTCCGCTGCGTGACAAGCGACGTCTACCACAAGCGCAAGATTGTCTGCCGCTCGGGGAGTCTCGGGGATGCCATACGCGCCTCGATGAGTTTTCCCGTCGTGTTCCAGCCCATCGAGATGGATGGTGTGCTCGTCTATGACGGCGGCATTTACGACAATTTCCCGGTCGACGTGATGAGGGAGGATTTTGCCCCCGACATGATGATAGGGGTGGACGTGTCGGAGCCTGACGGCAAGCCCAAGGCCAACGACATCCTCGACCAGCTTGAGGACATGATTATCCAAAACAACGACTACAACCTCCCTGCCGACGAGGGAATGCGTCTCCACCTTTATCTGGAGGAGTTTGGCATCCTCGACTTCCCGCGCGCCAAGGAGATATACAAGATTGGCTATGACTTCGCGATGGCAAAGATGGACTCCATCAAGTCGCGCGTCAAGGCACGAGTACCTGCCGGCACGAGGGAACTGCGCCGCAGCGTGTTCAAGTCAAGGACCCCGTATGTGAGATTTGACTCCGTGGCGGTGACGGGCGGCTCTGCGGCACAGAACGAGTACATACGCCACATGTTTGTCGCCCCGCGCGACACATTCGGGTTATCGACCGCCAAGGAGGCATACTACCGCGCCATAACCTCGGGCAAAATCAAGAATCTCGTGCCCGTGGCCCATTATAATGACTCGACCGGCCTGTTTGACATGACACTAAAAGCCACGGTCAAGAACAATTTCAACGCCGGTGTCGGAGGATTTCTCACCTCATCGACCAATTCGATGATATTCCTGACAGCCGGATACAACACCCTTAGCTTCAACTCGATTGACGCCACCATCAACGGCTGGATAGGCCAAAGCTACATGGCGGGAGACCTCAACCTGCGCTACCGCCTGCGCACGCCCGTGTCGTCATGCATAAAGCTCGACGCCGTACTGTCGCGGCAGAAGTTCTACGAGAGCGAGAAGCTTTTTTACCAGGACGACATGCCGACCTTCATCACCACGGTCGACAACTTCGTGCGCGGTAGCTACGCGCTCGCCGTGGGACGCAGCGCGAGTGCCGAGATAGGCGCGGGCTATGGATTTCTCAGCGACCGTTTCTATCCCGACGGAGTACGAGACTATGCACATACCGAGCGCAGCTACGCCAACTATCGCCTCGGGCAACTGCGCCTTGCCTATCATTACAACACACTCGACAACCAGATGTACCCGTCAGAGGGCACCGACCTGCGTGCCACCGTCATAGGCGTCCATGGACGATATACATTCCGTCCCGACCGTGCCGCCGAACAGCGCGACCGCCTCACTTGGGTACAGGCCGAGGTGTCGGCACAGCGGTATTTCGACGTGAGCCGGCGGTTTGTCCTCGGGGGCGAGATAAACGCCGTATACTCCACCAAACGTCTGCTCGACGACTACACGGCGACGATAGTCGAGGCTCCGGCGTTCTACCCCACCCCGTCGAGCTACAACGCCTTCAACCCCGCCTTCCGCGCCGACTCCTACGTGACCCTCGGCGTGCTACCCATCCTCCGGCTCGCCGACAAGTTGCAACTGCGCGGCGAGTTTCACGGGTTCATGCCGATGCGTAAGATAAAGAAGCACCGCGAGACATCGCGCCCCTATTATGGCCGATGGTTCTCCGACCCGGAGTTTTTCGGCGAGCTTTCGGTGGTCTACAACCTCCCGTTTGCCTCCCTCAACCTCTACGGCAACTACGCCACTTACCCGGCCCACAACTGGAACGTCGGCATCTCCTTCGGCCTCTTCTTCCTCGCCCCCAAGTTCCTGAAGTAACAATTTTTACAAAGCAGCGATTACCGAGGGGATATCGACACCGTGCGGCAGTCGGGAACGCAGCCTTGAACGATAATTATACACCGTGCCGATTGACAGGTTGAGCATGTCGGCTATCTGCCTCGGGTCAATGAACCCGAGACGTATCAAGGCGGCGACGCGCTGTTCCATCGACAGCACTCCGATTCTGCCGTGTGCGGTTGTGCCGCACGCGGCAGGAAACAGCCGTTGGTAATTGTTGATAAAATCGGGGAACAGCTCGATAAACGAGCGGTCAAACTGCATAAGCATACCCTCCATATCCTCCTCCATCATGGAGTGGGAAAGCGCGGTATGCAGGTCCTCGCGACGTCCCTGCGCCGACAACTTCAACAGACGCTTACGGAAATTGTCCTTATCCTCCACACAATGCCGCGCAAAGCGGATAACCTCGCCAAAGACTTTGGACGAGACTCTCAAAACAGTGTCATCACTCATAGGTCATGATATTACAGTCAAGGCACAAGGTCCTTCAAGATGCCCGATAAATTAATCCACTGACGGTAGGGAGAAGACCTCGACCAAGCCGACCATTCGTCACGTTGAGGCAATTTTGGCGATTTCTCAGATGTCGCGGAAGACAAGGTTCCCATACCGTATCCTTAGTCCACGCATGTCATGAAACGACCAAAGCGTGAACCGACTTCTCATTTCATTGACATCTGAAGGCATCGCCAAACGCCTGAATAGTCAAATAAAATATAAAAGTAAAGTCCACGCTATATCAGCGCAAACATCATGACCTTACTTTTTTGACTATTCATTAAAAATTGGCGATTTTCCAGATGTCAAAAAGTCAAGATATAATGCCAGTGAGCCTATTTTCCAAAAATACGGTGCAAATATAACAATTTTTCATAGATTCATCGCTATTTCATTTTTCCAATCATAACACGCTATAGGGTAACGGATTGCACTTTAATAAATTCATCGTTGACTAACAGCATATGCCACAGGTATGATAATACGGTATTTTTGCCATGCAAAAACCTTTATGCAGGAATCTTTATCGACAGCTGTAAGCAAAGTCCCGTGACCGTGAGGCCATGGGACTTTGCTTGCCTACACGCCACCACACATCCTGACGGTTTAACGTGTATTTCATTTCTCTCCACCCACAGCAGGCATATAAAGCACTAATATACAGACATATGTACCATTTACTCCTCTCACTCGACTTTCAGTCGTCCCATACGAGGGAGTGTTTTGGATAACTTTGCAATACCGTGATTATAGCCTATTTTTCGTTTCACACTTATTTATTAACTCAAATCTTTATTTGCAAATGAAGCAATTGAAAACAGGAATCTGTAAAAAATTCCTATCGTTATTGGTTGGGCTGCTGTTTGCAACGGCCGGGGCCGAAGCGCAGACCATCTCAGTAAGCGGAGTTGTTACCGATCCGTCGGGCGAACCGTTGATTGGCGCCACCGTCCTTGCGCAGGGCACCAACACAGGAGTAGCAACGGACATTGACGGCAAATACCGCATCGAGACTCCGGCCAACGGCACCCTTACGTTCTCCTACGTGGGCTTCAACTCCCAGACTGTCCCTGTCGACAACCGCACGGTGATTGACATCGTGCTCAAAGAAAACAGCGTCGTGCTTGACGAGGTTGTGGCAATCGGCTACGGTGTCGTAAAGAAATCAGATGCCACCGGCTCGGTAGCCGTCATAAAGCCCGACGACATCGATGCCGGACTCGCCACATCGGTCCAGGACATGCTCGTGGGGCAGACACCCGGCGTGGTCGTGACGACATCAGGCGGCCCGGAGGGGAGCGCGCAGATACGCATACGCGGCGGCTCCTCGCTCAATGCCAGCAATGACCCCCTTATCGTCATCGACGGGGTGCCGCTGGACAACAGCGGAGTGCAGGGCATGGGAAATCCCTTGGCCATGGTGTCGCCAAACAACGTGGAATCAATGACCATACTCAAGGATGCATCGGCAACCGCCATATATGGCTCGCGCGCGTCAAACGGCGTCATTATCATCACCACCAAGAAGGGCATCTCGGGACGCCCGCACGTAAACTTCTCGGCCAACATGTACATAAATGCCGCCTCAAAGAAATGGGACGTGCTCGACGGCAACGAGTTTGTGGCACTTGTCAAAAACCACTTCGGAGAGGATAGCAAGGAGGCGGCACGCCTCGGACTCAACGGCCACATATACGACACCGACTGGCAGAGCGAGCTTTTCCGCACCACAGTGTCAAGCGACTACAATCTAAGCGTGGCAGGCAGCGCCGGCATACTTCCTTACCGTGTCGACGTCTCATACACCAACTCCAACGGTATCATGAAAGGCACCAAGATGGACCGCGTGACAGCCGGCATAAATCTCTCCCCGAAATTTTTCGACGGTCTGCTCAGCATCAACGCCAATGTGCGCGGATTTTACCTTAAAAACCATTTCACCGACACCGGGGCTATCAATTCGGCTCTCGCGTTCGACCCCACAAAGCCCGTCTACTCCAACATCCCGCTCTCGGGAGGCAACAGCGGACAGAAGTATCTCTACAACGGCTACTTCACGTGGTATAACATCGACAAGGACAACAACGTGAGCGTCGAGCAAAACCAGAGCAAAAACCCGATAGCAATGGCTAACGACCGGGACAACTACGCCAAGGTGTGGCGGTCAAACGGCAATATACAGTTTGACTACGCCTTCCACTTCCTCCCCGATCTCCATGCCAACCTCAACCTCGGCTACGACGTGAGCAAGACCGACGAATACAACTCGGTGGTCGCCAATTCACCGCTGGCCTATTGGGAACACAACAAGGACGGCGCAGGATTCACCGACCGCTATTACCAGTTCAAGAGCAACACCCTGCTTGAATTCTACCTCAATTACCGCAAGAATGTCGAGTCGATAAAGTCACACTTTGACGTGATAGGCGGTTACTCATGGCAGCGTTTCTCCATGCACGGGAACAACTACGGGCAAAACAAGGACAGCGGCAACGGCGGACGCCCGACATCGCCCGGATTCTACTCGCCCCATTTCACCGGCGACGGGAACGCCCTGTCATTCAATGCAGGCGACAGCTATACGATGGACCTCAACCCCTCCACCGAGTCACTTGTCGGGAAGAACTACGCCGACGATCCGGTCGACGCCCTGGGCAACTACCACTACAGCAACCATCTCCAGCTGCTGTCGTTCTACGGGCGCATCAACTACACCCTTATGGACCGCTATCTCCTGACATTCACAATGCGTGGCGACGCCACATCCCGATTCTCCAAAGACAACCGCTGGGGCCTGTTCCCCGCCGTGGCCCTCGGATGGCGCATAATCGACGAGGAGTTCATGGCACCGGCACGCGGCTGGATGAACGACCTCAAGCTGCGCCTCGGATGGGGTATGACGGGTCAGCAGGAGGTCGGCTCGACATGCAACTATCTCCCTCTGTACGAGATTGCCGGCCCCGGCTCATTCTATCCCGTCGTGGATGCGGACGGAAAGGTCACCTATATGCCGGGATATTTCCTCCAGGGTTACAATCCCGACCTGAAATGGGAGACGACCACCACATGGAATGCCGGCCTTGACCTGGCATTCCTCAACAACCGCATCACGGCATCGTTTGACTGGTATCTGCGGAAGACCCGCGACCTGCTGTCATATGTGGCCATACCGGCTGGCTCATCCACGGTCAACATGCTCAACTGCAATATCGGCGACCTTGAAAACTACGGTGTCGAGTTCAACATCACGGCACGTCCCGTCATCACACGCGACTTCAACTGGACCGTATCCTACAACGTGGGCTACAACCACAATGAGATTACAAAGCTCAATGACGCCTCGACCGTGATAACAGTCGGCGGAATCGAAGGCGGCACAGGCAACACGGTGCAGGCACATGCCGTGGGACACCCCGCCAACTCATTCTATCTGCTGCAGCAGATGTACGGAGCCGACGGCAAGCCCATCGAGGGGCTGTTTGTCGACCGCGACAACAACGGGGTCATCAACTCCGATGATAAGGTAATCAACCACTCGCCCGCTCCCGACGTCACAATGACAATGAACAACCAATTCCGCTACAAAAACTGGGACCTGGGCATATCATTACGCGCGTCGATAGGCAACTATGTCTACAACAACGTCCTCTCAAACAACAGCGCCCTCGACGGGATAGCACGTTACGGTCTCAGCAACCTTATCAAGACCGACTACTATTTTGCCAACCAGTCGGCCATCAACGACTACTACATGAGTGACTATTTTCTTGAGAACGCCTCGTTCCTGCGCTGCGACAACATCACCCTCGGATACACGTGGGACAAGCTGCTGAACGACAGGCTCAATCTGCGGGTGTTCGGGGCGGTGCAGAACCCGTTTGTGATTACCGGCTACAGCGGCATAGACCCGGAGGTCGCCGGAGGCATCGACAACAACATATACCCGCGCTCCACGACCTATTCAATCGGCGTCGTGGCCACATTCTGACATAGAATATCTAATTCAATATTGCAAAATATAAAGACATAATGAAATCAATACTTAGCAAAATTTCGATAGGGATATGCGGGATGGCTGCGGTCTTGTCGGCATCATGCGTCGGCGATCTCGACCTCGCCCCCAACGATCCGCACTATATCAACGGCGGCAGCCTCACGGTCCAGGATTACCAAGGCGTCCTGAACAAGTGCTACGGAGGCATGGCCTATTCAGGCCAGGGAGGGCCTAACGGCAACTGCGACATATCGGGTCTCGACGGAGGCACATCGCAATACACACGTGCCCTGTTCATGATGAACGAGTTTCCGACCGACGAGGCGATATGGATCCATCCCGACGTAGGCATCATTGACCTGGTGACCAACACGTGGGGCAAGGACAATGCCAATATATTCGGCACATACTCGAGATTGTACAGCCACATAGCCGTGTGCAACGACTTCATACGCATGGCACGCGACAACAGCGACCCCGCTGTGCGCCTCATGGTGCTTGAAGCCCGCGCGCTGCGCGCCATGAGCTATTACTGGGTCATCGACATATTCGGTCGCGGCTCATACACGCTCGACACCGACCCGATGTTTGCCAGTCCCGAGCAAAAAGACAGGAGATTCCTCTACGAATGGCTTGACGGCGAGCTGACCGACATCGAGACCCTCTTTGAGGAGGAATTTCCCGCAAACCAAGTGCAATACGGCCGCATCGGCATTGACGGCGTCATGGCGTTACACGCGCGCCTGTCACTTAATGCCGGCGTATACACCGACGGTGCAGTCAACGGCTACAAGCAGTGCTCGTCCCTGTGTGAGAGGATTATAGAGCGGCATCTCGGCGGAGGGTTTGACGGCTCGGGATTGGCCGTCAACTACATGTATCTCTTCTGCGCGGACAATGACGAGTATATGCCGGGCGGTGCCAACAAGGCGGAAAATGAGATATTGTGGGGCATCCCCTATGACTCGCAATATACGCAGGCCTATGGCGGCACGCAGTTCCTCATCGCCGCAGCGACAGCCAACGAAACGAACGGCTTCCAGATGTCATCGGCCGACTACGGCATCAATAACCCGTGGAAGTGTATGCATGCCTCGAAGCAATTTTCCGAGAAATTCGCCCCCGAGGATATACGTTGGTCCATGTGGGGCAAGGAAAATGCCGGATTTTCAATCTCCAATGACAAGATGGGCGATTTCGACAAGGGTTATGCAGTGATTAAGTTCACCAACCTGCTCAAGGGCGTGGACGGCAAATGGTCAGAGGCCAATGGCGGCACTTACGCCCCGGCAGGCACGCCTCCGCGAGCCGAGACATGGGTCGACACCGACCAGCCCCTCATACGCCTTGCCGACGTCTACCTGATGTATGCCGAGTGTAACATAATGGCAGGCGCGGGTGACACATCCAAGGCCCTGACCTATGTCAACTATGTGCGTCGCCGTGCCGGCGTGACACCATGGACCGCCATGGAGATGACCTCCGACAACATACTCAGTGAGCGTTGCCGCGAACTGTACTGGGAGCTGACACGCCGCAGCGACCTGATACGGTTTGGCAAATTCTCGGAAAACTACAACTGGATGTGGAAAGGCAATGTGCGTGACGGCCAAAACTTCGGCTCGTACATGAACGTGATGCCGATACCGACAAACATTATCGCCGCCCAGCCCACATTTGTTCAAAACCCCGGTTATTAACAGTACTTTTTAACAAGATTATGATTATGAATCGATTGAGCCTTATATCAATAGCGTTGCTGTCGTTGGTCGGGTTGGCCGGCTGTGACACGGACAGGACCCCCGTATTTGTCCCGGCGGCATCGTCTTCATTTGAAATGAACGAGCCGGTATTTGCCGACCAATATTATGAATTGAGTGAAGAGGGTACCTTCCAGCTCACCTGCAAGAGCCAGCCCGACTACGGCGCGCCTATAGCCCCGATAACATACGGAGTGGAGGTGTCACTCGACGGAAACTTTGACAATCCCGACAAAGTCAGGGAAATAAAAGCCTCCACCGCGACATCTGTCATGACAATAAGCGAGAAGAAGCTGACACAGGCCATCTGCGCCTTAAAGGGCTATACGGAGAAAGACGAGGGCAACGTGACATTCACGGCAATACCCGTATACTTCAGGGGGGTGTGCTATCCCAATGCCCCCGACCAGGAATTTAACGCCGCCAACCGCGTGGTTACCTCAAACGTGGTGAAGCTCAACAAGGTGATGCCCTATTTCTCGCTCGCCAAACCCGGTTATATCTATCTCATCGGTCAACCGGCAGTCGGCAATCCGTTTGACGACTGGTTTGCGCCGATGGAGGATAACGCCAATATCTACGAGAGCTGGAAAATGTATGAGAAGGAAGACCAGATAGAGTCCAAGATATATTACGGAGAGTTTGAGATACCCGAGGGATGCGCCCTGTTCCGCTTCTACACGGCCCTTACAGGCTGGGACGCCGACTCATATGGCCCGCAGGCCGATGACAATCCCGTGGTGTGCAACTGGGAGGACCGTGAGTTTTCCGTTACCAAGGGCAAAGGCTCATATGATTTCTCCTCATGGCCCGGAGGCAAGATGTACCTACGCGTCAATATGAATGACATGACCCTCACTGTAAGCAATTCGGAGATTAAGGACGAATAATAAATTCAACAATATGCTTAAAAATTATATGAACAAATCTGTAATATTTCCGCTATTGGCCATCGGCATGATGTTCATGGCCTGCAACGACGAGGATGTGCCGCCTATAGCCGTCAACCCCCAGCAGCCGGCATTTCCCGCAGACGGGGCGGTCTTCACCCCGTCAGACAAGATTGCCGAAAAGTTTGACCTGAAAGCCCTCAATGATGCCGGCGCGCCTATGGAAATGGGAACATTGTCCCTGGTTGATTTTCCGTCAGAATATGACATAAGGGTTGACCTTGAGATATCCAAGGATGCATCCTTTTCAAGTCCCGGCACTGTAAAGACGAGCGTGCAGGGCGACTGCATCACTGTCAATCCCGATGACTTTGAGGGAGTCTACCTGCAATCGATAAGCAAGAGCCCCAAAGAGAAGACTGTCTACGGACGACTTGCCGCATATGCTGTCAGCAAGACCGACAGGAACAATGTGGTGAGGATTGGGGAGCCTGACAAATTTATCAACCCGGAGACACTGTCGCTCAGCATATTGCCGTTCCCCAACGACCTTGTGATAGAGGACAACTATTATCTGCTCGGCACCATCAACGGATGGTCGGTGGCCGAAGCCGTGAAGTTCGGGCACTCCGAGGGCGTAAGCGGATATGACGAGCCGACATTCACCATAGCCGTCGACATCACCCCCGAACAGGCCGCCGCAGGATGGTGGTGGAAAGTGATTCCACAGTCGACCTACATAGCCGGTGACTGGGTGGAGGCTGCAAATGCATCATATGGTGTGGCCGACAACGGCGACAATGCCCTGAAAGGTATGCTGGTGGCCCGTACCGCCGACGCCGACTGCGGCTCGGGATGCGTGACCGAGGCTGGAAGCTATCTGCTCACCATCAACCTTGAGGAGGGCACCTATGACTTCACTCTCGCCTACAGCAACCTGTGGACGCCCGGTGAGGCCAACGGGTGGAGCCAAGCCGCTTCACAGAAGCTCTACACCATGGACTATATCACCTACATCGGCTACGCGCGTCTCAATCCTGCCGGATTCAAGTTTACCACCGCCCCCGACTGGGACCACGTGAACTTCGGCAGCGCAGGCACCGACGGCAAACTCAGCACCGCTCCCGATGCCGGCAATCTCACATGCCCCGAGACGGGACTCTATCACTGTAACGTCGACATTGCCCGCCTGTCATATACGCTGTATCCCGTCAGCACTATAGGTGTCATAGGTGACGCGACGCCCGGAGGATGGGACAGCAGCACACCCCTCACCCCATCCGACAATCTTCTTGTATGGGAAGGTGACATACGGTTTGCAGGGGGCAAGGAGTGGAAACTGCGGTGTAACGACGCATGGGAGGTAAGTCTCGGAGGCGAGCCTGACAACCTTGTCCAGGATGGCGGCAACATGTCATCACCCGGAGAAGGGGTATGGCACGTGTCGCTCGACCTAAGTTCGCTCCCCTATAAGGTATCCTTAACCAAATGACTATAGTACCCCCGGAGAAAGAGGCGTGATAATATACCTCCCTATCCAAAGCAAAGATGGGCAAATCCTGAGATTTGCCCATCTTTGCTTTTTATTGTCGTAAGGTGTTATACCTGCACTACATGTTGCGGCCGTGGCAGTTCTTGAACTTCTTGCCACTGCCGCAGGGGCAGAGGTCGTTGCGTCCGACGCGGGGGGCGGCCTTCATCGGCTCGGGACGGGGACGCTCGCCCTGATGGGCGGAAGCGGCCTGACGCTGGGCGTTCTCACCGGGATATGCCTCCTTGGAGGTGCGGTACTGCGAGTAGTCATTACGACGCTCGGGAGCGGCCTCGCGCACCTGGGGCTGACGCGGCTGGGGAGCGGGCTGCGCGTCCGAGGGCTGCTCCTCACGGGGCTGCGGCTGCGGAGGAGCCTGCTGGACAAATATCTGTCCACGCATGAGTGCCGACACGGCTTTCACGTTGAGGCTGTTGAGCATCGCCTGGAACTGGTGGAACGACTCGACCTTGTAGATTACCAGCGGGTCCTTCTGCTCATAAGAGGCGTTCTGCACCGACTGACGCAACTGGTCGAGCTCGCGCAGGTGCTCTTTCCACAGTTCGTCGATAGTGACAAGCAATATCGCCTTGTGCCACTCCTTGACTATAGACTTGCAGCCGGTGTTGTAGGCCTCAAGGACATTGGCGCGGAGGTTGAACACACGCTTGCCGTCGGTGATAGGCACTATAATCATCCCCTTGTAGTCGCGGTTTTCAACGCAGTCGGCAATTACCGGCTTGGCGACCTCGATGATGCGGTCGCTCTTGCGCTGGAAAGCCTCGATGGCGGCGGCGTATATCTTCTCGACCACCTCCTTGCGGTCGAGGTCCTTGAACTCCTTTTCGGTGACAGGGGTCTCGATGGCGAGCACCTTGAACAGCTCCATCTCCAGGTCGCCATACTCGACGGCATTGTTGACGATGTTCTCGATGGCATCGTATATCATGTTGGCGATGTCGATGCCTATGCGTTCGCCGAGCAGGGCGTGGTGGCGACGGTTGTAGATATACTGTCGCTGCTTGTTCATCACGTCGTCATACTCAAGCAGACGCTTGCGGATGCCGAAGTTGTTCTCCTCGACACGCTTCTGGGCGTTCTCGATGGCGCGTGTCACCATCGACGCCTCTATCATCTCGCCCTCCTTGAGTCCGAGGCGGTCGAGCATCTTCATCACGCGGTCGGAGGCGAAAAGTCGCATCAGCTGGTCCTCAAACGACACGTAGAACACCGACGAACCCGGGTCGCCCTGACGGCCTGAACGTCCGCGCAACTGGCGGTCGACGCGGCGTGACTCGTGACGCTCGGTGCCGATGATGGCGAGACCGCCCGCCTCCTTGACGTCGGCGGGGAGCTTGATGTCGGTACCACGACCCGCCATGTTTGTGGCTATGGTCACAGTGCCCTTCTGTCCCGCAAGGGCCACAATCTCGGCCTCACGCTGATGGAGCTTGGCATTGAGGACATTGTGGGGTATATGGCGCATGGTCAACATGCGGCTCAACAATTCTGAAATCTCGACCGAGGTCGTACCGACGAGTACGGGACGACCCTCGCCTACAAGGCGGACAATCTCCTCGATGACGGCCGCATACTTCTCCTTCTTGGTCTTGTACACGCGGTCGTTCATGTCGATACGCGCGATGGGACGGTTGGTGGGGATGGTTACCACGTCGAGCTTATAGATGTCCCAAAGCTCACCCGCCTCGGTCTCGGCAGTACCTGTCATACCGGCGAGCTTGTGGTACATGCGGAAGTAGTTCTGCAACGTGATTGTGGCGAATGTCTGTGTGGCGGCCTCGACCTTGACGCCCTCCTTGGCCTCGATGGCCTGGTGGAGACCGTCGCTGTAGCGGCGCCCCTCCATGATGCGGCCCGTCTGCTCGTCGACAATCTTTATCTTGTTGTCATCGATGACATACTCCACATCCTTCTCAAAGAGCGTGTAGGCCTTGAGCAGCTGCGACACCGTGTGCACGCGTTCGGCCTTGACCGAGTAGGCCTGCATCAGGTCATCCTTGCGGCGTTGGCGTTCCTCGACCGTGCCGGGCATATTCTCAAGTTCGGAGAGCTGTGCGGCAATGTCGGGGAGCACAAAAAACTCCGGGTCGTCGCTCTTGCCGGTCAGCTCGTCGATACCCTTGTCGGTCAGCTCCACGCTACGGTTTTTCTCGTCGATGACAAAGTAGAGCGGCTCGGTGGCCTTGGGCATCTCGCGGCCATTGTCCTGAAGATAATATGCCTCGGTCTCAAGCAACAGGTTCTTTATGCCCTCCTGGCTGAGGTACTTGATGAGCGCGCCGTTCTTGGGCAATCCCTTGTAGGCACGGAAGAGCGCGAGAGCACCCTCCTTGCGCACCTCCTTGTCGTCGCTCGCAATCTTCTCCTTGGCCTCGGCGAGCAGCTTGGTGACGAGACGCTTCTGAACGTCCACGACCTTCTGCACGTTGGGACGGTATTCCATAAAGAGCTGGTCGTCACCCTTGGGCACGGGACCCGAGATGATGAGCGGCGTACGGGCATCGTCGATAAGCACTGAGTCGACCTCATCGACGATGGCGTAGTAGTGCTTGCGCTGCACCATGTCGTCGGGCGACATGGCCATGTTGTCGCGCAGGTAGTCGAAACCAAACTCGTTGTTGGTGCCGAATGTGATGTCACACGCATAGGCGGCGCGACGCTGCGGCGAGTTGGGCTCGTGCTTGTCGATGCAGTCGACGCTCACACCGTGGAACTGGTAGAGCGGGCCCATCCACTCGGAGTCGCGCTTGGAAAGGTAGTCGTTGACCGTCACCACGTGCACGCCGTGGCCCGTGAGAGCACGGAGGAACACCGGAAGAGTGGCCACGAGAGTCTTGCCCTCACCTGTCGCCATCTCGGCAATCTTGCCCTGATGGAGCACGATACCGCCGATGAGCTGCACGTCGTAGTGTACCATGTCCCACTTTATCTCGTTGCCGCCGGCTGTCCAGCGGTTCTTGTAGATGGCCTTGTCACCCTCTATCGACACAAAATCCTTGCCTCGGGCGGCAAGCTCGCGGTCCATGTCGGTGGCTGTCACCTCCACGGTGTCGTTGTGGGCAAATCGCGATGCTGTCTCGCGCATGGCGGCAAAGACGGTGGGGAGCACACGGTTAAGCTCGGTCTCCAACGTGGCGAGGATATTTTTCTCACGCTTGTCGATGTCGTCCCACAGCGGCTGACGCTCGTCAAATGGGAGTTCCTCGATTTTGGCCTTGGTCTCGGCAATGGCGTCGCGGTCGGCCTGAGTGGCAGCCGCAAGTTCCTGACGCACGGTAGTGATAGCCTGACGCAACTCGTCGTTGCTCAGTTTCTCCATTTCAGGCCCGAGAGCCTTGATTTTGTCAACAATCGGCTTTATCTCTTTGAGGTCGCGCTGCGACTTGTTGCCGAACAGTTTGTTGAGTAGTGATGTAAAAGACATTATATCAGTTTTTTGATTTATTCAAACAGTAGAGTGCATGACCGTGACGGGTCACGCATGATGCAGTTTTATGCAAAGATAGTGAAAATTAGGCAGATAATAAAACGCGCGGAATCCCTGCGACACGCAGTGGAGAGCTCAGCGCACGGGAGCCGTCTCGGCCGCGTTTGGCGATCTTATCCGCAGCACCCGGGCCACTGTGGGGGCAATGGCGCGTACATCGACCGGCACGGTTATCTTGCGTGCCTCCACATCAGGAGCGAGCAGCATGAACGGTGCGGCGGTCGGCATAGCCCGATGCACTGTGCGGGTGGTCGGGGTATTGGAGTCATCGACTGTCTCCCAGCCCGGATTGACCCTTATCACGAGGTCTCCGGCTGTCGCGGCCACTGTGTTGCGCCGCGTCGCGTCGGGATTTATGCCCACGCGGCCTGCGGTGATGTCGTCGATGGTGTAGACATCGCTCACGCCGCTCATACGCGACAGAAAGTCGGCGGCATCGGCACGCATCTTGCGTATGTCGTGGTCACGCTCCTTTATCAGCTTGCGGTTGAGATAGAGATGGCCGTTATGGTAACCCTGCACCCACTCCCCGTTGCCGTAGATGGCCATGAGGTAGACGTTGAGCAGGGATATGGCACGGCGTGTCGAGAACTCGCCCGACGGCAAAGCCCATTTCGGGTCATCGCGCCTTGGCGCGGGGCGCGCGGGCGTCCCGGCGAGGAATATCACGGCATTGCCAAGCCCCACACGCTTGTCTATCGTCCTGAACAGACGTCCAAGCCCTGCATCGAGCTTCAGGTAGGCGTCCATCGTCTCAAGACGTGAGTCGCTGTCCTTTGCCCCGCTGTAGGGCTGGAGGGTGTAGGCTATGTTGAGCATGTCAATGGCGTCGCGGCTGCCGAGTGTCATCGAGGTGATATATCGCGAAGCGATGTCGGTTATCTCGTCATTGACGCGCGGGGAGGTCTTGAACTTGCCGTAACGCTCCTTGTCGCCACGCGGGAATACGTAGCGGAAGGCGTAATATTGCTTATGCTTCGGAAGACACGGGTATGCATCGAGAGCCAAGGACGGCACCCACGACATCGTGTCGAGGCGCGCCGAAAGCGGGGTGCGGTAGTTGACATCCTGCACCGGGGTGGGCACATCCTTGTAGTAGGTCGTGGTGGCCCATTGACCCGTTATGTCGTTGAGCCAAAAGGAACTATTTCCGGCATGTCCCGACATGATGATGGCCTGTGCGGGGTCGGGGGCGATGGAGTGCACCTGCCCGACGCCATCGCCGTCGATGCGCACCTCGTCGCCGAGGGTCGACACCCTTATGGCGGCGGGGGAATATGTCTCGTTGGTGTAGTTGCCTATCTTCGACGGGTCGTTAAGCGTGGCGACCGCGAGACGCTTGTCGAGGTCATAGGCTGTCGCCGAGGCAATGCCGTTGATGGCGGGAGAGGCACCGGTATATATGGCCGCAGTGGCGGCCGCCTCGTCCATCGGCGTGCCAAACTCCACGTCGGTGAGCACCAGCCCGTTGTTGAGCAGACGGTTGAACCCGTCAGCCCCGAATTTATGGCGAAGCAGTTGCAGGTAGTCGTCAGTAAGCCCGTTTACCACAATACCCACCACCAACTTGGGGCGCACGGGAGCGACCTGAGCCAGGACGGTGGCTGACACCATCGAGGCTACAAGCACAGCGGCTATACGGGTTATTTTCGGTAACGGCTGATTACGCATCGGTTTATATAGGTGAGACTTGCCGAAAGCATGGCATCGGAGGCGATTAGCGGCCAAAAAGCCGCGTTTGCCGACTGGCCGAGCCACGGCCATGTGATGACAAGCACTAATAATGCTGCAAAATTAACAAAATGATAGTAAAAAAGTTGTGTCTTCCATTTTTTTAACCATATGCCTACAGCCCCGAACAGGCAGAACGGGTTGAGCCACAGCAGCAGCCAGTTGGGGGAGGTGGCGTAATGGGAGGAAACAAACACGAGGAACGTGAGCAGGCATCCCGCGAGGCCGAAAACGGCAAACAACGCCGAGCCATACCACCGCGTCACCCTACCCCGCCGTATGTCGCGAATGCATATCCACATAGTCAACGCCATGACCGCCAAGGCTACCGCCATCGGGGTAAGATACCACGGCGCGGCACTCTCAACGGCGTTGTCGGCGGGAAAATCGACGATGGTCTCCGTGCCCGTGACGGCGGGAACAACCCTGCCGTCGGCATCGCGGATGGTGGCCCCGGTGAGCATCCCGGCGAGAGTGACGGGGGCAAACATAGCCTCACGGGTGGTGAGCGGGCGGTCAATCCCCGCGCCAAGCGCGAGGTCTATGCCAAACTGATACCACGGATAGTCGCGGTGGTAATACCTCATCCACTCCCTGAATGTAGAAGGAGCAAGATACCGGCGGCTCGGAGTGGGGAAAATGATTGTATCGCCTATTGCCCGCTCGACAATCTCGACAGGACGTGTCGCGCAGTTGTCGAGCACATAGTTATAGCGGTAGACGGCGTTCTCGGGGCGCGAGTTCTCCACAAGCAGCTCCAAGACGCGCTCCCGCTGCGCGGGGGTGAGGTTGAACGGCTGCTCGACCACACGCCTCCCCTGCCGGCGGTATGATTCAAGGAACAGGTCGGTGGGATATATCCCCATACGGTAGTCGGTCTCCCCCTTGACAAAGCGGTAGACAAAGTTTGGGGTCTCGAAGTCAAACATCCCGTAGTTGGCGGTCACGTCGGTGCCGTCGTCCATGACGACACGCAGCCCCGTGTGCCCGTCAAGCTCGTATATCGCCGGGCCGGGGTAGCACGTCAGCAGCGACACGCGCTCGACTCGCTGTGCCATTATAGCGGGCATCGCCGACAGCAGTGCCAGCGATGCCAGTATCAGGTATCGTATGTTTAGTCTCATCGTCAATGCAAAATTAAGCATTTCAGCCTAATTCTGCAACCCTTGTCAGTGGCGCAGCAGGTATTTGACAAACGCCCAGCCGCCGACTATCTGCACGGCCATGCCGGGCAAGCCGATGCGGAAGTCCTGCATGGCGGCATAGAGGCTGCCTTTCATCATCCATTCGCCCAATGTCCCGACAATCTGATAGAAAGCCACTACGGCGACCATCAGCAGCAGCGAGACCGTCCTGAAGCGGTAGGCGGCATATCCCGCGCTCACGGCGAGCAGCGACGACTTGAGCATGATGGCGGGGAGCGCGGCGACCGCAGGCATCCCGAACAGGGCCGAGTTGATGACGGGCGAAGCAATGGCTGTGAGCAATCCCACGCGCCAACCGTACTTGTACGCGCCAACGAGCGTAAAGAAGTAGATAGGCAGCCATGTCACGCCGCCGTCGGGCACAAGGTGTGCCAACTGCGGCAGCATGATGTTGCCGAGGATAAAGAGTGAGGCGGCAAGATAAGTGGCCGCGTTGTCAAACGCCAGGGAGCGGAGTCTTAATGTGTCGGTAGTCTGCATATATCGAGAGTTTTTATTTGTTCTTGTCATTATTCATTCGGGCGATAAACGTGCCAATGGCCGCGTACATCTCGTCGAGCGACTGCAATGGGGAGCAAAGGGTCTCCACAGGGCACACCCCGTCGCCGGCGCGGTTGATGATATTTGGCACCTCGCGGCCAAAGGTCACGGCTATGCCGTGCTCCTCAAGCAGCCGGCGTGCGGGAGCACTTATCACACGGGCATACACCTCGCTGACGCCGCCGATGGCCATCAACGCCGCCGCGCCCTTGCCGATCACCTTGTCGGCAATCCGTGCCCCGGCGAGCATGCCGGGCGACGCGGCGCAGAGGTCGTATAGATCGGCGACACCGCGCCGGGTGAATGTGTGCACCCCCCTGCGGTTTTCAATCACGCATGAGTAGCCGCCCTCCTCAAGCATCCTTACAAGGCGTTCCATCAGGCGTTCTGTTTCAGCTCCTCGACAAAGCGGTCGATGCGCTGCATCTCCTTGGGTATGGGAATACGCTGGGGGCAATGGGACACGCAGCGTCCGCAGCCGATGCAGTGGTCGGCCTGACGCAACTTGGGCACAGCGCGGTCGTAGCCCACGAGGTAGGCACAGCGGGCACGGGCGTAGTCGGGATGCTGCGCGCCCTTGTTAGGCATATTGCCCTCGTTGATGCACTTGTTGTAGTGGGAGAATATCGCGGGTATATTGATGCCGTAGGGGCACGGCATACAGTAGTTGCACTCGTTGCATGGTATCGTGCGGAGATTGTAGATGTCATCGGCTATCTCCGTGAGGAAATCATTCTCGTCTGCCGTTATGGGACGCAGGGGGGAATAGGTGGCAATGTTCTCCCTGAGGTTTTCCATAAAGGTCATGCCGCTCAACACGGTGAGCACCCCTTCGGGTGTGCCGGCGAAACGGAATGCCCAGCTTGCCACGCTGCTCTCGGGATCACGCTCCTTCATCTTGGCGACGATATTGTCGGGCACCTTGGCGAGACGGCCTCCGAGCAGCGGTTCCATGATGATGGCGGGTATGCCGCGCTTGCGCAGCTCCCCGTATAGGTAATCGGCGTTGGTATTGTCGGGATTTATCTCGGCGGCGTGCTTCCAGTCGAGATAGTTAAGCTCTATCTGCACGAAGTCCCAGCGGTAGCGGCCCTCATCGTGCCACTTCAGGGCGAGGTCAAACACCCCGACATCTCCATGATAGGAGAATCCGAGGTTACGTATGCGCCCTTTCTCCTTCTGCTCCACAAGCCAGTCGAGGATGCCGTTGTCGATATAACGGCTGTAGAACTCCTTCATGCCGTCATCGCCTGTACCGATGGCATGGAGCAACAGGTAGTCCACATAATCGACCTGCAGCTCCTTGAGCGAGTTTTCAAACATCTCGATGGACGCCTCGCGTGTCCTCGTGGCAGGGGCAAAGTTTGACAGCTTGGTGGCTATAAAATACTTGTCGCGCGGATGGCGGCTCAACGCGATGCCGGTGGCGCGTTCCGACCGTCCCTGACAATAGGCGGGGGAGGTATCGACATAATTCAACCCATTTTCAAAAGCATAGTCTATCTGGCGGTTGACCATCTCCTGGTCTATCGGCGCATCGGGATTCTCGCGTTCAGAGCCGCCACCCTCGATGGGGAGGCGCATCATCCCATAGCCGAGTATCGACACGCTGTCGCCGGTGTTGGGGTTGACGCGGTAGGTCATCGTGCCGGTCGCGGTTGACGCGACATCTGACGTGGCGTTGTCGCCCCCCTTGCGGGCACACGCCGCCAACAGCGAGCCGGAGGCCACGGCTCCTCCGAACAGTTTGAGGAAATCCCGTCGGTTTATATCCTTTTTCATTTGTATTAAGTAACTTTCAAAAATTAGTTATCTATTATCTTGTCAAGTAACCCTGCGGGCTAATGTCTCTTTGCTTGTCTTTTCGGTGCTTTTTAGATTTTCATTCAGTCGTGTAGCCCGCTACACTCCATCATTCAAATCTAAAAATCCCTCGAAAATCCTGCCCAAATAGGCATTAGCTAATTTTTGAAGGTTACTTATTTTTGTCAGTTAGATAGGTTAGACACTGCGGTGGACTTCATGGCCCTCGACATAGATTGCGCTGAACGGACGCGCCGGACAGAGGTTCTCACACGCCCCACACCCGATGCAACGTTCGGTGTTGACTGCCGGTATCTTGGGCGAAGTCTCGTCACCCGGCACCGACGGCACCATCTGTATCGCACCCGTGGGGCAATGACGCGCACAGTTGCCGCACGACACCCCGTCGGTGACGGGCAGACAGTTTTTTCTTATCCACACGGCGTGGCCCACCTGCGTGGCCGACTTGTCGGCACGGCTTATCGGCTTTATGGCACCCGTGGGGCACACATCGCCGCAGCGGGTACACTCGGGACGGCAGTAGCCGCGCTCGTATGACACGGTGGGCTGCATGAGGGTCATCAGCCCCGTAGACGGACGCAGAACATCGTTGGGGCAAGCCGACACGCAGAGCTGACACGCCGTGCAGTGCTGCGCAAGGTTACGCGCCGACAGCGACCCCGGAGGGGTTATCGGGGTCTTACGTCCAGGGGCTATCTTGTCTTCGATGACGGCAAGACCACCATCCACTTTTTTCTTTTCCTGAGCAAGGGCGGCTGTTGAGGTCGCCACGGCTGCACCTATTATAAATGTACGGCGGGAGCTGTCTGCGGGCGTATCGTTCCCCGCACTTGCTGCCGGCTCCCCACGCCGTGCCGCCTTGTGGACATATGAGATGGCATCCTGATGGCACTCGCCGATACAGTCGCCGCATGTCACGCATCGCGAATAGTCGACCTTGTGGGCCTTGGGGTCGATACACGCCGCCTTGCAGCTGCGCGCACACAGTCCGCAACCGTTGCAACGGTCGGTGTCAATATGGATTTTCAGCCATGAGAACCGCGACACCCATCCGAGCACAGTCCCCACAGGGCAGATGGTGTTACAGTAGGTGCGCCCGTTGCGCCACGCCAATATGCCGAGCACAACGAGCGTCATGACGGCCACTACAAATGTGGGAACGCTGCGCACCCACACCTCGCGCTCATAGAAAGCATAGCTCCCAGCACGCTCGGCAAGATAGGCAAACATGTTGTTTACTCCTATATATATGGGCTGTAGGAGGTTCTGCACTATGCGCCCGTATGCACTGTAGGGGGCAAGAATGGCGACAAACGCGCCGAAGCCCATTATCATAGCCGCGACAAACAGCACAAGCACGCCCCACCTCAGCCACGACAACGCAGGAGAATAGGAGTAACGGTATTTTTTCTTCTTTCCCGTGCGCCCAAGATGGCCGAATATGTCCTGCATCACGCCGAGCGGGCAGATTGCCGAGCAATACACGCGCCCAAACACGAGCGTCAACACGAGCAGACCGACCACCACACCGACGTTCATAGCCAGCAGGGCGGGAAGAAACTGCACCTTTGCCATCCATCCAAGCCAGGCGTGGAGCGTCCCTGTAAAGTCAAGCAGCAGCGCGGTAATCAGCGTGAAAAACACCACCGCGCACACGATTCTTATCTTCCGTAGCATAAGAGGGTGATTAGATTGGTTGAAAAAGCTATTGTTTTGTCCTACGCAAAAATAAGAAATAATCCCCATCCACGCAATAACCAATTTCACCCTTTCCTTGCCCAATTTTACCGCCCACAAAAAAGACCGCGCCTTTTCAGGCGCGGTCAAGATCCTGTATCTAATCAGAAAAGTCGATTAGAAAGTCCAGCCGATGCGGAGAGCAGGCTCGGCAAAACACTTGAGGGAGATGTTGCTCTCCTTGTCTTTCTTGTTGCTCTCAAGGCTTGCGCTCCAGTTGCCATTGTCATCCATGCCACCCTTGGTGTAGTAACCGGGGAGGCTCTGACAAGCGAACTTGATGCCAAACTCAGCACCTACAAAAAGACCTTTGTACACATAGAAGTCGATGCCGGTGAAAAGGGCGACGTTAAACTCATGACCTGTTCTTGCAATACCGGCAGTATTGTCAAGATCAATAGTGGCGATGTTGCAATACTTTGTCTCGAAAGTCTGACCGTTGACCTCGCTGTGGGTCTTGGCCGATGCCGACATGTACTTGTATCCGAGACCTGCACCGGCATAGAGGTCGATGCGCTTGTAGTTGAAGAAATGACGCTCATAGCCAAGGCTGATGGAGAAATGTCCTGAAGATGCCTTGCCCCAAGTGTCCTTGTTCTGGTCAGGGTCGGGTGTTACCTTGTGGTTGTCGACACCAAAGCCGATACCGAAACGGATAGCGTCCTTGTCGGAGAACATGTAACGCAACTTGAGCTGGTCGAGCTTGAATGTGCCAAAGTCATCGGAGAAGGGGTTGAACTGAATTTAGGTTGAGATTTCGCCTGCTTCGGGTGCATAGGTTTCCTGCGCCTTTGCGCTTACACATGCTACCAACGCGATGGCAGCGATGAATAACTTTTTCATTGTTATACTTGTTTTGATTGGTTAAAAACGCGGCAAAATTAGTTATAATTTATGAATTTACAAAATTTAGCTATTATCCGACGCGGCACTCAATCATGGAACATGCTGTATGGTAGAGGGTTGCTGCGGTTGCTTTTTTTTGTGGAAAATGCTACTTTTGCAATATGAATCCACAATCCAACCCCCAGCCGCGACCGCTTGAACTTCTAGCCCCGGCACGTGACGCCGCAACGGCCATTGAGGCCATAAAGCATGGGGCCGACGCGGTGTATATCGGCGCGCCGGCATTCGGGGCACGCGCTGCTGCCGTAAACTCGCTTGACGACATAAGAAGCGTGGTCGACTTCGCCCACACATTTGACGCCAAGGTGTATGCTACGGTCAATACTATACTATATGACAACGAGTTGGAGGATGCGCGGCAGATGGTCACGAAACTGTATCGTGCAGGGGTCGATGCTCTTATAGTGCAGGACATGTCGCTGTTGCGTCTCGACCTGCCGCCGATTGCGCTCCATGCGAGCACACAGTGTGACACGCGCGATGCCGCCAAGGCGCGGTTTCTTGAGCAGGTGGGATTCTCGCAGATTGTCGTGGCAAGGGAGATGACGATTGAGGAGATGCGCCGTGTGTGCGATGCGGTGACAGTGCCTGTGGAGGCGTTTGTGCACGGCGCACTGTGCGTGAGCTACAGCGGCGACTGTCAGGCAAGTTGCGTCACACGCGGGCGGAGTGCCAACCGTGGCGAGTGCGCCCAGCTGTGCCGCCTCCCCTACGACCTTGTGGATGGCAATGGCAACATTCTCATCGAGGGGAGGCACCTTCTGTCGCTGCGCGACCTCGACCGCAGCGCCCACCTCGCCGCAATGGCCGACGCGGGAGTCAGTTCGTTCAAAATCGAGGGACGCCTGAAGCCCGTAGGCTATGTGAAAAATATAGTGGCCTATTACCGTAAAGCCATTGACCGACTTATCGCCGAGCACCCCTACCGCTATTGCCGCGCATCGGCCGGGGATGTGGAGGTGAGATTCACCCCTTCGCTCGCCAAGAGCTTCAATCGCGGTTTCACGCCCTACTTCACCGACAGTGCGCAACCCGATGGAAAGATGGCATCCTTTGCCACGCCAAAGTCGCTTGGCGAAAAGGTCGGCAGGGTGCACGCCGTTCGCGGCAACATGATTGAGGCACGTCTACAGGCGACACTCGCCAACGGCGATGGCCTGTGCTTCATCGACCATGACGGCGATTTCCACGGATTCCGCCTCAACCGCGTCGAGGGCAACCGCCTCTACCCCGCATCGCCGGTCGCCCTGCAACCGGGTGTCGAGCTTTACCGCAACAAGGACAAGCGGTTTGACGACCTGCTCGCCTCCGACACCGCCACACGCACTATACCCGTTGCCATGACGCTGCGCCCCACTCCATCGGGCATAACCATTGACCTTAGCGACGGACGCAGGTGCTCGGCCTCGGCAACCCTTGACGGCACATTCGACACTGCCCGCACTCCACAGGAGGACGCACGCCGCCGCACTCTCGCCAAACTCGGCGACACACCCTACCGGCTGACATCCCTCGACGATACCGTAGGGCCGCTTTTCATCCCCGCCTCACAGCTTGCCGACCTGCGCCGCCGCGGCACGGCGGCACTCGACGCGGCCCACCGCTCCACCTACCGATACACTTACCGCCTACCCGAAGACACAACCGTCCCGTCGCCGGCGACCCTCTCCTACCACGACAACGTGGCAAACCATGTCGCCGAAGAGTTTTACCGCTCCCACGGCACACGCTACATCGAGCCGGCCATTGAAGTGGAACACGCCCAATCAGCCACCAAGCAACAAGAGCGCGTAGTGATGACCACCCGCTACTGCCTGCGCCGCGAGACCGGCCATTGCCTCAAGACCCCCGCCGGCCGCCAATGGCCCCGCGACCTCTACCTCCAAAGCGGCACAACCCGCTTCCACCTCCACTTTGACTGCCCCAACTGCCGAATGCAGCTCCTAACGCGGTAAACTACATATAACTTTCATAAACATGCTCAATTATATTATTTGGAATCCCAACCCAATACTATTTAACATCGGGGATTTTGAACTGAGATGGTATAGCGTATTTTGGGCTATCGGGCTTCTCGCCGCCTATGTTATAGTGGCCAAAATAGCCAATAAAAGCGGCATACGTGAAAAAGTAGTCAACGAACTATTTGTGGGGTGCTTTGTCGGGGTGCTGGTTGGAGCACGGCTCGGAAATTGCCTGTTTTATGATTTTGATTACTACAGCCGGCATCTCCTGGAAATCATCTTACCGATGAAACAGTTGGGCAATGGCAGTTGGGCATACACCGGGTATGCCGGTTTGGCAAGTCATGGTGGTGTGGTAGGACTAATAGCCGGAATTGCTGCCGTATGTATTAAAAATAAGATTCCCGTATTGCAGGTTCTTGATTTGGTGGCGATAGCGGCCCCATTTACAGCATGTTGTATCCGATTGGCCAACCTGATGAACTCCGAGATAATTGGCACTGCAACCGATGTTCCATGGGCCTTCATATTTCCGTTTATCGATTATATTCCACGACATCCCGCCCAACTATATGAAGCACTTTTCTATTTATCGCTTTTCCTTGGAGTGATTGCAATTTATTACTCCAAATATGGCTGCAAACTGCTATCCTGTAGAGGATTCTACTTCGGATTTGTCATATCCGTGATTTTTATTTTCAGGTTCATTATTGAATTTCTGAAAGAAAACCAGTCTGCATTTGAGGACGGAATGGCGATAGACATGGGGCAGATATTGAGCATTCCGCTCATTGTCGTGGGGATGTTTTTTGTTATAAAATCTTTTTTGCATTGTTCCTTTAGGAATAATCGCTAATTTTGCAGGGATAGGGATTGTCTCCGTCATGCCAACCCATCTGACGGGAAAATCCGTTTATTGATATCTAACATAACACTGACCGAAAAATGAAGAAAGACGCCATCCTCGTGACCGGGGGCACCGGCTACATCGGCTCCCACACCGTGGTCGAGCTACAAAAGGCCGGCTATCCCGTTGTAATCATCGATAACCTCTCCAACTCCAACCGCGACGTGCTCGACGGCATAGAGCGCATCACCGGCATCCGCCCCGAGTTTGTCGAGGCCGACTGCACCGACATCGACGCGCTGCGCTCTCTATTTGACAAATATCCCGACATCAAGGGCATCATCAACTTTGCCGCGTCAAAGGCCGTCGGAGAGTCGATGCAAAAACCTATCCTGTATTACCGCAACAACCTCAACACACTGATGAACCTGCTCGAGGTGATGGGTGAGCGCGGCGTAAAGGGCATCGTGTTCTCATCGTCATGCACCGTCTACGGCGAGCCTGACCAAAACCCCGTGACCGAGCAGTCGCCCATCAAGAATGCCACGTCACCTTATGGCAACACCAAGCAGATATCAGAGGAGATAATCACTGACGTCATCCGCGCCGGCGCACCGTTCAAGAGCGTCATCTTGCGCTACTTCAACCCCGTGGGCGCGCATCCCTCCGCCGAAATCGGCGAGCTGCCCAACGGCGTGCCCCAGAACCTCATCCCCTACCTCACGCAGACTGCCATCGGCATCCGCAAGGAGCTGAGCGTCTTTGGCGACGACTACAACACCCCCGACGGATTCTGCATCCGCGACTTCATCGATGTCGTTGACCTCGCCAAGGCCCATGTCATCGCCGTGGAACGTATGCTTGAGGACAAGAGCGACAAGAAAATCGAGATATTCAACCTCGGCACGGGCATCGGGCTGTCGGTCAAGGAACTTATCGATTCATTCGAGCGTGCTACTGGCGTGAAAGTACCCTACAAGATTGTAGGACGACGTGCCGGCGACATAGAGAAAGTGTGGGCCGACCCGACATTTGCCAACGAGGTGCTCGGCTGGAAGGCCGACACCCCCATCGACGAGACCATGCGCAATGCATGGCGCTGGCAGCAGCACCTCCGCGAACTTGGGATAATGTAACACGGCGTCACGGCAGAGCTGTTGCAAGACTGTAGATTTTGCATCAATGTAGGGTCGCGACCTGTCGCGACCGCGTAGATGGGGCTATGACAACCAACCTATTCGCGGTCGCGACAGGTCGCGACCCTACAATTAAATGATATTTGAATTTCATTTTCAAGAGATGAAAAAATTTAGGATTGGACTGTTGGCGCGGATTATTATCGCGATAGGGCTTGGGATTGGAGCGGGATATTGCTTCCCGTTGTGGCTCGGACGGGCATTTGCGACGTTTAACGGACTGTTTAACGAGTTCCTCGGATTCTGCATACCGCTGATTATCCTCGGGTTTGTCGCCCCGGCAATCGGCGACATCGGCAACCGCGCCGGGAAAATGCTGCTGTTCACCGCCTTGTTGGCGTATGGCGCGACCATTTGCGCGGGACTGGTTTCATACGGGACAGGAGCGCTTGTTTTCCCAAAAATGATAGGATTTAATCCCACGCTACAGGAAGTCGCCGAAGCGGGAGAGGGTCTGAAGCCATATTTCACCGTGGAGATGCCGCCGCTGATGTCGGTCATGACATCGCTTGTCACGGCCTTTGTGCTCGGTGTGGGCTGCTCGCGGCTACGGTCGGGCGCGATGCGTGGCGTGCTCGACGACCTGCGGACGATTATCGAGCTGACAATCAAGGCCGTCATAATTCCCCTGCTGCCACTCTACATCTTCGGCATATTCCTCAACATGACCGTCACGGGGCAGGTAGGAGGCATCTTGGCGACATTTGCCAAGATAATAGTGGTGATATTCGCCCTGCATGTGCTGCTGCTCGTGGCACAATACTGCATCGCTGCGCTCTTTTCCCATGGCGAGCGCAACCCGTTCAAACTGCTGCGCACGATGCTACCCGCATATTTCACCGCGCTTGGCACGCAATCGTCAGCGGCAACAATCCCTGTGACGCTCAAACAGTCCATCGCCACGGGCGTCTCGCCGCAGGTCGCGGGATTCGTAATACCGCTCTGCGCCACCATCCACATGTCGGGGAGCACGCTCAAGATTGTGGCATGTGCGCTCGCCCTGATGATAACACAGGGGATGCCCTACGACTTCGGGATGTTTGCCGGATTTATCGCCATGCTCGGCATCACGATAATCGCCGCCCCGGGAGTCCCCGGAGGCGCCATAATGGCATCCCTCGGCTTACTCAGCTCCATGCTCGGCTTCAGCGAGGCCGACAACGCCCTGATGATAGCCCTGTACATCGCCATGGACAGCTTCGGCACAGCGTGCAACGTCACGGGCGACGGTGCTCTGGCAATCATCGTCAACCGATTTTTCGGCAACCGCCAAACCGCCACACAAAAAGACGCACTATGAAACCAAGACTTATGAACCTCAAAATATTATACGCTCTATCCCTGTTGCTTATCACGATGACCGCATGCGAGGAAAACCACTCGCCGCGCAACAAGCCCATTGAGTTTGGACAGTCGGAATATAGCGTGCGCGACGGATTCACGCGCATAATCCCGTTCAAGAAAGGGAGTGCCGACTACACCGTGACCGTCACGCCCGAGAATATTGTCGATGTGACGATAGACACCTCCCCCTATAAGGTGAAGTTTGAGCAGCAGAAGATGATATTGAAAGGTGAGAGAATAGGCGACGCCACCATCACCATACACGACAACGAGCAAAATCTCGACACCCGCATCACGGTGAACGTCACAATACCCTATCTCGGCTTCAAGAGCATGTATATTGCAGAGGATGCGGACGACAAGTGGTTCACCGAGAGCAACATGCTGTTTCTCTGCTCGGATTACCGATTCTTCCATTTTGACACGCTGTCCCACCCCCAGATTAACACCTCAACGCCCGACAGTCCCACAATCGAGCAACTGACCGCAAAAGGCACATACTCAATGTCGCAGGCCGATGGCGAAAACCGCATCACACTCCACTACAGCACCGGAACGGAAAAGACCTGTCGTCTGGCGAAAAACAGCGCGGATACGTTTGAAGTGCTCAGCGACTGGAGCACGCTGCCACATCGCGAGCCGGCGGAATGGGATGACGTCACGCAGGAATACCTGCTTTTCATGACCGATATCGCCGACGGCACCAAATGGGCCTATCTGGAGTATTACTCCTTGACGCTCCCCGAGGGATTGCTGTGATAGGCCACGAGGCCATCCATAGGGCTGACCTCTATCTTGCCGAGCGTGGCGTCTATGGCATCGGCAGCCTCCTTTAGGACGTCACGGTAATAGTAGGCTATTGAGCCGATGAAGTTGATGGGCATCTCGCGGTAGCCATCATAGTGGGAGATGTTGCGCACAAAGAATGACTTGAACGAGTTGAGCACGAGACGGTGTATCGCCGGCTCCTCCATATTCTCCAACAGGAACGGCGACACCGACGCGAGAAAGCGGTTGGGCTGCGGCTCGCGGTAGACACGGTGGATTATCTCGAGAGTGTCGAGATTGTATTGCCGCAGGAATTTGTCGCACAATTCGGGCGAAAGCTGGTTTTTGAGCACGTCGCCCACAAGGAGACGTCCGAGCACCGCGCCGCTCCCCTCATCTCCAAGGATATAGCCAAGCGGAGACACATTGTCGACGATATTCTCGCCGTCGTAGAAGCATGAGTTTGACCCCGTGCCGAGGATGCAGGCTATACCCTTCTCGCGTCCGCATAGGGCACGCGCGGCGGCAAGCAGGTCGGTGTTGACCTCTATCGTGGCGGCGGGTATGTGCAGCGCGATGGCGCGGCGCACGTTGTCGCACACCTCTGCCGATATGCACCCGGCACCGTAATAGTGCACCTCATCTATCGCATATCCCTCGATAGCGGGCATAAGCTCGCGTCCGATGATGTCGGCAATTTCCACCTCCGTCATCAACAGGGCATTTATTCCTACAGTCGAGACATGGACCGCAATCTCGCCATTCTCCACCACACACCAGTCAACCTTGGTGCTTCCACAATCGGCTATCAGTATCATTTTGTCGCTAATAAATCTATTTCTCCGAAAAATTGCCCAAAGGTACAAAGAATTTTATACATTCCCCAACTTTTTCTCTCCAACTGCCGTCCACGCTTATGAAAGAGAAGACAGGGGCGCCTTTTGCCGAACTACAATTCCAATTTCAGATACACCATATCTTTCAATGTCACCCCCTCCTCGACAATCTCATGGTCATAATTGTCGGTAAAAAATCCCTCAACGCGATGGGAATATTCAAATCCACACGAGCGATAGAACGCGAGCGTGCCCGGGGTCTCCCCGGTACCCACCAACATCACGCCAAACTGCGGCCTAAAAACTGCAATCATCTCCTCCACCATGCGACGGCCATATCCATGCCGCCTGAAATCCCGCGCCACGGCTATGTTCTTTATCTCGCATACTCCATCCCCCTCATCCGTAACAACACATACAGCTATAGTACTCCCGACCGACTCCATCACAAAGAGCCTTCCACGGCCAAGGTAACGCCCGACCAACTCCTCCTGCTCGTCCCCCTCAAGCAACAGCTCCATATACGCTCCCTTGCCCGACGCCACTTCCCTTATCGTCATCACTTCATGCCCCATCACTACCGCCCGCTATCAGTCTGTCGACAAATGCCCGCGCTTTCGGCTCGTCAATGACATTGACAAAATCACTACGTCTTATCATCCCGTCTATCGTCTTGCCGACAAACTGTGTCACTCCACGAGAGTTTCTCCCCGCCCAATGAAATTGGATGACGGTGTTGTCTACCAACTCACCGTGGTAGACGGAGCAAAGAATCTTGTTCACGATGCCGTCAGCATCAAAACAATACCGCATCATTAGATATATCTTGCGTGTTCTTGGTTACTTTCCGTTTCTGCGCGCCAAGAGTGTTGCGTTCCCAAAATACTCCGTCGGTATAGCCCTGTATTGATGTGTCGCCGTCAGCCATGCGAAGACGCTTAGCTGCATACAGGCAATATTCCTCATTTATCTCTATACCGCAATAATGACGCCCCAATTTCTTTGCCACGACACTTGCCGTACCGCTGCCGAGAAACGGGTCAAACACCATATCCCCGGGACGTGAGGACGCAAGCACAAGCTTGGCATACAGCTTTTCAGGCTTCTGGGTCGGGTGGTCGGTATTTTCAGGCATCGACCAAAACGGCACGCTTATATCATCCCAAAAATTCGAGGGATAGGTGATACGGAAATTCCCATCCTCCGTCTCGTCCCAATCCTTGGCGACTCCGTCCACACGATATGGTGCGATGACCTTGCGCTTCATCTTCACCGCCTCGACATCAAAGAGATAATCCTTGGGATTCTTGACCGCCATCCATATATCCTCCATGCCGTTTTTCCAGTTTGACTTTGCGCCGCGCCCTTTCTCACGTTGCCATGTGATGCGGTTGATTATCGCCAGATTCTCACCAAGCACACGCTGTATGGCCGAGGTGCATTTCCAGTCGCCACACACATACATAGTGCCGCCCGGCCTCAACTTACGACACACCTCAGGTAGCCATGAACGCAGATACGCCTCATATTCATCATCGCTCCTTGCCCGAAATTTCATCCCGTTAAAATCCTTAGAAAGATTATATGGAGGGTCCACTATGATGAGGTCGGCAAAACCGTCAGGCATCAGGGGGAGCACCGCCGCCATATCCCCGTTGATGGTCTTGTCGGCAAAGTCAAATCCACGGGTCACATCACCCGCGCCAACAATACCGCGCCGCAACGTGGGGCGCTCTTCCTCCCCTATCTCTATTGTCCTGTTTCTCGATGCTTTCATACCTGCAAATATACGTATTTTTTATATATAGGCCGGCTGTCATTTTTGGGCAGGGCGTTTGCGGCCGAACGAGGGGTCGATGTGGACCAGGGCGCAGACGATGAAGGTGGGGATGCAGCAGAGCATCACCCACCAGAAGAAGTTGGTGTAGCCCTGCGGGCCGATGGAGGAGAAGATATGCACCGATTCAAGCTGCTCATGAATCCATCCCGCTGCCATGCCGGGGAGCATCATGCCGAGAGCCATGAAGGCTGTGCAGAAAGCATAGTGGGAGGTTTTCAAAGGACCCTCGGAGAAGTAAATGAGGTAGAGCATAAAGGCGGCGAAACCAAAGCCGTAGCCAAACTGCTCAATGAAGATGCCGATGGAGATAAGCATGAAGTCGGTCGGCTGCACCATCGCGAGGTAGCAATAAAAGCCACACGGTACGGTCAAGGCCAACGCCATAGGCCACAGCCAACGCTTCAACCCGTCACGGGAGATGGCAATACCGCCCAGGATGCCTCCCGCGAGAAGTCCTATCACGCCAACCGTGCCGTTGACTATACCCACCTGCTGGGTCGTCAGCCCGAGACCGCCGACCTCCCGCGCGTGCACAAGAAACGGCTGCACGAGCTTGGAGAGCATGGCCTCGGGAAAGCGGTAGAGGAGCATAAAGGCAAGAGCCGTCCCGATATGCCGTTTGGCAAAGAACGTGGAAAATGTCTCGCCGAATCCACGGACTATCTCGCCCACTGTCGGCGGTGCCTCCACTGCCCTCTCCACACGCGGCATACTCCACGAGTGATAGATGCCCAGGGTGAGAAACAGTGCCGAGAGAATGGCAAAGACCAGCGACCACGCCATCGGGATGTCGCCTGTCGTGCGTTCAAAGATTCCCGCCACGACCACGAGCGCGCCCTGCCCGATGACCGAGGCTATGCGGTAGAACGTGCTCCGCAGCCCGACATAGGCGGCCTGCTGGTGATGGGTCAGCGCGAGCATATAGTAGCCGTCGGCGGCGATGTCGTGAGTCGCCGAGCAGAATGCCATGAGCCAGAATGCGGCAAGCGTCGCGGCAAAATAAAAAGGCACGGGCAGCGCAAACGCCACCGCCGCCATCGACACGGCGAGCAGCAGCTGCATCGCGATAACCCACCGCCGCTTGGTCGACAGCAGGTCGACAAAGGGACTCCAGAATGGCTTTATGACCCACGGCAGGTAGAGCCATCCCGTGTAAAACGCCATCTCGGCATTGGGGACACCGAGGCGCGTGTACATCAGCACGGCAAGGGTGTTTACGGCAAAATATGGCAACCCTTCGGCTATGTAGAGGGTCGGAATCCAGCTCCATGGCGAGCGTCGTGCATGTGTCATCGGTAAAATCGGTTAAACTGTTTCAATATCGGCGCGTTATCTCCGCGCCCTTGAAGTAGTGGGCAAGAATGTCGCGGTAGCCATACCCTTGCGCCGCCATCATCGCCGCGCCTATCTGACACAGCCCTACGCCATGCCCCCACCCTGCCCCACGCAGGATGAAACATCCCTCGCTGTCGCGATTGACGACAAACGCCGAACTGTAGAGATGGCTGCGCGATAGCCAGCGGCGTATCTCAAGCTCCTTGCCGACAGTCATGGCGCGGCGTGTGCCCTCGACGCGCAGTCGCGTGATGCGTCCCGACGTGCCACGCTCAAGGGGTGTGAGCGAGAGGATTGTCCCGAAGTCAATCCCCGACCGCTCGCGCACGATGGCCGAAAGTTCGTCGGGGTCATATCTCACCTCCCAGCGGTAGAAGTCGGGGGTCTCGCGGTCGTAGTCGTTGAGCACCTGATCGAGCACTGCGTTGTCGCGGGTGTTGCAGAAAGCCTCCGGGGCATTCTCTATCCATCGTCGCGCGGCAGCGTCGTCGCGCAAGTCGGGATAGCTGTCGGGCGTCGGCGTGTCGGCCCGTGCCTCAAGATAGGGATGATGCACAGGCTCCCAGCAGTTTTCAAACTCCTCAAACACGCCACCGCAGCACTTGGAAAACCGCGCGTCACACAGCTTGCCGGCATAGGTCAGCACCTCGCCCCAAGTGGCGTACACCGCCTGTGACGCCATCGGGGTACACTCCCGCGTGATACCCTGATAACGCTGGCAGTGGTCGTCGGCACAGACGTCAAAGTCGGTATGGTCGTCATGGTCATACCACTTCACCACCTCGTCATCGGTCGCCTCGGGCATAGCCGCCACGCCTGTCGTGCCCTTGCACTCTATCTGTGCAAACAACCAGCTGCGCGATATGACGGCATGAGCCTTCAGCAGCTCCACCGATGCCCGTGCGCTCATCTCGGAGGAGATGACACTCATAAGGTATTCTTCCACCGACACGCGGTTGATTGCGGTCACTGAGCCGTCGGCGTGCTCCAATAGCCGCAACGCCCCACGGAATGACTGGCACTCTCGTCGCTCCCAATGGAAGTTGACTCCGATAGTGACATCATTGAGCGTGAAAAACGCCGCGTCGTCCTTAGGGAGAAGCATATCCCCCTCCCTCCCAAACTTACCCGTCAGACGATAGTCTATCGCCGGGGCGGTCATGATGCCGACATCCACGGTGGCATGGGAGCGCATATAGGTTACATCATCCAGGATAGCCCGCAACCGCTCGCCATCGACAGCGGCAAAATCCTCTGCCCGTGTGGTTACTATCATACCGCCGAGATCGACCGACGCCGGGCTTACCATCACACGGTCATAGCACGCGGGGCGATGGGCACGGCGCGGTATGATGACTATCTCCACGCCGCCATTGTCAACGGGGGTGGCAATGATATTGACACGCGCCTCCTCTTCCCCGGCAACAACGGGGAACGTTGCCATCGCGGCGGCAAACTCACCCCGTAGCCGCTCATCGTCCCCGTCATATCGCAACCTCGCGACGCGGAACGGAAACTCACGCACCGCACTCAATGATGCCACAGGCACAGCCTGAAAGTGCATATGGTCGGGCGCAGACGCCCCACACCGCGCTCCGTTGTAGAACACCGTGTAGCCTGTTTCCAGCGCGATATGCGCCATGTCGGCGATGCGGTCGCCGACAATCTGCGGCCCGTGCGTGCGCGATGCGATAGTGAAATGACGGTCAAATATAGGGAACGGGTTCACCAGTATCTCATATCCCCGCCACGACAACACTGCCTGCTGTCGTGGACGGTTGGCAGCACACAGGAAACATGGACGCGAGGCTATAGCCGCTGCATCGACCAGCGCCTGAGTGCTGACAGCGCGTGCGGGGTTGAACTGCACCCCATAACGGCATCCGTCCACCTCCACCACCTTGCGCTCGACGCGTCCAAGAGCCTCGTAACGCCCGTGCACCTCGGGCCACTGCGCGAGTTGCCGCGTAAAAAAGCTGTCAAGGTCAAGCATCGGTATCGGCGTTTTGTCGGTTCATCCTTATACGTGCCTCAAGCTCTATGGTACGCAGGCTGTCCTTGTACTCATTGTTACGGTTAACCCGTGCCAACGGCAGTGCCGCGTCCGAATTTCCCTCCCAACGGCGGCAGAGGTATAGCACATCATATATACGCCCGATACGGTGACACCGGCTCATGCGCAGCCCCATCGCATAATCCTCGCCATAGGAGGTGTCGGGAAACCGGTATTCGCGCGCCAGCGGGGTGTAGAACGCCCTCGGCGCGCCAAGCCCGTTGATGCGCAGGGCATTGTTGCGGCCGTTGCTGTCGGTCCACTCGCGATGGTCGATAACTCCCGGGGGTATGGTGTTGAGGTCAAAGTCGGTCAGACGGTAGCTTCCGACCACCATCGCGCAACGCTCGTTGTGGAAAGTGTCGACAATCCGCGTCAGCGTGTCACTGCCCGAATATATGTCGTCGCTGTCGAGCTGCACGGCAAACCGCCCGCACCACTCCGAGTCGAGAGCCACATTCCAACAGCCGCCGATGCCGAGATCGGTACGGTCGGGAATGATATGCACCACGCGGCTGTCCTGCGATGCAATCCGCGCAACAATTTCGGTCGTGCCATCGTTGCTGTGGTTGTCCACCACTATGACGTTAAAGGGGAAATCGGCCTGCTGGGAAAGTGCGCTTGCGATGGCATCGCCGATAGTGCGGCAACGGTTTTTCACGGGGATGATGACAGATGCCTCCACGGCAAACGTCCCGGCATCAACGTCCGTCCCCCCTATCCCCGTGCTGCCGATGTATGCCCCAATGGCACGCAGGTGGTCGGTAACGGCACACTCCATCTCCTGCTGTACGGCGCGGTTGCGCGGGTCCACATAGTCAAACTGGCTCTCTGCCGCTACGGTTGTTGCGAGGGAATCGGTGTAGAGGTATTCCCGCACATGGAATATCCGTCCCATGCGCGACATGCGCAGACGCAGGTCGTAGGCCGTCGCATAACGGTAGCCACCAGACGACTCCCCTATAGCGCGACGCAGCATCGCCACATCATATAGCATCAAAGGGCCTGTGGCAAAGTCATCGCGCAGGCAGCCGCCGGGCTGCATGTCGATAAGCGGCACATCGGTCACCGTCCCGTCGCCGTCGCTACGGCGGTAGTCGGAATAGACTATCGCCGCGCCAGTGTCGCGAGCCACCTGTGCCATGCGCCGCAATGCGGCATCGGCATTGTCAACCACTCCCGACCCGTTGTACACCGCCACATAGTCGCCGTGACATCCCTCGGCTATCTCCCGCCAAGGCGCTATATCGCCAAGCGCGGGTATTCTATATATTGCAATCGTTTCCACGACCGCAAATTTAGCCAAAACCCACGACACAGTGTTGAATATTCTGAGAATAATAAGTCCGATAGGGCTAATAGGTCAAATAGGCCCTATATTTATTAGACCTATTGGGCCTATTAGCCCTATTTGACCTCCCCCCTAAAGACAGGCAGCCCCGCCGGTCGGATGACCGGCGGGGCTGCCTTATCAGTGTAATATCCTATTAGAGCGAAGCAAAGAATGTGCTTGCGGCGGATGTCTCGGTGAGGTAGCCGTAGATGCAGCTGACGAGACCGAGACCTATGATGCCGGCAACGCATATCCACATGCCGACACGCTCGCTCCAGGCCGAGCGGAATGCCGGAATGACGCACTCATCGCTGGAGATGAACATCGCCTTGACAACGAGCAGATAGTAGTAGAGCGACACGATGGTGTTGATCAACGCTATGAGCACGAGCACGTAAAGTGCGGCGGGATGAGCCGTGCCTGTGGCGGCATCAATTGTCGAGCCAAAGATGAAGAACTTGCTGAAAAAGCCCGCAAACGGGGGTATACCCGCGAGGGAGAACATGGCAAGCATCATCGTGAACGACAGGCGCGGGTTGGTCTTGTAAAGCCCGTTGTAATCATCCATGCTCACGCGACCGGTCTTGTTTTCGATGGCCGAAATCACACCGAAGGCGGCAAGGTTAGAGAAGATGTAGACAAGTATGTAGTACATCATCGAACCGAGACCTATGGCGTTGCAGGCTATCACGCCAAGCATAATGTAGCCGGCCTGTGACACCGACGAGAAAGCAAGGAAGCGCTTCATGTTGCGCTGGCGTATCGCGAAGAGGTTACCGACAGTGATTGTCAGAATGATGAGGGCATAGAGCATCCATTCCCACACATTGGAATAGAACGCGCCAAACACCTGCACCAATATCACCATGAACGCAAACGCTGCCGCACCCTTGGAGATGACCGAGAGATAGGAGGTGACAATTGTGGGGGCACCCTGATATACATCAGCAGTCCAGAGATGGAACGGCACAAGCGAGAGCTTGAAGCCGATACCGGCGATGACAAACGCCAATGCGATGACGAGCAGCGTGCTCTCGGTAGCCACAGCGGCAATGTCGGCAAAGTAGAGTGACCCGGCAAGCGCGTAGACAAATGACAGTCCCATCATGAACACTGCCGACGAGAATACGGCGGTAAGCATGTACTTGATGGCTGCCTCGTGGCTCTCATAGCGTTTCTTGTCAAAGGCCACCATGGCGGCGAGAGGCAGCGATGCGGTCTCAAGACCGATGACAAAGAGCAGGAAGTGACGGGCTGAAATCATGATGTACATGCCGAACAGCGTCACGAGCAACAGCTCGTAGAACTCGCCACGGCGCACGACCTGTGACTCGGAATTGGCCCACTGCATCGACTGGATGAGCACGATGAGCACGCCGATATTGAGAATGGCCTTGATGGCCGAAATCACCGGCGAGGTGACATACATACCCTCAAACGCCACGCCCTCACAGGGGCATAAGCTGTATATCGTGAACAGTCCGAACAGGATGATGGTCGTGCCCGAGATTATCGAGCGGCCACCCTTGTTGGTGGAGAATACGTCAAGCAAAAAGACTAATAGAAATACGATGAGCAATCCTATTTCTTGACCCATTATCAAAAATTGTGAATAATCCATATCGCTATCAATCTATTGTTTAGTTGAGTACTTCAATTATCGAGCCAAAGCTGCGCACAAACGTGTCGGAAATCAACGTCGCGAAGAAGTTGGGGAAGCAACCGATGGCGGCAACGCTTACAATGAGGGTGACAACCGAAAGACGCTCCCACCATGTGGCGTCGGTCAGCTCAAGATGGTGCTTGTCCTGAACGGGGCCAAGCAGCAGCTTGCCGACAACGCGGAGGATATAGACGGCGGTTATCACAATCGAGCAGCAGGCGATGATGGTAAACACAAGTCGGAGCGAACCCGCGCCGCTGAGGTAGTCAATCATACCCTGACTGAACGAGCCGACAAAGATTGTCATCTCGGCCACAAACCCGCTCAATCCCGGGAGACCGAGTGACGCCATACCGGCAATCACATAGCTCACCGCGAGGAAAGGCATTATCTTCATCAAGCCTCCCATGAGACGGATGTCACGGGTGTGGGTGCGACCGTATATCATACCTATGAGTGCAAAGAACAATGCCGTCATCAGACCATGGGAGAGCATCTGGAGGATGGCACCCGTCATGGCGGTGGTGTTGAGCATCAGGATGGCAAAGAGCACCAGACCGCAGTGGCTCACCGATGAATATGCGTTGATATACTTGAGGTCGGTCTGCACGCAAGCCGAGAATGCCCCGTAGACAACCGAGATACCGGTAAGGATAAGGAATATCCACGCAAGCTCGTGTGCGGCCTCAGGCATGAGGTAGATGGCAACACGGAAGCATCCGTAGCCTCCGAGCTTCATCAACACGCCGGCATGGAGCATCGACACCGCGGTAGGCGCCGAGGCGTGACCGTCGGGGCTCCATGTGTGGAACGGGAACATCGCGCCGAGCACGCCAAAGCCCACAAACGTCATCGGGAAGAGGAACATCTGCCAATCGTGGTCGACACCGTTCTCGGCGATTTCAAGGAGATTCATCGTGTGCTGGCCGTCAGCACCCACGGAGTTGAAGTAGATGCCGAGGATGCCGAGCAGCAGAAATGCCGAGCCGCCCATAAGCATAAGCGTGAGCTTCATAGCCGAATACTCCTTGCGTCCCGTACCCCATATGCCGATAAGCAGGTACATCGGGATGAGTGCGACCTCGTAGAACATGAACATCGTGAACAGGTCGATGGAGATGAAGAACCCGAACACACCTATCGAAAGGAGTATGAGCCACAGGAAAAACTCCTTGGGCAGCGGATTGATTTTCCACGATGCAAACGACCCGGCAAAAACGATGATGGCCGAGAGGATAAGCATAGCCACGGAGATACCGTCGACACCCACGGCAAGGTGGATGTTGAGCGGCGAATACCACATCCAGGAGTCAGTGAACAGCATGGCGGCTGTCTCGCCGGCGGCGCGGAGCTGCAAGTACTGCACGAGCAGCACCACCGACAGGGCCACCAGGGCGGAAGACCCGACCACGGCGACAGCCCTTATCTGCCTCATGTTTCTTGTCAAGGCAAGCCCCGCCAACATCAACACGGGGATTACCACAAAATAAATCAATATATTGGAAAACATAATTACTATATTTTATCGGAAGATTAAATGAGGCATATTACTGTCACCGCGCCAAGGAGCAACGCGCCGATAAGGTAAACCCACACATACATCTGTATGCTTCCCGACTGCAGGCCGCGTATGCTCCACGAAGCCTTGTTGGTGACGGTGGCAAAGGCATCCATCGTGCCGTCAATGATGTGGCGGTCAAACCATGCTATAGGCTTGCAGATGCTGTTGAAGATAATCTTGTGGGTGATGAACATGTAAAGCTCGTCCCAGTAGAAGCGGTGGAAACACCATGTCCAAAGGGCCGGAAGGGCGTTCTTGAACTTGGCGGGGAGACTGTTCTCCTTGCGGTACATGACCGTCGCGAGCGCGATGGCAAGCACTGCCACTGCAAGGCTGACGCCTGCAACCGACCAGTCAAAGTGAGCCATGAAGTCGTAAGGCTCGCCGTTCCATGACACAAACTTGCCGAAGGGGATGAACCCGGCCACGCACGAAATGGCGGCAAGGATAATCAGCGGCAACGACATGGTCCAGGGCTGGTCGTGGGGAGCGTGATGCCCCTCGCGCACCTTGTGTTCCTTCCACCAGAAGATGAGGTAGTAGAGACGGAACATGTAGAACGCTGTCAGACCGGCCACCATCGACATCCATGCATAGGCGACCCAGCTGTAGCCGAGGCATGAGCTGAGAATCTCGTCCTTGGAGAAGAATCCCGAGAATGGGATGATACCCGCGATGGCGAGACAGCCGATGAGGAACGTCCAGTGGGTGATGGGCATATACTTGCGCAGACCGTGCATCTCGGTATAGTCGTTTGAGCCGATAGCATGGATGAGCGCGCCGGCACCGAGGAACAGCAACGCCTTGAACATGGCGTGGGTGAACAGGTGGAACATCGAGGCCATGTAACCGAGCCCCTCATGAAAATCGGGACGGGCAACGCCGAGCGACACCATCATGAACGCAATCTGCGAGATGGTCGAGAACGCAAGCACGCGCTTGATGTCGACCTGAGTACAAGCCACCATGGCGGCATAGAACGCTGTCACCGCGCCGACCACCGTGATGATGACGAGCGCGCTCTCCTCCATCAAGTAGAGGGGGAACAGGCGTGCCACCAGATATACACCGGCGACAACCATCGTGGCGGCATGGATGAGGGCCGACACGGGGGTCGGGCCTTCCATAGCGTCGGGGAGCCATATGTGCAGCGGCATCATAGCCGACTTACCCATACCGCCCATGAAGATGAGCACGAGCGCCCAAGTGAGCACCGACGCGCCCATGAACATCGGGGCTGCCCCGTTCTCAAACACGCCCTTGACATTGAGCGCGGTCTGTTCGCTCACACGGTATACATCGGCAACGCCGTCGACAGGCACCGAAGTGAGGTCGGTGAAGTTGAACGTGCCGGTATAGTAGGACAGGATGAGGATACCGATGAGGAAGCCGAGGTCGGCAAAGCGGGTGACGATAAACGCCTTTTTGGATGCCGACACTGCCGAGGGCTTGGTGTAATAGAATCCGATAAGCAGGTAAGAGGATGCGCCCACAAGCTCCCAGAAGATGTACATCTGGAAGATGTTGGTGGCCACGACAAGGCCGAGCATCGAGAAGCTGAACAGCGACAGGAACGCGTAGAAACGCTGGAAGCCGTGCTCAAACACCCCGTGATGGTCGCGCATATAGCCCATGCTGTAGAGATGCACCATAAACGATATGGTGGTGATGACAACAAGCATCATGGCCGATATCGGATCGAGCAGGAACCCGAGACGTATCACGAGATCGCGGGTAAACTCAAGCCATGTGACATTGAACACCACATACTGCAGGCGGTCGCCGGCGGCAGTGATAAAGTCGGCACTGCCGCTGAAATAGTAGGTGAACGCCGTGATATAGGCGAGCACGAGGGTCGTACCCATGCCGAGCGTGCCGAGCACACCGGCGGTCTTGTGGCTCATCCTCATGCCCACAAGCCCAAGGAAAATGAACATTCCTAAGGGTATCGCCAATATAAGTAACGGTAATATAAAGTCCATAGCGCTTAAAATTTCATTTTGGTTAGGTCGCGGATGTCAATATTCTTTGCCACACGGAACACATTGATGATGATGGCTATTGCCAGGGCGGTCTCGGCTGCTGCCAACGCTATGGCAAAGAGGGTGAAGAACATTCCTTCCAACGCCCCGGGGTAGAGGAAACGGTTGAAAAGCACAAAATTGATATCGACAGCGTTGAGCATCAGCTCAAGCGAAATCAATATCGCAATCATATTTTTACGGGTGATGAATCCGTAAATGCCGCAGCCAAACATGATGAGGCTGGGAATCAAATACCATATAAGTGTAATCTCCATAACTCTGCGGGATTATCTTCTGCGGGCGACTACGACACCACCGATTATACATGCGAGTAACAACACACTGATAGCCTCAAACGGGAGAAGATACTGGAACTTCTCCGTGCCGAGCAGGAATGTGCCGATACGGTCCATTGAGAAGTCGGCGGCAAGAGACTCTACCGACTGCATCGGGGTGGACATCATGGCACACTGGCTCAGGAGCCCCCACCCTGTCACGCCGACGGCAGCCACTGCTGCCACGAGACCGAGAATACGGCTCTTTGAAGTAAGTCGGGCACTATTGTCACCGGGCTTGCTCGTGAGCAATATCGAGAAGACAAAGAGCACTACGATACCGCCTGCGTAGACCGCTATCTGCACCGCGCCGAGAAACTCGTAGTCGAGCTTGAAGTATAGGCCGGCAGTCGCAAAGAGGGTAAACAACAGGTAGGTGGCCGAGCGCAAAATCTTCCGCGTGGTGACCGTGAGTACCGAGAAAACGATAATCGCCACAGCGATTACGAAATACATAATGATACTTCCTACTGATTCCATATAGATTATTTATTATTATTTTCGGTGGATTCCGTAGCGTCGGGCTTTGCCGGGGTTGCCTTCGGAGCAGCGGCGGCAGGCTTCGGGGCTTCGGCAGCTTTCGGAGCCTCAGCAGCCGTGGCCTTAGGGGCATCAGCTCCTGCCGCTGCGGCGGCAGCGGCCTTCTTGGCAGCGGCGGCAGCCTTGGCGGCGGCTATCTTGGCCTCACGCTCGGCGGCAGCCTTGGCAAGCTCCTCGGGGGTCGGCGCGGGGTCTTCCTTCTCAGGGAGATAGTTGAGCTGCTTGACGAGCTTGTCGCGGTTGAACACTGCCTGCTCGAAGTCGTTTGAAAACTCAAGCGCATCCTGCGGACAGGTCGACACACACAACTGGCAGAAAATGCAACTGCCAAGGTCATAGATGTACTTGTCAAGCTTGCGCTTCTTCTTGCCGTCGGGGGTATCGACGGTCTTGGTGGTGATGGTAATCGTTCCGTTGGGACAGTTGCGCTGGCAGATGCCACAGGCAATACACTTGTGGCGCCCCTCGTCGTCATACTTCAACGTGAGTTCAGCACGGAACCGGTCGGGAATCTTATGGGTGTCCCTGTTCTCGGGATACCGCTCGGTCACCTTGGGGGTGACAAGCTCTTTGCCGGTTACCTGCATACCCTTGAGGAGGCTTACTACGCCCGACCCCAACGATGAAAAATAATCTTTAACACTACCCATATTATAATGTTGGCTTATTTCCTTTAAGCAAAATTGGTTAATAATCGTTCTAAAACCGGGCTTGACGGCGGTCGCCTATGCGACCGCATCAATGCCCTGTATCCGGCACATCGCCGGGGACTATATCTGCAATAGCCGTGCGGGTTCACTCCCCCACGGCCGGTTATCATATCCGTTACCTGACCTGCCCGCCCAATATATCGAGCAGTTCGGTCGTGATGCTCTGCTGGCGCAGCTTGTTATACTCAAGCTGCAGCTGCTCAAGCAGTTTCTTGGCGTTGTCGTTGGCACTCTGCATAGCCATGACACGCGCCGCCTGTTCCGATGCCTGGTTCTCGGTGAACACATCCTGCATCACAGCGAGGATATACATCGGAATGGCCGACGAGAATATCGTGTCGGCATCAGGCTCAAATATATAGGGACGGCATGTCACTCCGGCGGTATCCTTGGCAAGCGACTGCGGGCTGACGGGCAACAGGCAGTCATCCTGGGGCGTCTGGCGGCTCACGCTGTGGAAGTGCATGTAGACGAGATGCACAGCGTCAAGCTCACCGTCGACAAAGCGCTGCTGAAGCATTGAGGTGAAGGCCCTTATACCGGCCAATCCGCTCTTGGGACTTATCTCGGAGGGGACATCCACGTCAACGCAGCCTCCGGCAACCTTGACAGCTGCCTTTGCCATCTTTGACCCGACGGGGATGATGACAAAACGTGTGTCATCTCCATACTCGGCCTTGAACTGCTCAATCTTGGCAAGCACAACCTTGAAAAGATTGAGGTTGTAGGCCCCGCACAGCCCGTCGTCAGAGCCAAACGCCACGATACCGACTCGCTTGACGTCGCGCTCCTGCAACAGCGGCGAGGAGAACACGGCATCGGCCGACAGCAGGTTGCCTATGATGGTCTCTATCTGGCTGCGGAACGGCAGCAGGCGTGCCAACGCACCCTGCGCCTTATGCATCTTGGCCGAAGAAATCATCTTCATGGCGCCGGTAATCTTCTCGGAGGAGGCTACCGACCCGATTCTGCCCTTTAGTTCGCGTAATGTCGCCATCTATACGTCTCCTTAATTATATCGTGCCGTTATCTCTGCCGCAGCCTCGGTGAGCTTGGCCGCAACATCGTCGGTGAGCTGCCCGGCCTTGATGACATCGAGGACCTCGGCCTGATACTTTGACTTCAACAACTGGATGAACAGCTTCTCAAACTCAGCCACCTTGTCGGCGGGAACATTCTCAAGCAGCCCCTTGGTGCCGCAATAGATGACAGCCACCTGGTTTTCGACAGGCCACGGGTCATACTGCGGCTGGATGAGAAGGCGCTCGTTCTTGCGACCCTTGTCGATGACACGGGCGGTCACGGGGTCGATGTCGCCGCCAAACTTGGTGAACGACTCCAGCTCACGGAACTGTGCCTGGTCAATCTTCAGCGTACCGGCCACTTTCTTCATCGACTTGATCTGCGCGTTACCGCCCACACGCGACACGGAGATACCCACATTGATGGCGGGGCGTATGCCTCGGTTGAACAGGGCGGTCTCAAGGAATATCTGACCGTCGGTGATTGAAATCACATTGGTAGGGATATATGCCGACACGTCACCGGCCTGCGTCTCGATGATGGGGAGCGCGGTCAGTGAGCCGCCACCCTTGACGATGGGCTTCAGGGCTTCAGGCAGGTCGTTCATGCTGGAAGCCACCGCCTGGTTGTCGATAATCTTGGCGGCACGCTCAAGCAGACGCGAGTGGAGATAGAATATATCGCCGGGATATGCCTCACGGCCCGAGGGACGCTTAAGGATCAGCGATATCTCACGGTAAGCGACCGCCTGCTTGGAAAGGTCATCGTAGACAATGAGGGCATCGCGGCCGGTGTCGCGGAAATACTCGCCGATGGCTACTCCCGCAAACGGAGAGTAGTAGCGCATCGCGGCCGAGTCGGATGCCGTGGCGGCAACCACTACAGTGTAGTCGAGTGCGCCATGCTGACGCAACTCGTCGACAATAGCCGCTACCGAGGATGCCTTCTGCCCTATGGCCACGTAGATGCAATATACAGGCTTGCCCTCCTCAAAGTTCTTGCGTTGGTTTATTATCGTGTCGATGGCGATGGCGGTCTTGCCTATCTGGCGGTCGCCGATGATAAGCTCACGCTGACCGCGGCCGATGGGCACCATCGAGTCGACAGCCTTGATGCCGGTCTGCAACGGCTGGTTGACAGGCTGGCGGAATATCACACCCGGAGCCTTGCGCTCAAGGGGCATACGGAGCAGCTTGCCGCTTATGGGACCGGCCCCGTCGATAGGCTCGCCAAGCACATTGATGACACGTCCCAGCAGACCCTCGCCCACAGGGATTGAGGCAATCTCTCCGGTGCGGCGCACGGTCATATTCTCGGTCACCTTTGCCACATCGTTAAGCAATATCACGCCGACGTTGCTCTCCTCAAGGTTAAGGGCCACGCCTTTCACACCGTTTTCAAACTCTACGAGCTCATTGGCGCACACATTTTCAAGCCCGTAGACATGGGCGACACCATCGCCCGCATCGAGGACTGTACCAACCTCCTCGAAAGAGACCTTCTGGTTCACGCTTTCGAGCTGTTGTTTCAATATTTCCGAAATCTCGCTGGGATTAATCATTCCTTATTTGCTTAGTAGTTTCAATCGCAATTGTTTCAACTCGTTGCTCACCGAGGCATCAAGGCGCTCGGAGTCAATGTCGATGACGAAGCCTCCTATCAGTGCCGGATCGACCTTGTCGGTAAACTCAGCCTTGCCGCTCTTGAGATGACGCTCCACGAGGTCATGAAGTCGCTTCATCTCGGCGTCAGACAGCGGGGCTGCCGACGTGATGTCGACACGGTAGATATGATTGGCCTTACGGTAAAGGTCGAGATAGGCCAACGCTATGTCCCGTGCAAAGTCAAGACGCTTGTTGACAACCAACAGCCGCAGGGTGTCGGCAAAAAGCGCATCCCCCTTTGAAGCCCCGGCTGCGGTAGTCAGCAGCATACGCTTGTCGGTATCGGGCACAAACGGGTTGGACATCGCCTCCTGCAACGACGGCTCGGCGGCAAAAGCGGCCGCCATGCGCTGCATCAGCTCATACATCTGACGAGCCTTGCCCTTGTCGAGCGCAAACTCGTACACGGCTTTGGCATATCGGCGTGGGATGAGACCTTCGTTCATTGCGGTTTAATTTTTTTTCTCAATTTCATCAAGCAGGGTGTTCACCAACTTGGTCTGTGCCTTCTGGTCGGCCATCTGGTTGCGCACCACCTTGGTGGCGATGTCGAGGGCAAACGTGCTCACCTCATTGCGGAACTGCAACTCGGCTTCCTTGCGCGACTGCTCGATAGAGAGCTTGGCGGCATCCATCACCTTGCGGGCCTCGACGGCTGCAGCCTCACGGGCCTCATCGATAATCTGGGTCTTCATCCTGTCAGCCTCACGCAGCATCTCGGCCTGGCGACGTCGGGCGTCGGCGATATACTTGTCGGCCTCCTGACGGGCGTTGTCGAGCTGTGCCTTGGCATCCTGAGCATATTCCACACCCTTATCGATAAGGTCGGCGCGGTCGTCGATTCCTTTCATAATCGCAGGCCACGCAAACTTCGCCAGCACGAAAAACAGCACGGCGAAGACTACGAACATCCAAAATATCAACCCGAAATCAGGCGTGAACAGTTCCATTGTGAAAACTTGATATTAGAGGAACAGGGAAATGATACAAACAATGACAGCAAACAGGGCGACACCCTCGATAAGGGCCGCAATCACAATCATGTTACTGCGGATGTCACCGCCGGCCTCAGGCTGACGGGCGATAGCCTCCATTGCCGAACCGCCGATACGACCGATGCCAAGACCGGCTCCGATTGCTGCGATACCTGCACCTATACATGCGCCAAGACCGAGAAGGCCTTCGATTGCTGCTAAAATTAAAGCTAACATAGTAATTTACATTTAGAGTGTTTGTGATTTATTTAAGTTGATTATTTTGCAGTTGTGGCGGCTGCCGTCTGAGTGACAGCCACATTTTTTTGCTTATGCTCCTTTTCATGCTCCTCGTGCTCTTTTTCCTGGGCAAGGGAGATGAAGATGGTAGACAGCATGGTGAACACGTAGGCCTGGATGAAGCTGACCAACACGTCTATAAGAAGCATGAAAAGCGAGAACACTATCGAGACTATCGTTGTGGCTCCCGTCACCACCGGGCCCATCGCCGCGAATATGAATATCAGCAGAATGAGCACCAGCACAATCATGTGGCCTCCCATCATATTGGCAAAAAGACGCACCGTGAGTGCCGCCGGCTTGGTGAAAAGGCCGAATATCTCGATGATGGGCATGATAGGCAGGGGGAACTTCAGCCACAGGGGTACATCGGGCCAGAATATCTCTTTCCAGTAATGCTTTGTGCCGAAAAGGTTGGTGATAAAGAACGTGAACAGCGCGAGCACGAGTGTCACGGCTATATTGCCTGTAAGATTGGCGCCACCGGGGAATATCACGATAAGCCCCAGCAGGTTCATCACGAGAATGAAGAAGAACACTGTCAACAGATAGGGCCCAAACTTGCGTGCCTTGTCCTTGAGAGTGGGCACGATGACACCCTTGTACACGAAGTCGATACAGAGTTCCATAAACCCTGTCCCCTTTCGCGGGGCCTTATAGCCACGGGTCTTATACCAATGGGCCACGCTCATGCAGCAGGCAAACACCACGATGGCGGCGATTATGGCCGCAAGGACATTCTTGGTGATGGAAAAGTCCCATGGACGGTACTCGACAAGCTGCCCGTCGGGACCGGGCTTAAAGCCCACGACCTTACCCTTATAGGCGCTATCCTTTCCGGCGATGCGAAACCCGTCGTACTCGTCGCCGTGGGTCAGGCGGGAGGAGCTGAAGATATGCCAATGCCCCTCGTAGTCACGTACTATGATGGGGAGGGGGATGCGCACATGATGATTGAACGGCACTTCCCATCCATACCCGTCGCCGAGGTGCTCAAAGATAATCTCCTTGGGGTTGATTTTCTCCTCCTCCGCAGCATCCTCCTGCGCCATGGCGGCACACGGGGCGACAGCCACGGCGAGAATCATTGACAATATGAGAAATATACGCTTCATATCAATATATGCACACCGACACTACATTATCATCGACATCCACCAGGCCGCCCGCGATCTCAATCGCGCCATCCTCAGTCCCGTGCCAGTAGGATATCGTCCCGGGGGTGAGGGTGGATATTAGCGAGGCATGGTTGTGGAGGACGGTAAAGCTGCCCTTGGTGCCCGGAAGCATCACGGAGTCAACCTCGCCCTCAAAGAGGACATCCTCGGCCGATATGACTTTAAGTATCATCAGTAAGTGCGCAAAATAAGTTAATTTATCGGTTTGTTCAATCTCACGTCCGGCATCACTTCACCTCGGCGAGGAGCTTCTTGCCCTTGGCGATGGCATCGTCTATCGTGCCGACGTTGAGGAACGCCTGCTCGGGGTACTCATCCATCTCGCCGTTAAGTATCATCTTGAAGCCGCGTATCGTCTCGCTCAATGGCACAAGCACGCCGGGAAGGCCGGTGAACTGCTCGGCTACGTGGAACGGCTGCGACAGGAATCGCTGTGCACGACGCGCACGGGCCACGACGAGCTTGTCGTCGTCGGAAAGCTCGTCGACACCGAGGATGGCGATGATGTCCTGCAACTCGTTATATTTCTGTAGAAGCTGCTTGACACCCTGGGCCACCTCATAATGCTCCTGTCCGATGATGTGCGGGTCGAGGATACGCGAGGTTGACTCCAACGGGTCTACAGCCGGATAGATACCAAGCTCGGCAATCTTACGGCTCAACACGGTGGTCGCGTCAAGGAAGCTGAATGTCGTCGCCGGAGCGGGGTCGGTCAAGTCATCGGCAGGCACATAGATGGCCTGAACCGAGGTGATGGAGCCGTTCTTGGTCGAGGTGATGCGCTCCTGAAGCGTACCCATCTCGGAAGCGAGCGTAGGCTGATAGCCCACAGCCGAAGGCATACGGCCGAGAAGGGCCGACACCTCGCTACCCGCCTGGGTGAAACGGAATATGTTGTCAATAAAGAGTAGTATCTCCTTGCCGCCGCCATCCTGGTCGCGGAACTGCTCGGCGACGGTAAGCCCCGACAGGGCTACACGAAGACGTGCGCCCGGCGGCTCGTTCATCTGACCGAACACGAGTGTGGCCTGGGAGTCCTTCACCTTGTCCATATCGACATCGGTGAGATTCCACTCCCCTTTCTCCATCCCCTCGCGGAATTTGTCGCCATACTTCATGACGCCGCTCTCGATCATCTCGCGCAGCAGGTCGTTACCCTCGCGGGTACGCTCGCCGACGCCGGTGAACACCGAGAATCCGTTATGCCCCTTGGCGATATTGTTGATAAGCTCCATGATAAGCACGGTCTTGCCTACGCCGGCACCCCCGAAAAGGCCAATCTTACCACCCTTGCTGTAAGGCTCAAGAAGGTCGATGACCTTGATACCGGTATAGAGTATCTCCGTACCGATGGTCAGGTCCTCAAACGCAGGCGCGGGCTGGTGGATGGGACGCAGGTTATCGCGGTCGAGAGACGGGAGGTGGTCGATGGCCTCGCCAATCACGTTGAGCAGACGGCCTTTAACCTGTGAGCCGGTCGGCACGGCAATCGGACGGTCGAGATTGACAACCTTCACGCCACGGCACAAGCCGTCGGTGCTCTCCATAGCCACACAGCGGGCCGTGTCCTCGCCGATATGCTGCTCGACCTCGAGAATCAGCTCCTCATTGTCGGGGCGCTCGACTTTCAACGCCGTGAAAATAGGGGGCACAGGATTATCCTCACCCTCAAAGGCCACATCGACAACCGGGCCGATGACCTGTGTTATTTTTCCATACTTATCACTCATATTCCAATAACTGACTATTATTCCTGAGAATAACGGATTAATTTATGCTTATGTTTATGTCCGACGTGTTAAAAGTGGATGCCGTAGACGATGACAAGCACCATCAACACGAGGTTGAACAGGTTGATAGGGAGCAGATATTTCCACTCGAGCGAGAGCAACTGGTCGATACGCAGACGGGGGAAAGTCCACTTGAACCAGATGATTATGCCGGAGATAAGGATAGCCTTGCCCAGGAACCATACCACAGACGGAATATAGTCCATCACATGATTGAAGCCGTCCCAACCGGGAATGTGGAATGGCATCCAGCCGCCGAAGAAAAGCAGCGTGGCCACACCTGCCACGATAAAGAGGTTGAGGTATTCGGCCAGATAGAAGAAGCCGAAGTGGATACCCGAATACTCGGTGTGATAGCCTGCGGTAAGCTCGCTCTCGGCCTCGGGGAGGTCAAACGGGCCACGGTTGGTCTCGGCGGTACCTGCGATAAGGTATATTATAAAAGCAATGATGGCAGGGATATGGCCCGAGAAGATAAACCACAGGTTTTCCTGAGCCTCGACGATGCCTGTCACCGACATTGTGCCGGCAAATGCCACCATCGTGAGCACCGAAAGGCCGATGGACAGCTCGTAGCTCACCATCTGCGCTCCCGAGCGCATTGCGCCGATAAGCGTGAACTTGTTGTTGGACGACCATCCCGCGAGCAGGATGCCGAGCACACCTATCGAAGAGACAGCAATCAGAAAGAAGATACCGATATTGAAGTCGATAATCTGCAGCCCCTTGCCCCAGGGAAGCACGGCAAACGCCAGCATCGAGGCAAGTATCACGAGATAGGGGGCGAGGGCAAAGAGGAACTTGTCTATGTGATTGAGGTGGATAAGTTCCTTGATGAGTATCTTGAACATATCCGCGAAACTCTGGAGCAAGCCCCACGGGCCGACACGGTTGGGGCCGAGGCGGCACTGGAAGGCAGCACAGAGCTTGCGCTCATAGTAGATGTAGAACAATGCCAACAGGGCGTATACCAACAACAGCCCTACGCCTATGAGGACACACTCGATGGTAATCGTGAGCCACTGTGGCATCACGCCGTTGAGCAGATTGTTTATCCAGTCGGTTACTATCGAAAAGTCAAACATGATATATGTGATAAATAGCTATGTGATTAACGGTCAATATCGGGTACTACGTAATCGAGCGAACCGCCGATGGCGATGAGGTCGGCAATCTTCTCGCCGCGTGTCAGATGGTCGACAACGCCGGCAAGGGTCATGCAGGGTGAGTTGAACTTGATGCGCACGGGGTTTACGCCGCCGTCGCTCTCGATGTAGACGCCAAACGCGCCACGGCTGGCCTCCACCTGCTGGAACCAGTGCCCCACAGGCAGCTTGATGACCTTGGGCACCTTAGCGCAAATCTCGCCCTCGGGAATGTTGTCGATAAGCTGCTCGATGATACGGAGCGACTGCTCGATTTCATCCATACGCACAAGGTAACGGGCATACGAATCGCCCTCGGTGCGTATAACCTCGTCAAACTTAAGCTCGCTGTAGATGCCGTAGGGGGTAGTCTTGCGTATATCGCATGCCCAACCCGAGGCACGTCCCGACGGGCCTGTAACGCCGTAGGAGACCGCATCCTCCTTTGAGAGGACACCGACACCCTTGAGGCGGTTTATGGCAATGACATTGCCGGTGAATATCTGATGATACTCCTTTATAGCCTTGCGCTGCTGAATGATAAACGCCTTCACGTCCTTCACAAAGTCGGGATGGAGGTCGGCCATAACGCCGCCGATGCACTGATAGTGGAACATCATGCGCGCGCCGCATGTCTTCTCAAGTATATCGAGTATCGTCTCGCGCTCGCGCAGGGTGTAGAAAAGCATCGTCGTCGCACCGAGGTCCATGCAGAATGTACCGGCAAACAACAGGTGGGAGGAGATACGCATCAGTTCGTCCATAAGCACGCGTATCACCTGAGCACGGCGGGGCACCTCGAGACCCATCGCCTTCTCGATGCACATGCAGAGACAGTGGCGGTTTTGCTGGGCCGAGAGATAGTCGAGACGATCGGTGAAATGGAGTGTCTGCGGATATGCGAGGCTCTCGCATAGCTTTTCGATGCCACGATGGATGTAGCCGCAGTAGAGGTCAATCTTGGTGATTGTCTCGCCGTCAACCGATGTGCGGAAACGGAGCACGCCGTGAGTGGCGGGGTGCTGCGGGCCGATATTGACGACAAACTGCTCGGGGGAAAATATCGTCACCTCCTTTTTCTCTATCTTACCGTCGGTAGTCTCCACATAGGTGACAGATGTATCGTCAGGCTCCTCATGGTTGAGGCGCACGGGGTTGACCTCGGGAGAGAGGTCATAGTCCTTGCGGAGGGGATAGCCCACCCAGTCATTGCGCAGGAAGAGGCGGCGCATGTCGGGATGGTTGATAAATATGATGCCGAAGAAGTCGTAGACCTCGCGCTCATAGAGATTGGCGATAGCCCACAGGTCGGTGATGCTGTGGAGCATCGGGTTGGAACGGTCGGCGGTGGCGACACGCACGGTCAGGTGAGTGTTGTAGCGTGTCGATGTGAAGTAGTAGACGCATCCGAGCTTGTCGCTCCAGTCCATACCCACGATAGCGACGAGATAGTCGTAGCTCAAGTCGCCGTCCTCCTTGAGTGTCTTAGCGAGGTCGTGCCACTTGGCGTCGGGAATATTCACCAACAGCACCTCCCCCTCCTCAAATGTAGCCTCGGGGAACAGCTTGGTGATTTTTTCCTGTATATTTGCCATAACTGAAAGATGGTTTATTGTTTCGGGTTAATATTGTCAGATGTCACGCCTCGGGAAGCGGATGGTTTTCAAAGAACTCACGCTGCTTTTCCTGACGGTTGACACCGCCGAAGAACTTCTCCACCTTGACCTTGCGCGAGAGCTGCAGGATGGCATAGATCATGGCCTCGGGACGTGGAGGACAGCCGGGGAGGTAGACATCCACGGGGATAATCTCGCCTACACCCTTTACAACGTGATAGGAATTGCGGAACGGACCGCCGGAAACAGCGCATCCTCCGGTAGCGATAACATACTTCGGCTCGGCCAACTGGTCATAGAGACGGCGCACGACAGGGGCCATGCGATGGACAATAGTCCCGGCCACCATCATGAAGTCGGCCTGACGGGGGGATGAACGCGCCACCTCCCAGCCAAAGCGTGCCATATCGTAACGGGCCGCGCCGAGGGCAATAAACTCGATGCCACAGCAGCTTGTGGCAAACGTCAAGGGCCACAACGAGTTGCTGCGGCCCCAGTTGATAAGGTCGTCAAGTTTGCCGACAATGACATTTGTACCGTTGGCCTTCAACTCATCCACGAGGGCCTCAATGGTCTCATTGTCCTTGAACTCCTCGTTCTTTATACCTTTTATATTAATATCTTTTACTTCCATTCAAGAGCTCCTTTCCGCCAGGCGTATACCAGCCCAAGCACTAAAATAGCAAAGAACACCGCCACACTCAGCAGCCCGGCCCCGCCAAGCTCACGCACACGCACGGCCCAGGGGAACAGGAACACCGTCTCCACATCAAACATGAGGAACAAAATCGCGTAGAGGTAATAGCCCACCTTAAACTGTGACATGCTCTCGCCGCGAGTGGGCACGCCACACTCATAGGCTTCCCCTTTCTGCGGATTGAACGAGCGGGGCGAGATAAGCCCGGCCGTAACCAGCGCAATGGCGACAAGACCAACGCCTGTCAAGGCGGCAACCACGGCCATCGTGGAATTTTGAATACCAAAAATTGCTGTTGATACCATATATTACTTATTCTGATTTTTCTTTCTCATTGCAAGTTCTGACGTGTTCACATGGCCATAACGTCATGTTAGATACCTGCCAATCACTGCGTTGCTACCGCCCAAACATCAAGACAGACGCAAGGCCGTGATTTCGCAATGCAAATGTACACAAATTTTCTTTATCAGCACACGTGCCAATCAAAAAAATTGCCCGATGCGACCACTACATCACAAATCCCCGAAAAAGAGAGCAGTTACACAAAAAAGCGCGTTTTTTCACAAAAAATTTTTGTCAAACCAAAATCTTTGTATAACTTTGCACTCGCAAACACAGCAAGGCTCCTTAGCTCAACTGAATAGAGCATCTGACTACGGATCAGAAGGTTACAGGTTTGAATCCTGTAGGAGTCACAAAGTCATAACAACACAAGCCACCATGGCTCCTTAGCTCAACTGAATAGAGCATCTGACTACGGATCAGAAGGTTACAGGTTTGAATCCTGTAGGAGTCACAAAGTCATCCGCAAAAGCGGATGACTTTTTTTATCCCCTGTCGGGACGTGCCCCGCCAGACATTGACCCAAAGCATCATTTAGCGGCAAAACTAAAGCAAAAGGCGTGACAAAACGAACAAAAACAAACTTTTTGCATTAAAAATTGCGATTTTGTTAGGAATTTGCCGCAAATAGTTATATCTTTGCAGCCGTAAACTAAATCACAGGGCAGCTCAAAGCACCACATCGTGCCCGGGATTTTGTAACACGTAAAAACAATTACCTAATTATAAATATCAAACAGGAGTTTTTTATGAAAGCATCTGAAGTTATGGACGACCTGCGTCGCCGTTTCCCCAACGAACCCGAGTATCTACAGGCAGTAGAAGAGGTTGTCAGCACAATCGAGGACACCTACAACGAGCATCCCGAGTTTGAACGCTACAACCTCATCGAGCGTCTCTGCATACCCGACAGAATCTTCTCGTTCCGCGTGTCGTGGGTAGATGACAACGGCAAGGTCCACAACAATATGGGCTACCGCATCCAGCACAACAACGCCATCGGCCCGTACAAGGGGGGTATCCGCTTCCACTCGTCGGTCAACCAGTCGATCCTCAAGTTCCTCGCTTTCGAGCAGACATTCAAGAACTCCCTTACCACTCTTGCCATGGGTGGCGCCAAGGGCGGCTCTGACTTCTCCCCCCGTGGCAAAAGCGACACTGAGGTGATGCGCTTCTGTCAGGCATTCATGCAGGAACTGTGGCGTCACATCGGCCCCGACACTGACGTCCCCGCAGGCGACATAGGCGTAGGCGGCCGTGAGGTTGGCTACATGTACGGCATGTACAAGAAGATGGCCCGCGAGTTCACCGGCACATTCACCGGCAAGGGTCTCGAATTCGGCGGCTCACTCATCCGTCCCGAGGCAACCGGTTACGGCAACGTATACTTCCTCCTCAACATGCTCAACACCAAGGGCATCGACATCAAGGACAAGGTTGTAGCCATCTCCGGTTCGGGCAACGTGGCCACCTATACCGCCGAGAAGCTCCTCCAGCTTGGCGCCAAGGTAGTGTCAATGAGCGACTCCAACGGCACCATCTACGTGCCCGAGGGCATCACCCAGGAGCAGCTCGACTACATCTTCAAACTCAAGAACGTATACCGTGGCCGCATCCGCGAGTTTGCCGAGGAATACGGTTGCCAGTACTTCGAAGGCGAGCGCCCCTGGACACACGTGAAGTGCGACATCGCCATGCCCTCCGCCACACAGAACGAGCTTGACGGCGACGATGCACGCGCCCTCCTCGCCAACGGCTGTATCGCAGTATCCGAGGGCGCCAACATGCCCTCTACCCCTGAGGCCATCAAGGAATTCCTTGCCGCCAAGATTCTTTATGCTCCCGGAAAGGCTGCCAACGCCGGCGGCGTATCCGTTTCAGGCCTTGAAATGGCCCAGAACTCACAGAAACTCATGTGGAGTGCACAGGAGGTTGACGACAAGCTCAAGAGCATCATGGCTGAAATCCACCATCAGTGCGAACTCTTCGGCAAGGAGAAGGACGGCTACATCAACTACGTGAAGGGTGCCAATGTGGCCGGCTTCATGAAGGTTGCCCGCGCAATGATGGCACAGGGCGTCCTCTAACAACGGATCTTTAAGCCAACACATTTTGATAAATGACAAAGGGGCATCCCAATCGGGGTGCCCCTCCTTTTATTATATAATATCAGGCAGCAGATAGTGCTACATGGCTTCAATCGCGAGGCTTGTGGTAGCGTGGAATGTCAAAGAGGATGCAAAGCACCACCATGACGCCAAGCCCCCACGGATAATACAGATATGGCCATGCCGCCACCGGAGACACACCGGCAAGCGTGGCGGCAAGCAACGATTGCGCTCCATAGGGAATGATACATTGCACTATACATGAGCAAGTGTCAAGCACGCTTGCACTCTTTCGCGGATCTACGCCATACCGGGCGGCAAGACTTTTGGAGATTGAACCCACGGTTATTATCGCCACCGTATTGTTAGCGGTACACATGTTTACTATCCCCACAAGCAACCCTATCCCTGCCTGTGCCCCACGCCGGCCACCAATGTGCGAGGTGAGCGACTGGAGGATATACCGTATTCCCCCGTTGGCTTTGATGAGGCCGAGCATACCGGCTGCAAGCAGCGTTATGATAATCAGGTTGCCCATGGAGTCCACCCCCTCCCCCATCATGGCCGCAACGCCAAGCAGCGACCCGCCGGAAAGGATACCGACAACCGATGCCGACAATATGCCAAGCGTCAGCACAAGGATAACATTCATCCCCGCCACTGCGCAGCCTATGATGACGAGATAGGGCAATACAAGCCATGGATGCTCCACATTAGCAGTGACCACCTCCCCCACTTCGCCGCCAAGGAACGTGTAGAGCGCAAGCGTCACCAACGCGGCAGGCACGGCAATCCACAGGTTGGCACGGAACTTGTCGGCCATGCGGCATCCTTGGGTCCTCGTGGCTGCAATCGTAGTGTCGGATATAAACGACAGGTTGTCACCGAAAAACGCCCCTCCGAGCACCACCGCGACAAAAAACGGCACAGACCCTCCTCCCGCAACAGCCATATCAACCGCCAATGGGGTCAGCGCGACAACTGTGCCCACTGACGTGCCTATGGAGAACGAGACAAAACAGGCTGCCATAAACAACCCGGGAACCACAAAACGTGGCGGGAGGTACTGTAACGTCAGCCCCACGGTGGCGTCTATCGCGCCGATTCCCTTGGCAAGGGCGGCAAAAGCACCGGCCAAGATAAAAATCCATACCATATAAAGCACATCGGCCGACGCCGCCGCCCGGGAGAACACCTCCACCCTATCCTGCAACTTACCGCGCGATACGATGACCGCCCACACCGATGCAAGCAGAAGGGCGACCGAAATCGGCATTTTGTAGAAATCCCCCACTATCAGCGACACCACAAGATAGCACACCAGGAATACGCCTATCGGCGAAATCGCCATCAGGCCATCCCGTGAAGAGAGCCGGGCACTTGCAAATTCTGTCTCACTCATCTAATATAAAAACAAAAAAATACCACTATAAGCCACTTAGGCACCAACGCCTGCAATGGCGCAAATATACAACATTATGCGCCGCAAAATAGTTAAAAATGGGGAGAAAAAGGACAATTTGGCAAACATTATGCGATAAAAATATGTTATAAAGCAAAAATAGCGCGAAAATATTTGCGGGTTAAACCAAAGCCACTTATCTTTGTGCTCGTTTTTAACTTAATTATTAAAACAAATGAAGAAAGTATTACTCGTCGCTGCAGTGCTCCTGGGAGCATCTACAGTGCAAGCTCAAGAAGCTCTCCAGCAGAGCAAGTTTTGGGATAACTGGTCTCTCGGCCTCATGGGTGGTGGTACTACCCCCCTCAAGAATGCCGCCTTCTGGGGTGACATGCGTGGTATGGTCGGCATTGACATCAACAAGCAGATTTCTCCCGTATTTGGCCTCGGCGTAGAGGGCACATGGGGCGTAAACACCTCATCTTGGGGTGGCGGCCCCAAGAGCACTACCGCTTTTGACAGCCAGTATGTAGGCGTTTACGGTGCCGTTAACCTCAACAACCTCTTCGCAGGCTACAACTGCGGACGTCGTCTCTTCGAGATCGAGGCTGTAGCAGGTGCAGGCTGGGGTCACAACTTCTGGCACGCTCCTTCCGGTTACTTTACCGAAGGTGACCGTGGCGATGGCGACCACAACTATTTTGCAACCAAGGTTGGTCTTAACTTCAACTTCAACCTCGGCGCACGTCGTCAGTGGACTATCGCTATCAAGCCTTCTATCGCTTGGAACATGACTGATGTCGATATCGAATACACTTCCTGCGGTTACAACGCCAACAACGCAACTGTACAACTTCTCGCCGGCGTATCTTACCACTTCGGCAACGGCTTCCAGTGCGTTAAGCCCTACAACCAGGGTGAGATCGACGCTCTCAACGCCCAGATCAACGCTCTCCGTGGCGATGTAGAGGCTGCCAACGCTGCACTCAACAGCTGCAATGCCGCCAACGCTGCCCTCCAGGCTGAGCTTACCGCTTGCAAGAACCGCAAGCCCGAGGTTGTACAGGTTGACAACAACCAGCTCAACACCGTGCGCTACGTCTTCTTCAAGATTGGCCGCTACAACATCACCAACGACCAGATGCCTAACGTAGAGCAGGTTGCAATGTACCTCAAGAACCACAAGAACGCTAAGGTTGTCATCAAGGGTTACGCATCTCAGGATGGTCCCGAGGAAGTAAACATCCGTCTTGCCAACCAGCGTGCTGAGGCTGTGAAGACTGCCCTCATCAACAAGTACAAGATTGCCGCTGACCGCATCCAGGCTGAGGGTCAGGGTATCGGTCACATGTTTGCCGAGGAAAGCTGGAACCGCGTTTCCATCTGCACCATCGAGGACTAATTCCAACAGTAAATAACCTATAAAATAGGCGGCTCATGCGAGTCGCCTATTTTTATTATACCATGCCGACACTTGTTGCCGTGCTACTATCCACAACTTGTAGGGAGATGCCTTTGGTATGTGAACTGTGATTCAGCCACTTGCATAGCCCACATACAAAAGGAATGTCGTCCCTATAAGTTGAGCAATTGGCAGTTCTGCAACGCGTCCCCTACTCCTTTGGTGCAATATGCCAAATTTTGTAACGGCTAAAGCCGGCCATAGCCGGCGTGTCAGCGCATCGACTGATAGATGATTGACAGGAGCTTGGGACGGATGTCGAGGCGGGAGAAGGCGGCGTTGTCGCGGGTGGGGTTGACGCGGTTGCAGAGGAAGATGTATATCAACCGGCTCTCGGGGTCTATCCACACACATGTGCCGGTGAAGCCGATATGCCCCACCGTCGCGGGAGATGCTTCGGGAGCGGTTGGCGACTTTGACGGATTGGCGATGTCGGGCTTGTCAAAGCCCAATCCGCGACGCGACATGGGGCTTTTGTCTTTGAGAAACAGGTCGGTCGTGGACTGCGAAAGGATGCGGGCACCGCCGTAAGTGCCGCCATTGAGCCACATCTGGCACACCTTGGCAAGGTCTTCAGCCGTTGAGAACAGCCCTGCATTGCCCTGCACGCCGCCCGACATCGCGGCGGTCTCGTCATGCACATACCCCTGAACCATCTGCTTGCGCAAAAAAGCATCCTTTTCGGTCGGGGCTATATCGACGGCCGAATAGCGCGACAATGGACGGTAGAGGGTGCGCATCGCGCCAAGTGGAGCGAAAATCTCGGTCTCCACCCACTCGTCATGCTTGCGGCCTGTGACACTCTCCTCCACATCCATCAACAGGCAGAAGTTCAGGTCGCTATAGCGGTAGGTCTTCGGACGCAGCTTGGCACGGTAGACCGCCTGACGCACGCTGTCCATGGCCGCCTCGGAGATGAATAGCCCGCGTGCACCCTCGATGGGGAAACGGTCGGAACGTGTAGCCGACGTGATGTCGCGACGCAGCCGCGCATCCTTGTTGATGTAGGCGTTGCGCCCTACCTTGACAGGGTACTGGGCACTCGGCTTGGCGCGGAAAAGGCGTCCATCATATGAGGCCGTATCGACCATCAGCCCGTATATGTCGAGAGCGGCCGGCAGGCCGCTCTCGTGATACAGCAACTGGCGCACGGTTATATCCTCCTTGTCGATGCCGCGCAATCCCGCGACATAACGCGCCGCCGGGGCATCGAGCGAGAGCAACCCCTCGTCGTAAGCCTTCATTATCCCGGGCAACATACCCAGGGCCTTTGACACGGAGGCGAGGTCATATATTGTCGAGGTGGTGACTTCAGTGCCCCCGACAGCCTTTGTCGTGCGCCCGTATGCCTTGTCAACAACTATATCCCCGTCTTTGGCGACAAGCAGCTGGCAACCAGGAAAAGCCTCTGTTGTCAGCCCTACCTTTATAAGCGAGTCAAGGCGCACGGTCATCGAGGGGGAAAAACCGGCATCGACTGCCGATGTGTAGCCAAGCCGCGTCTTGGGCAGAATGATGCCCGCACCGAGTGGGTAAAGCCCCTTGAGATTGACGGGGAGATGCCCCGACACCTCTATGCCGCCAAAGAGTGCCTGCGCGGCATACTCCCCGGCCAGGGCGGTCTTTTCCCCGACAAGCAGCACCGACTGCGCATGCTTGACCGACTGCCCGAACTTTGCCATCTTGTAAGGATTCATAAAAAACACAGCCACTGCACCCGGAGAGTCGGCAAAATGGTCGAGCAACCGCCGCGACGGTTCCTTGTCGTCAAACAGGCCGACAACTATAACGTCGTGCTTACGCTTTATCGAGCTGACGGATGCCGATGCCTGTGCCGCAGTGTAGACATCGACTTCGGCATATTTCGAGCAGAAGTCAACAAATGCTTTCCCATCTGCCCCACCGCCGTTAATAACGGCAATCGACTTCTTGGAGAGGTCGCGCAACGGCAACAGGCTGTCGCGATTGGCGAGGCACACAATCATGGCGCGATGCAGCCGACGGTTGACGGCGTCTGCCCCGGGCGAGTTGACCGCATCCTTGATTCCCGACAGCCCGACAGGCGTGTAGCCATTAAGCCCAAGGGCATACTTATATTCAAGCACCTTGCGGCAGCGGTCGGCAATCATCGCTTCCGACAGTTCGCCCGACTTCACAGCGGCAAGGACTGCCGCCATGTCATTGGCAACCGATGCCGGCGACAACAGCACGTCAGCCCCGGCCTTCAGCGCGGCCACACACACGTTGCCGTGCCCCTTTGCCCCCTTCATAACGAGAGCGTCGGTAAACACCAGTCCATCAAAACCCAACTCATTCTTCAGCAACCCGGTGCCGACCTTAGGCGAAAGAGATGCCGGAGTTCCCGACTTGTCGAGGACAGGGACATTGAGGTGACCCACCATCAGCCCCGACAGACCGTCGGCGATATAACGCCGGAACGGCACAAGGTCTACCGTGTCGAGGGTCGCACGGCTATGGATTATCTCCGGGAGTACCTTATGGGAGTCGGTCGACGTGTCGCCGTGTCCGGGGAAATGCTTTGCCACCGACATGACACCCCCATCCTCCAGTCCTCGCGAGTATGCCGCGCCGAGAGCGGCCACGCGCTCAGGCGACTCACCGAATGAGCGATAGCCGATGACGGGATTGGCAGGATTGGAATTTACGTCGAGCACCGGGGCAAAATTGACATGGATGCCCGTGCGGAGGCACTCACGCGCCACCTCGCGCCCGTAGTCATAGAGCAACTGCTCGTCGCCGATGGCACCGAGGCTCATATTGTAGGGAAACCGTGGCGTGCCACTGACACGCATCGATAGCCCCCACTCCCCGTCGAGAGTCACCATCAACGGTACGCGGGCGAGCGACTGGGCGTAGTTGAAGAGCGTGGCATAATCCGTGAGCGAGCCTTTGCTGAAAAGCAGCCCTCCCACCCCGTCATTCTCCACATAGCGGCGTAGCGTGGACTTGGCAGCTGCGACATTAAGCGGGTCGACAACAGGGAAAAACAGTTGCCCCACCTGCTGTCTGAGAGTAAGGGTCGACAATACCGAGTCGGCCCATTGCCGGGCGTCGGCCGAAGCGGCCCTCGACTTCACGGGTGACATGTAAGGGGCCTTGGTCTCTTTCGGCGCCTCGGCGGCAACTGTGTCTCCCGCCGAACTCCCGCACGCTGTCACCACAAGCAATATAAGCGACAGGTGATATATAAATCGTGTCATATCTTATCGTTTTTCATTTAACAACATCACGGATGCATTCTCTGTTCGCCCGACGGATTGACCTTGCGGCCACGCATCGCCGAGCTTTGCAGATAGTCTATCATCGCATTATCGAGCCGCCTTTTTGACACGGCGACCGTCTTGCCCTGCAACAACGGCGACATGTAGTCGCCCCCTTTGGCTAGATAGTCGATTGTCGCAAGCCGATAGGTCCTTTCCGGGTCAAGCGGCTTGCCATTGATGATGATTCGCGTGCATCGGCCCGTCGCCGGGTCAAACGTGGCATCCACGCCGTCACTCACGCCGTCGCCGCCACGCGAGGCCATCACATCGAGGGCTGCGGCAAGATCAGCGCCCTTTATGTCTATCACGTGCACCTTATTCTCAAACGGCAGCATCGTCATCACTATGCCCTTGGTTATGCTTCCCTTGGGCAATCCCCGGCGTATTCCCCCCTTGTTCATTATCGCGATATCTATGGGCGTGCCGGCTTCCTCACGCCCTGTAGCAAGCACGAAGTCGCTCACCCAGTTGAGCAGCGCGGGGGAGTCAGCGGGAAGTTCACGAGCCGATTGGCCCACCTTCACCGCCATAAGCGAGTCGACTCCGGCACGGTACGGCTCTATCATCGCCGCAAGCTGCGGGTCTATGCGGTCGTCAAGCCGCTTGTCCACAGGAATTAGCCGCGATGTGGCCTTGCGGCTGTCGAGGTCGAGCATCACCTCGCCGAGATAGCGTCCCGACTTTCCCGTCTGTGCTATGAGCACCGTGTCGCCGTCGAGATTTACCACCTTGTAAGGCAACGAATTGGAGGCATCGGGATTGACTTCGGTATGGGAATGGCCTCCGATGATGACATCTATATCGTGGCTCTTGGCCGCAAGCTCGGTATCGGGCACCGTCGGCGCGGTAGCCTCGTCATAGCCGTCGTGGGTCAGCGCCACCACGGCATCCACCCGCTCGTTGTGCCGCAAATGCCATGCAGTTGAGTTTGCCGCCCTAACGGGGTCGAGAAACACCACTCCCTCGGCATTCTCGTCGGCAATCATCCCCTTGGGGTCAAGGTTTATCGCAATAATGCCGACACGCTTACCGTCATACTCCCGTATCACATAAGGGACAAAGAGCGAGTCAAGCTCGGTGGCACGCAGATCGTAGTTAGTCGACACTATCGCGGGGATCGCGTTGCGGTAATTGCGGGCGAGCGCGGCGATGCCGTTGTCAAACTCATGGTTGCCCAGTATCTGCACGTCATATCCGAGGGCGTTGAGCATCTTCTGCTCCACCTCCCCCTTGTAGAGAGTGAAATAGAGCGTGCCCTGCACGGCATCCCCGGCATCGACAAGCAGCACGTTAGGCTCCACGCCGCGCACGCTGTCAATCAACGCCTTGCGCCTCAACACCCCACCGCGCCCCTTGTCGTCGGGGTCAATCTGCGAGTGGGTATCGTTGGTGTGCAATATCACGAGCCGCTGCGCCACGGCATCCTGCGCCCACATCGACGCCGCGATGCCCACCGCCATCGGCAATATATACTTTGAGAGTTTCATAACTTCGCAATTTAGGGATTAGTCATTCACAAATATAATGAATATTCCTAACTTTGCCACATGAAATCACTTTTGGATAACATCAAAAAGCGATTGTCGCGCCTCTCATTCCGCACCGGCCTGTGGGTGCTCGCCGCGTGCGCCCTCTGCTATGCCGCTTCCTTCGCCCAAATGCTACTCCCGATAAGCCCCGCCGCCAAGACAGCACTATGGGTCATTCTCTTTGGCTCGGCCAAAACCCTCCAATACACCGCCCTCGCCATCCTCGGCGCCGAAGGCATCCGCCGCCTCCGCCGCGCCCTGCGCCGCTGATAAGTTCCAACCCAAAAGTTTTTCATCTAACTTTGGGGTACAGTTCAGTTTTAGACACAACCCGTTCCTACGAATCCAGTTCATCGTTGAAATCCCATAACAACCTCTTATATATCATCTGTAGTTTTGTTATACTGACCTTCGTAGCGGTCGCGCGCATCTATCGCCATTGCCAATATTTCCTGAAGATGTTCCTTCCGTACAGAATTTCCGTCCAATGCATCTATAGCCATTTTCAGGTCTACAAAATCCCAGTGATAATAATTCTCAGACTCCTTGGCCTCCGGCTCAATGTCAAACTTACAGTCACACAATTTCCTAAATGCGGTTATATCTACCGTAGACCTGTCTATCACCCTATCCAACAGTAAATAAAACTGAATCAAAAGATCTTCGAATGTTATACGTGAAGGAGCATCCTGCCCATGATAACGAGTATTTATTGCCTCGACCTCAGCCCGTGCAGCTTCAGCCTCATTCCCCTCAGAATTAGGGTTAGACAATCTATCCAATATGCAAAATTCAAACTTATATAACTTACATGCGTCCGTTTTCAGTGATTTGACGTAATCCACAATAATCTCCGCAGAATTTGTATCCCTGTTGCCTTTTTCGGACAATCCATCCGCATAAGCTTTTAATTTATCAAAAAACCGTTCTATTTCACAACAATATTTCACACCCCTCTCATACTTCTTACCGCGATAACACAAATCAATAATCTCATTATAGGCACGCACTGCTTTTTTGATATAATACAACTTTTCAGTTTCTACAATGCTGGCATTATCATCCTTGGAAACAAAATCGCGGGAAATGAGCGTATCTATACGGCTTATTACATCGTGATAGGCCATTATCGCACTCTCGGTATAATCGGTCGGGACTTCAAGATTTTTATAGCAGACGCCTCGGGAATATGAGGTCTCAATCTCCATGAAGTCATTATTTGACGAGATTCCGTTCATTATCTCAATCGCCTCCTTATAGTTGCCTATCAACAGAGCCTCAAGCCCCATCTGATATAGACGTTGGTCGGTATCATAAGGCAAATTGTTGTACAACGGCTTAAATTTTGAATTTGAGATAGCGAAGCCCACAGAATCGCTATATATTGTAGACTCGGTAATATTAAACATGTTTTCGATAAGCCTACGCAACAACACCTTTGATTTCTTTGATATTCTTATAGACAGCATAGTCTGCGGTGTCATTGCCGATATCTTAAAGTGCTCGATACCAAATATGAATACACTGTCCTGACGTGTAATGCGGCTGTTGACCGCACTTGGATCCCACATGCAGAAGCGGCTTGTCACCGATGAACAAGGATCTACAAATCGCGATGTCTCGGATATCAGCTCGTTTATCGGCCGCTTCATATCCTGTGGCTTAATCGTTGTTAGAGAATTGTTCACGACCAAATCCTCTGTCACGTTGTAACATAGCAAATAACCGTCATGGTCAAGGCTGTCGCTACATGCAAACCACAAGGATATCAACATGTTCTTGCTGAAATCCACAAGGCATGTAGCCCCTCCGTTATGCTGTATGTCAGCCAACACTTCAAGATCGGTGAGCGAAGAGTATTTTGCCGGATAGGACTTTCGGGCTTCCTGAATAAGGCGCAGAAGATAATTTATATATTCGGCCCGATTGACCGTCGCCGTTGAATGGCCTTTCTCGTTCTGCCTCAACCTCACCGAGAGACCGGAGCGTACATAACGGTCATCACCTATAATCCTATACGACTGGCTTTCCCGCGTAATACCCCTGAATATAAGCCTCGGCATCTTATAAAATCGCAAATCAGCATTATAAAAATTATGATTTATCCTATCCATAATTTTACCCAATTCCTTTATCGCTTCCGAGTGGTCCATAGGTGGCTCTATAAAATATTCGTTCATGGCATTGTGTTTTTAATTCATTTGCAATATAGCACTATTTTAGCACACATCGGTTATCCAATTGTCATTATTTATATTTTTTAACTAATTACAAATTACACCACCCCCTTTGTTATCACCATAGGTTTATATGTATCCAATCTCTGATGTTAATTTTCTTTTGCTTTGGCATAAATGCGTCATCCTTAGGATAGCCGATTGTTTCGGAAGCGCATCGGCAAACATCGCCGCCTTGTCAAACTCATGGTTGCCAAGTATCTGCACATCATATCCGAGCGCGTTGAGCATCTTCTGCTCCACCTCCCCCTTGTAGAGGGTGAAATAGAACGTGCCCTGCACGGCATCCCACGCATCGACAAGCAGCACGTTAGGCTCCACGCCGCGCACACTGTCAACCAACGCCTTGCGTCTCAACACTCCGCCGCGCCCCTTGTCGTCGGGGTCAATCTGCGAGTGGGTATCGTTGGTGTGCAATATCACGAGCCGCTGCGCCACGGCATCCTGCGCCCACATCGACGCCGCGATGCCCACCGCCCTAATCCCATCGGCCCCACCCCCTTCAACCCTGTCGCAGGGTTGAACCATAATCCATTAACCTTATGACATACCGTCATGTATCTTGCAATGACGTCCCAATCCCACCCATCCCGAGTGCCAAGAACGTCAACAGCCCGAGACACAACAGCTGCATTTATCACAATCCTGTATCGACATTTGAGACATCACCAAGCGACCTTTGCATTGTAACAATTAAACAAACACAATATGGAACCTATTACAAACAATGAATTCCCTAATTCAGTACTCGAAACCGAAGCATGGAAAGGACTCTACCAAAACGGGAACCTCAGCATGGCAATGATTGACAAACTGGTAGACAAACTCGACAGGGAAGAAGGCTGTGGCAATAAGAATGTCCTTTGGACCATCGATGGCATCAACAAATATGCCTATAAAACCCATTGGAATGAATTTTCACAATCTTGCCCGAACAACATCATCACAGCGACCACGCTACAGAAATTTGCCTCCAAGTGGGATTGGAAAGCACTCTCCAACCGCGACGCGCTCTACAACAACTGGCACATGCTCGACAAGTTTGCCGACCATGCAAACTGGGGCGAAGTCATCTCCAATTGGAATATCGAGAAAGCCGGTTGAGTTCTTTATAGCTTATCCGATTGTTACAACATTACGTCCAAATAATCAATTCGGTTATGGACAAAATTGTATTATATAGATAATGCCTCCAACAACCGCTCAGTGAGCAATTTTTCGCGTTCCGATACGAACTGATTAAAATTGGAGTAATCTAAGTCAACATTGGGAATAATATGCGATTGATAGAAGTTACGCTTGTCATTTCCATTTGCCAAATTACTATCGACCCATTCCTTTAGAGATATTGCATTCTTAGACATATTCTCATTGGCATCAAGCATTTGTAGATTCAGTATCGAATTATGCACCTCCCATTCATGATCGCCATCGCTATCAAAAGCGGCAGCGGGATGCATATGATCTAAGTGGAAATTGTTGTTAGTATAATCAAGATGGGGATATAAGGCAGCAAGTATGGAAAATGCATATTTGTCATCTTTTTGCGTCTGTAAAAATTCGGAAATCTTCTCTTTATTTAATAGCGTGGACTGTTTGAGTTCATCCGATATATCCTTGCTCGGGAACTCATTCATTTCCTTTGGTTTGATTCCCATCTCCGATGAATTATCATCCAACATGGCTTTTCTCGCTTGGGTGATTGCATGATCCGAACTACCGCTACCGAAACTGCGCAAAAGCAAACTGCGAAGAATCCATTGGCGAATAAGACTCCTATCCCTTTTAATTTCTTCTGCTGCCGATTTTGCAATTTTACGATATCTGCCAGAATAATACAGATAGAAGACAATCGGTAAAACGGCATTGTTGGATGTCAATGTGCGACTATTAAAACCGAGCACTTTTAACAGTCTAAATGTTTCTCTAAGACATTCTCTGATCTTCTCCCAATTCTTTTCGATTGTAGAGATGAATTCATTATTGAAACTTTTGATTCGGAAACGGACATCTCTATTATACAGTACCAAAAACGTCTTAAGCACCAAATCTTTAGGAATATTGAAATCCATCGCGTTAATTTCATCAACGAGATTGTTTATTTCATTACACGCATCTTTAGTGTTCCATGAAGCCGTGGCAATGGAGAGCAGAATATCAGAGAATGAGAGTTGAGTTCCTCCCGAATTAATCCTCACAAAGATATTGACAGCTTTGTCAGGAGAGTCTGTATCTTCCTCGTAGTAATTGATACATGTCTCTGTACAAATAGCATTATCAAGCCTCCGGAGTATTTTCTTTTCTTCTCGTTTTAATTCATACTCATCGCTAAAATCATCAATATCTTTTCCATCGTCAGCCAAATGAAGATCGATGATTTTCGATACGCGAAACCATTTATTATCATCGGAGTCGATATAAATCGGGAGTTCCCCTGACTCGGCTTTATCTTTGAATATGAAATCGTATGTCTTATCAGACTCATCTTCGGGGTAAGTGCGCGAAAGATTCAAATACAGATGACGTGTGGGGTAATTTTGTTGGCTTTCAATCCTCCAGGCACGAGGACGTTTATATGCATAAGACCCGCATAAGCCCAAATATAAGGATGTCAGACGTTGCTGTCCATCAAGCACTGCCCAAAAATCATTAATCTGGTCTGTATTAAATGCGTCATTATGAATGTGGAAATGTTCTATATAATACCGTAGTATGCTGTAAAATCTATACTTCTTCTTCGCTTCTCCACGAACTTTCCAAAACAGCATCGAACTAATTGGATAGCCTTTCATCAAGGAATCAAAAAGATTTTCTACTTGTCCTGCACTCCATACATATTCACGCTGAAATGATGGCAGCAGATACTCGTTCCTATTGATGCACTGGATTGCCTGAAGTATTGTTATCGGAGATTGAAATCCTGACATTGTATTGACAATTTACCTGATGAATGTAATTACAAACAGATCTGCTCCTATCACCATTAAAGGGCTGACCATCTATATGCAAATATAGAAATTATACTTCATTTATACAAGCTCGAATACTAAAATTAGCCTATATGACATAATGTTTATATAATGCATCGTTTCATTCGCGTAATGATCTTTGGTAATGTCATATCTAAAATCCCGTCATGATATTGCGCCAACAACCCGACACCGGCCTTGTCTATGAAAACGCTATGTCGGGCATCTTTTAAGCGTCCGTATGCGAAACACCCTCGACGAATCGCCAATGGCTTACATAACTACTGTGGGACTCCTCGAGCTTATCAGACCGAGGACAGAATGTCAATAAAGGAGAAACGACAGTACGGGCAATCCACTCCCAGACAGGACTGTCAGTTAGATGCACTGAAGAACGTTCAAAGTCGCAAAACAAGTCACTCGCCCGCTACTTCTGAAGCCACACCAGCTCAACGAGAAAAGCGTCGCCGACTCGCGTTCCCGCCAATGGTCCAACCACGATAACCTTGAGCGCGGCAACCCCGTCAAAAAATTCAACGGAAACCTATAACGCTAATGGTCGTACATTCGGCTCGATGTCTTACAGGCGGGAAAGGTAAATTGCACAATAGATGGACAAATCTGCGATTATACCGGTGAATCAAGAATTAAGCTTAAAATTAATTTATGATCCGATATTCAATCCGCACCCTTTTCAGTCTCCGCTAATATTTTGTGGAAGCACCTCGAGTTTTTCATAAAGGAGCCCACAGGCATTGTCAGACCTATGCCTTTCAAGGCATCCCCTGCTTCCTATCGCTATGAAGTGGTGTTTCGCTCTTGATACCGCCACATTCATCAATTCATGGTTATTTTTGATAAACGCCGGATTGTCTTTCCTCCCATACACCATTGAGAATATGACTATCGGGCTCTCCGCTCCCTGAAAAGTATGGACTGTGCCTACCGGAAACTTGCACAAGTCAGGGTCTTTCTGAATCAATACACTTTGTGCCTTGAACGGAGTGATGATGCATATCAGGCCCTTTAGTTCCGGCTTTGTGCCGTTTTCCGTATATGCCTCCAATATTTCATCGCTGTGCGATGCGATGAACTTTTTTATAGCCTTTACCTCTTCCTGGTTGTATCTGCTGCCGTCCTTGGTCTTGCTTTCGGATTCATTCACGAATATGCCCATCGGGGGCAGTGCTCTGAGCCTGCACTTGTCTTTAGCCGGTCCGGTCTTGGGTTTTAGTTCCCCCTCATAAATCAGCTTATTCGAATAATCGATTATTTCATCCACACATCGTCTGTGCTCATCAAGAAACAGACCGTCTTTCCTGTTATTATGCGCGTCTTCCCGCTGATATCTGCAACATTTCTCTGCGATAGCCATGATATTCGATCCCGCACACGACAGTAAATCCCGTAAACCGTCATTGCGTTTACCCGCCATGTTCTTTCTCCAATATGCTTCGTCTGTCGACTCGTGGATGCCTTGGACAGGTGGAATCTGTTTTACGTCGCCAACCACTATCGCCTTTTTGGCAAGAGCGAACGTCGGCAATCCGATCTCAGGGCTTACCTGTCCGGCTTCATCCACAATCAACAGGTCGGCAAGGCCGTAGTTGTATGCCATCCGGCCGTCTTTGCGTCTGCTGTATCCGAACAGTCTCGGAGCCATATAGAACGTTGATATTATGCACGGACAGATGTATTTGATCTCATCAAACAGAAATTTACCGTACACTTTCCTCAATGAGCCGTCGTCGTTTGTCTGCGACTCAAGTTTCCTGAGCCACCGGCATTCATTATAGTGAACGGAAAGCCAGTAAAGCCTGTATCTTACTGTAAGGTCAAGAAGCTCGTCAAGATTATGAGCCTTCTCCGCTTGTTTCGGCTGTATACATTCCGGGTAGGACGCAAGGAGCTCTTCCTTGAGTTCTCCGTATTCCTTATGTGATGCCTCAAAGCCCTTAAGGCATCTGTAGCATCTGTCAATCTCATCCGACAGGGATTCCATGACTGAATCCAGACTACAGCAGCCGTGACCCAACACTTCGCTTGCCCTGCGAAAGAAATCGGAAGGGTCTTTGTGATAGTGCATCCTGAGAGCTCCGTAATCGTCACCTCCGTTATAATCCGTAACGAAATAATTCTGGATCTTACGTCTGCTGACAGAGCTTGACGGAAAATAAACAGCCATCGGGACGAATCGTTCCTGACTGTCCGCTTCATAAAGGAGCCATCTTCTGTCGATAGCTATTTCAGATGGGTCCACATCTGAAGACGAGAAGGCATCTATGATATTGGTTATAGCCTTGTTGTTGGCAGATGTGGCAAGAATCAGCGGAGCGGTGTCGCATCCATGCACACCCTTATTCCTTAAAGTCATTTTTACGGTCATGTCCGCCACTATACTTTGCAGCATTGTGGTCTTGCCTGTTCCCGGAGGTCCTGACACCGCAAGCACTTCTCCGTTGCCGAGGGACGAGAACGCATGAACCGCCGACCTCTGGGCTCTCGCCAGCGGATATTCGTTTTTCATCTGACCCGCATGGTCAGACAGTTTTTTAGCGGAATCATATCGGAAGACCGTTTTCCGTTTCCGGTTCCCGGACAGCATCGTTTCAAGCAGAGGCAACTTTTCACCACACGTGATAATGCCTGAAAGCAGATTCATGATATTGAATGAGGCAAATACAGTCGGATCCTTCATGACAACTGTCTTGCCATACATGGCGTCGTCGTAAAGGGGATGAATGACATTGTGTTCGTCGGCAAGCGAATCGCAAGTGTAGATGTCATCGCCTGTGCGTCTGTTAAAGCTCTCCGCCACTTTCGACATATAGACTCCCCAATCATCTCCATCATAGGATAATGAAGGGGCTGTCTTCAGCTCAAACCTGGCATGATCCGCGCAATTCCGGTTAAACAGCCTGTTTATGAATTTCAATAATAAACGCTTGACAGGATTCTGCTCAAAATCCTTGATGACCGGATCAGCCCATATCAGACTTTCATTTTTAACGGGATATAAGGCATAGGTTCTTACATTCAGTTTTGCCTTTATGTAAAGCAGACTCACTTTCTTATACTCCCACACACTCTCCTTATTGACACTGACCATTGAATTGGAGGTCGGGACAAGGTCGCATACTGTCTTGGGAATCAATAACACGTCGATATATTTGTCTTTATCGGCATCTCCGTTCTTACTGATTTCGGACTTCCCGTTGTGCCACTTCTTAATAATCTGCGCCAGACCGTCGGTGACACCTATTTTCCCGCGTCTTAATTCGTCGTTGGAAATATAGAAACAATCGTTAATGTTTTCAGGGATCTCAATATAGTCCCTGAAAGTCAACACATCTTTTAGGTAAGCACATATTCTATTTCTATTGATTTCCATATAGTCTTAAGAATTTAAGCAATCGGCAGGCAGCTGTCAAGAATCGGCAAACATATAATCGCGAAACGTAACGCAATCGGATTCAACAGCAAAGCTGCAAAATCTTGATGCAGTGCGTAGAACATGTTGCCGCTCAACGGATTGCAAATCTTCGGGTACAAAAGCCCGAAAATGCTCCGTTTTTACCTTCTGAAAATCGCTTTTCCCGACCCTCTCGGGCCAGTGTTTTTGTATCCGCAAAGTTAGCGATTTTCAGGAAAATATCCTAATTTGATTTGGTCATCTCAAAGATTATTTATAACTTTGTCACCGTGGTAATTATTACCACGGTGACAAAATATGAAGTTCTATAATCGCACTAAGGAAATAGAGGAATTAAAGCGGATACAAGGGCGAGCCTTTGAATCCCGGTCGAGAATGAC
>LUJN01000043.1:14024-33699 GCA_001689445.1 Bacteroidales bacterium M3 | reverse complement strand
GTGTTTCAAAACTCACCAATTGGCTTGAGATGTAGGGACGTTCCCTGGAACGTCCGCGGATAATATTTTGGTATATGGACGATTGGCGGACGCTACAGGTAGCGTCCCTACTCCTTTATCTGCAATCTATCGGGCTTTGCAACACACCCTCTACCTCACCTTAAGTGAACAGCATTAGGACGCAGCTATTTCTTGCGGGAGGGGCGCTTGGCGTTGTTGCGCTTCTTGGGGGCGCCCCCGCTGTTGAGTGACTGGACGGCAGCGGCCTTTGTGTCCTCGTGGAGGGGACGTCCCATGTCGTCAACGAGGGCAAAGTCGAGCTGCTTGCGTTCAAGGTTGGCGCGGGCAACCTTCACCCTCACCTTGTCGCCAAGGCGGTAGCGGTTGTGGTTGCGGCGACCCGTGAGGCAGTAGTTTTTCTCGTCAAACTCGTAGTAGTCGTCGGCGAGGTCGCGCACGGGCACAAGGCCCTCGCACTTGTTCTCGTCAAGCTCGACGTAGAGGCCCCACTCGGTCACGCCCGAGATTACACCCTCGTAGGCCTCGCCGAGATGGTCGCCGAGATATTCGACCTGCTTGTACTTGATGGAGGCGCGCTCGGCGTTGGCGGCAAGCTGCTCCATCTCGCTCGAGTGCTTGCACTGTTCCTCCAATTTGGCGAGGTTGGCACTGCGGCCTCCGGCAAGATAGCGTTCCAGCAGGCGGTGCACCATCATGTCGGGATAGCGGCGTATAGGGGAGGTGAAGTGGGTATAGTAGTCAAACGCGAGGCCGTAGTGGCCGATGTTGTGCGTGGTGTAGACAGCCTTTGCCATCGAGCGTATCGCCAGGGTCGACAGCAGGTTTTCCTCGCCGCGTCCCTTGACATCCTTGAGCATCTTGTTGATTGAGCGGTTGACCTCCTTGGCCGAACCCTGCGACTTGACCTTGTAGCCGAAGTTGCGCGACAGGGCCGAGAAATCGGCGAGCTTGCCGGGGTCGGGCTGGTCGTGGACGCGGTATACGAATGCCTTTGCCTTCTTGCGTCCCTCGACTTTGCCGATGAATGAGGCCACGGTCTTGTTGGCCAGGAGCATGAATTCCTCGACAAGTTTGTTGGCCTCCTTGGATTCCTTGAAGAACACTCCGACGGGATGGCCCTCCTCGTCGATTTCAAAACGCACCTCTACACGGTCAAACTCAACCGACCCTTCGTCGAAACGCCGTTGGCGCAGCTTCTTTGCCATCTGATCGAGGGTCAGTATCTCCTCATTGAAGTCACCCTTGCCGGTCTCGATGACATCCTGGGCTTCCTCGTAGGTGAAGCGGCGGTCGCTCTTGATGACCGTGCGGCATATCCGGGAGTCGAGGACATTGGCGTTCTCGTCCATCTCGAATATGCAGGAGAACGCAAGCTTCTCCTCGTCGGGACGCAGCGAACAGATGCCGTTGCACAGATGCTCGGGGAGCATCGGGACGGTGCGGTCGACAAGGTAGACCGACGTGGCGCGTTTCTGCGCCTCGCGGTCGATGAGAGTGTCGGGCTTGACGTAGTGGGTCACGTCGGCGATATGCACCCCGACTTCATAATGCCCGTTGGGGAGGCGGCGTATAGAGAGCGCGTCGTCAAAGTCCTTGGCGTCACGGGGATCGATGGTGAATGTCGTCACGCCCCGCATGTCGACACGCTTGGCAATTTCCTCGGGTGTGATGCCTGCGTCTATCTTGTCGGCTGCCTTGGTGACGTTCTCGGGGTAGCGGTAGGGGAGGCCAAACTCGGCAAGGATTGCATGCATTTCGGCGTTGTTCTCGCCGCTTGTGCCGAGAATGTCGATAACCTCGCCACGGGGATTCTTGGCGTCGTCCTGCCAGTCGGTGATTTTCACTATCGCCTTGTCGCCCGTCTTGCCCCCCTTTAGCTTGGAGCGTGGAATGAAGATGTCGGTGGCGAGGTACTTGGAGTCGGTCAGCAGGTAGCCGAAATGTTTCTCCACCTGTAGTGTGCCTATAAACACCTGGTCTTTCTTCTCGATAATCTCTATCACCTCGGCCTCCGGCTCGGCACCGCGGCGGCGTGCGGCTATGTGTACTTTCACGCGGTCGCCATTGAGGGCGTGCATGGAGTTGCGCTCGGCGACAAATATCGCCTCCTCGTCATCGTCGGTGATGACTGAGTTCTTGCCGTTGGAGCGGCGCACGAATGTGCCCGTGGTGACGTTGTTGCGCTGGGGGGCCTTGTATTTTCCCGGGGTGGTCTCTATCAGCTCGCCCGATGCCGCCATGTCGGCGAGTATCTCGGCGATGAGGCGTTGCTGCGGGCCGGTGAGGGCATCGATTGCGTGTGCCACCTGCTTGTAGTTGAACGTGTTGTTCTGCTGTCGGTCGATGTATAGTTCCACTCGGCGGCGCATCTCGGTCGCGGAAGTGCGGTTGGGGGAGGCTGATTTCTTTGCCATGTCGATAAGTGTTTGCTTGTATAGGTGTACGCTTTCTTATATCTTATATATTGTATAACGCCCGTTGAGGGGGTATTGTTATGAGGGTAGTGATTGTTATGGAACAGGGGACGCTTGCCGCGTCGGAAAAGCGTCCCCTGTTGTTCGGTCGTGAAATGATTTCAAACTTATGCGTCGATGTTGGCGTAGTTGGCGTTGGCCTCGATGAAGTCGCGGCGCGGGCCTACCTCCTCGCCCATGAGCATGGAGAAGATGCGGTCGGCCTCGGCGGCATCGCTTATCTGCACCTGCTTGAGCAGACGCTGGCCCGGGTCCATAGTGGTGTTGCGCAGCTCCTCGGAGCTCATCTCGCCGAGACCCTTGAATCGCATCACTTTGGTATTGGGTCCGTTGCGGTCGATAAACTGTTGCACCTGCCCCTCGGTCCAGCAATATTCCTCGGTCTTGCCGCGTGTGCACTTGTAGAGCGGCGGTGTGGCAAGGTAGAGGTAGCCCATCTCGATGATGGGGCGCATACGGCGGAAGAAGAATGTCATCAACAGCGTGTCGATGTGGCTGCCGTCGACATCGGCATCGGTCATGATGATTATCTTGTGGTAGGCGAGGCGCGAAAGGTTGACCTCCTTGGGGTCGTTCTCGGTGCCGACGGTGACGCGCATGGCGCGGAAGAGGTTGGTGATTTCCTCGCTCTCAAACACCTTGTGGTCCATGGCTTTCTCGACGTTGAGTATCTTGCCTCGGATGGGGAGGATGGCCTGGAAGCGGCGGTCGCGGCCCTGCTTGGCCGTGCCGCCTGCCGAGTCACCCTCGACGATGAACAGCTCGCAGTCCTCGGCGGTGCGCGACGAGCAGTCGGCGAGCTTGCCGGGGAGGCCGCCGCCCGACAGGGGCGACTTGCGCTGTATCTTGACGCGGGCGTTGTAGGCCGCGTGGCGTGCCTGGGCGGCAAGTATCACCTTCTCGACGATTACCTTGGCCTGCTTGGGATGCTCCTCAAGGTAGAACTTCAGAGCTTCTGACACAGCCTGGCTCACAGCCCCGACCACCTCGTTGTTGCCGAGCTTGGTCTTGGTCTGTCCTTCAAACTGCGGCTCCATCACCTTTACCGACACGACGGCGGTCAAGCCCTCGCGGAAATCGGCGGGGTCGATGTCTATTTTCACTTTCTCAAGCATCTTGGAGTCCTCGGCATACTTCTTTAGTGTCGTGGTAAGTCCGCGACGGAAGCCGGTGAGGTGGGTGCCCCCCTCGATGGTGTTGATGTTGTTGACAAACGAGTATATGTTCTCGTTGAACGACGTGTTGTAGGTCAACGCTACCTCCACGGGGATGCCCTGACGCTCGGTGTTGAGGTGGATGACGTCGTTGATAAGCGACTCCTTGCGGGCATCGATGTACTCGACAAACTCCCTCAGTCCGCTGTCGCTGTGGAAAACCTCGTAGCGCGGGTTGCCATTCTCGTCGAGGTCGCGGCGGTCGGTGAGCGACAGGGTGATGCCGGCGTTGAGGAACGCCAGGTCGCGCAGACGGTTGGCGAGCGTGTCATAGTCATACTCGGTGACGGTGAATATCGAGCCGTCAGGCTTGAACGTGATGCTCGTGCCGGTGTGCTCGCATGTGCCGATGACCTGAAGTTCGGATGTGGGCTTGCCGCAGGAGTACTCCTGCATGTAGATGTTGCCTCCACGGCGCACTTCGGCACGGAGGTAGGTCGACAGGGCGTTGACGCATGACACGCCGACGCCATGCAGGCCGCCCGACACCTTGTAGGAGCCTTTGTCAAACTTGCCTCCGGCATGGAGCACGGTCAGCACGACCTCAAGGGCGCTCTTGTGCTCCTTCTCGTGCATGTCGACAGGGATGCCTCGGCCGTTGTCGACGACCGTTATCGAGTTGTCCTCGTTGATGGTCACTTCTATATGGGTGGCGTATCCGGCGAGAGCCTCGTCAATGGAGTTGTCGACCACCTCGTAGACAAGGTGGTGGAGTCCCTTGACGCTTATGTCGCCGATATACATGGCCGGGCGTTTGCGCACGGCTTCGAGTCCTTCAAGCACCTGAATGTTACTGGCGCTATATTCCTCTTCGATTTCTGCCATAATTGTTGCTTATGATGTTTTTTGTCGTTTCCATTGCTATGAGCAAACAAAATTACAAAAAAAACGCCACCTGCGCAACCTTTTCATGCCAAAAGGCTATCGTATTGTCTCTTAGATGGTTTGCGGATGTTAAAGGAGATGTTTTGCATCAAGAAAAATGTGAAATAATGTAAAATATCGTATCTGCCTCTTGCATGTTACATCGAAAGTACATACCTTTGCATCGCTTTTGAAAGCAAAAGCATCGGGGTGTAGCTCAGCCCGGTTTAGAGTACGCGTCTGGGGGGCGTGTGGTCGCAAGTTCGAATCTTGTCACCCCGACTTGAGCAAAGCGATGGCCGACAGTAATGTCGGCCATCGCTTTTTTAGTGCAAAGACCAAAGTGCAGAGTTCAAAGTTTTCGGCACTAACTCTGCACTTTGAACTGGCAAGGCTGGGTTATTCGGCGAGTGGGGCGTAAGGGTTGACGTCGACCGAGGGTTTGTTGGTGGCAGGCTTGGGGGTTGGGGTGAAGAATGGGCCGGTGCCGTAGTAGGGGTTCCAGCGGCGCGGGTTGGCGCCGAGGTCGGCCATGTCGCGCGACGATGGCTGCGCGTAGATGCTCAGGCCGAATGTCGGGGCGATGGCTGCCACGTGTTCGAGTATGTCGGCCTTGATGGCCTCGAATGCATTCCAGTCGGCGGTCGACATGTAGCAGTAGATGTCGAGGGGATAGCCCTGCGGCGTCGGCGGCTTGAGGCTGATGAGCAGCGTGTTGGCAAGGTCGATGTAGGGGTGTCGGCGCAGGTAGATGTAGAGGTAGGCGCGGAGCAACCCGAGATTGGTGTCGATGGTGCCGTCGACGCCTGCCGCCTGGTTGAACACGTTGGAGGTGTCGCCTGCGGCACGTTGCTTGAGTTTGGTATCGATAAAGTCGGCCATGACCGGCAGCGCGGTCTTGACCTGCGTCAACAGCGCGTCGGAACATGGCTGGACGGTGTTGGTGTCGATGCACACCGCCGCGTCCATGTGTCGGCTGCCGGTGTCGGTCATGCACCGCCAGTTGACAAACGATGTAGATACGAGGCGGTAGGGCGGCATCATCACGACGGTATTGTCCCAGTTGCGTATCTTCACGACGTCGAGCGACACGTCTATCACGATACCGTTGGCCACCGTGTCGGGCACCGATATCCAGTCGCCCACGCGCAGCATGTCGTTCTCCGACAACTGCACCCCGGCGACAAGCCCGAGGATGCTGTCCTTGAATATCAGCATCAGCACCGCCGCAAACGCGCCAAGTCCCGTGAGCAGCGCCGCCGGTGACTTGCCGAGTATGAGCGACACGATGACTATGATGGTGATGACCCACACGATGATCTGTCCCACGTCGAGGATGCCTTTCAACGGCAGGTTTTTGGTGTTGTGGCGGTTGTTGTAGTGCTCCCAGATAAACCCTAAGATGGCGTTCACGGCCATGGCCATGACTATGGCGAAGTATATGAACACAAGGCTGCGTATGATAGTCAGCGTCTTACCGTCGCTGTCAAAGGCAAACGGTATCAGGGCGAGGAACACCAACGGCGGGATGAGCATCCCGCAACGGCGTATCACTTTCCAATGGGTTATCTCGGCGGCAATCATGGGGAAGCGTATATTCATGATTTTCCGCGTGATGAAGATGAAAATCTTGCGGAATACCCACCCGAGCACTATGGCTATCGCCGCTATCACAATGATGTAGCACACCTCGCTGACCACTCCCGAGGGCGAGATGCCGAGCGGTGTGAGGACACTGTTTATCAGGCCAAGCAGCCACTTGGCGAAGCTATGGGCCGGGACAATTTTCGTGATGACCATCTGTTGAAACGTTTTTTACGTAAGTATTGCGTATATTCTAAACATGCGATGTGTGTGGATGGTTTAATATGCCTATATTTGTGGCCGATAATGATATGATGGAATGATATGGAACAGTTGACGATATTCCAGTCGGTGGAGTTTTATGTGATTGCGACCCTTGTTGCGGCATTGATTGCCGGAGTGGCGTTGCGTCCTGCCGCGCGTGGCGAGGCGGTGACGAGGCTGCTTGGGGCTACGCTCTCGTCTAGCGGTGGTGACGGGACGGCAGCTGTGGAGGCCATAGTGGGTGATGATGGGAATGTGAGCATCATCCGGCGAGGATTGCCGCCGCTATCCGACACGGGTGCTGTCAGCGCAAAGGTCACCGTGACCGGGCGTGACATAAAGGTGGAGGAGCGCATAGTCGGCGGACGCGGTGACGGGGAGCCTGTCGACTCGGCCACATTCACGCTCGATTTTCTTGCCCCCGACCGATACCATCTGCAGTATGTGAGCGAACCTGTGGGGATGTCAGCTGCGATGCCGCTCAATGTGCGCGCGGGATATCGGTGTCGGCGGGAACTGTCATGCTAATTGGGTGTTAAAAAAGCGTAACAATCCACATGGTCGGAAACCACCACGCCCCGTCGAGGCGTTTAAGGTGAAAGAACAAAAAATTAACACGCTAACCATCCCCAATCATGGAACTTCAAGCTACACATACGATTCTTGCCTGGACTGCTATCGTCGGTTCTGTAACGTTGACAACCCTTGCGGCTGCCGTAATTGACTACTGCCGCGTGCGCCGTCAGGCCCTGCGCCACGTTGGGAGTGCACAGTTCAAAGGTCACGGTTCAAAGTAGGGGCGCTATGCATAGCGCCCGCGGCGACAAATAGGGAATAGTTTTTGAAGAACCAAACGAACCATAGGGAACCAAACCTTTTCTCCAAAATATTCTTAAGATTAAGAACCACAGGTAACCTTGTTTTTATGCAAAATAGACATGGTTACCTGTGGTTTTTTGCGTTTGCGGCTGCGGGCGCTATGTATAGCGCCCATACCGTACGTCCGTTATGTTCTGACGACGCGTGCGCCGCTTCCCGCCTCGGTCTTTATGGCGTCGGAGAGGGGCTTAACTATGTCGGCAGCCACCGACTTGGGCACAGTGACATCATGGAGATTGATGCAGAACGAGAACGCCGAGGGGGAGATGTAGCTCACCGACGGGGGGAGTGTCACCGACTGCAATGCCGGGCAGCCCACCACCGCAAAACGGTGAAGCTCGCGCACGCCTTCCGAGACTATAAGCTGCTTCATGCGCCGCAGTTCATGGAACGCATCCTCGCCGATAATCTCAAGTCCCGCCGGGGTGATGAACTCCTCAGGCGTGTCAAATACCGATATGAGCCTACGCTCCTCCACGTCAATCAGGCATCCGTCGCTGTGGGCAAACCGTGGCGAGGCGACCATCAGCGTCTTCACGGCGGAACGGTAGAATGGGTTGGCGCCGATGATTCTCACTGTCGACGGGATGGCGACGAGAGTGAGCCGCTCGCAGTTGGCCCACACATTTTTTCCTATTGCCAGTAGCCCCTCGGGGAGGTCGAGCCGTTCAAGCCGCTCGCATGAGTCAAATGCCAGGTTGCCGATGACCCTCAGCGAGCGTGGCAACCGCACCGTGCGCAGCCCCTCGCAACCCTCGAAGGCATTGTCGCAGATGACTGTCACACCCTCGGGCACGGTATACTCCCGCAGGTGGTTGCCCGCATCCTCGGGAAAGCGCAGCAGGCGGCGTCCGTCGTCGGAATAGTGTACGCCAAAGTCGTCCTGCTCGGAGCATTGGATCTGCTCCTCAGTCACTGTGGGGGATAGAGGATTGGATTGCATGGGGGTAGTCATATCTTTATCGGTTGATGTAGGTGCAAAGTTAGTATATTCTGATTTGAGCGGCAAATCGGTATGGCACTATTGCGCGTTGGCGGTTGCCGCTGCTGCCGCGTCTTTCCGTGCCTGTTCCTCGATGCCTATGGCGAGCAGGCGGCGTGAGTTGTAGCGTTGTACGATGTTGGTGATATATACGGTGAACAGCGGGAAGACTATCATCCCGAGGATGCCGAGCAGTCCACCGAGTATCTTGCCCAATGGTGTCATGGGGTTGATGTCGCTCCCGACGGTCGTGGCGTTCATGCACGACCACCAGAGGGCCGACCAGAAGTCGGGCACGAGCGGGTTGATGGTGTGTTCCTGATAGAAGAATATCAGGCTGGAGAAGTAGACCACCGATGCCATCACCACGAGATAGGAGACGAAGAGTTCGGTCACACGGTTGGTGGTGATGTATCCCGCCACGATTGCCATCGCCAGCGCGCCGCGCAGCAACGGTATGAACCGCACGAAGTACAGCTCACGCTCGGTGAACGCCATCCCGCTGGCATTGATGATGTTGAGGTAGGGTATGGAGACAAACAGGAAAAACCAGTTGTGTCTGACATAATGCCACTTGTTCCGGGCAAATACAAGCCCCAACAGGAAATCGGCAAGGAATACCACGCACACCCACAGCTGGAAGTTCATGTAGGTGTCGTTGTCGAGGAACGATATTCCCGCAAACGTGTCGTAGGATATGTATACTATCAGTGCCAATGACAGTATTATGACGATAAAATGCATCCATTGCATCATTTTCTTCCTCGCCTTGTCGGAAACGTGTAGCATTTTGTATGACTTTTCTATGTGGACTAATAACATTATAACGCTCGGTCGGTCGGTTTGGTTATCGGTGGGCGACAGGATGGTCGGCAAAGACCTCGCGGCGGCGCTTAACTTTGCATTGTAACCCGAAACAACAATCAGCTATGAAAGAAAACCTACCGACACCCCTCCACGACAGCCACGCTGCCACGGAAGCGGTGGATGCCTTGAACCGACCCGCAGTCTCCGAGGGGGAAGCCGATGAAGTTGCCGATGACGCGCCCGAGAGCGTTGAGGCCGAAGATGCCGATTCTCCCGCAGAAACCGTGGCTCAACCGGCGACCGCCGACGCACTGCTGCGTCTCATGGGCCAGGATGCCCGCGTGGGGCACTTTATCGTCGACATCCTCGCCGGGGTCGCTCCCGAGGAGGCATCACGTGCCCGCTTTGACATCCCGGTCCCCGAGAGTCCCTCCGCCGAAACCGCCCTTGCCGAGGCCGAGCAGCGCGGCTACCTGCGCGGACGCAACGAGCGCATCTCCATCGAGATGGAACGTCCCGCCCTGTGGGAGGACCGCAATGCCACTGCCGCAGCCTCCGACATCGCCACCGACGGCCCGATGATACTCTCCTCCACGTCCCGCAGCGTGTGGGACTGACAGTTTGACGAACCCAAATCTTTTTAACCCCAAAATTTCAATTACCATGAAAAACAACAATCTTTCAGGCGCGTTCCGCGCCCGTATGTCCAACTCCCTGCGCACGCTCGACCCGTTGGCATTGGTGTTCACCCTCCTTGCCGTGGCATCGGCTGTCACGTTGCTTTGCCTTCTCGGTGACGGCGACATCTCCATGGCGGTCGGCGCTGTCATCACCGGCACTGCAGGCGGCGCGCATGTGGTGGGCGGCCCGGTGACAACCGACAACGCCGCCGAGGCCTCACCCTCGCTGCTTCGCAATGAGATAGACAAGCGCATCGTGCGCATACGCCCCATGTCGACCCCGCTCGACCAGATATCGCGCTGGGGCGGCAGCCGTAAGGCGGCAAGTATGGTGGTCGACTACTATGCCGTCGACACCAAGCCCACCGTGGCGGCGGTCAAGACGGCGGTCGATGCCGATGCCACGTATGTATCCGACGGCTATGAGCACGCCATGGTCGAGACCGACAACAACAAGCTCTTTGAGGCCACCGAGACAATACTCGTGCCGTCGGTGGCGGCGGCCGACGGCGAGCAGCTCGTGCTCTATGTCGTGTCAAAGGATGACAATTCGCTGACGGTCATTCCGCTTAACGGACAGGAGACGGCCGGTGTGCGCAAGATGCCCGCGCTGGCGGCCAAGACCAAACTTGTCAGGATGGGGCGCGCGGCCTCGGAACTCGACGTGCAGACGGCCCAGTTTTCGGCGATGCCCGTGAAACGCTCCAATTTCTGCCAGATATTCAAGGCCCAGGTCGAGCAGTCGACCCTGATGAAGATAGCCGACAAGGAGGCGGGGTGGACCTTCAACGACCAGGAGGAGGTGGCGGTCATCGACATGCGCCTCGGCATGGAGAAAAATTTCCTATTCGGCACGCGTTGCCGCTTTACCGACTCGGCAAAGGACGAGACGGTGTTCATCACCGGCGGCGTGTGGAATCAGGCGGGACGCGGCTTTGAGTATGACCCGACGGCGTTTGACCTGCGCACGATGGTGTCGCTCACCCGCGAGGCATTTACCGAGAATGCCGGCTCGACGCGCAAGATACTCCTTGCCGGGAGCGACCTCATCGAGCGCATCAACAATCTCGACTACAACCGCGTGGTCATGGCGGGTGACAAGGTGACGAAGTGGGGCATCGACTTCAACGAGATTCACACGAAGTTTGGCTCGCTCTATGTACTCCACTCCGAGATTTTCGACCAGTGCGGCCACTCGGCCGACGGCATAGTCATCGACCCGGAGTATATACAGAAGTACAGCCACATCCCCTTCTCGGCCGAGAAACTCGACCTCAAGAAGAGCGGCGTGCGCAATACCGACGCCGTGGTGCTCACCGAGGCATCGTGCCTGGTGCTCCGCTATCCCAATGCCCACCTGCGTGTAACCGCCAAGTCATGAAACTGACTCTCACCGCAGCCGAGATGCTCGACCTGTGGCGTCTGCGCCGCGCTCTCCTCCCCTTGCGGGAGGACTGCGTGGTGGAGCGCCGCGACGGCATCGACCTCGACCGCCTGCTCCATGCCGAGCTGCGGGCCTGGTATTCCAATCTGCTCGACACCGCCCCTGTCGATATGCTCGTGCTCACCGATATCGCCCGCGATGTCGCCCCTGCCATCCAAGCCGATGGCCGGATGACCGTCACGCTCCCCTCGGGCTGCCGCCGCGTGGTGGAGGTCGAGGCCGAGGGGTGGACGCGGGCCGCTACCATCGCCACGGCTGGCTCGCCGCTGGCCTTGCGGCAGGATAACCCCTATAGCCGTGGGCGTGTTGATGCCCCTGTGGCCGTGCTCCATCCGGGACATCTTGTGCTCTACAGTGCCCCTCCGGGAGGCGGCAAGCCGCGCCTGCGGCGTCTGCTCTGCGTCATGGAGCCGGAGGAGGGGGTGTATGAGCTTGACGAGCGCGCCATCTCGCTTATCCCGACACCCGATATCCCCATCTTTTAACTTCTTAATCCTATAACCATGAAAAACACCGTTATGAAAGACACCGATGCCATGCCGTGCCCCGACACCATATTCCCATCCGACCCGACGACCGCCACCGTGCTGCGTGCCGCCTTTGAGGCATGGAGCGCGGGGGCGTCGATGAGGAGCTGCCGCGAGCGGCTCAAGCGGTACACCTACGGACGCCAATGGGACGACATGACTATAGACTCACAGGGGAACCCCTGCTCGGAGTACGAGCTCGCCGTGCGCTCGGGACACCGTCCGCTCACCAACAATCTCATGCGCCGCCTCGTCAAGACTGTTGTAGGCCGCTTCCGTGAGGCATACCCTCAGGCCGACGGGACGTTGCAGCCTCTCTACCGCGCCAATGCGCTCCGCGAGCTTGACAGCCGCGCCTTTGAGGAATTTGTCATATCGGGATGCGCCGTGCAGCGCATTGTCCATGAGCGGCGTATGCGCGGCGACGGTGTGTGGGTCGACAATGTGGACCCGTCGCGTTTTTTTGTCAGCGGCGTGCGCGACCCGCGCGGGTGGGATGCCGAGCTTGTGGGGATGCTCCACGACATGACGCTGTCGGAGGTGATTATGCGGTTTGCCGGGGGCGACCGCCGTCGTGCCGCCGCGTTGAGGTCAATGTTGCTCGCGGAGGCGTCACCCGGCACTCCCGTCACGCCGCTGGGAGGCGATGAGGGGGTGGAGACACAGTTTTACCATGCGCCGCAGGGCCGATGCCGCCTCGTGGAGGTGTGGACGCTCGACTCCGAGGAGCGCATTGTGTGTCACGACCGTTCGACAGGGCGCGTCTATGCCGTGCCGGTGTCCGATGTCCCGTCGATCGAGGCCGAGAGCCGCCGCAGGGTGGGGGACGGGATGCCGCCGATAGATGCCCGGTGGGAGATGGGGGCAAAGTGGGTGTGCCGATGGATTACCTCCTCGGGGCGGCTGTTGGCGCGGTTTCCCTCGCCGTGGCCCCATGGCGAGCACCCGTTTGTCCTCAAACTCTACCCGCTGACCGACGGCGAGATACACCCCTTTATCGAGGATGTCGTCGACCAACAGCGTTATGTCAACCGTCTTATAACCCTTATAGACAATATCATGGGCAGTTCGGCCAAAGGGGTGCTGCTTTTTCCCGATGATCAGCTCTCGCCACTGACGCGGTGGGAGGATGTCGCGCAGCGGTGGGCGTCGACCGACGGCGTGATACCCTACCGCGCCAAGGGAGACCAGAAACCGACGCAGATATACTCACACAACAATGATGTCGGGGCCTATAACCTGCTGTCGCTGGAGATGAAGCTATTTGACGAGGTGTCGGGTGTCGGCAGTGCGTTGCAGGGCAAGGAGATATCCGGCGCTATGAGCGCGTCGCTCTACGAGCAGCAGGTGCGCAACTCCTCCGTCGCCCTCACCGACCTGTTCGAGAGCTTTGCCTGCTTCCGTTCCGACCGCGACGCAAAGCTGCTTGCCGTGACCCGGTAGGGACGCGGCGGGTGTGTCATTCACTTTTATTAACCTTGATATGCCTGTATGTTACCGCTGTGTGCAGGTATATTTGCATTGTAACCATGGTAAAATTACCATATAAACAATTAACACGACATCTATGCTAAATCTTAAAGAATTACGGGATAGCGACTTCCTCGAATGTCGCCAACAGGTCCTCCGCCGGTGGCCCCATGACCTGCCGCTCACGGTCAACGCCATCGCCGAGGCCACGATTGCCGCCGGCGCGCCGCGCTACTATGTGTCCCATCTCCACGGCATGAGAATGCTGTGCCGCCTGCGCCGTGGCGAGAGAGTGGGGGCGCCGCATAGTGCCGTAGCGGCGCAATGGGACGAGATACTCGCCAAGGTCGATGACCTGCGTGCCCGCAATCCGTGGCTTACCGATGACACTGCCCTTGCCCGCGTCCTTGCTTTTGAACGCGCCTCGCGCTTCTTCATCTCCCCGGCCTACGGTGTGCGCCTTGCCCAATCAATCACCGCCTCACGCCGCCATCACCATCATCGCCATATCTGAAAACCGATTTAATCCTATTAAAAAATGACAGCATCTGTAAACCTCGGCATCTCAACCGATGCCATCGCCCGTGAAATCTATGCCGCCTCAGCCCTGCGCTCCGTCCTCGCTGATGGAGCGGGGAAGCAGCCGTTGCCTGTCTTGAGTCGCGATAGCCGTCCCGCCCTCAATATCCTCATACGCGATGCCTATTGCCGTGTCGCCCTGATGCTCGCGGGGCATGTCGCCGCCCTCGACGAGACGGGTCTTGCGGCTCTCGGCTGCGCCGCCGAGTCGCAAGCGGTCGACGGCGACACGATACTCACCCTCTCGCTCTACACTCCCCGCTCGTGGAGCCATGACCTTGCGCCGACCCTTTGTGCCGCCGTCACCCATGCCATAGCCATGGTGGCCCTCGACATCGCATTTACCGGCACCGACCACGCCATCGCCACCCGATACGAGACGCTCGCCACTCAGGCCGTGCAGTCGGTCGCCACCCTCATTTGCGGCACGACTCTCCCGCCAAACCTCTCCCGTCATCTCTTGTAATGTTAAAAATAAATAAAATAAACGGGGGGGGGTGAATATTCCTTAAACGCGCTTATATTTGCAAATAATGTTAAACCCACCTGACACACTTTAATACCAAAACTATATGAAAAAATCACTACAACACACTGCAACATTAGTTCTTCTGCTTATGCTTGCCCTCCTACCCGCCACCTTGCGGGCCGAGGACACCACGCAAGACAACCGCCGCTGCGTCTACGTCGTCGGCGGCTATCAGGACGCAAACACCCAATGGGCATCTCCCCTTGCAATCCCCGAAAATGAGGAGACCCTGAAGCCCTACCGCCTCTTTGAGACCGCCCCCGGCAGCAACATCTACACCGGCTACCCAAGTATGCATGTCCCCATGGGATTTAGTATGTCGTTCAACTACTTTAAGATTTATACCAAACTCAATCAATCGTCAGCTGACGACTCACACTTGCGCAACAATGTTATCGGCGTAAACGAGTCCTACGATACCGAATACACATATAACGATGACGGGCTCATTAAGATTAACACCCAGTTGGCCAACAATGTCGATATCGCGCCTTTCCGCTCCAAAGACTTGTTTGGGGCATATCCCTACTTGCGTCTTGACCTCAACGAGAATGAACTGCTTATCGACAATGGTTCGGTATATTATCTCGTTGGTGACTTCAACGAGGATATTGCCCCGACCTACGACAATATAGCTCAAATGCGCCAATGGGCGACACGCGGCTATAATATGGCGGCATTGCTTGACCTACCTGCGGGCAACCACAAGATACGCTTGCTCCGGAAGCTGGTAGGCGATGGCGAGACAGTGCAGACTATGGGGCCGGCTTCAGCCTATACCGGCAATTGGGATGCTGTCGTGCCCCAGGATCGTGTTGTCGAGTGGAGTGCCGACGGAATATTTTTCAATGAGATGGGCTACAACGCAGATAATGATGTTTACGATACGCGCACAATCGTTTCCGAGGGGAAATCTTCATGGTTGCTCAACAATTGGCCCGGCGGCAAGCTGCTTTTTGGCGAGAACGGCAACATGCGCAACCTCGAGGCTGTCAATAAGGTGTATCTGGCTTCCGACTGTATCGGCTGGGTGGAGCCCTCCCCTGAGAACGCTTCAATATATGCCGATTGGGCGCTCAACGAGACGGCTCCAGGTAGCCATGTCTATAAAGGTAGTTTTTATATCCCGGCCAACACTTACAATCCGAATGTCTACATGAGGATTCACCACGCTTTGGTCGATTGGAATCAACTATGGAGTATCGGGCTGAATGTCTCTACCGAGAAGGAGGGTCTGATAGTCTTTGATTCTGCCGGACACGGGGAAGTGCCCATGGAATTTGATGGGAGTACATCTTTCTTTCTGCCAAATTGGACCGGTGGCGATGTGTCATTCACTTTTGACATGAACCGCATGACCCTTTCGCTTGACACCGACCCCTCTCATTCGACGGCTTATACTGCCGTGATGGGCGACCTCAATGAGGCTGTCGCCGAGCAGCCGCTGCCGGGCAATGAGTATGCCTACAAATTATTGTGGGAAAGCCCTAGGAATTCCAAGAGGTATTCAGGGACTGTATATGTCCCTGAAGGTAAATTCCGTCTTAATTTCATCCCCGGGTTCACTGCCGACGGGCTCGGTGCACCCACTGTCTGCCCTGTTGGCGGCGATGTCGAGCTGGAGTGGGATGGGAAGACCGGCAGCTGCCAGGTATCGTGCGAGACTGTCACAGTAGGCTCGACACGCAATTATTGGACGAGTGCTGACTGGCCTGGGGGCGAAGTAACGATAAAGGTCGATCCCAAGCACAACAAGGTTACATTCAGTAGCGAAGTGAAGATGAACCTTGGAATGTATCTGATTGGTGCCGACAGAGAATTTAAGACACCCAGTGAGGCTAACCGAGAATACTACGACAACAATTGGAGCCTTGATATGATTGCACCTAATGTCTATGAGGGAGACTTCTTTATTGAGGCCTTTACTCCGTCTTCTGACCTATGGGAGGACAATGGGATTCAGTTCCGCTTCATGCGTGCCCTGCGTGGTTGGATTCGTGACTATAGCCTCGGTTCCAATTACAACGATTTTTATGCCGAGGGGACTCCCTTTGTTGGTGGCGTGGCAAAGGGAAATGTCATAGAGCAGGGGCTTGGCAACTGGCTTCTTGAGGGCTACCATGGCGGCACGACCCTGAGATTCCGCGTCGATCTCAACGACCATACGCTGACCGTGACCGACCTCTCGTCGGGCATTGGACTCAATGTCGTCCCCGCAGCCTCCATTGTCCCCGTTGCCGGCGGTATCAAAGTCTCGGCCCCTGCTGCGCAGCAGGTTGCCGTCTACAGTGTGACGGGCGCACTTGTCCTACAGCAGGCTGTGGGTGCCGGCGACACGGTGATTGCCCTTCCCGCCGGATTCTACATCGTCAACGGGCAGAAGGTAGCTGTCCGCTAACCGGGTATAGAAAACACACGTCATAATCAGCAATCGGGCGATTGTGTGGGGTTACCGTCCCACACAATCGCCCGATTATTAAGTGTCGACTACAGATTCGGCTGTGGGCTTGCATGATCGCACAAGATTTATCTCAATTTGGAATGTGTCTAAATAGTACGCAATGATCTTATGATGAGGTTAAATTTAGTTAAATTCGATATTTTGTAGCAAAATGTTGCAAATAATGGCGTAATTTTGTCAAAACCTCATTTTAGTCACATAAAATCAAGTAAACAGTATGATGAAAAATCTACTCAAGAAGGCGATTGTCGCCGCAACACTGCTACTGGCACTTATCCCTGCTGCAACGATGAGTGCCGCCGATGTCAAGCTCTATCTCGTAGGCTCATTTAATGGATGGGCAGAGAAAGATGCAGCCTATCAACTCAACGAGACCGCTGCCGGCAGCGGTGAGTTCACGGGCAAGTTTCTCATGCCCGTAAACTCAAGCAATCCTACACAGTTTATAAAGATTGCCAAGTATGAGGGGGCAACTAAGACCGAAATAGGTGCCGACAACAGCGAGAGCACGGTATATACCGTTCCTTTGGTGTTTAATGCCCAGAATATCGCGACTACCCCTATAAAGGCCGATGGGAAGACTATTACGCTAACAGGCTGGACCGAGGCTAAGGACGTGACATTCACAGTCAATCTAAAGTCTATGACATTCACAGCTAAACTCGACTCCAAAGTTGAGGAAATCACTAAGATTTACATGTTTGGTGCACCCTCTTTATGGAAATGCGATGATGCTTATGTGCTCCAGCGTGTTGATGATAGCCGCAAACTTTACGAAGGTACGCTTTCTATCCCTTCAGGATTTAACCGCTTCCGCTTCTACACGGCGTTCTACTCCACTTCCGACGAGGATGCCTCCAAGAACTCACTTGGCACCAATAAGGAAGTTTCGGATGTCACCGGGCTTGTACTTCAGGACGGTGTAGCCACAACTCCGGTCTTTTCGGGTGTCGGCATGTGGGATCTTCCCACGTGGACCGGTGGCGACCTTGATTTCAAGCTCGACCTTGACAAACTCACGCTGACAATTACAGACCCCAAGACAAGCCTCGAGGTCATTGCTGTAGTGGCTTCTCCTTGTATTGCCGCCACTGACGGTGGAATACTCGTCACTGCCGATAAGGATGCCACGATTGCTGTCTACACTCCGAGCGGCACTCTCGTCAAGATGGAGAATGTTGAGGCCGGCGACACCGTGATAACCCTTCCTGCCGGGGTCTACATCGTCAACGGCCTGAAAGTCGCTGTCCGCTAATATTTGCAGTGAACAGTGTAAAAAAATGTAATAAAACTTAATCTGATGTGCATAATAGGCGTGCGGTAGTCCACCGCACGCCTATTATGCTTAACTTTGCACGTGATCAATCCATAACCTGCATTATCCAAATGGAAAAAGGACCTTTATCCCGTCTGTGGGCGTTAATGTTGCCCGCAATCATGCTGATTATACCCTATGTTGCCCATGCCGACGATAGCCCGGCCGGGGAGACCGTGCGCTATCTCTACCTGATGGGCGACTTCAACAACTTCCTTGAACCTGACCCCGAAAACGTCGAGCTTTACGGCGACTGGGCTATCCCCGAGGTAACCCCCGGGGTCTACGAGGGCACGCTCGTCATTCCCGCGTCACGGTTTGACGACGGGGTGACATATTTCCGTCTCGTGACGAGTCTTGACGGATGGGATGCGGCCAATTTCCTCACCACGGCCTCCTCCATGCTCTTTGATGGCGAGGGGACGGCTACATCTACGCTTGCGGCAGGCTCTGACGACCTCTCATGGCTCGTCAACTGGTCGCGTGACGCCGAGGTGACATTCCGTGCCGACCTCAACTCCATGACCCTCACCCTCTCGACCGACCTCTCCCACCGGTTGCGTTACCTATGCCTACTCGGCGCGGCCGACATCGAGGAGCCGCCCGTTCAGGCCAACATCGAGCGTTACAAGCCATGGTTCCTGTATGAGCGCGACGGTCAGGAAGGGGTGTATGAAGGGCGTTTCGACATACCTGCCGGACGATTTGACCTGAAGATACTGCATGAGTTGGAGGAGACCGAAGATGCATTGGTGGCTATTGTCCCAGAGGGGGAGGCTGTACTGGCTTTTGATGCCCACGGCATGAGTGAGTGCCTGATTGCCGACGAATGGTTTTACGACGCCTCGGGATGGAACTTCCCCGATTGGGAGGGTGGTGAACTCACCGTCACGGTCGATACACGTCAGGGGACTGTCCGGTTTTACGCCCCCTTGATGACATCCGCGATATACCTCATTGGCGACCCGAATGGCAATCTTGCCCCCGTGCATGACAATATTGACCTCCTGCGGGATTGGTCGCTTGCCGCCACTGGGCCGGGGAGTGCCTTATACGAGGGCGTCCTTGAGTTTCCCGAGCCCGCCGATGAGCTATCCTTCCGGTTTTACGACCGACTCAACGGGTGGGGCTACCGTGGCTCATACGGCCCGGCCTACCCTTATGGCACGACAGTTGATTTCATCCTCACGCGTGCCTACAGCGGCATCTTCTTTGAAGGTGGGGAGGGCTGCTGGCGTATACTCAACTGGCCCGGCGGCAACGTGAAGTTCTCCGTCAATCTCCGCGCCGGCTTCATCTCCATGCAGCGCGTGCAAAGCGGCATCGACGACCTCAATCCCGATGATGCCGCGCCTGTCATCACCGCCGCCAACGGCATTCTCACCATCACCGCCGCCACTGCGGCCACAGTCACGGTCCACACCCTCCAGGGCGTCCTCCTCCACACAATCGACGCCCCCGCCGGCACCACCACCATCCCCCTCGCCCCCGGCCTCTACATCGTCAATCACCGCCTCCTCCGCCTGTAGATTCCGACACAAGAACATTCGGATTTAAGACATAAGAACATAAGGACAAAGG
>LUJN01000043.1:0-13995 GCA_001689445.1 Bacteroidales bacterium M3 | reverse complement strand
CCTTTGTCCTTATGTTCTTATGTCTTAAAAAATTTGTCCTTATGTCTTAAACAGGGTGTCAGTGGGCTTCGAGCCAGTTATGGCCCGTGCCATCGGAGACGATGAGGGGGACGCGGCCTGTGTAGGCGCCCTCCATGTCGCGGCGCACGATTTCGCGCACGCGGTCGAGCTCGTCGGGGACGACGTTGAACACCAGTTCGTCATGCACCTGCATGATCATGCGTGAGCGCAGCCCTTCGCGCTTGAAGTCGCGGGCCACGGCCACCATCGCTATCTTGATGATGTCGGCCGCGCTGCCCTGTATCGGCGCGTTGACGGCATTGCGCTCGGCATACCCTCGCACGACGGCGTTGCCGCTGCGTATATCGGGCAGGTATCGCTTGCGCCCTTTCACGGTCGTCACATACCCCTTTTCTCGGGCCTCCTCGATGGAGCGTGTCATGTACTCCTTCAGGTGGGTGAACGTCTCGAAGTATCCCTCAATCAGTGCCTTGGCCTCTCCGCGAGGTATGCCGAGCCGTTCGGCAAGGCCGAATGCCGAGATGCCGTAGATGATGCCGAAGTTTGCCGTCTTGGCATGCCGCCGTTGGTCGTCTGTGACTTCGGCAAGGGGCGTATGGTAGATTTTTGCCGCCGTGGCGCGGTGGATGTCGGCTCCCGACAGGAACGCGTCTATCATCTCCTCGTCGCGGGCCATGTCGGCTATGAGCCGCAGCTCTATCTGCGAGTAGTCGGCGCTAAGCATGATGTCCCCCTTGTCGGGGATAAATGCCCGGCGTATCTCGCGGCCATCCTCTGTGCGGATCGGGATATTCTGTAGGTTGGGGTTGGTCGACGAGATGCGCCCTGTCGCCGTGACGGTCTGGTTGTAGGAGGTGTGTATCTTTCCCGTGGCGGGGTTGATGAGTTCAGGCAGCGCGTTGATGTAGGTTGCGAGCAGCTTGCGCAGCCCGCGTATATCGAGTATAAGCCCCACCAACGGATGGGCGGCGCGGTATTTCTCCAATATTTCCTCGGTAGTGGAGTAGAACCCTTTCTTGGTGCGTTTTGCCTTGGAGTCAATCTTGAGGCGGTCAAAGAGTATCTCGCCTACCTGCATCGGCGAGCCGAGGTTGAACTCGCCCCCCGCGAGGTCGTAGGCCCGCGCCTCCATCTCGTGGAGACGCGCCGTGAGTGCCCGCGACTGCTCGGCGAGCACATGTACATCGACCCTTACGCCTGTCCACTCCATGTCGGCAAGTACCGCCACAAGGGGCAGCTCGATGTCGCGCAGCAACGGTGTCAGCCCGTCGGCCTCAATAAGCGGCGACAGGGCATGGTAGAGGCGCAACGTGATGTCGGCGCCCTCCCCGATGCGGACGGTGGCCTTGGTGACGGTCAATTCCGGCTCCTTGCGGCGTGTCTTGGCATCCTCGGTGTAGTCGGCGGTATGGTAGCCGAGATAGCCGGCCGCTACCGATGGCAGCGTGTGGCGCATCTCGGGCTGCAGCAGGTAGTGGGCCACCGAGGTGTCGTAATAGGGGGCGGTTATCTCTATACCGAGACGGCGCATCACGATGATGTCGCGCTTCACGTCATGGCTAACCAGGGTCACATCATGGCTTGTAAACAGCGGGGCGAGTATCTCGGATTCTTTGCCGGCAATGACCTTGGAGGGTATATACGTCGCGTGACCCTCTGCGGTCGAGAGTGCCACTCCGTCCCATCGTGCCGTCATGGTATCGGGGCCATAGGCGTACACGGCTATGCCTATCAGCTTCGCCTTCAGTGCCGAAGTGATGACCCGGCGTGCCTCGTCGGCATCGGCCGCCGACACGTAGCTTGCCGCTATTGGCGGGCGCGGGGCGGCAACAGCCTGTGGCACGTCGTCAAATAATGACGGGGGATCAAACAGCGACGGCTGTTCTGCCACTGCCGCTGCGGGCGCCGCTGCCGCTGCTTTCTCCACCGGCGCGGTGTCTCCTTTCAGCCTTGCGATAAATGTCTTGAACTCAAGCTCGGTATATATCTCCTTCAGCCGCTCGATGTCAGGCTCCTGTCGTTGTAACGACATAATATCTATATCTACAGGGACATCGGTCTTTATCGTGGCGAGGAACTTTGAAAACCGTATCTGGTCGGCGTTTTCGGTCACCTTGCGCTGCACCGCGCCTTTCAGCTTGTCGGTGTTGTCGAGCAGCCGCTCCACGGTGCCCCATTCGGCGATGAGCTTCTGGGCCGTCTTTTCCCCGACACCGGGACATCCGGGTATATTGTCGATGGCGTCCCCCTCAAGTGCCAGCAGGTCAATGACCTGTAGTGGCGACGATATGCCGTGACGCTCGCACACCTCCTTCACTCCGCGTATCTCGAAGTCGTTGCCGCGCAGCGACGGGCGGTACATCAGCACCTTGTCGGTCACGAGCTGTCCGTAATCCTTGTCGGGGGTCATCATGTAGGTCGTCATCCCCTCGCGTTCGGCTTGACGCGACAGCGTGCCTATCACGTCGTCGGCCTCGTAGCCGGGCACCTCGATGATGGGTATGTTCCATGCCTTGACGATATCCTTGATGTATGGCAGCGACGCGCGTATATCCTCGGGCATCGCCTCGCGGTCGGCCTTGTACTCGGGATATGCATCGTGGCGGAATGTCGGCCCGTGGGGGTCGAAGCACACCGCTATGTGGGTCGGATTCTCCTTGCGCAGTATCTCGGTCAGCGTGTTGCAGAAGCCGAATATAGCCGATGTGTTGAAGCCCTTGGTCGTCATGCGGGGAGAGCGGATTAGGGCGTAGTAGGCTCGGTAGATGAGCGCGTAGGCGTCTAACAGGAATAGCTTGTTGTCGTCGTTAGTCATGTCGAGGGGGTGTTGATGGGATGGGAGAGAGAAGTACAAAAATAGGCATAAATCGGCACTTTGAGCAAAATTTGCAGGGGAAAACTCCTCACTTTGCAATTATTTAGTAATTTTGCAGCACAAAATCCGTATATGACAACCATCGACGCCATCCAACAGACAATTGCCGGACCGCTCCAACGACTCAATGACCGCATAGCCGGGTCGCTCGCCTCCTCCAATCCGTTGATGGCCGAGATAATAGCCAACTATCTGCGCACCAAGGGGAAGCAGATCCGCCCGATTCTCGTTCTGCTGAGCGCACGGTTTTTCGGCGAGATAAACGACGATGCCATATCGGCCGCCGCAGCCATAGAGATGCTCCACAATGCGTCGTTGATTCACGATGATGTTGTCGACGAGGCCAAGAAGCGTCGCGACCGTCCTACCATCAACAGCGTGTGGGACAACCATATCGCTGTCCTTGTCGGCGATTACTTTGTGTCTACCGCCCTCCGTGAGGGGGTCGCCACCCGTGATATGCGCGTCATCCGCTGCCTCTCCGAGCTTGGGCGCGAACTTTCAATCGGGGAGGTCGACCAGATATGCAACGCACGCACCCACACCCTCGACGAGCAGGCTTACTTCTCGATGATAGAGCGCAAGACCGCCTCGCTGTTCATGTCGTGTGTGCGGATGGGAGGATACGCGGTCAACGCTTCCGATGCCGACCTTGATGTGATGGTCGAGTTTGCCCGTCTCCTCGGCCTCTGTTTCCAGATACGCGATGACATCTTCGACTACTTTGAGGATGGACGTGTCGGCAAGCCTACCGGCAACGACCTCCGCGAAGGGAAGATAACCCTCCCGCTCCTCTATGCCCTCAAGCGTGACGAGCTGCCCGAGACTGCGGGGATGGTGGAGCTGTCGCGACACGACGACCTGACATCCGGCGAGATAGCGCGTCTAATCGACTTCGCCAAACGTGCCGGAGGCATCGACTACGCCGAGGGTCGTATGCGCGACATGCGCGACGAGGCCGTCGCCCTCATCAACCGTTTTCCCGACTCCCCCGCGCGCCGCGCTTTCATCTCCCTTTTCGACTACATCATCGCCCGCGACCATTGATATTTCGCCTGTTTGACGGTTAAATTGTGTTAATAAATGGGGTGAGGTATGATTTATATGAACAAGGCTCGTGCTATTATGTCTCTTTCCAGAATGGCCGGATGTCCAGCAAGGTTGCAGCCCCTCCGACCTATGTCCCTTCCGTACCTGTAAATACCGGTGGTTCCTCGTCCAAGTCATCTGACTATAACAATCCGGAGCAAAACCATACTGCAAAATGTAGTGGTTGTAACGGTTCGGGGAACTGCTCTCTTTGTGGTGGCAGGGGGCTAAATTCAAACGATCATCAGTGCAGTCGCTGTCACGGGACCGGAAGATGCCAGTCGTGCGCAGGCACCGGGCATATTCGCCTCTGAAATAGGTTGTCTTTCCCACGCATAAGTTGCGCCCCGTTTTTGTCTAATGGCAAGGATGGGGCGCGATTGCGTTACGGTACCCGGACGTGCGCGGCGTGGCTGAGGTGGGGATGCAAAAAAGAATGAGAAAAAGTAAACCGAAGTCTAACAATTTCTCATTCTCCTCTCTCCTCTGCGGTATGGACGGGACTCGAACCCGCGACCCCCTGCGTGACAGGCAGGTATTCTAACCAGCTGAACTACCACACCAGAGTTTTGTTTGTGGTTGCAAAGGCGGTTATTTCCGTTTTGCGAGTGCAAAGATAGGGGATGTTTTTGAATTGTGCAAATTTTTGAGAAGATTTTTTTGCCTTTTTGCGGAAGCAAAGCTGTAAAATGAAGTCCTTAAGGCTTTTGAAGCTCTTAAGGACTTTTAGGGTGTGGAGGTCTTGACACTGTCAGATTAACTCGATGCCGGCGGCTCGGCACTGCTCTATCTGTTCCTCGGGCCAGATGGAGGCCTGGACCTCGCCGATGTGGGCTTTCTGCAACAGGAACATGCAGAGTCGGCTTTGTCCTATGCCGCCGCCGATGGAGGCGGGAAGCTCGCCGTTGACGAGGGAGCGGTGGAAGTTAAATTGCAGTCGCTCCTCGGCGTTGCGCATCGCCAGTTGCTGCTTGAGTGAGTCGGCATCCACGCGTATGCCCATGGATGACAGCTCAAAGGCGGTCTCAAGGATGGGGTTCCAAAGTATAAGGTCGCCGTTGAGGCCAGTATAGCCGTCGGAGTTGGGGGTAATCCAGTCGTCATAGTCGGGGGCACGTCCATCGTGAGGCTCCCCGTTGCTGAGAGGGGCGCCGATGCCGATGAGGAATATGGCGCCATATTTCTTGGCGGCTGCTGTCTCACGCCCTTTCGCGTCAAGGTCGGGATACTGCCGCAACAGCTCCTCGGTGTGGATAAACGTCAGTTTCTCGGGGAGTTGGGGCGTGATGTGGGGGAACTGGCGGTAAATGACATGCTCCACCTCGCGGAGTGCGTTGTATATTTTCTCGACGGTGGCCTTGAGGTAGTCGAGGTTGCGGTCCTCAGGGTTGATGGTCTGCTCCCAGTCCCATTGGTCGACATAGAGTGAGTGGAGGTTGTCGAGGTCCTCGCTTGTGCGTATGGCGTTCATGTCGGTGTATAGGCCATAGCCGGGGGCGATGTCATAGGCCGCGAGCTTTGTACGCTTCCACTTGGCCAGCGAGTGTACCACCTCGGCGCGGCGGTCGTCCATACAGCGTATGTTGAACGACACGGGATGCTCGACGCCGTTGAGGTCATCGTTGAGTCCTGTGCCCGAGAGGACAAACAGCGGGGCAGTCACTCGCCGCAGGTTGAGGGCGGTGCCGAGTTTTTCCTGAAAACGGTCCTTTATATCCTTGATGGCGACCTCTGTGGTCTCGGGCAGAAGTTTCTGCTTGTACTTGCGGGGTATAATGAGTGACATGTGCTGGATTTTAATTTTGGTAGTAGTTGGATGGCAAAGGTACAACATTTTTCCAACATATCACAACTTTTAATGACATTTTGCTCTCATGTGCGACCAATCGTGCGCTTAATGTAGGTCAAAGGCCAAAGCGTTCAGTCATGGTAGGGGCGCTATACATAGCGCCCCTACTGTGCACTCTGCACTTTGACCTTTGCACTGATTAGAAGCGGTTGCGCTCGGATTGGCCGGCACCTTGGCCGCGATAGCGGTCGCGGGTGGCGTTGAAGGTGTATTGGATGGTGAGCATCAGGGAGCGGTTGTCGTTCTTGCCGTTGAGCTGGCACAGGGTGACGTCGTTGTTGTAGAGCGTCTGGTCTCGGTGGTTCTTGTTGAATATGTCGTTGGCTTCGAGGGTGACGCTCAGGGTGTTGTTGAGGAACGCCTTGTAAAGCTTGGCGTTAAACTCGGAACTTGACGAGAAGTGGACATTCTCGCGGTCGCCGGCGCTCATCCATTGGAGGTCGATGTTGAGCCACGTGTCCCACGGCAGGTGGATGGCGTTCTGCCACTGCACGAGTGCCGACGGGTTGCCCATCGACCGGCGTGCGCCATGGTAGTCGATTGTGAGCCACTGTTTTGTCAGGCCGAGGTTGACCTTGGGCTGCCATATACCCACCTTGAACTGTGTGCCGATAAACGCTTCCAGCATGTGGTTGTGGGGGAAGTTGGCCATCGTGAGCAGCTTCATCTCGCCGTTATCCCCGTAAGGGCGCGATGTGTTGAACGACGGGTCCTTGATGTAGGAGTAGGAGAGCTTGGCAAAGAGCCAACGCCATGCGCCCATCAGCTCCACCGACTGGATGCGCGACGGCTGGAGGTAGGGGTTGCCCCCTTCGAGTATCATGTTGTTGACATAGGTTATCGTGCCGTCAAGGTCGCGGTAGCTGGGACGCGCGGTCTTGTGGCTGTAGCTCAGGGAAGTCTGCACTTTGCCTATCATGGTCGAGATGCCGAGCGAGGGGAAGAGGTTGTCGTATCGGCGGCTCATGTCGTCGCGGAGCTGGCCGTTCTCGGTGTAGTCGCTCTTGACATGCTCATATCTCAGACCTGCCATCAGGTCGAAGCGTCCCAACTTCTGCTGTAGCTCGACGAATGCCGCGATATTGCTCTCGTCGACCCTCGACGCGGCGTTGCCTATCATCGACAGGTTGACGGTGTAGTCGTTGGTGCGGCGTGATGAGGTGTATTCCTCGCCTACCTCGATGCCTCCTTTCCACAGCGGGTAGCTGAGCACGAGTTTCTCGGCGAACATGCGGTTGTGGTCGGTCGAGTGGGTCAGCACGTCGGTGACGTCGAGGCGGTCGCTCTCCTCGCGGTCGTGTTTGTCGGTACGCGTCTGGTTCCACATGTAGTCCATGTTGAAGTCGATGCCGAGTTTTTCGACCTGCCCGTTGTAATAGAGGTTGGCATAATGCTGCGGCACGACCTTGACATCCTTTTTACCGGTTGTGACGGTGCGGTCATAGGGCTTGCCGTCTATGCTTGCCGACGAGGTGTAGTTGTGGTTCTCAGGCATGTCGACCATCCCGTTGGAGTAGTATGCCCCCAGCGAGTGGCGGTCGTTTATCATGTAGGAGAAGCCGATCTTGCCATATAGCTCTGTGTTGCGGAAGCGGCCCACGTTGTCAAACTGCTGTAGTATCGTCTGCTTGCCGACGGTGAGCATGTCGATGTTGTTATGGTTATAGAAGCGGCCTGTATATACCCCGAGTTGGGCAAACAGTTCGAGGCCCCGGTTGCGGTATTTGAGCCACGCGTTGTTGACCGACTGGAAATAGTGGCGGAATCCGTTGCGGGAGCGCAGCGTCGCGCTCCATCCGTCACCTTGCGGGCGGCGTGTGCGGATGCGTATAACCGACTTCACCGACGCGTCATAGCGCGAGCCGGGGTTGGTGATGACCTCCACGCTCTTGATGTCGGAGGAGCTGAGTTGGGCAAGCTCATTGTTGTCCCGCACGGGGCGGCCGTTGATGTAGATGGCCGGCGAGCCTTTGCCGAAAACCTCAAACGATCCGTCGCGCCCGAGCACCATGGGGACCTGGGTGAGAACATCGTTGGCCGTTCCTGCATGAGCCAGTACGCTGTTCTCCACCGTGGTCACTAGTGCATTCCCCTTGATGGAGGTCGCGGGCAGGTCGGCCTTTACCACGACCTCGCCAAGCTCCACGCTCTTGGGCGTGAGGAGAATCCGCCCCACTGCGCCATCTGCGGGCACATCATTGAAGGCGGTGTTGTAGGCCGCATACGACGCCTTGACCATCGCCTCGCGGCTGTCGGGCTGCACGAGGCTGAACGCCCCGGCGGCATTGGTGACGCCGCCTGTGATATACGACGAGTCGGCGCGGCTCATCAGCACGACATTGGCCCATTCCATCGGCTCGCCATTCTCGTTGACGACTGTTCCCGTCACTGTGCGGCCCGATGTCATGAACGCTGTGGCCGCAATCATCAATATGGATAGTATAAGTGATTTCATTTCTTGTCTCCTCCCATTCGTTTGATTATACCGTTGATTACTGTCTCCTTGAGTGATGTGTCATGGTCGTGGATATTGAGCACCGTGCGGCAGTCGGCGGTCATCAATGCCTCGCGGTCGTGGCGCGTGCTCGTGCCGTCGGCGTGCTCGATGTCATATATCACGCCCATTATCACCCGCTGGGCATCCTCTATCACCGTGTCGCGGCGGTGGTAAACGCCGATGAGGTCACATTGTTCGCCCGGCTTGAGTGTCGGGGACACATACTCGTCTATCGCGCGGTGGATTTTCTCCTCGCCGCATACCCTGACGCCGCAGCCTGTCAGTTGCAGCATCGCTACCAGTAAAATGAAGAATCTTGTGTAACGCATATCGTTGAATTTTTGTGGTTGATTTACGTTACAAAAGTATGGGTACGGAGCGGTTTTCACCCACTAAACGGGCGAATAAATTGTCTTAATGTAATGATGGTAAAATGTTGGTTTACAGCGGTTAGTCATCTTAAAAACCTTAATGCGCCCCCATGCGGCCTTAATGGCCGTTTTTGTCGCCCAGCCGTTCGTCAAGAAATGCGATGAAGTCGCTGTTTTCGGCTGCGCCGAGCTTCTTGCGTATGGAGGTCTTGCGCACGTAGATGGTGGCCGATGACTGTCGCGTGAGCACTCCTATTTCCTTGGTCGAGAACCCCGCCTTGATGAGCATGAGTATCTGCATCTCCTTGTCGCTGAACGTCCCCGGATAGAGATCGGTGACGCGGCGGTGGAAGCCGTCATACAGGTGGTCGATGGTGTCATACAGGCTCTCCCACGACACGAGCGCGTCGATGTCGGCATTGTCGTTGCCTATGCGCGATATTTTGCGTAGGGCCTCCTGGTTTTGTGCCGTCGGGGCCTCGGCAAATGTCTTCAGTATGCCGAGCTGCTGTAGCAATGCTTTCTTGAGCAAGGCGTTTTTGTCGTCATCGCCTGCACCCCGTGCGGCATTGAGCATCGCCGTCAGGGTCTCGACGCGCTCCTCGGCGTCGGCAAGACGCTGGCGACGGCGGCGTAGCGACACGTAGAGCAGCATTGTGACGACAAGGGCACATATGATGACGGCACATATACCGAGCCACAGCCGTTGCCGCTGGAGCGCAAGCTCATAGTTGGAGCGCGACAGGTCGCCGACGGCTCCCATCGCCGTGTCCTCCCCACGACGGCGCAGGTCATATTCCCGGTCCATACGGCTTGCAAGGAAGGATGTGGTGACATTGCTCACCCTGCCGGTCTTATGAAAGTCCAGTATCGCCGATATCAGTGCGTTGTAGCTCTCTATGTAGTGTTCGACGGCAACTCCCGTCCCCGTGATGCTGTCACACAGTGCCATATACTTGTTTGCCTCGGCATAGTCACCGGCGTTTATGTGGAACTTGGCGAGGGTTGTATAATAGTTGATGCTGTCGCGGGCTGTCTTGTTGAGGTGCCGCTTCATGATGTCTTTCATGATGTCGATGCCCTTGTGCGGACGTCCCGTCTCGGCAAGGATGTCGGCGTACTGGAACTTGAAATTCACCCAAACATTGATGTCGCGCTCGGTTTTGAGGCTGTCCCTTATGAAGTTGGTGTACATGGAGTCAGCTATTGCTGCGGCGCGTTCCCTTTCGCCGGAGAGAAACAACAGGTCTACCCTGTCAGATGTCAGGTCGAGTTTCAGCACCGGATTGTCAGTGTGGGCTACAAGCCATTCGGTCTCTCTCACGGCGAGGTCTATGTCGCGGTCGAGCGCCGCAAACTCCAGCTTCTGCTGATGCATCTCCCATTGGTGGCCCGCATTGCTGTCGTGGGCGAGCACGGTGTCGAGCATGGCGTATGCCTCGGTGTGACGATCGGTAGTCCACAGGTGGGCGGCGGCGAGTCGGGCTGCAAGGGTCCATTGCAGCGAGTCGCCCACGGAGCGGTAGTAGCCGACGGCATCGGGCAGCAGCGAGTCAGTGATAAGCGACTGGCCGACACCGGCCTTTGCCCAAGCGTTCACGACGGCATACCGCGCCCTGAGACTGTCGGCCGTCAGATGACGCACGTCGACGTCGCGCAGCAGTATGACCGCGCTGTCGGGCCGCTCCTTTACCACGCTCTCAGCCCGCGCAATCCTCTCGGCATCACTTGGCCCGCAGGCCGCCAGCATCAACGCCGCCAAAATCGACCACAACCATCTTCCCATGCGATACATCATATTCCAAAGGCTTTGAACATATCCTCGACACTATTATATCGTGTTACGCGACCTTCTTTTACATCAGCATATGCTTTTGCAAGCCCGCTAAATCGTTTTTTATTTTGTGGTCTGTCTTTTTTGATGACTTTTTTAGGCATGAATGATTTTATTTGCCTGTAAATATACAAAATAATGGCGACATAGCGGTAAAATCTGAGTTGACGTGATATTTTTGGAGTGTGGAGGCGTTGTGAGATTTGTCAAATTGCCACTAATGTAGTAGGGACGCGGCGTAATGGGTTATGAGACAGACCAATTAGTTATGCATTAAGCATTATGAATTATGCATTGGATAATGCATTGATTAATGGATTATGGCGTAGTTGCCGGGTAGGGTGCGCAGCAGTGATGACAGGGTGGCGACGGCGTTGCGGCGAGCGTGGGCGGTGTAACCCTTGGCGCGGATGGTGGAGTCGATGCGGCTGCGCCAGCGGGCTTTGAGGATGTTTTCCTCGGCGGCGGTCAGCGTGCGCGAGAATATCGGGTTTTTGGTGTCCCATGCGTCGAGCACCTCATAGGCTCCCGGGGATGAGGATTCGTAGATGTCGATGCGCTCGGGCGGTAGCGTGACGTAGGTCGTGTCGCCGTGCTGCTCTATTTTCAGGCGGTCGAGGTCGTAGCCTATAGTGGCGTGGAGCCGTTCGCGGGCAAATATCGCCTTGCCGTTGATGGTGTCCTTGATGCCTGTCTCGGTGTCGACGGTCATGGAGCAGAGCCTCACCATCGCGGTGATGGATTTCACGCGGGCCTCCTCCATCTTGTAGGGGGTTGCGGCGGGATGCGAAGGCTTGAAAATAAGGTATGCGCCTATCGCGATGGCGATTATGGCGATTATGTATAGCGTTATTTTTATCGGTCGTAACATATTTATCGGTCTTTTAGGATTTGCCAATGTAGGGTCGCGACCTGTCGCGACTGCGAATATGCAGGTGTCAATATTTCGTCCGTGCGGTCGCGACAGGTCGCGACCCTACATTGGTTGGCTGAATTTTTAGCGAAAATCGACGGTTGCGGCGTATCCCTGCTCGGCGAGCAGGAGCGAGACAAATGAACGCGCCTTGGCACGGGCAGTCTCGGTCAGGCGGTCGCGCAGGGAGCGGTCGCCGGCAATCTCGGCGGCTACGGCGCGGCTCATCTCCTCCTTGAGGGCGGCGCGCTCCTCAGGCGAAATCTGTGAGCGGAGGCCTGTTACGCGGTAGTGCTCCTCTTGGAGCTTCATGTCGCGGCCGAGGCACTCTATCTCTATCGGTGGCAGGGTCACATGGCATGTGCGTGTCTTTTCATCGACCGTCACGTCGTCGGGGCGCAGCTGGGAGAGGTCGAGATAGGCCGCGATATAGGTGTCAAAGGAGTATATCGCTACCCGGTCGCCTATCTTGAGATGGTTGAGGGCGGCGTCGATGCCTTGGGCTATTGATGTGGCGTCGCGCAGCCGCTGGTCGGAGATTTTGCCGACTTTACCCACGGCCATCTCGGCGAGGCACAGCCGCTCGGTGTCGTGCAGCTCCTCGTAGGGGGTGACTTTAGGCTCGGGTTGTCGCTGCGAGCAGCCTGTCAGCAAGATTATCGCGAGGAGTATTGATGAAAGTATTCTCATAGTATGTGGAATAATGTCTTATACGTTATAACAGCCGATTAGGCCATTTTATTGCAGCCTGTGGCTGGAAAAGCGTCGCAATCGTCATCGGTTATGGCGGTTGCGACGCTTGAATTATGGAAGTGTGAAAAAGCTCGGCGGGTGATGTCAAATGGCGGTGAGTCCCATTGCGGGCATGTCAAATCCCGTGACGGCGAAGCAGATGAAGGCTCCCGCAGCCGACAGAATCCACAATATCGCGGAGGTCCATATCAGCCAATTGGAGGGGCCGCGCCACTTGAAGACGGCGCATCCTGCTCCCCATATGATGGCGATGATGGTTATAAGCCCAAGCAGCAGGGAGCAGGCGGCAAATCCGAGTTCGGGCGTGCCGAGTGCGGCAAATGGAAGTTCGGCCAACACGGCTCCCGCGCCAACTGCGGTAGCGATAATGCCCACGACAACCGCCACAAGTCCGATGAGCATCGCTATCACGACGGGCAACATGCAGATAGCTATCAGTACAAGGCCTATCTTGATGCACCAGCCGATGATGTCGACAAGGTAGTCCCAGAAGTTCTTGTTGCGGCGGCTCATCGCCTGCTGCACCTGCGCAGAGGCGCGGTTGTAGCCCTCCTTGACGGTTTGGCCGATGTTGTCGAGGTTGACCGGCTTGCCGTACATGGCGAGGCGGTCTTCGGCGGTCTTTGCCTGCGGGATGACTATCCATGCGGCGATGTACAGCGCTATGACTATGCCATATCCGAGCAGGGCGAAGAGAACGAGCGCGAGACGCACGAGCGTGGCGTTCCACCCAAGGTAAAGGGCTATGCCGCTTGCCACGCCGCCGAGTATCTTGTCGTCGGGGTCGCGGAACAGACGCTTGCGCACGGTCTGCTGCGGCTGAGCCTGCGGTTGCGGCTCTTCGGGGGATGGGGGTGGAGGCGGTGTCTGCCGGTTGCGGTCGTCACTCCGGCTCTCCTCGTCGCCCATCTGCTCGGGGCGGCCTATGCGGTCTATCACAGCGTTGACGTCGGCTATGGTTATCACCTCCGAGCCGCTGTCGATTTTCTCGGAGAAAAGTTCCGAGATGCGGGCCTCGATGTCGTCGGCTATCTCGGAGTCGTCGGGCGACGAGAAGGCGGCGCGTATGTTGTTGAGGTAGTCGTCCAGCAGCGAGTAGGCATCCTCGTCGATGTAGAATACCTTGCCGGAGAGGTTTATGGGAAATGTACGTTTCATTGTCGTTGGGGGTTAAAGGGTGGATTGTGTAGGGGTGGTTGAGGACGGCAGCTTGGCATTGGTGATGTGGGCCACCGTGTTGGCAAGCTCGGCCCAGGCGGTCTCGAGTTCGAGCAGCACCGTGCGGCCGTAGTTTGTGAGGGTATAATACTTGCGGGGAGGTCCCTGGGTGGACTCCACCCATTCATATGACAGCACCCCGTCGTTTTTCAGGCGCGTCAGCAGCGGGTAGAGCGTCCCCTCCACGACGATGAGCCGTGCCTCCTGCATACGCTTGATGATGTCGCTCGCATATGCCGGCTCCTTGTCGAGCAACAGCATGATGCAGTATTCAAGCATCCCTTTGCGCATCTGAGATTTGATATTGTCAACGTTCATGACTATGTGGTTGTATTGTTTGTATGACACAAAAGTATGCAATACTTATATACTATGCAATACATAGTACTATTGTTTAAGATTATTTATTGCTAAAGGGAATGTATTGGTGTGATACTATTAATAAGTGTGATAGGGCTAATAGGCCAAATAAGCCCGATAGGCTATATATGGCTTATTAGACTTATTGGACCTATTAGCCCTATCACACTTGTGACAATAAAAAAGTCGGCGGGGTGGACATTTGGGGTGATGAA
>LUJN01000042.1 GCA_001689445.1 Bacteroidales bacterium M3 | reverse complement strand
TAAACAGCATTGGGTCGCGACCCTACTTTTAACTAACCCGAGAGCCATGTCAAAACTGAAACTGAAGAAAGAACTTGAACGGATGTCGCCCGAACATCTGCGGGAGCTTCTGCTCGACCTTTACGATGCACGCAAGGAGGCAAAGGAATACCTTGAATTTTATATCAACCCCGATGCCGCCAAAATCATCGAACGGTATGCCAAGGTCATTGACCGCGAAGGTGAACGGGCACGACGGGGACGACGGTTTCGCACGACCATCTGCTCCAAGGCGATAAAGGATTTCAGCTCTTATGGCGCAGGCGCGGAATACGAGGCGCAACTTATGACGCGGGCACTTGACGCGGCACTGCATGTCACGGCGAGCCGCTACACCGACACAATCGACCGTTGGAGCGAAAAGACGTTTGCCGACATGCTCGCCCGCCTGTATTCCGCCGGATTGCTCGACACATCGCTTGCCGCAGTAAAGCGGCTTATCGAGCGGTATCGCGTCGCGAGGCACCCTGCAGCACAGCGGTTTGCCGAAGCCTTCGCCGAATATTATCCCGATGAGACAATACCCAAAGAATCGCTACTCGGACGCATCGCCAAGGCAATCGGGCGGTAAACCATCAACAACCATGTAGGGACATGCCTTTGGCATGTTAGGATTGCAAACGCTTGGATGTCAGTCCACATGCCAAAGGCATGTCCCTACATTGCGTATAAAAACATCGCGAGAATCGGATGATTCTCGCGATGTCATGTTTTATCCTGTACGGTTCACGCGGCACGCCGCGTCCCTACGTTCCGCAATGACGGACGGCAGGTGTCACTTAATGAGATACTGGGAGGAGATGGACTTGTTCTCGTGGACGCGACGGATGGTGTCGGCAAAGAGGTGGGCGACGGAGATGATGGTGGCCTTCTTACAGTCCTTGCTGAAGGGGATGCTATTGGTAAATATCATCTCGGTCAGAGCGCAATTGTTGACGCGCTCGGAGGCCGGATCGCTCATGATGGCGTGCGAGCAGAGGGCACGGACGCTCTTTGCGCCGTGAGCCATCATCAGGTCGGCAGCCTTAGTGATAGTGCCGGCAGTATCGACCATGTCATCCACAAGGATGACATTCTTGTCCTTGACATCGCCAATGACAGTCATGTTCTCCACCACGTTGGCCTTGGCGCGCTGCTTGTGGCAAAGCACGAGAGGCAGGTCGAGGTACTTGGCGTAGCTGTTGGCACGCTTTGCGCCACCGACATCGGGCGTGGCGATGACCATATCCTCCAACCCGAGGGATTGGATATAGGGAATGAATACCGAAGAGGCATAGAGGTGATCGACAGGAACATCAAAGAAGCCCTGTATCTGATCGGCATGGAGATCCATCGTGATAACGCGGTCAACTCCGGCTGCGCTGAGGAGGTCGGCGACGAGCTTTGCGGCGATAGAGACGCGGGGCTTGTCCTTACGGTCCTGACGGGCCCATCCGAAGTAGGGCATTACGGCAATAATCGACTTGGCCGAGGCACGCTTGGCGGCGTCAATCATGAGGAGCAGCTCCATGAGATTGTCGGTGTTGGGGAAAGTGGACTGAACGAGGTATACCTCGCAACCACGTATCGACTCCTCAAACGACACTTCAAACTCACCGTCGGCAAAACGCTGGATGTTCATCTTGCCAAGCTCTACACCGAGATCTTTGCAGATTTCCTCGGCCATGTAGCGGGACTTGGTACCGGCGAAAATCTTGAAAGGTGCTAATGTTGTATTCATAAAATGATTTTATGGGTAAAATATATCCGTGATGATTGAAATATGGTGCAAAATTACAACTTTTCAGACGTTCCGACCTATGACCGATTCTTTTTTTTGTCTGATGGTATCACATTCTTATGCTTGATTTTCCACACTACGGCGTCATACGGGCCTATATAGGTCGTGAACGGACGGTCGGGAGAGAATGACTTGCGCATGGTGTCGGAAGTGAGCAGGTCGGTGGCCACACAGTCGCCCACAGGGAGATCGAGAGTGTCGAATGCGTGCTGCGGGATGTTTATCTGCAGGTCACACGAACTACCGGCAAAGTTGACCGCGATGAGCAGTGTCTCCTTGCCATATGAGCGGAGGAATACAAACTGCTTGTGGGGGTTGAGCGTGTGGTTGTTGTAGTTGACATACATCAGGTCGAAGAATCGTCCACGGGAAATGGCCTTCTCCGAGTTGCATAGATGGAGGATGGTGCTGTACTTGTTTCGCAGCCATATCTCGCGGCCTGTCAGATGCTCGTCGCTGCACTCGCCGCCGTTGAGCCAACGACGCACGGTGGGCACGCTCCAATAGTCGAAAATGGTGGTGCGGCCGTCATAACCGCTGTAGCCCTCGGCATCGAGAGCCTGCTCGCCGAGTTCCTGACCGAAGTAGACCATGATAGGCCCGGTGCTTATAAACGCGCTCACAACAAGCGACGGGATGACAAGCCCGGGGTCGCCCGCATAGAACTTTGAGCCAAAACGCTGTTCGTCGTGGTTTTCAAGGAAGTTGAGCATGTTGCCACTGATGCCCTCGACTGTCTGCCAGCAGTTGGTGAGCTGGGCGGCCGAATAGTTGTGGCACTGTATGCCGCGAAGCGTGTCATAAAGGTTTACCTTATCATACAGATAGTCAAAGCCACCGATATTTATGAAGTCGCGGTAGAGCGATATGTCGTATATCTCGGCAATGAACTTGACATGTGGATAATTCTCCTTTACATTGGGGATAGCCCACTGCCAAAACTCGATAGGCACCATGTGCACCATATCGCAGCGGAAACCGTCAACCCCCTTGGCGGCCCAATAGCGGAGGATGTGGAGCATCTTGAGCCATGTGGAGGGAATCGGGGAAAAGTGACGCGAGCCGTCGCCATAGTCCACGCCATAATTGAGCTTTATCGTATCATACCAGTCATACTGTCCCGGGAAAGCCGAAAAGCAGTCATTGCCCGATGCCTTTGCAGGAAACTCGACATAGGCGTTCTCGCCCGAGCCAAGGTCAATCTGCGGGGCAAAAAGCTGACGGGGGATATAGTAGAAGTTGTTGTTGCGGTCAAAGAACTTCTGACGGTCGTCGTCGATGCCGAGGTCGCGTATTCCGGCCGGCTTGGCATCGGAGGAATACTGGCGTGCCACGTGATTGGGCACGAAGTCGATTATGACGCTGAGGCCCGCGTCGTGGGTGCGGTCGACAAGCTGCTCAAACTCCTCGATGCGGCGGTTGACATCGACGGCGAGGTCGGGGTCTACATCGTAGTAGTCCTTTATGGCATAGGGCGAACCGGCGTTGCCCTTCACGACATGGGGATTGTCGCGGACGATGCCATAGCGGGAATAGTCGGTGTTGTGGGCGTGCTCGATGATGCCCGTGTACCACACGTGGGTCGCGCCAAGGTCCTTTATGGCTGAGAGCACGCGGGGCGTGATATCGTTAAGTTTGCCCGAGCCGTTCTGGACGATTGTGCCGTTGGGGATGCAATGGTCACAATAGTTGGCAAACAGTCTCGGAAGCAGTTGGTAGATGACTGGCTTAATGTTGGTCATAGCGATTGGTTTAATTGTTATGGCTGTTCTGATGGAAGATGAGTATACCCGGCCGCGCTGAGAGTCTCGATGGCACTGCCGTATCCGCTCATATACACTAATTTTATCTCTTTGAGGTTGAAAGCCTTGTAGTCGGCAATATCCTTGGTCTGAATCACGAGGTCGCACATCTCCATGTCAGGCTCGGCGTTGTTCTTTGACATGAGCATGTAACTGCGGGTGGCAACATCGATGATGGTGCTCTTGGTCTTGCGGTGCTCGGGTCTCAACGGGCTACAGTTGACGCCGATAAGGAAATCGCATTGCTCCCGTATGGCTCGCGCGGGGAGGTTATGGAGCACCCCGCCGTCAACATAGTTGATACCGTCAATCCTGACAGGCTTGAAGATGATGGGGATGCAGCATGACGCCGCGACACGGTCGACAATCTTTCCCTCCGAGAAAATCTTGTAGGTGCCCGCGTCAAGTTCGGTGGCACACACCAGGGTGGGGATGGGAAGTTCCTCCAGTTTCTCATACGGGAGATGCTTGGCAAGGAATGCCTTGAAACCGTCAAGCTTGAAAAAGCCGTCCTTGGGAATGCTAAGTTCGCAAAGGTCGCTGAACTTCACCTCTGAAAAATACTTGAGCACGTCATCGGGCTTCAGCCCGGCGGCATACATGACAGCAGCGACCGAACCGGCACTTACACCGGCGATGATGTCGGGTTTGATACCGAATTCCTCCATGGCCTTGAGCACCCCGACGTGGGCAAAACCGCGTGCCCCTCCCCCGCTGAGGGCGACTCCGATGCGCATCCGCTTGCTTTTTGCTCCAAACAGTTTCATATATCAATCGATTGTCAAACTGTGCAAAATTACGACAAAATGATGAGTATTCCGTAAATATAGGTCATAAATACGCAGAAAAATTGATGCCGTGACTTTTATACTACGCCGCTTTGCGCTACCTTTGCATCAAAATGGACAAGAAACTACTGACAACAGTAATGGCCCTGGCGTGTGTGCCCGCGTTATGGTGCGCCAAGCCCGTGATAGCCCCGTCATACGCATGGAAAATGCTCCCGCCGCTCGGGCTGCATGAGCCGGCGACGATGGACACGGCACTCTACAACTATTACCAGCAGGCCGTCCCGTCGGAAATATCCGAGGCATACGCCACCACCGGCAATCTCGGCACCGAGGGGATGAACATGATATACTTCGAGCGCAAGCCGATGAGCGATTTCTTTTTCATGGATGCCCTCAGGCCGTGGATTCCGAACGAGGAGTCGGCACGCTTCTACAACACCCGCATACCGATGACCCTGTTGAGCTACAACACCGGCGGGGGACGCGATAACGGGCAAGACCGTCTGCGCGGCGTATTCTCGGGCAATGCCGGGCCAAAGATACAGGTCGGCGCGATGGTCGACTACATCTACTCCAAGGGCAGCTACGATTTCCAGGCGGCAAAGGACCTGATATGGGGCGCGTCAGGGTCATATATGGGCGACCGTTACGAGCTGCAGACGTTCTACAACCACTACAACCTGCTCAACAAGGAGAACGGCGGCATCACCGACGACCTCTATATCACCGACCCCGCGCAGCTGCAAGGGGGACAGACATCGGTCAACGCCAAGTCCATCCCAACCCGCCTCACCGGGGCGTTCTCAAAGATTGTCGGGCAACAATTTTTCATGAACCACCGCTACAAGGTGGGGCACTACCACGAGGAGTGGATAGACGACACGACCTCGGTCAAGACCTATATCCCGGTGATGAGCTTCATATGGACCTTTGACTACAAGGGTGCCAAACACATATTCCTCAACAAGGAGCCGTCACAGGCCGCAGACTTCTGGCAACACACATACCTCAATCCTGCGGGTGCCGACGACCGCACCTCCTATTGGTCGATAAAAAACACTCTCGGGGTGTCTCTTCTGGAGGGTTTCCACAAATATGCCAAGGCCGGATTGGCGGCATATGCCACATATGAGGTGCGCCGATACAACCAGACGACCGACACCGTGCCCATACCACTGCCCGAGGAAAGCACACTATCCCCCTACCCGCTCACGAGCCGCGTGCCTCACGCGGCAACGCAAAACCTGCTATGGGTAGGCGCACAGCTCACCAAGCAACGCGGGGCGTTGTTGAGATATGACGTGACGGGAGAGATTGGGGTTGTCGGTGACGTTGCCGGCGACATCAAGGTGGAGGGCAATGTGTCGACACGGTTCAGGTTGCTCGGCGACTCGGTGACGATAACCGGCTACGGGATGTTCCGCAACGAGGCCGCGCCCTACCTGATGAAGCACTACGTATCCAACCATTTCATATGGGACAATGATTTCGGCAAGACGCGCCGCCTGAGGTTTGGCGGCATACTTGACGTTCCCCATACGCGCACGCGCCTCAACGTAGGGGTGGAAAACGCGCAAAACCTCATTTACTTCAACCCAAAGTGCCTTCCTACACAGCACGGGGGGAGTGTGCAGGTGTTCAGCGCACGCCTTGAGCAGGATTTCAAGGTGGGCATACTGCATTGGAACAACCGGCTCACCTATCAGACGTCATCAAACGATGCAGTGGTGCCGTTGCCTAAATTTGCGGTGTACACCAACCTTTTCCTGCTGTTCAAGATAGCGCGGGTACTCAACGTGCAGTTTGGTGTCGACTGCGACTACTACACCAAGTACAAGAGTGTCGCATACCAGCCAGCCACCATGTCGTTCTATAACCAACGTGAGATCGACTGCGGCAACTACCCGTTCATGAATGCCTACCTCAACATGCGGTTGAGCAAAGTGAGGTTTTACCTGCTGTTCTCCCACGTCAACCAGGGGCTCACGGGCAGCAACTATTTTTCCATGCCACACTACCCACTCAATCCGCGAAAGTTCCTGATGGGACTGTCCATCGACTTTGCAAACTAAAAACACTAATATATAATATGGGGATTGTTGCAAATAAATATATCCGGATGATGTAGGGACATGCCTTTGGCATGTTGACTCATGCTCATTCACGGCATATTAAACATGCCAAAGGCATGTCCCTACAATGACTCCTACAACATTCCACGTTAAAAAATAATACCATATGGAAAAGATGAAAACCTACGGAGGACGCATCGTGCTGTATATCACGTTGCTGCTCGTCGCCATCGGAGTGATGGCTGCCATGAAGCGATGCCGCTACACCGCCATAACCACGGCGTCGGCAGAGAAACCGTCACAAGGCGACACCATCGATGTCGCAATAGAGTACGCACCGCTGTCAATATACACATATGATGACACGCTCGGGGGATTTAACTACGACCTGCTTAGGATGATAGCCGCCAATCATGGCGCGGCCGTCAAGTTTCATCCTATCGTGGCACTCGGAAAGGCTCTCGACGGCATGGAAAAGGGATATTATGACATCGTAGTGGCGGCGATGCCGATAACGGCTGAAAACCGCGAGCGGTACCGGTTTTCCGAGCCGGTCTACCTTGACCGCCAGGTGCTTGTGCAGCTCAAGGACAGTACAGGAGAATGTCGCATAAAGTCACAGCTTGACCTCGCCGGAGACACCGTGTGGGTCGTGGAGCGGTCGCCGATAGCCGACCGTGTATCAAATCTCGCACGCGAGATCGGCGACACGATATACACCATGTTTGAACCTCGGTATGGGGCAGAGCAACTGTTTATGATGACTGCGACAGGCGAGATAAGACAAGCCGTCATCAACGAGCGAATAGCACGCGAACTTGCACGCGACTATCCCGACATCGACATATCGACCAATATCTCCTTCACGCAGTTCCAGTCGTGGGTGATGAACAAGAATGAGACAATACTCGGCGACAGCATCGACTCGTGGCTGCGTGCCACAAAGGAGAGCGAGGCTTACCGTGAGTTGGAACGACGGTATTTCAAATAGTTACATCGAGGCGAATGTGACGACCATTAAGGGAACGGCGATTTCGAGCAGGATGCCGCTCACCACGGCAAGGGGAACCATATCCTCGCCGGCATAGCGGCGAATGACGGGCAGCGTGACGTCTATCGCCGTGACGCCGCCGCACGAGACGAGCGACCGCCGGCCAAAATAGCGCACGATGAGCGGCGCGCCGACAAGGGTAATCAGCTCACGCAGTATATTTGCCATCAGCGCGACCGTGCCCAACGCTACCGCCCCCGACGGGTCAACCGCCGACCTGACATCAACAATCAATACGGAAGCAAGGGAGTAGTACCCTACCGCACTATCGACGGCAAGAGATTCTGCAAGTCCCAATTGTGGCAAAAATAAGGCAACAATGGCTGCAAAGACAAGCGTGCCCACCACCGTGGCAACAGGATAAAGCAGTATGTCCCAACGCATGCCGCGCAATGTGCGCCCGATGTTGCGATCAAGCCCGAGGCTCAACCCTATAAGGAAAATCATCGCTCCGAGGACGGTGAAAGAGAGCCCCCCGGGAATGGCAGCATAGTCAATGACACCAGAATAGCCGATAAGTCCCCCGACGAGAAAAAGTATCAAGATAATCGCGCTACCCCACATATGTTGTCAATTTTTGCCTGCCCTGACTTTCCGTAGTATACGCTCGGTAATGAGGGTGAAAAATATACTCCCCGCCATTGCGGCGACGCAAAGCAGCAACGATTGCCATCCAAGCGTCGAAAGGTTGGAGACAACCTCGCGGTCGGCGCCGAGACGTATGCCGAAAAGGAACAGCAAAAGATATATTAGCGCCATGATACCACGGCTGACAATCGGCATCAACTTGCCGAGTAAAGACGACTTGACCCCTCCTCGGCGCAACAATATGCCGAGGGCCATGCCCGAAATCAAGAAAGCGAGGATAGTGAACATATGCCGGTCATCGGTCTGCGGCGAGCAGCCACCATGCAACTGTAATGGCAACAATCAGGCCGAGTATCACGTATCGCATGATATCACGGCCTGATTGTCGGTTTGGGTTGATTGCCATATCGGGATTCCGCTATTTCGTAAGGGCGGCGATGCTTTCGCGCAGGGCCTTTATCTTGGTCTCGGCATCAGCCTTCTTGTTGCGCTCATTCTGCACCACCGCTGCGGGTGCGCTGGAGACAAACCGCTCGTTGGAGAGCTTCTTCTCGACACTCGCAAGAAATCCCTCATAGTGTTCAAGGTCCTTGCGCAGCTTGGCCAACTCGGCCTCTACGTCAATGCTGTTGACGAGGGGAACATTGAACTCGGTCGTGCCGACAAGGAACGAGGCGGCAGCGGGGTCTTTTACTGCATCGGGGTTGATGGCATCGAGGTTGGCAATCTTGATGATGACCGAATCCTCGGATGCATCATGCGCCCCGACTACATTAAGGGTCAACGGCTCCTTGTTGGGAATATTCTTTGCGGCGCGCACTCCGCGTACGCCAACGATTATCTCCTTGGCACGCTCCATGGCGTCAAGTATAGCCTTGCTATCCCTGTCCGACGGCTCGGGGATGGGGGCATACATTATTGACTCGCCATCGCGGCGGTCGTCGATAGACTGCCACAGCTCCTCGGTGATGAACGGCATGAACGGGTGAAGCAGGCGTAACAGAGCATCAAAGTAGCCGATGGTCGCCTCGTAGGTGGCGTTATCTATAGGCTGACCGTAAGCGGGCTTTACCATCTCAAGATACCATGAGGAGAACTCGTCCCAAAACAGGCGGTATACAGCCATAAGGGCTTCCGACAGACGGAACTTGGAGAACAGTTCCTTCAACTCAATGAGGGTGGCGTCGAGCTGCGCGCCAAACCATTCAACGGCACAGCGGGCATACTCGGGCTGCGGGATATCGGCCCTCTCCCACCCCTTGACGAGGCGGAATGCGTTCCATATCTTGTTGCAGAAGTTGCGGCCCTGCTCACAAAGCTTGTCGTCATAGAGAATATCGTTGCCGGCAGGGGCGGCAAGCATCATGCCCATGCGCACGCCGTCGGCACCGTAGGTGGCGATGAGGTCGAGCGGATCGGGCGAGTTGCCGAGCGACTTTGACATCTTGCGTCCAAGCTTGTCGCGCACGATGCCGGTGAAGTAGACATTGCGGAACGGCATGTCGCCCATGTACTCGTAGCCCGACATAATCATGCGCGATACCCAGAAGAATATGATGTCAGGTCCCGTCACGAGGTCGGATGTCGGATAGTAGTACTTTATCTCCTCGTTGCCCGGATTGTTAATGCCGTCAAAGAGGGAGATGGGCCACAGCCACGAGGAGAACCACGTGTCGAGCGCGTCCTCGTCCTGACGCAGGTCGGCGAGGGTCAACGCGTCGTTGCCCGTCTTTTCCTTGGCGAGAGCCAATGCCTCCTCAGGGGTCTCGGCCACAACATACACCTCATCCTCCTCTGCCCCTTCGGGTGTCAGATAGTAGGCGGGAATGCGGTGTCCCCACCACAACTGGCGGCTTATGCACCAGTCCTGGATGTTCTCAAGCCAGTTCTTGTAGGTGGATTTGTATTTCGGGGGATAAAATTTTAGCTCATCGTTCATGACCGGAGGCAACGCCATATCGGCAAAATGCTGCATCTTCATGAACCATTGGAGGCACAGACGCGGCTCGATGGGCACATGGGTACGCTCGGAGTAACCGACCTTATTGTCGTAGTCCTCAACCTTTTCGAGCAGCCCGGCTTCGGCAAGATCCTTGGCTATCTGCTCGCGCACAGCAAAGCGATCCATGCCTACATACAGCTGCCCGGCCTCTGAAATTGTGCCGTCGGGATTGAAGATGTCGATAGTCTCAAGGTTGTGCTGCTTGCCGAGCATGTAGTCGTTGGTGTCGTGAGCCGGAGTGACCTTCAGGCAGCCTGTACCAAATTCCACGTCCACATAACGGTCTTCGATGACTGGGATAACGCGGTTGACAAGGGGCACGATGACACGCTTGCCCGAGAGCCAGCGGTTTTTGGGGTCCTTGGGGTTGATGCACATGGCGGTGTCGCCCATGATAGTCTCGGGACGCGTCGTGGCCACCACGGCATATCGGCGTCCGGCGGCATCGCGATGCACAACCTCGCCCTCGTCGCCTGTCTCGCCCGAGCCGTCATCCTCGGCCACGTAATATTTCAGATAATAGAGCTTGCTGTGTTCGTCCTGATAGATGACCTCCTCGTTTGAGAGAGCCGTCTTGGCCTCGGGATCCCAGTTGACCATGCGTAGGCCACGATATATCAGTCCCTTGTTGTAGAGGTCGACAAACACCTTGATGACGCTCTGATAGCGTTTCTCGTCCATCGTGAACGCCGTGCGGCTCCAGTCGCATGACGCGCCGAGCTTCTTCAACTGTTCAAGGATGATGCCGCCATGAGTACGGGTCCAGTCCCACACATGCTCCAGAAACTCCTCGCGGGTGAGGTCGAGCTTGCGTATGCCCTGCTCGGCGAGCTTCTTCACCACCTTGGCCTCGGTGGCGATGGCGGCATGGTCGGTGCCTGGTGCCCAAAGGGCGTTCTTCCCCTCCATACGCGCACGGCGTATGAGGATATCCTGTATCGTGTTGTTGAGCATGTGGCCCATGTGGAGCACGCCCGTCACATTAGGCGGCGGAATGACTATCGTATAGGGTTCGCGACCGTCGGGCACCGACTTGAACAGGTCGTGCTCCATCCAGTAGTCATACCATTTCCCCTCGACTTCCGCAGGGCTGTATTTGGTAGCAAGCTCATTCATACTCTTCTCTCTATTTAATTTTACCGCAAAATTACAAAATTCTCCGCTATCTTCAACCCAACGTCATTATAATAATGAAATAATGTTCAGAGATTAGCTTGGCATTTGTCGCATAGAGGGATGGGAACGAAGTCAGAAGTCGACGGTGAGGCGCACGTTGAGCTGGCGGCGGGTGAGGTAGTTGGGGACGGCGTACTGGATGTTGTTAACGTCGGTGACCCAATAATAGCTGCTGACGTTGGATATATCGAACAGGTTGAAGCAATCAACCCCTACCCATATGCTCTTGAAGTGGCGCCAAAAGTTGGTGCGCGGCTCGCCGTCCTTGGGGGGCGTAAGCAGGCCGTAGGAGAGACCGACATCGATACGCTTGTAGGCGGGAGCGCGGAAATAGCCCTGGTCGCGGGTGGTGCGGGGAGCGGTGGTGGGGAGGCCGTCGGAGAAGATGCCACGCAGGGAGAAACGGAGTTTTGGCACTTTGGGGAAGTAGTCGGTGAAGTAGAGCGCGAAACTGTAACGCTGGTCGGTCGGGCGCGGCACCTTGACACCATGCAGGTCTTCCTGGGTCTTCATGAGCGAGAAACTTATCCACGAGTCCGCATCAGGGACAAACTGGCCGTAGAGTTTCAAGTCGAGACCGGCAGTGAAGCCCTTGGAGGAGTTGACGCCTGTGTAGACGATCTTGAGGTTGTCAATCTCATAAGGAATGAGGTTTGACAACGCTTTGTAATAGGCTTCGGCCGAGAGCTTGAACGGACGGTTCATAGCGCGGAACGTATAGTCGGCCCCAAGAATGAGATGGAAACTGCGCTGTGACTTTATCTCATCATTAAGCACTATGACCTGATTGCCCATGCCGTCATCAACCGGACGGCGATACTCCTTGTAGAACGGGGACTGGTAGTAAAGACCCGTGGCAAAACGGAACGCCCAATGGGAGTTGGCGGCAGGGATGAAGCCGACATTGACGCGTGGGGAAACAAGAAACTCGCGGTTGAAGTCCCAATAGGAAAGGCGCACACCGGCATTAAACGTGAACAACCCCGGCGTGACATTCAGGCGATAAGTGTCCTGGACGAACATCGAGAGGCGGTTGGTCGACAGGTCGTGGTGGGAGGAGAGGGTATATATCATCTTCACCTGTTCGGGATCGGTGGGCAGCGTGTAGCCGGCAGAGTCGCGACGTTCCCACTCGCGTGTGCGGTCGAGAATCGACTCGTGATTGAAATTGATGCCATAGGTTAGCGAATGTTTGCCAATGGCAGTGTTTCCCTTGAGGGCAACGGAGATGACCGAGGCCTTGAGGCGGTTGCGGGCATGCTCATGATAGGAGCCTACCCCAAGCTCCCCGCCGATGCCCTCAGAGTCGGAGTCGCCGGTCGTACCGGCCTGGTCGAGCCAATATTCGCCGGTGATGTCGTAAGTGACAAGTTCGTTGGTAAGATAACCCGAAGCGAGGAAAGCGAAGTCGTTGTTCTTGTTGGGCCGAAATCCGAGCGTAAGCGCGCCAAAGTAGGTCTCAAACTTGTCGCGTTCCTGACCGTCAAAATAGACCTTAAACTGCTTGGCGTCGGATGATGTTCCAAAGTTGGTGGTACGGCTCGCGGGGATAAACTTGTAGTTGTTGATAGCGATATTACCCAGGAACGACACTCGCCACTTCGGTGAAAAGCGGAAAGCGATATTCGTTTGGTAATCAAAATATTTTGGGTCATACTCACCCTTGGTCTCCATGGAGCTGAGCAACGACGCGTTGCTCTTGTAGCGCACGCCATGGAGCTGAGAGAACTTGCGCGTCCCCTGCCCTATCGCCACACTGCCACCCATGAGGCTGGCCGAGACAGAGCCTTCAAACGACTCAGGCTCACGGTAGGTAATATCGAGCACGCTCGACATCTTGTCGCCATATTCGGCCGTGAAACCACCCGTGGAGAAGCCGATGGCCCCCACCATATCGGGATTGATAATACTAAGCCCCTCCTGCTGCCCCGAGCTGATGAGCTGCGGGCGGTAGACCTCGATGCCGTTGATGTAGACCGAGTTTTCGTCAAACGTGCCGCCGCGCACGGAGTACTGCGACGACATCTCGTTGGAGGAGTTGACCCCGGCCATCGTCGTCAGCATCGCCTCGACGCTGCCGCCCGACACATCGGGAGCAAGCTTGTAGGCACCCGCGTCAATCTTCTGTATCGAGCCGGTCTGCTTGCGCACCTCCTGCACCTCGACTTCCTGAAGCTGCTTGGTGTTCTTCTGCATGCGCATATTGAGGGTCACATCACCCTTCGCGTCAAACAGCGACCGCTTCTCCTCGCGGTAGCCGATGCAGGTGAAGATGACGGTGATGGTGTCGGATGCGGCGGTCGAGAGGGTGTAGCCTCCGTCAAGGCCGGATGTAGTACCGATGGCCGTGCCGGCAATGCGCACTGTGACAAACTCGATTGCCTCGTTGTCGGGATCGGTAATCTTGCCATGAATCTTTACGTCGGCTGCAGACGCACCAAAAGCCGCCCCAAGCAGGACGACAATCATCAATAATATATGTCGTTGAAGTCTGTTCATTTAATAATGAATGGTCATTAAATCAGGGCACCAAAGGCAACCCATGAATATGTAACGTGAATATGGGAGAATAATTATATCTGCATAGTCCAAAATCCGCCAACAAGCATTTAACACGCATTTTCACTTATTTTTCCGTCCCCAAAGTGGGTCATATCAATTTTATTGCTTAATTTTGCGTACCCAAACCTCCCCGCAGCAACGGGCGGGAACAGTGCGAATAAATGGACTCATTCCGGACGGAACACCAAATCGCAACAAATTACAAGTCAACAGTTTACCTGTTTTGACGACCCTTTGTATTACCCAAACACACGCTATTCAAATCAAACAAATGACGACGGCTACGGACAGGCAATGGTATGCCCTCAGAGTGACCTACAACCGTGAGATGAAGGTGAAGCAAGAGCTTGAGGCGCGCCGTCTGAAATGTTTTCTTCCACTCACCCATCGCATACAGATAAGGGGCGAGCGCCGCATAAAGGTGCTTGTCCCGGCTATTCATAACCTTATATTTCTAAACGCGAGCCGTGAGGAAATGGAAGATGTGAAGAACTACACCTCGTTGCCGATACGCTATATAATGGACCGGGAACGCAACGTGCCTGTGGTGGTGCCGGAGAAACAGATGAAGGACTTTATTGCCGTGGCGGGTTCGGTTGACGAGCAGGTGGTGTACCTTGAGCCGGATGTGTCGTCCTTTGCCAAGGGCGACCGCGTGAGAGTGACCGGCGGACTGTTTGAGGGCACGGAAGGGTACTTCGTGCGTGTTCGCGGTGACCGCCGTGTTGTCGTGTGTATTCCCGGGATTGCCGCCGTGGCGACGACATTTATCCACCCGTCGCTCGTCGAGAAGATTGATTGACATGAAGCAGCCATTGGTCTCCATAATAATCACGGCCTACAACAAGCGGCGCACAATAGGGCGTTGCATCCGCTCGGCTATCAGACAGAGCTATGGCAATAAGGAGGTGATTGTGGTGGACGATTGCAGCACGGATGGAACAGTTGAGGAAGTGGTACGGTTTTCTGATTCCGTGACCGTCATCGGCAACAGCCGTAATATTGGACACACAGCATCGCGACAGCTCGGGATTGACCGCGCCCGTGGCGAATATATAACATTTGTCGATGGCGACGACTGGCTGTCAACCCGGGCGGTGGAACGCGCCGTGGCACATGATGCCGACGTGGTGCAAATGGGCGTGCGGCTGAGGGTGACTAAATTGGGATTGCCTATTGGGCTTCGTAACCAATATTGCGCACAACGGGCATTGGAGGCACAAATATGCGACGAGCAGCTATTTCCGGTGCAATGCTGGGGCAAGCTGTATAGGCGCGCACTGCTGCAACGTGTGAATTTTATAAAATATGATGGTTTCTGGGGCGAAGACAGACTGTTTAACATGGCTGTCTTCGGTTTGAAGCCGTCGGTAGCCGTCGCCCTCAAGGCTGTGTACAATTACCGTTGGGGTGGTGCTACCTGTGACACATACAACTCCCGCGATCTATCGGAATACGCCAAGGTCTGGGAATTGAAAAAGAAATGGCTTACCGGGAACGGCCTGTCATCGCAATACTCCACCCGCGCCGATGAGGAGATGAGGACGCTTGCACAATATGACATCAGACGCATGATCGCGAGCCGTCAATTCTCCTACGGACAGATGATTGAGCATGTGAAAGCCGACATCTGCCCCACAGGCCTGTGGAACGAAAGCGACGCGGAGAGGTTGGTTCATGACAACCGTCTGACGCCCGTCCGCCGCATAAAAAATATAGTGAAACAAATGCTGTAATGGCAGAGGAAGGACTAAAACATAAAGCCGTCAAAGGCGCATTCTGGAATATCGGGCAGACGCTCGCCAACCAAGCCGTGGCGTTTGTCATCTCGGTCATCATAGCGCGACTGGTGTTGCCCAAGGAATTTGGTCTTGTGGCTATGCTATCAGTATTTATTGCCATTGCTAATTGCTTCATAGAAAGTGGCATTTCCGTAGCGCTATTACGAAAGAATGATCGGACTAATGTAGACTGCTCCACTATGTTATATTTTAATATACTCATGGCTGGGGTATGTTATGTCATACTATTTTTCTTGGCGCCTATCATCTCTGAGTTTTATAAAATGGGTGAATTAACCAATATCCTTCGAGTTACAGCACTCGGACTTATTATTGGCGCGACGGCTACAGTACAACGCATGTTGTTTAGGGCAGCATTAGATTTCAAAACTCCTGCAATATGTGATTTAGTTTCTTATATTTTGTCTGGTGCCATTGGAATTTTTTTAGCATACCATAAATGGGGAGTTTGGGCATTAGTTGCACAAAATATCATAGGGACTATATTTAGTGCCCTATTTTTATGGCTCGCCTCAAGATGGCGACCAATATGGGCGTTTTCTTTTGAAAGTTTAAGAGAGTCTTTTGGCTTTGGTTCCAAACTTTTAATCTCTGGGTTAATAGATACAGCCTATAACCAAATTTACCCCATAACGATAGGGAAATTCTTTTCTGCAAGCCAACTTGCATATTTCAATCGAGCTTTCAATTTATCAAGCCTTGCATCTACTACTCCAACAAAAATGCTTAGCAACGTAGCGTTCCCGATTCTATGTAAACTTCAGGATAGCGATGATCGCCTATCGTCTGGATATCAACGTATGATTCGGATAACATCGTTCATCGTATTTCCTTTAACTATTGGATTAGGTGCTATCGCTTACCCTTTAATCAACGTATTACTCACCGAAAAGTGGATTGAGGCAGCACCCTTACTGCAAATAGCCGTTTTCAGTGGAATGTGGTATCCCATCCATTTATTAAACCTAAATCTTCTTCAAGTAAAAGGGCGTAGTGACCTATTTCTCAAATTAGAAATAGTAAAAAAGATACTTGGTCTCTCCATAATATTTATCTCCATTCCTTTGGGTATTAAGGCAATGTGCTATGGTGCCGTAATAAGCAGTGTTCTTTGCCTCGTTATAAACACCCACTACACCAAGCGTCTCATCGGCCTCGGTCTTGTGCAACAGGCACGAGACTTCATGCGCTCCCTGTTGCTGTCGCTGGTGATGTTTGCAGCGTGCCGAGTGGTCATACACTTTACCGGCGAAGGTATTGTCGGGCTGATATGCAGCATTGCCACAGGCATAATAGTCTACGGAGGCATCGCAATCGCCACAAAGATGGAGGAAGTCAGCGAGCTGCGCAACCTCCTCAAACGAAAGTAAACAACCAGAATGGACAACCTAATAACCGTCACATCCCCACTGCTTCCCAATCTCGATGAGTTTCACTCGATGCTCAAGGAGATATGGGATGCAAAATGGATAACCAACAACGGCCGCTTTCACCGGCAGCTCGAAAAAGAGCTTGCCGCATATTTGAAAGTGCCGTATATCAGCCTGTTCACCAACGGTACATTGCCGTTGATAACAGCCTTACAGGCCCTGCGTATCACGGGCGAGGTCATCACCACTCCTTACAGCTTCGTGGCGACAACCCACTCGCTATGGTGGAACGGCATAAAGCCAGTCTTTGTCGACATCAACCCCGAGACATGCAACATCGACCCTGCAAAAATCGAAGCGGCAATCACTCCCCGCACTACCGCCATAATGCCGGTGCACTGCTATGGGCGTCCGTGCGACACCAAGGCCATCAAGGAGATTGCCGACAAATACGGACTGCGAGTCATCTATGACGCAGCCCACGCTTTCGGTGTTGAGGTTGACGGCAAGAGCCTCCTCGCCGATGGCGATATGTCCACACTGTCGTTCCACGCCACCAAGGTCTACAACACTATCGAAGGCGGCGCGCTCGTCATGCATGACGAGGAGACAAAACGGCGCATCGACTACCTGAAAAACTTCGGTTTTGCAGGCGAGACCGAGGTCGTTGCCCCCGGCATAAACGGCAAGATGGACGAGATGCGCTCGGCCTACGGCCTGCTCAACCTGCGGCAGGTCGATGCCGCCATTGATGCACGCCGCCGCGTCGCCAAGGCCTACCGCGAAGCACTATGTGACGTCCCCGGCATCAGGATGTTTGACGACATCCCCGGCGTGCGCCACAACTACAGCTATTTCCCCGTCTTCATCGACGCCGAGCGATACGGCATGACCCGCGACGAGCTATACTTCAAGCTCCGCGACGCCAACATCCTCGGCCGCCGCTACTTCTACCCCCTCATCTCCACCTTCTCCACCTACCGCGCCCTCCCCTCGTCCCACCCCGACAACCTCCCCGTCGCCACCCGCCTCGCCGACCAGGTCATCTGCCTGCCCCTGCACCACACCTTGACGAATAAAGAGGTGAAGACAATTATTAATTCATGTTGCGGACAATCCACTAAGGATCAGTGAACCGCCACCCCGATTAAGTTCACTTACAGACATAAAACCGAATCTTTCAAATATCAGTCATATTTTATGGAAAAGATAAATATATTGATTACCGGCGCATGTGGAGTTACCTCCCGATCCGTGGTAAGATCCCTTAATCTAAGCAATCAATTCAAAAACAAGCTAAAATTCATCGGGACGGACGTTTGTTACAACAAGTACGGAATATATGAAGGGCTGTATGAACGGGTGTACAAAGTCCCGTCTTATAATTCCCCTGAATACAGAAAGGTGATGGAACACATAATCGATACTGAAAATATTAAATACGCCATCATCATACCTGAACCAGAGGTGCTTTATTGGAGCACACATCCTTTTAATGTCACATTCCATCGCATCCCGCCTAAATTTGCGAAAGCTGTTTTAAGCAAACTCTCACTATATCGCTTATTAGATGGCACAGGACTTACTCCTAAATTCCAATTAATATCGTCTAACACCCCGAGAGATATGGTTAAACTCTCCTTCCCAATGTGGATTCGGGATTATTCGGAGGGAACTACCTCCGGTATGGGATCATTCATGCCTCATAACTTTGAGCAATTGTCAGCTTGGATGACCATAAATCCCGGGATCAAAGACTTTATGTGCTCTGAGTATCTTCCAGGCCGTAACCTCGCCTGCTTCCTAATGTACGATCATGGGACTCTTTTGAAATACGGAGTCGCAGAACGCCAAATATATCTAATGGCTAAAGTCGCTGTCTCCCGTATAACGGGCAATACCAGTCAAGGTAAACTGCTAAATGACGAGCGTGTCCTTACCGTAGCAAAACATGCTGTTGAAAAAATAGCTGAGGTAACCCAAGAAACAATGAATGGTCTGGTTGTAGTAGATTTGAAAGAGGACGCAGATGGGAATCCACTTGTGACTGAAATAAACATACGACATGTTGCGTTCACGTCTTCTTTTGCTAATGGTGGGCTTAATTTTTCAGAAGCACAATTATTACTAATGATGGGGCAACCACACCTTATTCCTGATTATCAGACTAAAGTTTTCCCAGACGACAATCTAATCTTGAGAGATGTTGATGGCTTACCAATATATGTCGAACATTTTACCGATGCCACAATCGGCAACTCCTACAAAATAAAAACGCAATAGGCAAATGGATCCATCGCCCCAAATAGCCCCGTCTGCCATAACTACAAATAGCAACATAGGCAATTACTGTTCCATCGGATCTAATACGCGATTCTGTTACTCGTCTCTTGGCGATTTTTCATACGTATCAGTAAATTCCAATATATTTTCCTCGAAAATTGGAAAATTCTCATCTATATCTTGGAACGTATCAATAAATCCTGCTAAGCATGATTATAACCGCATTACCCAACACCCTATACTGTTTGCAAAGAAATATGGAATGTGCCCCAACGACGTACCTTTTTACAGACAATACGATGAATGTAAAATCGGCAACGATTGCTGGATTGGATGTAATGTATTAATAATGGGGGGGATTACAATTGGCGACGGAGCCATTATTGGAGCTAATTCAAGAATTACAAGAGATGTCCCCCCTTATTCAATCATGATTGGGAATAACAATCATTTGAGAAATAGATTTTCAGATGAGATAGTGGAGCACTTGTTATCATTAAAATGGTGGGATATGCCATACGCTTGGATTAAACAGAATATTAAACTGTTGGCTGAGACACCCACAATCGACAATATACGCCTTCTTCAAGCATTAATTGTATCTGCCTAATTTCAAAGAATTGAAACATAAATAAATATTTTCTAATATTGCATATGCCCAACGATAGGTCTGTAGTTGCTATACGTTGCATAACCTATAATCACGAGCCATATATCCGTGATTGTCTTGAAGGGTTCATCATACAGAAGACGAACTTCCCATTTGTTGCCATTGTCCATGACGATGCATCGACCGATGGAACTGCCGCAATTGTCCGCGAATATGCCGAAAAATATCCGGATATAATCAAACCGATATTCGAGACCGAAAACCAGTATTCAAAACATGACGGCTCCCTTGACCGGATAATGAACAATGCCTGTTCAGAAACAGGCGCAAAATACATCGCCCTCTGCGAGGGGGACGACTATTGGACAGACCCTCTGAAACTTCAGAAACAGGTGGACTTCATGGAAGCTAATCCCGAATATGGATTGGTGTATACTGATTATAATATTAAAGATGAAACAAGCGGAGAAAATATCCAATCTGGATTAGGTTCGGGTGTAAAAAAACCGATTTTGACTTTTGAAGAACATTTGCATAGAGCTGGATATATCGCCCCGATGAGTTGGTTATGGCGCCAATCGACATTTAATTCTATTCAGACAAAATTTACAGAATATCGGCACACAGACGGATCTTATACCTTAGCTCTTCTCTTCTTTTTATACTCAAAAGTCTATTTTCTAAAAGATATAACATGTACTTATAGAATCGTTGGAGAAAGTGCCAGCCATAGCAGCTCCCCACTCAGATTCTTCAATTATAAAAAAGGAGTTTTAGCGACACAGCTTGATTTCCTCAAGTATTCTAATCATGCCGATGCAGAAAAGATAGATTTGCTGGCTAAGTTTTACACCAAATTCGGTTGGTTAATAGTTACAAATAAACTAACCAACGAATATCGGAATCTACATAATTACTATGGGATTCTCAACAAAGGCAACCTTAAGTATTGGATATTTAAATTATTTACCTATCGGTGGAATATATGGATTTTACGTTACTACTATAAATATATATGCCATATATAATTATGCCAAAAGTCTCCATTATATTAACGGTATATAACGCCGGGAAGTATCTTTATTCTTGCATGGATACTCTAATAAATCAGTCTCTCAAGGATATAGAGATTATAATTGTTACTGATTGCCCGACTGATGGTTCGGATGTTATAGTTGAAAAATATGCCTCTAGAGACAGTAGAATAAAAGTCATTAAAAACGGCCAAAATCTTCATATTGGGGAAAGTAGAAACCGAGGTCTTGAAATCGCATCTGGAGAATATATTGCATTCTCCGATCATGATGACTACAGAGAACTAGACATGTATGAAAGACTATATCTGACAGCGACGAAAAAAAATGCCGATTTGGTAATTGGAACCTCGGTATGCGATACGGAAGGGGAAATAACCCAATATCCTTGGCCATCTAATTTGACAGACAACGCAACTAGGGATTTCGTACTACGAGATCTAATTGGGCAAGGCAACTTGGATCGGCCATGGCCTTTAGGGACCAACATTCACCCCAACTTATATAAAAGGGAGATTCTCATACAAAACAATATAAAATTTGTTAACACAAAGAATATAGTACCGGAAGATCGATTGTTTAATATCGCGACAACATTAGCATCAGGCAAAATCATTATCGATAGGGGCGTGCGATACTATCACCGAATTATAAGAAGTAGCGAAATGCATAATCGCTCCTATTATGAGCCAAAGAAAAGGATTAGATATTGGGACAATGTATATGATTTACTTAAGGGAAACAAGGTGCTTCAAGCATATGAAAAAAATTTCGCAATCGGAGTTCAGAAGAACTTCTTGGAATATTTATATTTAGCATTGTTTTCTTATCGAAGTTGGAGTCGATATAGAGGATTACTAGATCTTATGAGAGTTAAACCTTACTGCAAATGGGTCTTCTCTTTCCCTATATACTCTTTAACTCTAATGGAATTTACGCGAACAAAGATTTTTATGTATCGTTATTTCGCCTATATGTTACGAAAATAGCAATACCAGTTCCCCTATATTAACCAATGACTAATGATACGGAAACTTTTCAAAAAACTGAACAAAACCAACTCTCAATTCATAGAGGTTTATTCACTAATTAAAACACTGAAATTCTTCATTCGTAAAAGCCAGATGGAGGACTTCATCTTACATTGCCCTGAAACTGGCACATCAAAGACACGTTACTGTGATAGAGAGATAATAGTATCGTTGACCTCATATGGAAAACGGATTTATGATGTATGCTACACAATCGAGAGCCTGATGCAGCAGACATTAAAACCAAACAAAATAATATTGTGGTTAAGCGATGAATTACAAAATGTTTCTTTACCTCAATCCTTAAAATCCCAAATTTCGCGCGGACTAGAAATTCGTTATACGAAGGACATCCGCTCATATAAAAAATTGATTCCGGCACTACATGAATTCCCTAACGCCGTAATTATAACAGTAGATGATGACGCCATATATGAGTTTGATATTATAGACCGTATGGTCCAAAGCTATCTGGGCAATCCAACTAAAATATATGCGACTAGGGTCCATAGAATACGTGTCGATAATCATAACAATCTACTTCCGTACAATGAATGGGAATGGAATGCACCCAACAATGAGGATTCAAAATATTTATTTTTCACTGGAGTCGGCGCTGTGTTATACCCACCAAACGCCCTTCATCCTGAAGTGCTCAACCAAAATGTATTCATGAATATATGCCCCACTGCAGATGATATATGGTTTAATGCAATGGCAAGGTTGAACAAAACCGAAATTGCAAAAGTACTGACAAGAACGATAAATAGTCATGATTATTTGGAAAATCCTAATGTTCAAGATATTGGTCTTGTAAATATAAATGTCCTCTCAAGTCAAAAAAATGACATTCAATTAAGAGCAGTATTCAATAAATACAATCTCTTTCAACTATTAGGCATAAACAAGTAGCGAGAAAAACTATCTTAGTTCTATTTTTCAGCATTATATTATATGATATATTCCTTCATAATCCCTCACTATAATCTTCCACGTTTATTAAGACGATGTGTTGATTCAATTCCGAAAAGAGATGATGTGGAGATTATTGTAGTTGATGATTGCAGCGATAATAGATATAGGTCTGACATTTACACCATAAGAGACTCGTACTCCAACTTACGACTAATAGAATTGAACGAGAATAAGGGTGGTGGATATGCACGAAATCAAGGGCTAAAATATGCAACAGGGAAATGGGTGATTTTTGCTGATTCGGATGATTTTTTCAACTACTGTATAAATCAAATATTAGATGAATATGCAGATGCCCCTGAAGATCTCATATTTTTTAAGACAAACAGTGTTGATTGTGAAACTTATGAGAATACAAATAGAACCATTTTATCATCAAATTCTTATATAGACTTATGGTTTCATAATCCAAATGAGGCAGAAGATAAACTCAGATATCTTCACGGCGTTCCTGTCTCTAAAATGATAAAACGTACATTGATTGAAAATCATAAACTCAAATTTGATACTACTAGGATACATAATGACACCACATTTACCTACTTATCCGGTCATCATGCCACTAAAATAGCAGCAGACCGACGATGCCTATATTGTGCTACAACGCGTATCGGCTCTGTCAGTAAACAAAAAGGTATCCAACATCAACTGACGACTATAGACATTTTAGGACGAGGTGTCGTATTTTTCCATAAAATTGGCAAACGATATTTCGAAGATTACTTAGCAGCTAATTTATATCTGCTCCTCAAAGCAAAAGATTATGTAAATTTCGATATTGCCATAAAACGACTATCTGACATAGGCTTATCGCAGATTGAAACGAATGTTTTACTTGCACATGAAATGGGCAAATATTCACCCAAATCACTAATAAATTGCATATTACATGCTCCGTCCGTAAAATTTTTTGTGGTAGGGATACGAACTTTATTCTATTATTCACTTCCATATCATATAATAAAATCGAAAATAAATAAGGCCAAATAACCAATGAATAATTTAGCAAACAAAAAGATCGCAGTTATAGGGTTGGGGTATGTCGGACTGCCGTTGGCTCGGCTTTTCTCAACCAAGTTTAAGACGGTCGGATATGACCTCAATCAGGCTCGTGTAGATGAGCTGATGTCAGGACATGACTCAACCCGCGAGGTGGACGACGCTTTGCTTCAGGAGGCGATTGCTGCCGGCTTCAAGTGTACTACCGGCCTTGACGAAATCAAGGATTGCAACGTGTACGTTGTAGCCGTGCCCACCCCGGTCGATGAAAACAACCGCCCCGACCTGAAGCCCCTATGGGGTGCGAGCGAGACGGTGGGCAAGGTCATCTCCAAGGGTGATATTGTCATCTATGAGTCGACAGTATATCCCGGCGTGACCGAGGAGGAATGCCTGCCGGTCGTGGAGCGGGTGTCGGGACTGAAATTCAACACCGACTTTTTTGCCGGCTACTCACCCGAGCGAATCAATCCGGGCGACAAACTGCACACTGTTGAAAAAATCAAGAAAGTAACTTCGGGAAGCACACCCGAAATTGCTGATATTGTCGACGGAATATACAATGCCGTGCTCGTTAATGGGACCCACAAGGCACCGAGCATCAAGGTGGCAGAGGCATCGAAGATTATCGAGAACTCCCAGCGAGACGTTAACATTGCCTTCATGAACGAGCTTGCTAAGATATTCAACGCTATGGGCATCGACACACACGATGCAATAGACGCTGCGGCGAGCAAGTGGAATTTCATCAAGCTAAGCCCGGGGCTTGTCGGCGGTCATTGCATCAGTGTTGACCCTTACTACCTGATACAGAAAGCCCAGGTCTATGGTGTACTGCCGCGCGTGATGTTCTCGGCCCGACGCCTAAACGACGGCATGGGCGAATATGTGGCAAGCCAGACTATCAAGGCGATGAACCACAAAGGTGTATTGGTGAAGGACGCCAAGATACTCCTGCTTGGATTCACATTCAAGGAGAATTGCCCCGACATACGCAACACAAAGATTGTCGACATATACAACTCCCTGCGGGAATATACCGACAATATCACAGTCTACGACCCTTGGGCATCGGCTGAGCGTGTCAACCACGAATATGGCATCAGTATCGTAGCCGAAAGGCTTGAAAACCTACACGGCAAATATGATGCTGTCATACTGTGTGTGGCGCACAATGACTTTGCAGGCATTGATGCCCGTGAGTTCCTTGCTGACAAGGAGAATGGTGTCGTATACGACGTCAAGGGAATACTGCCGCGAGAGCAAGTGGACGCGCGCCTGTAAAGCGTAGAACAATTCAGCATGAGACTCAGCATTATAATTCCCGTATACAACGTGGAGGCATATCTGGAAAGATGTGTACACTCAATTTTAGCCCAATCTTTGGACACGTCAGAATATGAGATTCTGCTCATCAATGACGGCTCCACAGACCGTAGTGGAGCTATTGCCGAAAATTTGGCTGCGGAACATCCCAATATCAAAGTGTTCCACCAAGAGAACCAAGGACAAAGTGTGGCCCGTAACCTCGGGCTGCATAACGCGACCGGTAATTATATATGGTTTATCGATTCAGATGATTATATAATCAACGACCATATCTCCGAGGTCTTGAATATTGCAGAGTCAAAAGGGCTCGATATGATAAATTTTTGGATGGACATTGTTGACCGTGATGGAAATCCAATGGGCCGCGGTGCTGTACAACCACTTTTGCTCAATCATACCTATTCGGGAAAAGAAGCCTTGATGAACGGACTTGAAATTGGAGGGCCTTGCACCGCCCTATTTTCAAAAAAACTTATTGACAAACATCTCCTGCGCTTCTATCCCGGCATATCGCAACAGGATGTGGAGTTTAACACGCGGATATACTCCTTGGCAGAGAAAGTATATTTCACCGACTCTCTAATCTACCGATATTTCAAGACGGGACAATCTACCACCACGACAAAAAACCTCTCCACCCGCCATCGGTTGTTGATGGATAATGCAATCGTCACACGTGAGACACAGCAATTTGCAATGACGCTACAAGACTTGGAGCTGGCAAAGTTCCTCGTTAAACGAGCAAATAGCATTATTGTCGGAAACATATTAGCTCTTATGCGGGATCGTAATATACCCTTAGGATTCTATGATGAGTATATTGCCCGCTTGAAAGAGTATGAACTATATCCCATTAAGGGCAAATGCCTGTCTTCAAAGGCATCTTCAATAAAGTACATACTGAATATCACTCCACTGGTGCGTCTCATAATCAAGAAAGGGCGCATTTCACAAATGCAAGAATGAGAATCGCCTACTGTATAGACAATCTGGCCGGTAATGGCGGCATGGAACGTATGATAACGTCCAAAGCCAACTACCTGTCCCAACAATTCGGATATGAGGTGTCAATAATATCGGCATCACAAAACGGGAGGAAGAGCTACTTCCCGCTTTGTGATGATGTCAGATTGATAGACTTAGGCGTTGTCATAGACGGCTCCAAGCAGTGCTTTAAGTTATGGCGTAAACGCCTGGAGGAACACTTGTATTCCCATCCATATGACATCGCAATATCCACAGGCGGCCATGAATTGGGATTCCTATACAAAATCAAGGACAACAGCGTAAAAATAGCCGAATATCACTTCTCCTATGATACCAACGCCTATTGGGCACAAAATATATACTCTAGGCGTTATGGCAAGTTATTGGCTTGGACAATTGGAAAATACAAGACCATCCGCACAATATGCCAAGCCTCACACTACCGTAAGTTTATCGTCCTTTCCAGGACCGATTGTGCCAAATGGAGCAAGCATATGAATAATTGCATTTTCATTTATGACTTCATCAATGTCAACCCATCCTTTGTGGAATATGACCCATCGATAAAAAGAGTCATCACAGCCGGGCGCCATGATACACAAAAAGGATATGACTATATGATGGAAGCATGGGCAATCGTAAAGCAATCACATCCCGACTGGCACCTCTACATCTATGGAGGCGGAGACCCTACAGAAACCGCAACATATATCAGACAACATTCACTAGAGGATGTGGTTCACATAATGGGATTTACAGAGGATATGGATAAAACATATCATGATGCAGCATTTTTCATTCTATCTTCCCGAGCAGAGGGATTCGGTCTAGTATTGGCTGAAGCCCAGGCCTGTGGATTGCCAGTGGTCACATTCGACACACCAATTGGTCCAGCAGAAATCGTCAACGACGGCACTGATGGATTCATCATTTCTCAGGTTGGGAATACTAAAATTTTTGCAAAAAAAATGATCTCCCTTATTGAAAATGAAAATCTCAGGATGGAAATGAGCAAAAATTCAATTAAAAATGCAAATAGATTCAATCGTGATATAATCATGACTCGATGGAACAGTCTTTTCATATCGTTGATGCGCAGTAAATAAATTATGAATATAGCACTAATCTCTCTTTTTGTCCCAACGCCTGAAAACTATAATGGAGCGTCTGCCCTTCCATATCATATCATTAAGAACAGAGGGACAAATAAAGATATCGATGTATACACATGGAATCTTAATCATGTGAATTCGGAACAAATAAGTAAAATAGAATCTGAACTGAATATCTCAATAACGATATTAAGTGTTCCTCTATTAATGAGCATATTTATAAACACGCCTATTTTTTCCTTGAGGACTTTTCTAAAATACCCTTATCTAAGGTACCTGTCAATTGGCAAAAGATTACGTAACCATCTCAATTCCCAATATAATGCAATTTGGATCTATGGAGAGGAAATTTCAGGCCATGCAAAATATTTCAATAAAAGACCTATAGTAATAACAACTCCTGATTGCGAAGCTATGTATTACGCCCGTGTAATCAGTATGCCCGAAAAAATTCTGACATCAAAATTCCTCATCAAATATGGCATAATGTACCAAAAATATTTATCCCATACAAGGAATCTACCTCATGGCAAAAATATAAAATACCATCTTGTAGGCGCTATGGATTGCAACTTCTTAACATCAATCAACCCCAATGTATCAGCCTATTTCATCCCTCATCCCCACTATGACTATAACGCCTCTAAAGTTATAGATTTTACTAAACGGGAATTAAAGTTATTAATCGCCGGACGATACGACTTCTACATGAAGGAAGCTGCTGACGAAGCCATAAATGCGCTTATAGGTAATCCGGCTTTGGCCGAAACTTATAAAATTACATTCTTAGGTAGAGGATGGGAGTCACACACGAAAAGCTTAAAGAATGTCGGTTATGATGTTCTCCACATAACATTTGTCCCAGTCTATTCGGAAGAATTAATCAAGCATGACATACAGCTATCCCCGATAAGCTTGGGCACAGGAACGAAAGGTAAGGTTTTAGATGCATTTGTTAATGGACTTTTAGTTATTGGTACAGAACGTGCACTTGAGAATATTCAGGCAGATGACCTTAAAAACTACTATTCATATAAGACTGGCGACGAATTAATTGAAATATTAAATTATATAGCCAGCCATCGGGAGCAGGTAAAAATCGTAGCCCAATCAGGATGCGACACCGTCAGGCACAATCATGGCCAATCCGTAATAGCAGACAAGTTCTTTAATCTATTTGACCATCAGTAATGTTACCATATTTCATAATTTTTTGGATTGCTCTTGTATTACTTCTGATATTCCCCAACAAGACTACATCATCTAAGATATTCTTTACAATCTTTTGGTTTGCATTGGCTTTATTTGTTGGATTGGGAGATATGTTGGGAGGGTATGACCGATACATCTATGGCGAATTTTTTGATTCATTAGCAGATACGGTCTCTCTTGGCTATAGTTTTACAGAAACAGCGGTGTATAACTTCTACAAACAGGAAAGTGGATACGTATTCGCAAATTACCTAATCTCATTTGTGACGCATAATCGATATATATTTATCCTTATCCTGACCCTTCTGATATATACTCTGACATATCATAGCATCATAAAATTTAGCAAAAGCTATTTTTTTACGGCGATTCTATTTCTTGGGTTGATGTTTTTTTTCTCTTTCACATATTTACGCCAAATTATCGCAGCAGCAATCGCATGGCAATCAATTCAGGCAATAACAGATCGCAAATTATGGAAATTCCTAATTATTGTACTCATTGCATTTTCATTCCATAATTCTGCACTCATATTCTTACCTGCTTATTTCATCCCTATACGTAAATTCCAACAATCATCAATTATTGTTATAGCTATAATAGCCCTTGTAATCGGAATACTTGGATTCCATGCCCAATTATTTGAGACATACGGTGAATTAAGCGAAGCCCAATTCAGGGCAGCGAATTATGCCAATCAATCAAGTGGATTCAGAATCGAATATCTTTTGGAGGCCTCCCTATTTTTATCTATTATCTTGATTTGCTACAGGTATATCCCTGCCAATAAAAAGGACATTGTATTATTAAATTTAGGGATTGTTTTCTGCCTTATATTATTGGCCTTTATTAAATCCACAAACGGAGGACGTCTAAGCTGGTTCTATATGATTGGAATATTTATAACGCTGTCAAATCTATCGGTTGTCAAACAGTTGAAACGTCAGGTATGGTATAGTCTGACTCTTATTCTAATCTCATTAGGCCTGTATGCACGAATCCTCAACGTTTGGCCGACATTCTATCCCTATAAGACATTCCTGACACCCGGGTATGTCGAAGATATATGGCATGTTCATGATCAATATGAATATAATTTCCAATATGATTATGACAAATTCCACCGTTAAGCCTAGAGCATCCCAATATGAGCTGTTGCGCATCATAGCCATATATATGGTGTTGTTTCAGCACGCAAATTTTTATTCATTGGGTAGACCGAATGAGGTTTCTTGGGAATCTTTTCTATTATGTTTTGAACAAAGCACATCAATTATCGGCGTTAATATATTTATTCTCATATCCGGCTATTTTGGCGTTAATTTCAATTTGAATAAGCTACTAAACATAGCATTCCAGTGTATATATTGTGTAATACCCATCTCTCTGATCGCATTTTTTACCGACTATATTTCAATAAACAATCCCATAAAGGGATTCTACTATTTTTGGCCTTTTGGTTTTTGGTATATTGTGGCTTACGTCGGATTAATAATATTTTCGCCTCTAGTCAACAAAGGCCTATCTACATTAAATAAGGTTCAATATCGTTGGCTAATAGGAGCCATTCTAGCTTATACATTCCTTTTTGACTGCATATTAGCGGACAATACAATTGCTTTGAATGGTGGATATACCGCTTTATGGTTAATCATTCTATATATTATCGCCCGATATATCCGCACATACGGCTTACAGATTTCTTTACGCAATTGTATATATATATTCATTACATGTGTCATTCTTAAGGCCATACTTTTATTATACCACATAAATGGGACACGCTATACCAACCCTTTAACCCTATTGGCATCCCTGTCATTTTTCTATGCTTTTACATATATAGAGATAAAAAATCATTTCATAAACGTTATCGCAGCATCAACACTTATGGTATATCTTCTAAATATGCATCCTGTAATAATAAAATTATATGTCGGATTTTTTAGAAACCTATATCTAAATTACGGGCTAGCATCTTTCGAGATTCAGCGTTTACTATATTGTGCAGCATTTTTTATCATAGCAATCCTATATGACCGCACAAGAATATTCATATGGGAACGCCTACCTATTTCCTCTAAAAAATTCAAGCAAATATTCTGATGGTTACGGTGCTTACGGCGACATACAATAGGGCGCGGATATTAGGGGCCTTGTATGGGTCTTTGTGCGCTCAGACTTGTCAGGATTTTGAGTGGGTAATCGTGGATGATGGGTCAACTGATGACACACGGGAGATTGTTGGCTCCTTCATAAAAGAAGGCAAAATCGACATACGGTATATCCGGCAGGAGAATGGAGGAAAACATACGGCCATAAATTGTGGAGTAGCCGAAGCCAAAGGCGAGATGCTCTTTATTGTCGACAGTGACGACACTTTGTCTCCCGATGCAATAGAATGGATCAAGACAACAAGTAGTCATATACTCGATGACCCATCCTTTGGCGGGATTTCCGGGAGACTGTATTTCCCTGATGGCGGCAGTATCGGGAAAGGATTGGAGCACGGCGATATAGATGCGAATGCGATTGACATACGGCTGAAGCATGTGGTGACTGGGGACTTGGCCGAAGTATTCAAGACTTCGGTTTTACGGGAGTTCCCATTCCCGGTATTTGCGGGAGAGCGTTTTGTGCCGGAAGCATTGGTGTGGAACCGTATTGCACAACGCTACAAACTCAGATATACGTCAAAGAAAATCTATTGTGCCGAATATCTGCCGGACGGGCTGACGGCGAAGATTGTGAGGATAAGGCGGGAGGCACCCATGGGGTCAATGACCTATTATTCCGAGCTGCGGGGGTACGACATTCCGTTTGCTCAGAAGGTAAAGGCGTCAGTCAACTTTTGGCGGTTTGCCCCGTTGCGGCTCTACGGGAAAGCCCGCAGGATGGGGATGATTAACTTCTGGTCGATTATGGCATGGCCCCTTGGCGTGGCGATGCGGCTCAATGATGCACGGAGATGAGGATACTGCATGTCATAACATCGCTCGGCACAGGCGGGGCCGAAAGGCTGATGGTCGACCTTCTGCCACGGCTTCGCGGTCTCGGCAACGATGTGTCGCTGCTGCTTTTCGACGGGACAAGGACAGCATTTTATGACAAGTTGGAACAAACAGGCATTAAAATCTCGTCACTCTCACAAGGTGGCAACGTGTACAACATACGTTACATCGCCAAATTGAGGAAGATACTGCCGCAGTATGACATAGTGCACACCCACAACACGGCATGCCAGTATTTTGTATCACTCGCCAAGAGGTTTTCACGCTGCAAGACACGGATTGTGACCACAGAGCACAACACATTCAACCGCCGTCGTGAATATCCACTTCTCCGCCACGTGGACCGTGCAATCTACCGCCAATATGACGCCATTATCGCAATTTCCGACAAGACTCGAGAAAATCTGACGGCATTTGTCGGCGATGATTTCCCTATTTCCATTATAAACAACGGCATCGACCTGTCGCCATATGCCGATTTTAAGCCAAACTTCCCACAACCGGACGGGGATGCCATCGTGACAATGGTCGCGGCTTTCCGTCCGCAGAAGGACCAAGACACCCTCCTCAAGGCCATGGCATTGCTACCAGACCGATATAAGCTATGGCTGCTTGGTGACGGAGAGCGGCGCGGCGAGCTGGAGACACTTGCCGACAGCCTCGGGATAAAAAACCGTGCGACATTCTGGGGTAATCAAAAGGATGTTTCCTCGTTTATCAGACAGTCCAACATCATGGTCCTATCGTCGCATTGGGAAGGGCTCAGCCTGTCGCTTCTCGAGTCGATGGCATCAAGACGCCCAATGATAGTGTCGGATGTCGACGGTCTGCGCGACATAGCCGGAGAAGTGGCCGTCACTGTGGGGCATGAGGACACGAAAGAACTTGCCGAAGCCATAACACGACTTGCCACTGACGAAAACCATTACCGCCAAATTAGCGACAATTGCCGGGCAGAAGCCATGAGATACGACATCGACAACATGGCCGAGGCCTATAATAAATTGTACCATAGCTTATGAATGAGGTTACAATATCCATAATCGCAAACTTCTACAAATCCGAAGCCTATATACCCAAGCTCATAAAGTCCGTCATCGGGCAGACCTATGGCGATTGGGAGCTTATCTGTATCAACGATTGTTCACCCGGTCGTGACTCGGAAATTCTGCATCACCTTGTATCGAAATACAAAGACAAGAAAATCAGGATAATCGACAATCCATCCAATGTCGGGATATCTCGGGCAAAACGCATTGGCATAGATGCCGCCCGAGGCAAATATCTCACATTCATTGACGGCGATGATTGGTTTGCCCCCGAGGCATTGGAGCGTATGGTTAATGCCGCTGAAAAGCACAATGCCGATATCGTGATTATGGACAATTACAAGATTCTCCCTCGATTTGGGTATAAAAAGCGTCATCTATCCAATCCTAAGGATGGTTTCAACCGTCCCATAGACCTGTCGGGCAACGCATTGGAGGAGTACATAATCAATTTTTACGGCGAGCATATCTACAATTGCGGTTATTGGGGCAAACTTTTCAAGTCTACCCTTGTAAAAGAGATGAACTTTAAGCCAAACGATAACCCCGCCGGAGAAGACTTCCTTTTCAACTTCTCGGCTCTGAGACATGCAAGACGCATATGTTTCATAGACTATGCGGGCTATTACTGGCGATGGGGAGGTATAACATCCGGCAAGAAAAGCGATGTCTTTGCCGGTAGCCGATACTTCGAGGCTGTTAATGACACATACCTCTACCTCGACTCATTTGTAAAAGATTTCGCCCAAAAAGACCGGTTCAAGCGGCAACATCTAATAGACCATCGCAACTCTTTTTACGCTAATGTCGTGTCTCAGGCCACCGACACCGAAGACTCCCCTAAAGGAAAAGCCGTTATCGTCGAATTGCGTCGGATATTCGCCAACCACCGCTCATACGACGACATGAGCCTGTTACCGCAACTCGACCCGTCATATGCCAATGACCCTGTAGCCAAGGCAATAATCGCCAAGGATTGCGTCACACTTTACAATCTTGCCCACAACGACTACAAACGCAGTTGGAAAGGGCGGATGTTCCGCAGGATATTACACTCAATCCTCTATTTCCACTGACATAAACTATGTATAAGAATTTTTTTAAGCGCGTTTTTGATGTAACTGGAGCTGGGGTCTCGCTAATTTTACTTAGCCCTATACTAATCAGCATTTGGTGTATTTTGGCTTTGGCAAATAAAGGAACCGGGGCCTTATTCAAGCAAAGCCGACCAGGTCGCGATGGAAAAATTTTTAAGGTCATGAAATTTAAGACTATGACCGATGAGCGAGATGAAAATGGCGAATTGCTATCGGATGAAAAACGATTGACAAAAATCGGCAAAATCATACGGTCTTCATCTTTAGATGAGCTGCCACAACTGTGGAATGTATTAAAAGGCGACATGTCATTCATCGGGCCTCGTCCATTACTTCCCGAATACCTGCCTCTATATTCTAAACGACAAGCCCGACGTCACGAGGTGCGTCCGGGGATAACTGGCTGGGCACAAGTCCACGGGCGTAATGCTATCTCATGGACAAAGAAATTTGAATATGATGTCTGGTATGTGGATAACCTGAGTTTCTTTGTCGATTTCAAGATATTTATTGAGACCATAAAAAAAGTCATTCAACGGGAAGGGATATCCCAAGAAGGGGAGGTTTCCGCCGAATATTTTGATGGCACAAATTAAAGCCGCATAACCACGTGATATAATGGACAAAAACAAATACGAAAATCTGGTGACGCCTTGCTTTATCCTTGACAAGGGGATGCTTGTAAGGAGTATCCGAGAATTTAGGGCGGCTCTTGACGAGTATTTTCCACGCAATACCATCGGATACTCGGTGAAAACCAACTCATTGCCGACGGCATTGGTGATAGCCCGGGAGGCGGGATGCGATGCCGAGGTCGTGAGCCATGACGAGTATCAGTTGGCCCGGCTATGCGGCTTTACCCCCGACCGCATAATTTACAACGGGCCGATGAAATCCAAGGAGACATTTCTTGAAGCTATAACCGGCGACGCATGTGTCAACATCGAGACACAACGTGAAATCGAGTGGCTGAAGGAGTTGCCCGAGGATGGACAATACGATGTCGGGATAAGGCTAAACGTCGATATTACAGAAGTATCCCCCGATGACGGCAAACCGGGCGAAGAATTCAGCCGCTTTGGTTTCTGCTTTGAGAACGGGGAATTGGAGGCGGCTATACGGCGCATACAAGCACTTCCCAACGTCCATGTCGCAGGGCTGCACCTCCATCGCACGTCAAAGACACGGAGCACCCGATTTTACGCCAATCTCATTAAATACGCCTCCGGTGTCATTGACAGCCTTGGGCTAAAGCTGAAATGGCTTGACATAGGCGGCAGCTACTTCGGCATATTCCCCAATGCCCCGACTTTCGAGGACTACGCCAAGGCAATATATGAGGCAATGCCCAAAGGCTTAGACCTTACAAAACTCAACGTCATTGTCGAGCCGGGCAATGCGCTACTGGCGGCGGCGTTCTCCTACCTGTCGACAGTGATAGACGTGAAGCGGCTGGAAAATGTCACTGTAGTGACCACCGACGGGACACGCAATGATGTGGACCCGCTATTTGCCAAAAAAGACTATCTGAAAGAAATACTGTACCGGCACAAGACATCCGATACCGTTGCCCGGCAGTGGATATGCGGTGCGACATGCCTGGAGTTTGACCGCCTGTTTGAGTTGACAGGGCAACCCGCACTAAGCATAGGCGACAAAATACTCTACAACAACGTCGGAGCCTATACGATGTGTCTCACCCCGATGTTTATAAACTATTTTCCACGCGTTTATCTGCTTGAAAACGGGAAATACACCCTTACCCGCGCCAAGTGGGGTGCGGAGGAATGTCTAATAAAATCAAACCTTGAACAATGAGTGACAACATGCTGTTTTGTAGCGCGGGACGCCGTGCCCGTCTCCTGATGGACGCAAAGGAATCCTTTGGCAACCATGGAACAATCGTCGCTACCGATAATAATCCCACTGCTCCTGCGCTCTATTGCGCCGACCGGCGGTATACCGTACCTCTCATCTCCGCCCCCGACTACATGGACCATGTGTTTGAGATATGCGACGAAAACCACGTCAAAGCCATAACCACACTAATCGACCCGGAAATAGCCATATTGTCCGACAATTTCGAGGAATTTGAGAGACGTGGCATTTTGCCTCTTTGCCCCAACAAGGATACGGCACGCTACTGCTTCAACAAGTGGGAGCTTTACAAATACCTTATCAAAAAAGGGATAAGGACACCTCTTACATTCCATTCGCTTGATGAGTTCAAAAAAGCACTTTCAGACGGACGCATCACGCTCCCCGTATTCATGAAACCAGTATGCGGCAGCGGAAGTGTAGGTGCTCATCGTGTCGACACGCTTGAACAGGTAGAGGCCGACTGGCACAGCGGAGAACATGACTATATCATACAGGAACTGATGACGCAGGGCGACTGCGATGCCGATGTATACGTCGACTGCATATCCCACAAGCCCGTAGCCGCCTTCTCCAAGCGCAAGATAGAGACCCGCATAGGCGGCGCAAGCAAGACCATCTCCTACAAGGACGCAAAACTTTTCTCATTTATCGAGGATATATGTGCCGTGATGGACTTCAACGGGCCGCTGGATATGGACTTCTTTATCAAGGATGGCGAATACTACCTTTCGGAGGTCAATCCGCGTTTTGGCGGCGCATATCTACATGCCTATGGTGCCGGGGTCGATTTCTTCAAGTTGATACGGAACAACATGAATGGCCGTATAAACGATTCCGAAATAGGAAATTACGATGACGATATAGTCATGATGATGTATGACGATGTCATCATACGCCACAAGTCGGAATTGGTCAACGACCATTTCACCACTATCTGAACATAAACTTATACACTCTATATACTCTAAACGATTTTTACGAGTTATGCAGGAAAGGATTTTGTTGTCGCTGGCCCATATGGGTGGCGGCGAGAGGAAATGGGTCGAGGAGGCGTTCAGGACCAACTGGATTGTGCCTCTCGGGCCTAATGTCAATGAGTTTGAGCGACGTCTGGAGCGGTATCTTGGCGTGGAGGAGGGGCGTGTCGTGGCCCTGAGTGCCGGCACTGCCGCCATCCATCTCGGGCTTGTGATGCTCGGAGTAGGAGCGGGCGACGAGGTGATATGCCAGTCGTTCACGTTCTCGGCGTCGGCCAACCCTATTGTCTACCAAGGGGCAAAGCCTGTATATGTGGACAGCGAGCCTGACACATGGAACATGTCGCCCGAGGCCCTGGAGGAGGCTATCATAGACCGCAAGCGCGTCACAGGCCGCTATCCGAAGGCCATCATCCCCGTCTACCTCTACGGTATGCCCGCCAAGATTGACGAGATACTTGCCATCGCGGCAAAATATGATATTCCCGTATTGGAGGATGCCGCCGAGGCCCTGACCTCGGAATACAAAGGCTACCAATGCGGCACATTCGGCGAATACGGGGCCTTGAGTTTCAACGGCAACAAGATTATCACCACATCCGGCGGCGGCGCGCTCATTTGCCCCACCCCCGACGCGGCAAAACGTGTGCTGTTCTACGCAACCCAGGCACGCGAGAACCGCCCTTACTACTATCACGAGGTCATCGGCTACAACTACCGCCTTAGCAACGTGAGTGCCGGCATCGGCTGCGGACAGATGGAGGTGCTTGCCGACCATGCCGCACGCCGCCGCGAGATACATCGTCTTTACAAAGAAGGGCTGGCAGATGTCGAGGGGATAACGGTGCATGACAACCCATCGCCCGACTTCAACTCCAACTTCTGGCTGTCGACCATCGTCGTTGATCCCGCGACAGGACATACCCCCGACCAGATGCGCATTGCCCTCGATGCCGAGAATATCGAGACACGACTGCTGTGGCGTCCCATGCACATGCAGCCGGTCTATGCCGATGCGCCCTACTATGGCGGCGACGTGTGCGAAAGGCTGTTTGACACCGGCCTGTGCCTCCCGAGCGGGTCGAGTCTGTCAAACGATGACATTGCCCGTGTCATCGACGCCATCAAGCGTTTTATGGCCGACTAAACGCAATCGGAGGCCGATGACAGTCGTAGCCTTTGATCTTGACGACACGCTCTTTGAGGAACGGCAATTCCTGCTGTCGGCCTACCGGCATATAGCCGCAGACCTCTGCCATCGCGGAATCGCCGACCGCGAGAAAGCCCTGCGGACAATGACACAAGGTGGATTTGACGCCCTTATGGCTGAAATCGAGTGTGAACACGGATGGTCGCCGTCGGAGCGCGAGGAAAGGGTCTCGGTGAGATGGTGTGTCGACTCCTACCGTAGCCATCACCCCGACATCTCGCTCGACGCCGATGCCGACGGAACTCTCGGCCGTCTTAGTGCCGATAAAGATATCCTCCTCGCGCTGGTAACCGATGGGCGTAGCATTACGCAGCGTAATAAGATTGAAGCCTTGGGACTGACCCGATATTTCACGCCGGAAAACATCTTTATATCCGAAGAAACAGGCCATGACAAACATTCCCCTCACTCATTCCATGAATTGATGGGACGCTATGGCGATAGTCTATACGTATATATCGGCGACAATCCAGCCAAAGACTTTGTCTGGCCCAACCATCTCGGATGGATGACGATAGGACTGCTTGACCGAGGCAATAATATCCATCGTCAGGACGTTGTCTATGATAGCGACAACCAGCCAAAAGTTTGGGTAAAGACTCTTGCTGACGCATACGACATCATATCCAACGACCCGGCAATCCGGTTGTAGCATCCATATAAACAATATAATATCATGCAACCTACCGATAAAAGAATAGCCCTTATAACGGGCATTACGGGTCAGGACGGCTCGTTTCTCGCCGAATTTCTCCTTGAAAAAGGGTATGAGGTGCACGGCATCATACGTCGCAGTTCCTCGTTCAACACCGGCCGCATTGAGCACCTGTACCTTGACGAGTGGGTGCGCGACATGAAGCGCAAGCGGCTCATCAATCTACACTACGGCGACATGACCGACTCAAGTTCGCTCATCCGCATAATCCAGGAGGTGCAGCCCACCGAGATATATAACCTTGCCGCGCAAAGCCACGTCAAGGTATCGTTTGACGTGCCCGAATACACTGCCGAAACCGACGCCGTCGGCACGTTGCGCCTGCTTGAGGCCGTGCGCATACTGAAGATGGAGCGCAAGACGCGTATCTATCAGGCGAGCACCTCGGAGCTTTTCGGCAAAGTGCGCGAAGTCCCACAACGCGAGACCACCCCGTTCTATCCCCGCAGTCCCTATGCCTGCGCCAAGGTCTACGGCTATTGGATAACCCGCAACTACCGTGAGAGCTACGGCATGTATGCCGTCAACGGCATACTGTTCAACCACGAGAGCGAGCGGCGCGGCGAGACATTCGTCACCCGCAAGATAACGCTCGCGGCAGCCCGCATAGCCCACGGGCGACAGGACAAGCTCTACCTCGGCAACCTCAACGCCCTGCGCGACTGGGGCTATGCACGAGATTACGTCGAATGCATGTGGCTTATAATGCAGCAGCCCGAGCCTGACGACTACGTGATAGCCACCGGCGAGCAGCACTCCGTGCGCGAGTTCACCACCCTGGCATTTGCCCGCGCCGGCATCAACCTGCGCTGGGAGGGCGAAGGCATCGACGAGAAGGGCATCGACACCGCCACTGGCCGCATAATAGTAGAGGTCGATCCAAAATATTTCCGTCCCGCCGAAGTCGAGACGCTGCTCGGCGACCCGACCAAGGCCCGCGAACGTCTCGGATGGAATCCCCGCGCGACATCGTTTGAACGCCTTGTTGAGATAATGACCGACGCCGACCTCCGTCTGGCGGCAGAGGGCAAAATATAGGAGATAATGGAATTAAATTCACGCATATACATCGCCGGCCACCGTGGCCTCGTCGGGTCGGCCATATGGCGTAACCTTGAACTGCGGGGCTACACCAACCTCATCGGACGCTCCCACAGCCAGCTCGACCTGCTCGACGGCGCGGCGGTGAGAGAATTTTTCGACCGCGAGCAGCCCGAGTATGTCATACTTGCCGCCGCTCACGTGGGGGGCATAATGGCCAACAGCCTCTACCGTGCCGACTTCATCTACCGCAACCTGCAGATACAGCAGAACGTCATCGGCGAAAGTTTCCGTCACGGCATCAAAAAACTGCTTTTCCTCGGCAGCACATGCATCTATCCCCGCGATGCGCCGCAGCCCATCACCGAGGACGCGCTGCTGACATCCCCGCTCGAATACACTAACGAGCCATATGCAATAGCCAAAATCGCCGGACTGAAGATGTGCGAGAGCTTCAACCTGCAATACGGCACCGACTATATCGCCGTCATGCCCACCAACCTCTACGGGCCAAATGACAACTTCGACCTTGAGCGCAGCCATGTGCTCCCCGGGATGATGCGCAAGATGCACCTTGCCCGACTTCTGCACTATGGCAACTATGACGCCATACGCGAGGATCTCGACCGGTTGCCCGTAAATGGTGTCGACGGGGAAAGCTCAGACCGACAAATCCTGTCGGTATTGGAAAAATACGGCATCACCCCGGGTCGACTGAAGCTGTGGGGCAGCGGGAAGCCACTGCGCGAGTTCCTCTGGAGCGAAGACATGGCCGATGCCTCGGTCCACATACTCGAAAACGTGTCTTTCAATGACCTCAAGGGCAACGGCAAAGAGGTGCGCAACTGCCACATAAACATCGGCACGGGAAAGGAACTTCACATAGCCCAGCTCGCCCAACTCATCAAGGACACAGTGGAATATGAGGGAGAGATAAGGTGGGACACGTCAAAGCCCGACGGCACCATGCGGAAACTATGTGACGTGACCAAGCTCCATGACCTCGGATGGCATCACAAGGTGGAGATAGAAGAGGGCATCAGGCGGCTGTATGCCTGGTACCTTAACCAATGACAAGAGCGCATCGATTCACTTTCAAGGGGGAAACAATATGCCTTACCTGTATTACATATTACTCACCATCGCGCTGTTTACGGTCGAGATGCTTTACATCAGACTGGCGCGGCGATGGAGAATAGGCACACATGCCGTCAACCGCTCATCCCACAGTGGATACAAGCTGTCGGGAGGCGGCATTATTTTTATTATAGCGGCACTCATCGTGTGGGCTTGCCCGGGCTTCCCGGCATCGCAATACAACCTGCCCGACGGATTTTCCCTGATGATGGGATGTGCGTTGCTGCTGGCTGTGATGAGCTTTGTCGACGACATGCGCGACCTGTCACCGGGCCTGCGGCTGCTCGTGCAACTGGTCACGGTGGCCCTTGCCTTCCATTCCTATCTCGTTTACAGCCGTCTTGACATATTCCTGCTGATACTCATCTGCGGAGTGGGCTTCATCAACGCCTACAACTTCATGGACGGCATAAACGGCATAATGGCCGGATATTCCATCGTCACACTCGTGACCCTGCGCATATGCTTTGAGCCGCTGGCCGAATTCCGTCCCTTTATCAACTCGCTGATGCTCGCGGCTGCGGTCTTCGCATGGTTCAACTTCCGTCGCAAGGCCCTGTGCTTTGCCGGGGATGTCGGGTCGATAGTCATGGGATTTTTTATCCTCTACTTGATTGTGTCCCTCATAGCCTATACCGGCGATGCCACTGTCCTGGTTTTTCTCATCGTGTATGCCATTGACACGGTGTTCACCATCTTCCAGCGCCTGTTCACCGGCGAGAACATCCTGCTACCCCACCGCCGACATCTTTATCAGGTGCTCGCCAACCAGCGGCAGCTCCCCCACTATGCCGTCTCGTTGTGGTTTTGCCTTACCCAGGTGGTAATAAATGCACTATATTTCATCATACCGCCGACTCAACGCTGGACCTACTTCATCCTTGTCACGAGCCTGCTCGTGGCAGCCTATTTCACCATCAAGATTCCCGCCCGCAAGGACGAATGATACCTCATATCCCCTGCCCCAACGACATGACGTCATTTCTCAGCAAGAAACCACGTAACAGCGGCCGTCATACGGTGAAATTCAAGACCCGGCGCCGATATCGGCTGGCGTTTATCAACGAGAACACCTTCAACGAGGTGTGGACGATAAAGATGTCGCGCCCCAAGGTCATTCTTTCGGTGCTGCTCATCCTGGCCTCCGTGGGATGCATCGTGGCGACCCTCATAGTCTTCACCCCACTGCGCACCCTTTTGCCCGGATACCTCAAGCACTCCCAACGCCTTGAGAGCATGATAAACGACGCCCGGCTCGATTCCCTGACGACCGAGGCCGAAATCAACAATGCCTACATCGCCAATATCCACCGCATACTGTCGGGCGACATAGACACCACTCTCGTCGCCACGACCGATACCGTCGCGGCCATGCCCATCGACTCATTACCCGTCGCGACAGAGGCCGAAAAAGAGTTTGTGCGCAACTTCGAGGAGCGCGAGAAATACAATCTCTCGGTTCTTTCCCCTCAGGCGGCCGGAGGGCTGGCATTCTATCCCCCCGTCACCGGGGGCACAATCGTTGGCGCATCCGAGAGCGAACTCGGACAACGCATCGCGTCGCCACGTGGAGCCGGAGTATCGGCAGTCTATTCGGGCACAGTGGTCGATGCACGCTACACTCCCGACGACGGGTATTCGGTGGTGGTGCAGCATCCCGACGAATTTATATCCACCTACCGGGGCCTCGCGTCACTGTTTGTGGCAAAGGGCGACCGCGTGGAAAGCGGCGCGCGCCTCGGGTTGGCACCCTCGACACGCGACACCAAGGGGATAGTCACAGTCGAGCTGTGGCGGGGCGGCACACCGCTTGTGCCGTCAGACTATATCCCGTTCTGAAAATTTAAGGGAGTGATTCTTTATCCATCGGGGGAAAAGAGCTAAATTTGCATCTGAATACCGTAACCGTTATCACATAAACGACCTATACGTGACTGCAAAAAAGAAGATTGCCATACTCGGTAGCACCGGCTCAATCGGGACGCAGACACTCGATATAATATCCGACTACCCCGACCGCTTCGAGGCTACAGTGCTTGTGGCCGGAAGCAACGTTGACCTGCTCATAGAGCAGGCGTTGAAATACCGTCCCCATCTTGTCATCATCGCCGACACGCGCCACTACCGTAAACTTTCGGAAACCCTCTCACCCGAGGGAATAGAGGTGGCGGCGGGTGTAAACGCCATCTGCGACGCCATGTCGCGAGAAGACGTGGACACCGTGGTGACCGCCACCGTAGGCTACAGCGGCCTGGCACCGACGCTTTGCGCCATCAAGGCCGGGAAGCAGATAGCCCTTGCCAATAAAGAGACACTCGTGGTGGCAGGCGAGCTCGTCACCGAGTCGCTGCGTCACTCAAAGTCCACCATAATACCCGTCGACTCGGAACACTCTGCCATCTACCAGTGCCTTGTCGGCGAGCGTCCCGAATCGGTAAAGCGGCTCATCATCACTGCCTCTGGAGGCCCGTTCCGCCGCTTTACCCACGAGCAGCTGCGACATGTCACCGTAGCTGATGCGCTTGCCCATCCCAATTGGGCTATGGGTGCAAAGATTACGATAGACTCGGCCACGATGCTCAACAAGGCATTTGAGATTATCGAGGCCCGATGGTTGTTTGGCGTTCAGCCTGCCGACATCGAGGCGGTGGTGCATCCACAGTCAATAATTCACTCGATGGTGGAGTTTACCGACGGGGCGATAAAGGCACAGCTTGGCGTCCCCGACATGCACCTGCCGATACGGTACGCACTTGGAGACACCGAGCGTCTGCCGTCCAACCGCCGTGAGCTATCCCTCGCCGACTATGCCAGCCTAACGTTCGAGGCACCCGACCCCGAGCGCTTCCCGATGCTCAACCTCGCTTACGAGGCACTGCGTCGCGGAGGCAACACGGCCTGTGTCATAAACGCCGCCAACGAGATTGCCAACGCGGCGTTCCGCGAGGGACGCCTGCCGTTTCTCGACATCTACCGCGTCATCATCGACACGCTCGACCGTGTGTCGTTCATAGCCGCCCCCGACTATGAGGATTATGTAAACACCAACGAGGCCGCCCGTGCAATAGCCGGGGAACTCATCAACAAACAATAGACCCCTATTATTCTTTAATGGAAACATTTCTCATCAAAGCCGCCCAACTCATAGTAGCCCTCGCCTTCCTGGTGATCATACATGAGTTCGGGCACTATGTATTTGCCCGCATATTCGGCATCAAGGTGGAAAAATTCTACCTTTTCTTCAACCCGTGGTTCTCCCTGTTCAAGTACAAGCCCAAGAAAGCTGACAAACCGCGCCTTAACCCCGACGGCACCGAGCGTGCCACGTGGCGCGACACGGAATACGGCATCGGCTGGGTGCCCCTCGGCGGGTATGTGAAAATTGCCGGCATGATTGACGAGTCGATGGACAAGGAGCAGCTTGCCAAGCCGGCCCAGCCGTGGGAGTTCCGCTCCAAGCCTGCCTACCAGCGTCTGCTCGTGATGATAGGCGGCGTGCTGTTCAACTTCATCCTCGCCATCCTCATCTACGCGGGAATCGCGTTCTGGTGGGGGGAGAAACATATTCCGCTCGACAAGGCATATGCCGGCATGGCTTTCAACGACACCGCAAAGAGCGTCGGTTTCCGAGATGGCGACATACTCCTCACTGCCGATGGCAAGAAGCTCGACGCCTCGGGGCAGTTCCTACTTGAGATGGCCGAGGCACGAAGCGTGTCGGTATTGCGCGGCAAGGACACCGTGGCGGTGGCGATTCCCGAAAACTTCGTCCTGCAGCTCGACAAGGACACCACCGGGATGCCGTTTGTCACCTACCGTATGCCCGTGGTCGTGGCATCGGCCGTGAGCAAGACCTCCATCGACGCGGGACTCACCAACGGCGACCGCATCGTCAGCGTCGACAGCCTATCCACCCCGTCGTTCACCGAGTTTACCGAGGCCCTGCACGCCGCTGCCGGGCGCGAGGTGTCGCTCGGGGTCATACGCCAAGGCAAGGAGATAGCCGTCAAAGTCACCCCCGACGATGCCGGGAAAATAGGTATCCAGCTACAACCGATAACCGACATATACCCCACCGTCTCGACACAGTACGGATTTTTCCAATCGTTCCCCAAAGGATGGCAACTCGGCACGCAGATGCTGTCAAACTACGTCGGGTCGATGAAATATGTGTTCACCAAGGAGGGTGCGCAAAGCCTCGGCGGATTTGGCGCGATAGGGAGCATCTTCCCCGAGAAATGGAACTGGCTCTCGTTCTGGGAAATCACCGCGTTCCTCTCCGTAGCCCTCGCATTCATGAACATCATCCCCATCCCGGCACTCGATGGCGGTCACGTGATGTTCCTGCTCTATGAGATAATCACGCGCCGCAAGCTAAGCGACAAGGTGATGGAATATGCCCAGATGGCCGGCATGGCGTTCCTCATCATCCTGCTGCTTTATGCCAACGGCAACGACATCTTCCGTTTCTTCTTCAAATAGACTTTTATGCAATATCCCGATATAATCCTGAAGCATGGCAAGGAGGAATCGCTCGACCGATTCCATCCCTGGGTGTTCTCGGGCGCGATAGCCCGTCAGCCACGCGACATCGAGGAGGGCGACATCGTGAGCGTCAAGGCGTCCGACGGTCGCCTCATAGGTGTCGGACACTTCCAGATAGGCAGCATAGCCGTGCGCATCCTCGAATGGGGCGATGCCGTCATTGACCGCGACTTCTATGTGGGACGGTTGCAGAATGCCCTTACACTGCGCAGGGCACTCGGCCTGATACGCCCCGACAACAATGCCCTGCGCCTCGTACATGGTGAGGGTGACTTCCTCCCCGGCCTCGTGGTGGACCTTTACGGTGACACGGCGGTCGTACAGGCCCATTCTCCGGGTATGCACTTTGCCCGTGATATCATCGCCGAGGCACTTGTCTCGCTCGACGGCTCGCCGGTGAAGAATGTCTACTACAAGTCGGAAACCACTCTACCCTACAAGGCCCATCTTGACCCGCAGAACGACTATATCATAGGCTCGTTCTCGACCAACGTGGCTATGGAAAACGGCCTGCGGTTCCATTCCGACTGGCTCAAGGGGCAAAAAACGGGATTTTTTGTCGATCAGCGCGACAACCGCGCCCTTCTTGAAAAATATGCCCGGGGACGGCGCGTGCTCAACATGTTCTGCTACACGGGCGGCTTCTCGTTCTATGCCATGCGCGGCGGCGCGGAGCGTGTGGTGTCGGTCGACAGCTCGGCAAAGGCTGTTGCGCTCACCGAGGCCAACGTGGAGCTTAATTTCCCCGGCGACCCGCGCCACAAGGCCGTCGCAGAGGATGCGTTCAAGTATCTCGACGCGATGGAGGCGGGCGAATATGACCTCATCGTGCTCGACCCGCCCGCGTTTGCCAAGCATCGCTCGGCTCTGAAAAATGCCCTGCGCGGTTATCAGAAGCTCAATGCCCGCGCATTTGAGAAGATTGCCCCCGGCGGAGTGCTGTTTACCTTCTCCTGTTCCCAGGCCGTAAGTCGCGAGCAGTTCCGACTCGCCGTCTTCTCGGCTGCCGCCCAGTCGCGACGCCGCGTGCGCATACTCCACCAGCTGACACAGCCAGCCGACCATCCCGTCAACATCTATCACCCCGAGGGTGAATACCTCAAGGGGCTTATCCTGTACGTGGAATAACGGTATATCCACCCATGAAAACCCGCATAACACTATCCATATGAGCAATTACAAACAAGTGATGGCAGGAGCATTGGCCGCCATCACGCTATCTACCACCGCAATGGCAAAGGATACAAAAGATTTCAACTACGTCGTTGACCGTTTTGCCGACATCGAGGTTCTCCGCTATCAGGTGCCCGGTTTTGAGCAACTGTCACTCGACCAAAAAAAACTGATATACTATCTCACCGAGGCGGCCCTCGCAGGGCGTGACATCCTGTGGGACCAGAACGGCAAATACAATCTTGCCATCCGTTCGCTGATTGAGAATGTCTACACCAACGAAGCCACCGACCGCTCCGGCGACGACTTCAAGGCCCTGGAGAAATACCTGAAGCAGATTTCATTTGCCAATGGCATACATCACCACTACTCGATGGACAAGTTTCTCCCCGGGTTTTCCCGTGACTACCTCGCCGCGCAGGTTGCCGCTCTCCCCGCCGACACGCGTCCCGCCGATCTCGACACGCTGCTTGAGGTCATCTTCGACCCCACAGTGATGCCCAAGCGCGTCAACCAAGCAGAGGGCGAAGATCTCATCATCACCTCGGCTTGCAACCTGTACGATGGAGTGACTCAACCCGAGGTCGAGGCATATTATGCCGCGATAAAGGACACAACCGACCTCACCCCCATCTCCTACGGGCTTAACTCGCGCCTCGTCAAGCGCGATGGCGTTGTCAAGGAGGAGGTATACAAGGTGGGCGGCCTGTACTCACCTGCGATAGAGCGCATCGTGGCATCCCTCGACAAGGCATCGCAATATGCCGAGAACCCTGCGCAGCGTGAAGTCATCCGCAAGCTCATCGAGTATTACAACACCGGCGACCTCCGCGACTTTGACGAGTATTCGATAATGTGGGTCGACGACACGGCATCGCAGGTCGACTTCATCAACGGCTTCATCGAGGACTACGGCGACCCGCTCGGCATGACCGGCGCATGGGAGTCGATTGTCAACTTCAAGAATCTTGAGGCATCCCACCGCACCGAGGTGTTGAGCGGCAATGCACAATGGTTTGAGGACCACTCGCCTGTCGACCCGCGCTTCCGCAAGCCCCACGTCAAGGGGGTTACAGCCAAAGTAATCACCGCTGCAATCCTCGCGGGCGACTCATACCCCGCTACCCCCATCGGCATAAATCTGCCAAACTCAAACTGGATACGTGCCTCCCACGGCTCAAAGAGTGTGACGTTGGAAAATATCACCGACGCCTACGACAAGGCATCGCAGGGAAGCGGCTTCAACGAGGAGTTTGTCATCGACGACGAGACACGGCAGTTGCTCGACAAGTACCTCTTTATCACTGACAATCTCCACACCGACCTCCACGAGTGCCTCGGTCACGGCTCGGGACAGATACTTCCCGGCGTAGACCCCAATGCCCTCAAGGCCCACAGCGCGACCCTTGAGGAGGCCCGTGCCGACCTCTTTGCCCTATACTATCTTGCCGACCCCAAGCTCGTGGAACTCGGGCTGCTCGACAGCCCCGACGCCTACAAGGCATCCTACTACAAATATATCCTCAATGGATTGATGACCCAGCTCATGCGCATCGAGCCGGGCAAGGATGTTGAAGAGGCGCATATGCGCAACCGCAAGCTGATAGCCGAGTGGGCATACGAACACGGCAAGAAAGACAACGTGATTGAATACGTGACGCGCGACGGCAAGCGTTTTATCCGCATCAATGACTATGCCAAGCTCCGCGACCTGTTCGGGCAGCTGCTCCACGAAGTGCAGCGTGTCAAGAGCGAGGGAGACTACGAGGCCGGGCGCGACCTTGTGGAGACCTATGCCGTCAAGATTGACCCCGCGCTCCATCGTGAAGTGCTCGACCGCTACGCCCACCTCAACATCGCCCCCTACAAGGGCTTCGTCAACCCCGTGTACACCCCCATCCGCAACACCGACGACGAAATCATCGACATCGAGGTCTCCTACAACGAGGACTACATCCCCCAGATGCTCCGCTACTCCCGCGACTACTCCCCCCTGACAAAATAAGAAAACCACAAAAGTAGGCACGCGGCGTGCCTACATAAACAGGGCGATTGCATATCCTGCAATCGCCCTTAATATTTATCCATCGTCTTACTTCGATACTTCCACTTTTTCGTATCGGGAGACAAATATGTGTTCCAATACGTTACGCCTCTTTCAGTAGAAGCTCGGTCCACTCCCGTAGGCGCGGCTCGGTCTTTTCGGAGGCATTCACCTCGTCGAGGAGGAGGCCGATGCAGGTGTTGCCGTCACATGCCGGAGACTCCTGAAAATCGTAAACATCGGCGGGGAACGGGGCGATAAACCGTGCGCCCGTGCCCTCAAGGCGCTTGTGAAGCTCACCCACGCCACCGCAGAAAGTGTCGCTCATCGTCTCGTCGCCGCAACCGAAGAGGGCTATCTCCTTATCCTTAAGGTCGAGGACAGCGATGCCATCGAGAAAATCATACCAGTCGTCCTGCAACTCGCCCGCACCCCATGTGCTTGTGCCGAAAACCAGCACGTCATAAGGGGCGACATCCGACGGGGCCGACTTGGCTACATCATGAATGTCATCGGCGGCGACATTGAGGTACTTTGCGATACGCGAAGCTATATCGGCCGTCGTGCCGGTTGAAGACCCATAGAATATACCAATCTTTTTCATATTTACTGTCTTTATAATCTATATCTATAACACCCTTGGAGGGGTGGTGGTTCGGCCTGTCGGCCAAACAGCCCCGTTTAGATTTATTATGCCATCTATCAGCGATTTTTTTCTCAATTATATCCCATATCATTTGAGCGGTACGAGGATTTTTAATAATTTTGCACTCCAAAGCAAACATATACAAGAATGGCGGATATAAAGAAAATCAAAACAGCTTTAGTTTCAGTCTATCATAAGGACGGTCTTGATGAAATCCTTGCTATGCTCCACAAGGACGGTGTTAAATTCCTTTCAACAGGAGGCACCCGCTCCTTTATCGAGAGCCTCGGCTACGAGTGTGAGGCGGTTGAAGACCTCACCGGCTACCCCTCGATACTCGGGGGCCGTGTCAAGACCCTTCATCCCAAGGTATTCGGCGGTATCCTCAACCGCCGCGACAACGAGACCGACCAACAGCAGACCGCACAATACGAGATACCCTCCATCGACCTGGTGATTGTAGACCTCTACCCTTTCACCGCAACGGTGGCTTCGGGAGCATCCCACGCAGATATAATCGAGAAAATCGACATAGGCGGCATATCGCTCATACGCGCTGCTGCCAAGAACTATAACGATGTCATCATTGTGGCATCCAAGGCACAGTACGCCCCTCTCGCCGAGATGCTGAAGAAGAACGGCGCGCAGAGCGACCTCGCCGAACGCCGCTTCTTTGCCAAGGAGGCATTTGCCGTATCATCGGAGTATGACAGCGCCATATTCAACTACTTTGACAGCGAGGGTGAGCCTACGGCACTGCGCGTGGCCATCGACAGCGCCAAGGTGATGCGCTACGGCGAGAATCCCCATCAGAAGGGCTACTTCTTCGGCGACTTCGAGAAGATGTTCACCCAGCTCCACGGCAAGGAAATCTCCTACAACAACCTGCTCGACATCGACGCCGCCGTGTCGCTCATCGCCGAGTTCTCCGAGCCGACATTTGCCGTGCTCAAGCACAACAACGCCTGTGGCCTCGCCACACGCCCCACTATCGCCGAGGCATGGGCCGACGCTCTCGCCGGCGACCCCGTGTCGGCATTCGGCGGCGTGCTCATCACCAACGGCACTGTGGACGCAGCCACAGCCGAGGAGGTCAACAAGATATTCTTTGAGGTAATCATCGCCCCCGCATATGACGAGGAGGCTCTCACGATATTGAAGCAGAAGAAAAACCGCATCATCCTCGTGCAGCACACAGGCAACGACACCAAGATGCAGTTCCGCTCCTGCCTCAACGGCGCACTCGCCCAGGAGCGCGACCTCAAGGTGGAGACACCCGAGGATCTTACCCTCGCGACAAAGAAGGATGTCACCCCCGAGCAAGTGAAAGACCTCCTGTTCGCCAACAAGATTGTAAAGCACAGCAAGAGCAACGCCATCGTCCTTGCCAAGAACGGACAGCTCTACGCCAGCGGCATCGGACAGACATCGCGCGTCGACGCCCTGCGTCAGGCAATCGCCAAGGCACGCTCGTTTGACTTCGACCTCAATGGCGCGGTGATGGCATCTGACGCATTCTTCCCCTTTGCCGACTGCGTGGAGATAGCCCACGAGGCAGGCATTGACGCCGTGATACAGCCCGGCGGCTCCATCCGCGACAACGAGACGGTCGAATACTGCGACAACAACGGCATCGCGATGGTGATAACCGGCGTGCGCCACTTCAAACACTAATTTAACCCCATATCCCGATATAACAGATGGGACTTTTCTCATTCACAAAAGAAATAGCAATCGACCTTGGCACAGCCAACACGTTGATTATACATAATGACAAGATTGTCATCGACGAGCCGTCGATTGTCGCCTTGGAAGCCAAGACCGGCAAACTTATCGCCGTAGGCAAAGAGGCACAGCAGATGCAGGGCAAGGAGCACGAAAATATCCGCACCGTGCGCCCGCTGCGCAAGGGTGTAATCGCCGACTTCAACGCCGCCGAGCTGATGATACGCGGTCTTGTCAAGAAAGCGAGTACCAAGAGCAACTGGTTCTCCCCGTCGTTGCGCATGGTCGTAGGCATCCCCTCCGGCTCGACCGAGGTGGAGATACGCGCCGTCCGCGACTCGTCGGAACATGCCGGCGGCCGTGACGTCTACATGATATATGAGCCGATGGCTGCCGCTCTCGGTATCGGTCTCGACGTAGAGGCCCCCGAGGGCAACATGGTGGTCGACATAGGCGGCGGGACGACCGAAATCGCCGTCATATCGCTTGGCGGCATCGTCAGCAACCGCAGCATACAGATTGCCGGCGACGACCTCACGGAGGATATTCAGGAGCATATGCGCCGTGCCCACAACGTGAAGGTGGGCGAGCGCACCGCCGAACTCATAAAGATGAAGGTCGGCTCGGCCCTCACCGAACTGCAGGAGCCGCCGGAAGACTACATCGTCCATGGCCCCAACCAGATGACCGCCCTGCCTATGGAGGTGCCTGTCTCTTATCAGGAAATCAGCCACTGCATCGAGAAGTCGGTGTCAAAGATTGAGGCGGCAGTGCTTAGCGCATTGGAGCAGACCCCGCCCGAACTGTATGCCGACATCGTGAAGAACGGCATATGGCTTGCCGGCGGCGGCGCACTGTTGCGCGGTCTCGACAAGCGTCTGACCGACAAGCTCGGCATCCAGTTCCACGTGGCAGAAGACCCGTTGTTGGCTGTGGCCAAGGGTACGGGAGTGGCGTTGAAGAACATCAACAAGTTCTCGTTCCTCATCCGATAACGACTCAAAGGAGGCTGCCGGGACGTGCGAAATCTCATTGATTTTCTGCTGCGGTATAGCTCGTGGTTTGTGTTCACATTCTACGTGGTGGTGAGTTGTGTGCTGTTGTTCCGCACCAACCCCTACCAGCATTACATCTACATGACCTCGGCCGGCAGCGTAGCCTCGGCGGTATACGGGAGCACCAACAACGTGACCTCCTACTTCCACCTGCGCGACATAAACGAGGATCTGCAACACCGCAACGCAGCCCTTGAACTTGAGGCGATAACACTGCGCGAGCAATTGCGCAAATACCGTGAGGCCGCATATGCCGACACCCTCAAGGTATCGCCGCCGCTCGACAAGTTTGAGTTTATCATCGCCCACGTCATCAACAACAGCGTATCCCGCCCCTACAACTACATCACCATCGAGAAAGGCTCGCTCGACAGCGTTCGTCCCGAGATGGGCGTTGTAGACCAGAACGGTGTCGTAGGCATTGTCAACATCGTGGGGCCGCACACCGCCCGCATCATCTCAATACTCAACCCCAACCTGCGCCTGTCGTGCAAGGTCAAGGGAAGCGACCACTTCGGCTCGCTCGTCTGGGACGGGAAAAGCCCCGAGGAGGCAGTGCTTGAGGAGATGCCGCGCCACGTGAAGTTCAAGAAAGGGGACACGATTATCACCAGCGGATACTCGGCAGTGTTCCCCGAAGGAATCCCCGTGGGCATTATCAAGAGCCACGAGAAGGAGCACAACGACAACTTCTACTCGCTGCGCATCAAGCTGCTGACCGACTTCTCCCAACTAAGCACCGTGCGCCTCATCGGCAACCGCCTGCTTGGCGAATTGCGCGAGGTGGAGAAAGATGAATTTGCAAGTGACTCACCCTCAAACAGCAACAAATAATGAGCAAGACGGCTGTAAATCTCGCACTGTTGTTTGTCGTGCTGCTGTTAGCACAGGTTGTCGTGTTCAACCACATCGTCCTGTTCAACGTGGCGGTGCCCATCGTGTTCATCTACTTCATCCTGCGTCTGCCCGTGACGCTCAATGTCAACTGGGTGATGACCCTGTCGTTCATAATGGGATTGAGCGTCGACATATTTTCCGACACACAGGGCATGAACGCATTGGCGTGCACCATCCTCGCAGTGTTGCGGCAGCCCGTGCTCAGGCTTTACTTCCCCCGCGAGTCCGACCTCACCAACCCCGAGCCGTCGATACGCTCCCTCGGCATGGGCATCTATATCAAATACCTCTTTACCTCGGTGCTGCTCTATTGCATCCTAATATTCCTCATCGAGGCGTTCACGTTTTTCAATCCGTTGCAGCTCGTGCTGCGCATCGTGTGCAGCACCCTGCTTTCATTCCTGCTGATACTCAGCATCGACTCTCTAACCTCGGCCCGACGTGAGAAAAGACTATAGACTTGAGAAGCGCAAATATATAATCGGCGGATTCATAATCCTCATAGTGGCCATCTACCTGATAAGGCTCTTTGACCTGCAGGTGTGCGACAGCCGCTACAAGGAATATGCCGACTCCAACGCCTTCCTCCGCAAAGCGCAATACCCCTCGCGCGGCATGATGTATGACCGCAATGGCGAACTGGTGGTGTACAACCAGCCTGCTTATGACGTTATGATGATACCGAGGGACGTGCAGCCGTTTGACACGGTAGACTTCTGCCGCACACTCAACATCACCCGCGAGCAATTTGACAAGCGTGTCGCCGACATGAAGGACAAGCGCCTCAATCCCGGCTACTCGACTTACACGCCGCAGAAATTCATCACCCACCTGTCGGCGCAGGACTACGGCCGCCTGCAGGAAAAACTGTACCGCTTCCCCGGATTCTTCATCCAAAAACGCATCCTGCGCCAATACAACCATGCGGCGGCGGCCAACGTGCTCGGCAACATACGCGAGGTCTCGGCCAAGGATATAGACCGCGACCCCTATTACTCGTCGGGCGACTACTGCGGCGACCTCGGCGTGGAGAAGAGCTACGAAGAGTATCTGCGTGGCGAGAAAGGGATGGAGATACTAATCCGCGATGCTCACGGACGCATTCAGGGGCGACTCAACGACGGGCAGAACGATGTGCCCCCTGTCTCGGGCAAAAATCTCACACTCAGTCTCGACATAAAGCTACAGGAGTATGCCGAGTCGCTGATGGTCAACAAGATTGGCGCGGTCGTGGCTATAGAGCCGGCGACCGGCGAGATACTATGCATGGTCTCCAGCCCGACCTATGACCCACGCAAGCTGATAGGCCGCGAGCGAGGCGCCAACTATAAGGAGCTTGTCAATGACAAGTACAAGCCGCTCTTTGACCGCGCCCTGATGGGCGCCTATCCACCCGGGTCGACATTCAAGCCCTCACAGGGGCTGATACTGCGTCAGGAGGAGATTGTGACCCTTGCCACGACATTCCCGTGCTATCGTGGTTTCATATCGGGAGGATTGCGTGTCGGATGCCATGCCCACGGTTCGCCGATACCGCTGAAGCCTGCGTTGCAGACCTCCTGCAACGCCTACTTCTGCTGGGGACTGAAGGCGATGCTCGACGGCAAGCGGTCAAAGTATGGCAGCGTCGCCAACGCATTCGAGACGTGGAAGAAACACCTTGTGTCGCTCGGATACGGCTACAAGCTCGGGGTCGACCTGCCGGGTGAAAGCCGTGGTTTTATCCCAAATGCCAAATTCTACAACAAGATATACGGCGAGAACCATTGGAGCGCAAACACCATCATATCCATAGCCATCGGCCAGGGCGAAATACTCGCCACACCGTTGCAGATAGCCAACCTGTGCGCGTCGATAGCCAACCGTGGATGGTTTGTCACCCCCCACGTCGTAAAGGCTATCGAAGACACCGTGATGCCGCAGGATCTTCTCGCCAAGCGTTACCCGACAATCGACCGGCAGCACTTCGAGGATGTGGCCGAGGGGATGAGGATGGCCGTGACCGGCGGTACATGCCGTCTTGCCAACCTGCCCGACATCGAGGTGTGCGGCAAGACGGGCACAGCCCAGAATCCCCATGGAAAGGACCACTCGGCCTTCATTGGCTTTGCACCCTACCACGACCCTAAGATAGCGATATGCGTCTATGTCGAGAACGCGGGTTTCGGCGCGACATTCGGCGTCCCCATCGGCAGCCTCGTCATGGAGAAATATCTCACCGGCAAGATAGCTGACAACCGCAAATATCTTGAGCAACGTATGCTCGAATCAAATACAATCATATACAGTGGAGTCAAGAAGCACTAAACCGACGGTATTCCGCTACATCGACTGGTTCACGGTAGCCCTTTATGCAGTGCTGGTGTTGGCCGGCGCGGTCAGCATCTATGCGGCAAGCTACGATTTTGACCACGCGAGCATATTCTCGTTTGATGAGTTCTCGGGCAAGCAGATGCGCTGGATACTGCTGTCATTCGCCCTTGGCGCGATACTATTGTTTGTAGACACACGCATATACGAGGCATATTCCTACCCCATCTACGGGTTTATGCTTCTGCTGCTTACTGTAACCATATTTATAGCCCCGGACATCAAAGGCTCACGCTCTTGGCTCGTCATCGGTCCGATGAGCCTGCAGCCGGCGGAGTTTGCCAAGTTTGCAACCGCGCTTGCACTCGCCAAACTCTTCAGCGGCTATAACTTCCAGCTTGCCGGTCATCCGGGCAACTATGTCAAGGCCCTTGCCATCATATTCGTCCCCATCCTGCTAATCCTCGCGCAACGGGAAACCGGCTCGGCACTTGCCTACCTGTCGCTGTTCTTTGTCCTCTACCGCGAGGGGATGAGCGGTCTTGTGTTGCTCGCCGCCCTGTGCGCGGTCGTGTTCTTTGTCGTGGCGGTCAAGTTCACCGAGACGCTGCTGCTCGGTATTCCAGTCGGCGAGGTGGCAGTGTTCATAATGATAATGGCCATAATGGTGTGTATGCTTGCCGTCTACTGCAAGCAGATTATAGGGGCACGCAACGTGCTTATATGGTTTGTCGGCACAGGGATTATCGCGGCCGCCCTTTCCATCTGCGGCATCGAGGTGCCGGGGATGATATTCTTCCTGTCGGTGATAGGCGTGGCGGTCATTTACTGCTGCTTCCTACTGTTCCATGCCGAGGTGAGACGTATGCTGCTCACTATCGGGGTCACCATCGGCTCGGTGATATTCCTGTTTTCGGTCAACTATGTGTTTGGCTCGGTGCTTGAGCCTCACCAACAGATGCGCATCAAGGTCGCCCTCGGCATCGAGGAAGATCTGCGCGGGGCGGGTTACAACGTCAACCAGTCAAAGATAGCAATCGGTTCAGGCGGCGTATTCGGCAAAGGCTTCCTCAACGGCACACAAACCAAGCTCAAATACGTGCCCGAGCAGCACACCGACTTCATTTTCTGTACCATTGGCGAGGAAGAGGGATTTATCGGCACATCGGTAGTGCTGCTGCTGTTTCTCGCTCTGATATTACGCGTCATCAGCATAGCCGAGCGGCAGCCCTCGACATTTGGCCGCGTCTATGCCTATTGCGTGGCAAGCATACTGATATTCCACCTATCAATCAACATCGGGATGGTCATCGGTCTCTGCCCCGTCATAGGCATACCCCTCCCCTTCTTCAGCTACGGCGGCTCCTCCCTGTGGGGCTTCACGTTCCTGCTGTTCATCCTGCTGCGCATCGACGCCTCCCGCCGCGAGCATCTCGCGTATTAAAGCGAGAATCAATTTGTTGTCGTAGCTAAAAATTGCCTTACAAAACCTAAAATAATGCCACACAATATTTGAGGATGGCAAACTTTCACTATTTTTGCAAAATATAGTGCCCACGTATTATATAGCACAGTGAATAAACATCTAATAACCTATTAATAATACCTATTACTGCATGAACAAATTTAGCATGATGACACTTGCGTTATTGGCGGGAGTCTCGACACTCCCCCTCTCCGCGCAAGTCACCACTACGCCACCTGCCAAAATGGGTCGTGCCTTGACTGTCGTATTTGACGCTTCACAGGGCAACAAAGCCTTGATGGGCTACACCGGCGATGTGTATGCCCACACGGGAGTCATAACCAATGCCAGCAAGAGCGATGCCGATTGGAAACACGCTCCCACGTGGGGCAATAACGAGGACAAATACAAGATGACCCGTTCGGCCTCCAATCCCAATGTCTACACATTGTCGATTCCCGACATCGCCAGCTATTATGGCGTCAGGGCAACAGAAACAGTCAAGAAACTGGCATTCGTATTCCGCAGCTCTGACTCCAATAAGCAAGGCAAGACTTCTACCGGCGGGGATATACTTGTCGAATTATGGGGTGACGAATTTGCCATACGCTTTACACAAAGCGTGACCGACCGCCGCATAAATGACGAGACCGCAACCGTGACATTCACAATAGAATCGTCTGACGAGGCAGACCTCGAACTTCTAATAGATGACAAGAGCATAGCATCGGCAACCGGCAGTTCCCTTCTTCAGAAAACATACACTTTCCCGGGTGCAAGAAAAGAATCTTATAAGGTTAAAGCCAACGGTACACTCAATGGAAAGACTGTATCCAAATCATACTCCTACTTCTACATAGAAAGCTCCCCTTCTAAAGATTATCCCGGAGGAATACCGCAAATGGGGGCCAAAGCCAACAATGACGGTTCGGTGACATTCTGTCTCGCAGCCCCCAAAAAGGGTAACGTGAAAATAATCGGAAGCTGGAATGATTACCTGGATGACGAATCATCCCTGATGTATTATCAATCATATCAAGGCAATCGCTATTTCTGGAAGACAATCGAGAATATCGACCCCGACACTGAGTACATCTACTATTACAGCGTAGATGACGGCTCCAAAAATGTCGGAGACCCATATGCACGCCTTGTCCTCGACCCATACAACGACCGCAGCATATCATCCGAGATTTATCCCGACATGCCGGAATATCCGACAGGGAAAGTGCCCAACAACACCCTACTTGCCGTTTACAAGGGCACACGCGATATCTATGACTGGAAGATCGAAAACTTCAAGGGAGTCGATAAGGAACATTTGATTGTGTACGAAATGCTATTCCGCGACTTCACCGGTCCTGAAGGCGAGGCTCGTGGCAAGGGAACGGTGCGTCAGGCTATCGAGAAACTACCCTATCTGAAAGAATTGGGTGTGAATGCCGTGGAATTGATGCCTATCATGGAATTTAACGGCAATAATTCTTGGGGCTATAACACCAACTTTTACTTTGCCCCCGACAAGGCATACGGCACACCCGATGACTACCGTGAGTTTATCGACAAGTGCCATGAAATGGGTATCGCGGTGATACTTGACATCGTTTTCAATCAGAGTGACGGTCTCCACCCGTGGTATCAGCTGTATTCGGCATCCAGCAATCCATTCTACAACGCCGAAGCACCACATGCATACAGCGTACTTAACGACTGGAATCAGGACAATCCCCTCGTCCAGCAGCAGTGGATTGATGTCCTCAAATATTGGTTGACTGCATACAAGGTCGATGGGTTCAGGTTTGACCTTGTAAAAGGTCTTGGAGACAACGACAGCTATGGGGAGGGCACTGACAATTACAACGCCTCCCGTACAGCCCGCATGAAAAAACTCCATGCAGCAATAATGGAAGTCAATCCCAATGCCTATCATATAAACGAACTTCTCGGTGATGCCAGAGAGGAGAAAGAGCACGCGTCCGACGGACAAATCAACTGGGCGAACGTGAGCGGCAATTCGATTGGCTTTGCAAAAGGTGGAGCACAAAATCTCGCTCGCTTCTACGCACCCCGCGATGGTTCTCGCACTCTCGGCACTACCATATCTTATGCCGAAAGCCACGATGAAGAGCGTATGGGGTATGCACAAATCAAGAGTGGCGTGCAGGCGGTGAAAGGTAATCATGCCGTGTCAATGCGACGTCTCGGGTCTGTTGCCGCAGCCATGCTTATGGCTCCGGGCGGCCACATGATATGGCAATTTGGAGAGCTTGGTGCCGACCAAACAACGAAAAAAGTCAATGACAATGACACCTCCCCCAAAAAAGTGATATGGAGCTACCTCGACGATCCGGACCGCAAAGGTCTATTCGATAGCTATAAGGAACTTATAGCCATCCGCAATAACCATATGCACATGTTCGGGACTCCAACCGTTGAGAAGATTGCCTATACCGCATCCCGTGGCTATATGAAACTTGTGAACGGAGAGGAAGAGATACATCTCGTGATAAACCCCTCTGCAACCGTTGAGCAGGAGCTCGCCGTTGAGCTTAACAAAGGTGAGGCAAATGCCTATAGGATTATAAGCAAGAGTTACGATACAAATCCGACACTTGACGTCGCCACAAAAAAAATCAAGATTCCCGCCGGTGGTTATGCCGTCATAGGTTCGGCCAACCTCTCGGGCATCGAGGATGTAGTGGGCGACAATGCAGCAAAGTGCCGCGTCTATGGCTCTGTCGGACGCATCGTGATAGAGGGTGAGTATGACAATGCCGCTGTATACACAGTGTCGGGGCAGCTCTGCCCGTCATTGGAAGTCCCCGCCGGACTGTATATTGTCAATGTCGACGGCCACGCCACAAAAGTCGCTGTGCATTGATGGCTTAATGACGGAACTATGACAAAATCGGAGTCTTGTATTGCGAAAAAACACGCTGCATATTGCGTGTCTGAAAAAAAAACGTTACATTTGCACTCCGATTTTGCTAACAATATAAAAATTTCTATACGGCAATGAAAAGAACATTTCAACCCTCCAACAAGAAGAGAATCAACAAGCACGGTTTCCGTGAAAGAATGTCAACTCCCGACGGTCGTAAGGTGCTTGCCCGTCGTCGCGCCAAAGGGCGTGCACGCCTCACCGTTTCCGACTCTATCGGCAGCAAGTAATTGACCGTATAAAAGGTCTAAGCTAAAGAGCGGGATGACAGCCGACAGGTTGCCATCCCGCTCCTTTTTGTCTTTACCACTATCGGCTATCTGATTGTACGCCACATCTTGTCGACACACCGCCGCTTCTGCTCCACGTCGGGATGTACATAGAGATTGAGGGTCGTGCGCACGTCGGCGTGACCGAGGATTGAGCTGATTGTCTTGCAGTCACAGCGGCTCTCGATGCAGCGCGTGGCAAAGCTATGGCGCAGCCCGTGGAACTTTACATGAGGTATGCCGAGAGTGTCGAGGAGCCGATTGTAATAATTGCGGTAGGTCTTAGGCTCTGTGGGCGAAGGCTCGTTGGTCAGAATATAATGCTCGGGGTTCATCAGCTTCACCAAAGGCCGCAGCATCCTGTACAGCTCTGATGACAACGGTATCTCACGCAATGAACTTGGAGTCTTGGGGACGCCTTCCATCAGTCGGTAACGTGACGTCCCTGTCCCATCCGCAGGCTCATATATACGGGCTATAGTGCGTTTCACACATATGACCTTGTTGAGCATGTCTATATCCCCCCATTTCAGCCCGCATACCTCTCCGATGCGCATACCCGTGCCGAGACATATGTATATGCCGAGATTCCGGAAAGTGAAATTGGACATCACATATCTCGCAATCATGCGCTGGTGTACAACCGAGAACATCGCCAGCTGTGGAGGTTCAGGCGCAGGAGGGAGCTTTATACTCCAATATGCCGAAGCAAAACACCCGTTTTTCACACCATACCGCCACAACATCCCATAGATGACAAGGATATCCTTTACGGTCTTGACATTCAATCCCCCCTCTACCTTGCCCATGGCAAATCTCCGCAGCGTCTCCTCGTCAGGATCCACGTGGTCGCCAAGCGCAGGGATAATATGATTGTTTAGAATCTGCAAATACACCCCATAGGTCGACTTCTTGACATGGTGGCGCTTCTCCTCAATCCACTTCAGGGCAACTTCCCTGACGGTCACTTCTTTTTTCATAACTGTAAGTTGATTAAAATTAGACCCCCTAAAATAGGGGTATCAACTTACATCTTCAAATTCCCACCTATCGCCGCTCCTCTTATTTCTTAAGCCCCGATACCCTGTCGGGATTACGTGCGATAAAGTCCTTCCATGAGCGCGGCCCACGGGCAATCTCGGGCTTGGCGCTCTCGTAAAAATGGCACAATGCCGCCCCGAGGGCATCGGTGGCGTCAAGCTGCGGCAAAAGGTCCTCGCGGTCTATCGAGAGTATGCGACGCAACATCTCCTGCACCTGCTCCTTGCTTGCCGCCCCGTTGCCGGTGATAGCCTGCTTTATCTTGCGAGGCTCATACTCCGTGATAGGGACATCCCGAGAGAGAGCGGCGGCCATGGCGACCCCCTGCGCACGCCCCAGCTTGAGCATCGACTGCACATTTTTTCCAAAAAACGGGGCCTCTATTGCCATTTCATCGGGCAGATATTGCTCCACGAGACCTGTCACACGCTCAAAGATGCGGCGGAGCCGCAGATAATGGCTCTCAAAACGGCTCAACTGTATCACGCCCATCGCTATCATGGCAGGCGTGCGCCCCTTGACTCCGAGTATACCATACCCCATGACATTGGTCCCGGGGTCTATCCCTATGATTATCCGGTCCCACTCCCGCAATGGCACGTTGCCGCTCATATCACCTCCATATAGGTGGAGAAATGCACCACCCTCTGCCCGACGCGCTTGAACAGGCCGCGCAACAACGGCTGCGCCGACTGCTGATACCACTGCTCAAGAGCGTCGGCATCGGGACCTTCAAGATGCAACGCATATGAATCGGCCCCCTCGGCCACCTCCTCTACCAGTCGCATCAGTCGCGTGGAGGAAACGGACGGCGAAGACTGGGCTGCCGGCATATACTCATCGCACAACCACGCAAGAAACTCCACGCCGACACGGCGGTCGACGTGGAAAGTAGTGTTAAGTACCGTCATTTTATCTGTTGTCAATAGGAAAACGAGTCTGAGACAGACGAAAATCCTGCAATCGCAAAAATCACCACGTAGAACAGGATATACAGCACAGCTACTCCTATGCCTACCCAAAATCCGATTTTGGTCCACTTCCCGGCATCACGCGATGAAGCCTCGGCGGCGGCAAAGTCGCCACGCGATATGGCCGAATTGGTCTCGGAAGCCTTGATGATGCCAACGATGCCAAACGGCAGACAGCAGAACAGCGTGACGAGTATCGACTCTACGAGCCACGATTTGGGAGGCACGACAGGAGCCTGTTGCGGGGTTGCTCCACCCGCAGCATACGTAGGCTGCGGCTGCACAGGAGTGCAGGGAGGCGGCACTGCGGGACCGGCCTGCGGCATTGAGGGCATTGAAGGCTCGACCATTACCTGGCGTATCTCCTCGACATCCGATGCCTTGGTCCATTCAGCCATACCCTCACACCACACATAGGTGTCAGGGGCTATGTTCATCGACTTAAGCTCCTCAACCGTGTAAGGACCTTGATGCTGGTTGTTGACAGCGATGTAATATTTCATATCTTTATAAGTTTTAGTTATCTTGACAGTTGTTTTTGACCCTGTTGCGCTCTTCACGACGCCACCGCAGGAAACGAGGGATGAACCGTACATGGCGACCCACCGTGCTCCAGAACCCGTAATAGCGCGACATTATTGCAAAACGTTCCCGCAACGACTTGTATCGGTTGCGTGTGGTCAGCCCCTCCGACAGGTAGTCGATGAGCACCTCGGGCAGGTAAAGATTGCGCCGCGAGCGTTGCAGACATCGTATGCACCATTCATAGTCGGCCGAGAAACGGTAGCGCAGGTCATAGTGGCCTGTCACCTTGCGCAGGGCGATAAAAGCCTGATGGCACACCACCATGCCGTCGGAAAACGATTGGAGGGTGAGACTCTCGGGTGCCGTAAGATGCCGCGCGCCGACCCGATGCCCGTCGGCATCCACAAGATCGGTCTGACCGTAGACGACACCGGGAAAATCATTTCCCTGCTCCAACACTGCATCGGCTACAAGCTGTAACGTGCCTGGTGAATGGAAACGGTCGCCTGAGTTGAGGAATATCAGGTACTCGCCCCGAGCCTCGGCCATCGCCTTGTTCATGGCGTCATACAGCCCCCGGTCGGGCGAGGAATAGATGCGGCATCGCCCGTCGGCCCCGTCGCGGGCTATCTCAAGGGTGGCGTCGGAGGAAGCACCATCCATGATTATATGCTCGTATAGGCCGCATGTCTGCTCACGGACACTGCGCAATGTCGCCGGCAATGTCGCGGCGGCATTGTAGGTGACCGTAATTATTGAAAACAGGGGATTCATAACAGACAATAGTTGGTTGACCGGCATCGCCCGGCACGGCAATATATGCCGTCGAACTGCGTTTGCTGACATCAAAGTTAATAAAATCTTTTCTATGCGGAACTATCCAAGCCCCTTTTTTCGCTTTTTACAAAAAAATTTACGGCAAAGTCCTTGTATATTCTCAAAAAGCCGTACTTTTGCACACGTATAAGCAACACAATTCGTATAATATCTAATTTCTAATTATTATGGCTTACGTTATTACCGACAGCTGCGTGGCTTGTGGCACATGTCTGCCCGTATGTCCCGTAGAAGCAATCTCCGAGGGCGACATCTACCACATCGATCCCGACACTTGCATCGAGTGCGGCTCTTGCGCAGAGGTTTGCCCGAGCGAGGCAATCATACCCGGGGAATAATCTTCCGCAGGGAAAAAGACTGAAGGACGCGTTCCCATCCGGGAGCCGTCCTTTTGTCTTTTATACGATTTTTGCTAACTTTGTAGCTATAAAACAATAAAAAGCCAAGACATGGACAAGAAACCGAAACAACTGCTATGGGGCGTCATCGCGCTTGGCGCGTTGCTCCTGATTGCGATAGTGGCGATAGTCATCACCACCACGAGCATGTCGCGCAAGCTCAACGAGACCCGTGAGGCCAACGAACAACTGCAACTCACTAACGAGCAACTGCAGCTCGCCAATGAATATCAGGCCCTGGATGTGGAGTTCCGCCAATATGAAAACCAGTCTCAGATGCTCGCCAACGACTCGCTCGTGGCAAAATACTCTGCCGCGAAAAGCAAGGTGGAAAAACTGTTGCAGGAGCTTAACAACGAGAAAGTCAAGAGCCAGAAGCGCATAAAGCAGCTGCAGGATGAAATCTCGACTCTCAAGAACATCATGCGCCATTATGTCGCACAGATAGACTCGCTCGGCAAGGAAAACGCCGGCTTGCGTGCCGAGAACCAAGAAATCAAGCAGCGCAACGAGCAGCTGTCGTCGCAGGTAGTGAGCACAAGCCGCCGCAACGAAGAGCTGTCGGAGAGAATGACCCTTGCCGAGAAGCTCAACGTGACCGGCGTGTCGCTACGCGGGCTGAAGAAGAACGGCAAGGAGGAGAAGAATGTCACCAAGGCCAAGCAGCTCGTCGTGACTTTCACCATACCGCAGAACAACTCCACCCCGGTCGGCGAGAAGACAATATATCTGCGCATAACCTCCCCCGAAGGTACACTCCTCGGCGGCGCGGGCAGTTTCCCCTTTGAAGGCGGCAAGATACAGTACACGGCCCGCAAGACCGTGGAATACGCCGGCGAGGAAATATCGGGAATACACATATACTGGGATGTGAACACGGCCTTGAATCCCGGTGAATATCTTGTGGAACTGTTTGCCGACAATTTCCGGCTCACCTCACGCCGCTTTACGCTCAAAAAGTAACGGCTTCTGCAAAATGACCGGGATATTCAATTCTTTCTATGAGGCAATAAACTCCGTAGAGGTCACCACCGCCTCTGCGGCGTTCAAGCTCGTGTTGAGCCTCCTCCTGGGATGCGTGGTCGGATACGAGCGCAAGCGCAAGGGGCAGACGGCGGGTGTGCGCACCTTTGCCCTCATATCTATGGGCGCGACACTCGCGATGCTCCTTTCGATATACGTTCCTCAGGAATATATGGGGCTAAAGAACGGCGACCCGGGCCGCATTGCCGCGCAGGTGATAACCGGCATCGGTTTTCTCGGTGCCGGAGCCATAATACAGATGAAGGGGTCGGTGCGCGGTCTGACGACTGCGGCCGGCATATGGATGATAGCCACCATCGGCATGACCGTGGGCGTCGGGATGTATGCCGTCTCAATTATCGCCACGGTTCTCGTGCTCTTTATACTCGTGATGCTCGACAGGTATGAGCATCACATACGCATGGGCACCGAGTCACGCATCATCCGCCTTAAAGTGGGGGCGATTGTCGAGGACATAGAGCCTTACAGGGCTGTGTTGCAAGCCAACAATGTGACACTGACCAACTTTTACGTGGAGTATGAGTATGACCTGTCGGTCACACGGCTCAACCTCGTGGTGCTGCTGAAGGAGACGACCGAATATATGCACCTCTTTGCCGAACTCCGCAAGGTCAACAACACCATAGCCATCTCACTCGCAAACCAAGTCAGCATATAGCACGCGGCAATCCGCTGAAACTGAAAAAACATCATATCTACAATGCTATTGGACATACTTACACTGATTTCGCCCGAGGCCACAAAGACGGTAATAGACGATACATCTGAAATATCCGAAGTGGCTGTTGACGGGCTGATATCCGATCTCGCCTTTATCCTTATCCTCGGTGCGGCGGTCACGTTGCTGTTCAAGTGGATGAAACAGCCGGTCGTACTCGGCTATATAGTGGCGGGATTCCTTGCAAGCCCGCATTTTGAATACCTCCCTTCGGTAACTACGATATCCAACATAGACTTCTGGGCGCAGATTGGCATCGTGGTGCTGTTGTTCTCGCTTGGACTCGAATTCAGTTTCAAGAAACTTGTCAATGTGGGCGGCTCGGCGATTGTCACCGCCCTAATTATTGTCATCGGCATGATGGGGGCAGGATTTGCTATAGGACATCTGCTCGGCTTTTCCCACATCAACAGCCTTTTCCTCGGCGGCATGTTGTCTATGTCCTCGACCACTATAATTATAAAGGCTCTAACTGACTTGAATCTCAAGCAGAAAAAGTTTGCCTCGATGATTTTTGCCGTGCTCATAGTCGAAGACCTCTTTGCCGTGTTGATGATGGTGATACTCTCCTCCATCGCGATAAACAACACTGTCGAGGGGGGCGAGATGCTTTTCAGCGTGGGCAAGCTGGCGTTTTTCCTCATTATATGGTTTCTTGTGGGGGTATTCGTTCTGCCGAGCGTGCTCAATTCGGCCCGTCGCTATCTCAATGAAGAGACCCTGCTCATCATCTCAATGGGGCTATGCCTCGGGATGGCCGTGTTCTCGGTCTATTGCGGCTTTTCGCTTGCCCTCGGTGCGTTTGTCATGGGTTCGATACTCGCGGGCACGTCTGATGCTGAACGTATCGAGCGGGTCGTCTCCCCGGTTAAGGACCTGTTCGGAGCTGTGTTTTTCATATCGGTAGGCATGATGGTCGACCCGACCATCATAGTAAAATTCTGGGCACCGATATTGATATTGTCGGCTGTAGTGATTGTAGGCATGATACTGTTCGGGACTGCGGGTATGCTGCTGACGGGACAGACACTGCGGGTGGCTATCGAAAGCGGCTTCTCGCTGACCCAGATTGGCGAGTTTGCTTTCATCATCGCCTCTCTCGGCATGTCGCTCGGCGTGCTCGACCCCAACATCTACCCCATCGTCGTTGCCGTGTCAGTGATTACGACTTTCACCACCCCCTACTTTATCCGCATGGCCGACCCGGTTTACAACAAGATTGAGCGTCATCTGCCCAAACGTCTTCATTTCCTCATCGACCGCTATACCAAGCAGGCATCGTCTGAGAGCGAGACAAAGGCCCTGTGGTCATCGGTGCTGCAACGCTACCTGTGGCGTATCATGCTCTATTCTATCGTGCTGATAGCGATTATCCTGGTGACAATGAAATGGCTGCTCCCGTTCTGCCTTGAGATTTCCGACGGGTGGGGACGCCTACTCTGCGCGTTCATCGCTCTCAGCGCAATGGCGCCGTTCCTTCTCGCCCTCTCCTACCCCTCGTCAAAGAAAGTTGAGCGTCGACGGCTGCGTGAAGCCAACGCTCATTTTGATGTCCCACTTATCGTTATGAGGATATTCCGTACGCTCATAGCGTTGGGGTTCATCATCTATCTGCTCAGTTCCATCTACTCCATGAGGGTGGGATGGGCTGCCGGACTCGGTGTGTTCCTGTTGCTGCTGATATTCCTTTCGGGAAAGGTGAAAAAGCGCATGAGGGGTATCGAATCAAAATTTCTGAATAATCTCAACGAGCGCGAGCTGCGCCGCAGCGGCCGCAACAATAACCTCATCTCCGACCTCCACCTTGCATATGTCGAGGTCGGCTACTCATGCCCGTTTGTCGGGGAGAGGCTAATAGACTCCAACCTGCGTCAGCGTTACGGGGTAAATGTGTCGAGCATCCAGCGCGGGTCGTCGGTGATACTCGTCCCCAAGGGGGATACACGCATATTCCCCGGCGATGTCCTTGGCGTCATCGGCACCGACGAACAGATACAACGGCTGCTCGATGTCGTCGGCAAAAGCACCTCTGACGATACATCCTCGTCCGACACGACTGATGTTCGGAATATAAAGTTCACCAGCATACAGCTGTCCGAGACATCGCCGCTCATAGGCAAGACATCGGCTTCGGGCGGCATCCGCGAGCAATATTCCGCACTCCTTGTCGCCGTACAGCATCCCGACGGCTCCTACACCTACCCCGACGGCACTACACGCTTCAACGTCCAGGACATCCTGTGGCTCGTAGGCAATCCCAAGACCCTCGCACAGCTCAAATAATGTGGGTATTCCTTGCCATCGCGTCAGCCCTGTGCCTGGGGTTCTACGACATCTTCAAGAAACTGTCGGTGAGCCGCAACAACGTGCTCACGGTGCTGTTCCTCAATACGCTGTTCGGCACCCTGTTCATGTCGCCTGTCATCATCGGCTGTCTCGCCAATGGCGAAATCGGTCTTGGCAACACAGCCACAGGCCATGCCGCCATATTGGTCAAATCTCTCATAGTTCTATCCTCATGGCTGTTGGGTTATTTCAGCATCAAGCATCTCCCGTTGACAATAGCCGGCCCCGTTAACGCAAGCCGCCCCGTACTCGTCCTCATTGGCGCCCTATTCCTGTTTGGCGAGAGACTCAACTGGATGCAATGGGTAGGCATATCACTTGGAATAGCCTCGTTGTTCTTCATTAGCCGCATCGGCTCGCGCGAAGGATTCTCAATGGGCCATAGCCGTTGGCTGTGGCTCGCTATCGGTGCAACCATGCTCGGGGCTGTGTCGGGGCTTTATGACAAGCATCTCCTCGGCCACTACAAGCCACTTGAAGTACAGGCATGGTACTCACTCTACCAATGCATCATCATGGGTGTCACAATTGCCGTCATAAAACGCCGCCAACGCGACACCACCCCATTCACATGGCGGTGGACTATACCCTGCATATCCATATTCCTTACAATAGCCGACATCGCCTACTTCTATTCCCTCTCCCTCCCCGGCTCCATGATAGCCGTAGTGTCAATGATACGCCGAGGCAGCGTCATCGTCTCATTCCTATATGGCGTCACAATCCTCCACGAGAAAAACATCCGCCTCAAGTTCATCGATCTCACCCTCCTCCTCATCGGCCTCATATTCCTCGTCCTCGGCTCCCGCTAATCCCAACACCACAAACCCACCACCACAAGCCCCCAATAGCCGTCACCCATCATGCCCGCTGTCGCCCCCACATCCTGTAGGGACGCGGCGTGCCACATTGGATTAGCGGGACAATAGGAGACAGTGATAGCTAATAGCCATGGCGGCTATTAATAGTTGAGCTGTAATAGCCATAACAGCTATGATAGCCATTACAGCCATAATGGCGGGGACATAAAAAAGTGGCCGCCCGGAGGGACTCGGTCCTTCCGGGCGGCCTTAGGGGGCGGTTACCTACTCTCCCGCTTTCGCAGTACCATCGGCGTGATAAGGCTTAACTTCTCTGTTCGGAATGGGAAGAGGTGGAGCCCTTATGCTGTCATCACCTGAATAT
>LUJN01000041.1:13446-53955 GCA_001689445.1 Bacteroidales bacterium M3 | reverse complement strand
GGGTCGCGACCTGTCGCGACCGCGAACAGGCCGGCATTTCAATATCCCACCCACGCGGTCGCGACAGGTCGCGACCCTACTTTGTGACACCCTATACGGGTTACACCGTCAGGATTTCCTTCTCCTTGGCAGCGAAAAGGTCGTCGATTTTCTTCAGGTACTTGTCGTGGAGCTTTTGGGCCGCACCCTCGGCGTCCTTAGAGACATCTTCGGGCATACCGTTCTTGACGGCCTTCTTCAGCCCGTCGATTGCGTCGCGGCGTGCATTGCGCACCGACACCTTGGCGTTCTCGGCCTCGGCCTTTGACTGCTTCACCAGCGTCTTGCGGCGTTCCTCGGTAAGCGGCGGGATGGAGAGGCGTATGATCTCGCCGTTGTTCTCGGGCATGATGCCGAGCTCGGAGTTGATGATGGCCTTCTCTATCTCCTTGAACATCGGCTTCTCCCACGGGGTGATGGTGATGGTGCGCGCATCGGGTACCGACACGTTAGCCACATTTGAGATGGGCACTGCGCTGCCGTAGTATTCTACCTTAATGCCATCGAGAATCTTGGGATTGGCCTTGCCGGCACGGATATGGGCCAGGGCCTCCTCAAGATAGGCCACGGCGAGTTCCATTTTCTCCTCGGCGGGGTCGAGATAAGTCTTAACGTCGTTCATATCTGTATCTTTTTTAAGTTGTTTCCTTGGTAAGGGTCAATACACGAGCGTGCCTATCGGCTCACCCTCGATTACTTTCTTGAGATTGCCGGGGGTATCCATGTCAAACACCACAATAGGCATCTTGTTCTCCTTGCACAGGGCTGTGGCGGTGAGATCCATAACGCGCAGGTTGCGGTCGTAGACCTCGTCATAGGTTATCTCGGTAAACTTGGTCGCCGTGGGGTCTTTCTCGGGGTCGGCTGTATACACGCCGTCCACGCGCGTGCCCTTGAGCATCACGTCGGCCTCGACCTCGACAGCACGCAGGGCCGAGCCGGTGTCGGTGGTGAAGAACGGGTTGCCCGTGCCGCCGGCGATGATGGCCACCTCGTTGCGCTCCAACGCCTCGATGGCACGCCACTTGCTGTAGTGCTCGCCGATGGGGAACATGTTGATGGCCGTGAACACCTTGGCCGGCTGGCCGATGGCTTCGAGGGCCGAGCTTAGGGCCAGTGAGTTGATGACCGTGGCAAGCATACCCATTTGGTCACCCTTCACGCGGTCAAAGCCCTTTGACGCACCCTGCAGCCCACGGAATATATTGCCTCCGCCGATGACTATCGCCACCTGCACGCCGCTGTCGGCTATCTCCTTTATCTGCGAGGCATACTCCCCGAGGCGTGTCGGGTCGATGCCGTAACCCTGCTTGCCCTGTAGCGACTCGCCACTGAGCTTGAGCAGCACTCTGCCATATTTTGTTCTCATATCGTTTTGCGTTTATTTTTTCAAAGATAGTGGTTATCCACGATTGCGCCAAATTTTCGTCCAGCTTTAATCAAAATCCAAAAACTCCGAACTATGCACCTTGAACTCTGCACTAAACGAAAAAACTCTGAACTATGCACTTTGAACTCTGCACTAAATAAAATATCTTTGCAGCAGTACAAAGCAATCACAACCCAATGAGAACATTTCTTATCATCGCCATATCCCTGTTGCTTCCCCTCGGCGCAGCGGCCATCGACTACCCCGCCATCGAGCGCAAGGCCGCACGGTTTTATGCCGACCGCGAGTGGGCGAGCGCCCTCGCCATGTACGAGCTGATGCTCTCCGAGCGTCCCGACGTGACCGCCACCTACGGCAACGCCATCGTCGCCGCTGCCGTCACCTCCCGGCCGTCGACCGAGGTCGCCCTCCTGGAGCAGGCAATGCACCATCGCGTGCCTCTCGACTCGCTATTCTCCTCGGTCGAGACCCGCAGCTTCGCCCTCGGCCGCGCAGATGTCTACGAGGGATTCCTGTTGCTCGTCAAGGAGCGGCAGCCATGGATGACGCGCAACATCAACGCCCGTCTGCTCGACTACTACACCTTTCGCCGCGAACCCGACAAAATGATAGAGATGGCGCGGCTCATGCTCGACGGCCTCCCCGACAGCATCCAGTTCCTATCCCTGCTCGCACGCGGGCAGATGATGCGCGGCGACACCGCCGACTCCCTCGCCACCTACCGTCACATCCTCCAACTCGACCCCGACAACTACGACGCCCTGCTCCAGCTCGGCAATTACGCCCTCCTCCAATACGACGCCACCCCGTCCGACACCTCCGCCCGCGACTCGGCCATCACCTACCTCACCCGCGCCAACACCCTCCACCCCACCCCCTACGTCGCCTCCGCCCTCACCCGCCTCGCCCGCTAATCCCCCAATGCAGGGGAATGTTGCAAAACTGCCAATTTCTCAACTTGCAGGGACATGCCTTTGGCATGTGAAACCGGCAAACAATTAAACACCAACGATATATGTAGGGTCGCGACCTGTCGCGACCGCAACCATGCCATCCAACAGACCCTCAACAACACCTCACAAACCCCGGTATTGTCACTTATAGATTACAAATTTCCACCATATTTGAAACCTATAAGTGACAAACATGCGGATTCGATAACACTATACAGCACACGCCCTATGTTGCTCCATTCCGCACCGTGCCGACACGCTCCGCGCAAAAAAAATCGGGGAAAATGAAACTTTTTTAGGAATTTTTCGGGATATTTACGGCAAATCGCTATATTTGCCGTAAATGCAGTAAGGGCGTGGGCGGCGATGGCGAATATTTGCGCCATTGCGGTCGCCACACCGGCCCTGCTGCGATTGTTTAACCGTCAAAAGCCACATTTGCCAATGAATTAAACGCCAATCATTAGCGACATAATATAAAGAAGAGCTTTAGCTTTATTGTAGGTCTCTCAAAACTTCGACACTTTTGCGATGCCACTCTACAAATGAAAGTTAAGGCTCACGCTTGGTCTATAAGCGTGGGCTTTCATTTGGAATATAGAGTGGTGTGGGCAGTCGAAGGCCTTGAGAAACCTATATGAAAATTTGGGTCCACGCCTCTTTTTTATCATCGCGCCAACCCTCCGCCCGCGACCCCTTAATCAACCCAACAACACAACCAAGCAAAAATCAACCGCATGAAAACCTGCAAATTACTCCTTGCCGCCATTCTCGCTGCCGGCACACTCCTCCCCGCCAATGCCGCCACATGGCGTCTCAACCCCAATCCCGAAGCCCACGCCGACTTCACATCCATCGCCGACGCCATGGCCGATGACCGCGTAGAAGAAGGCGACGAACTCCTCCTCGACCCCGGCAGCTACCCCGGCGCAGAGGTGCGGAAGAAAAACATCACCATCACAGGACCGGGCTACCTCATGTCGACCAACACCGACTGGCACGAGGGACGCCATGCCGAACTGACTGGTAGCATAAGCCTTAACGGCAATTGTACGATACAAGGAGTTAAGGTTACGGAGTACATCTATCTAAATAACGGCTATAACTCCGTCATACGTTGCCAAGCCACCAGTGAAAATCGTGGAATCAAATCTAGCGGAAGCTATGATATTATAACAAACAATTATGTTTCCAGGATACAGGCTCATAACAGCACCATGGTTACGAACAATATTGTAACCGAGCTTATATCTAGTGGAACAGATTGTCACGTTGAAAACAACACTATTGTAACCAATCGTCAATGGCCGAGTCTTATATACGATTTCAGAAATTCAATTATTAAAAACAATATCGTCATCAACACGGCGACAGGTGTCGACTCAGACAATATACCCTATAGAACCCGGACTATCGAATCCTACCCCAGCAACAACAATACCATCATCAACAACGTGCTGTCGTGCCCGGCAAAATACGCCGATGTCAATTACCCCAACAATGAGTACGTGGACGCATCCTTAGCCAACACCTTTATCGACAACATAACCGGCGACCGCTATCTGCTGAGGGACGACAGCGTAGCCAAGGGCAAGGCTACCGACGGCGGCGATTGCGGCGCATTTGGCGGCGCTACACCCTACGTCCTCTCGGGACTACCCTACGGGATGCCGCATATCACCGAGGCGCAAATCCCATCCACTCCGACGGACGGCAAACTCAATATCAAACTAAAAATCGCCACGCAAAATGAATAGACACAGCTATATACAATCTCTTGCTGTCGCGGCGTTGCTTGCGACAGCGGGCACGGCTCTCGCCGAGATAAGGGGCGAGTATTTTTGGAACGATGACCCGGGTGTGGGGCGTGCCACCGCGCTGACGCTTCCCGACGGGGATGCCGACGGGTATCGCCATGCCGACATCGCGGCATCGGGGATGCGCGAGGGTCTCAACTTGCTCGGAGTGCGCGTCAGCAACGGCAAGCGGTGGTCGGTGACCCATCAGGCGATGGTGTGGTACCGCCCCGCCGGCGACCCGACTGTCACCGCCGCCGAATACTATTGGAACGACGACCCCGGCGTGGGACAGGCGACCGCCATCGCCGCCCCGGCGGTTGACGGGGACGGGCAGATGCAGCTCGCACTGTCGGCAACAGGAATACACGAGGGGCTTAACATGCTCGGCGTGCGCGTCAAGACCGGCTCGCGATGGTCGGTGACACAGCAGGCGATGGTGTGGCAGCGCACCGCCGCCCCCTCGACCATCACCGCCGCCGAATACTTCTGGAACGATGACCCGGGCGTGGGCAACGGCATTCAGCTCCCCGAGCTGTGTGGCGAAGCCAATGCCGCAACAGCCCGTCAGATAGAGCTGCAGGCCGACGGCCTCACCAAAGGTGAGAACATGCTCGGCCTGCGCGTAAAGAGCGGAGGCCGCTGGTCGGTGACCCACACTGCCCGCGTGGTTGTGCGCGACGAGACCCCGGTGCTGATTGTCGGCCTCGAATACTTCTGGGGCGATGACCCCGGCATGGGCAAAGCGACGGCAGTCGATGTAACTCCTGCCACCGAGGTGGAGATTGACCCTCTGACGGTAGATTTCCCCGAGGAGGAAGCCGATGAATATACCCTGTCTATGCGCCCGATGACCGACACGGGCTATGGCCCGACCTACTCATGGACGCGCAAGAACGTGCCGCTCACCGACATAGCAATCGACCCGACGGAGATAGCCCTCGGCGTAGGACAGGCCGCACAGCTTGGCGTGACCCCGACACCCGCCGACGCGCTCCGCAGCGACTGCACGTGGAGCAGCGACGACCCGGCGATAGCCACAGTCGACGCCAACGGAGTGGTTGCGGCCATAGCCCGTGGCGAGACGACGGTCCGGGCCGTCTCCGTGCGCTATCCCGACATCACGGCCGAGTGCCGCGTGAAGGTCAATGACGAGCAGTCGGCCCTCGACCTCGCTACCTTAGGCGTCGTGACCGTGGAGACCGCCCCCGGCGAGATAACCGTCACGGGCGACATAGCCACCGATGTGAGCATATACAACGCCATCGGCATCCGCGTGGCGCGCCTCGACCCCGCCCCGACAGTCACCGCCCGCGTCACCCCCGGCGTCTACCTCATCCGCGTCAACAACACGACCCGCAAGGTCGCCGTCAAGTAACCGCCCACCATTCCGACCCTCGCAGAGGGTCAATCTGTGTAGCCCCATATTGTCATTGGCACAAGCCAAGACAATATGGGGTTTCAGGTTATCGCAAAAGCGAGCCTCGTAGAGGGTCAACGGGCATCTGGACGACGACCACCCAACCCGTATAGTTTCCCGTTCACCCTCTACGAGGCTGAAAAAATCGGACTTTGCTCCCATACCCCACATATCCGGCAGATATGCGGAGAATACATATGAAGAGACGTAGCCCCTCGTAGCAGCATTGGGTCATGACATTATAATGTCTTTTGCCACACCCTCGAAGAAACTGCAACGTGTAGATGATGCAATTATCACATTGCTATAACGCAAATATTTCACATATCAGAAATAAGGACGATTTTTTGTCGATTCTTTTTCTGACGGTTTAGGGAGTGTACGGGGATGTTCGGGCGGGGTGTCCGTTTGCGGACAGGGGTGGAATTGGATTTGATTGGTAATCAGAATATTATGTTTTTGGCACGGTAATGGCATCTATTGTGGGGTGGAAAAATTATTGGAAAAATAATAGGATAAGATACGATTATGGATAGAGAAATTTCATTGCAGGAGAAATCGTCGCGGCGGCGTCGCCGTGTGGCTGTCGTCGCCGTGGCGGTTTTTGTCATTGCCGGGGGTGTGTGGTGGTTGGCGTCGTTGTCGCGTAGCGGCATCGGGCGCGATACGCTGTCGATGTCGCGGGTCGACCGTGGCGATATAGCCGTGTCGGCAAGTGCCTCGGGCAAAGTGGTGGCTGCCTTTGAGGAGATATTGACTTCGCCCGTGGAGGCGCGTATCGTCGAGGTGTTCCGGCGCACGGGCGACTCGGTGGAGGTGGGCACGCCGCTGCTTTGCCTCGACCTGAAAAGTGCGGAGACCACGCTCGGCAATCTCGCCGACGAGCTGGCGATGAGGCGGCTTGAAGCCGAGAAAGCCAAGGTGGGCACATCGACCCGCATCGGCGACATGGAGATGGAGATACGGGTCAAGGAGATGGAGATTGGCCACTTAGAATCGGAGCTGCGCAACGAGCGTTACCTCGACTCGCTCGGCTCGGGCACGGGAAACCGTGTGGACGAGGCCGACATGGCGTTGCGCCGTGCACGGGTGGAGCTGGAGCAGCTGCGATGCCGCTTGCGTGACGAGCGGCTTACGGGCGATGCCGACATGAACCTGCGGCAGCTTGAGGTGAGCATATCGGGCAAGAACCTCGCCCAGCAACGCCGGGTGGTGGACGACGCCCGGCTGATGTCGCCACGCAAGGGTGTGCTGACCTTCATCAATCAGCAGATCGGGGCGCAGGTGTCGCCGGGCGAGCAGGTGGCGGTGCTTGCCGACCTGTCCCATTTCAAGGTCGACTGCGAGATAGCCGACGGGTATGCCTCGCGTGTGCGTCCCGGCAACCGTGCGATAGTGAAGCTCGGGGCCGAACAGCTCGCCGGGCGGGTGGGGAGCGTAAGCCCTACGTCGCGCAACGGCGTGATTGCCTTTACCGTGATGCTCGATGACGATGCCCATTCTGGGCTGCGCAGCGGGCTGCGCTGTGACGTGCATGTGCTCGACGAGGAGATACCGTCGGCATTGCGTGTCGCCAACGGGCAGTTCTACCACGGCGCGGCCACCTATGACATGTGGGTCATCAACGGCGACGAGATTGTCAAGCGGCGCGTCACCGTGGGACAGGGCAACTACGAGTATGTGGAGATTGTCGACGGCCTGCGAGAGGGCGACGAGGTGGTGGTGAGCGACATGTCGGGATATGCCAAGCATGACCGATTGCGGTTGAAATAAACAGAATAATAAACTTAAATTTGTCATATGATTACACAGTATTTCAAGCAGACATGGGCCGAATCGCGGCGCAATCCCCTGTTCACGTCATTGTATGTGTCGGGTGTGGCTCTCGCGGTGGCCACGGTGATGGTGTTTTCCATCATCTATTACGTCAAGCTCGCGCCGGTCTACCCGGAGTATTCACGCGAGAGGTTGTGTTATTTTCCCGTGACGCGCTTTGCCACCGAGCGTGGCGGCCAGAGCATGGGCGGCTACTCGCCGTGGTTTATCAACGGGTGGTTCAGGCAGCTGAAGAACGCCGAGGTGCTGTCGGTGACCTACAACAAGTGGGACGCCTCTTTCCTCACGCTTGAGGACGGCAGCAACGCCAAGGTCGTGAGGCGGTTTACCGACCCGCAGTTTTTTGAGGTCTACGATTATCGCCTCATGGCGGGGCGGCGGTTTGCCCAGGCCGACTTTGACGCGGGCCGACGCGAGGCGGTGGTTTCCGACGGCCTTGCACGCCGCCTTTTCGGGAGCGTTGAGACCGCTGTCGGCAAGGATATCACGCTCGACAACCTAAGTTTCCATGTCATAGGTGTGTTTGAGGAGCCGAGCCGCGTGATGGAGGGGACATTTGTCGAGGTAATAGCCCCCTACACCGCCATACCCGGATGGGATGCCGGAATCGGCAACAGCGGCACCGGTTCGTTTATCGCGGTGGGCAAGGTCAAGGACGCCGAGGGGCTGAGGCTGCTGCGAGAGGAGATCGATGAGCTTGTGCGGCAGCATAACGCAGAACCCGCCAACGAGTGGAAATACAAGCTGCCGTCACAGCCCCAGACCCACATGGAGCACTTCTTTGACCCCAACTGTATGGCATCGGCCGACGGGATTATGAAGAGTGCCGAGGAGTCGCGCATAGCTGACATACTGTTCATGCTGGCGGTGCTGCTGTTTGTCCCCGCACTCAACCTCAGCGGCATGATTGCCGGGCGCATGGAGTGGCGTTGCGGCGAGATGGGCATCCGCAAGTCATTCGGGGCCACACGCGGCAGGCTGCTCCGTCAGGTGCTTGCCGAGAACATGATACTGACCCTTGCCGGCGGTCTTGGCGGCCTGGTCGTGGCGTGGATACTGCTGGCGTTGAGCCGCTCGTGGATATTCGGCGTGCTCGACAGCCACTCCCTTATCGGGGGAGAGGTCTCCTTGTCGGGCGAGATGCTGTTTGCCCCGGCGGTCTTTGCCGGAGCCTTGGCGGTGTGCCTCGTGCTTAACCTGCTGTCGGCACTGATACCCGCATGGTGGTCGTTGCGCCGCCCCATTGTCTCATCACTTAACGAAAAAAGATAGGAGGAAGCTATGTTGAAACTTGCTTTGAAAAATATATGGGCACGTCGTCGTGCCAACGGATGGCTGTTTGCCGAACTCGTGGCGGTGACGGTGGTGGCGTGGATGATGATCGACCCGCTTGTGGTGCAGCTCTATGACCGCAATCTGCCTGTGGGGTATGACACCGACCGTCTCTGCATGGTAAAAGTGTTGTCGGAGGTGGAGGGTGCGCCCGGATATGACGCCGCCCTCACCGACTCGGCATCGACCGCCGCCGACTATATGCGACTTGTCGACATTGCTCGCCATCTGCCCGGAGTGGAGAGGGCAACCCCGCTGAAGTCGTTCTGCTACCCCGACGGAGGCAGTAATATGTGGATGGGCGTGTATGGTGATGCCGACTCGACGATGTATATGATTACCAATATGTATTTTATGCCGGGGAGCGACTTTTTCTCCACCTACGGCATAGGCGGTGCGGATGGCGAGACTGCCGAATCACTCGACCGCATGAAGTTCCGCGGTGGCAAGTCCCACAACGACGGGCAGCGCGATTTTATAATCTCGGAGACGATAGCCCGCAATATGTTCAAGCGGGGCAAGGTGTCGGGACGCAAGCTGTCGCTTGGCTCGGATAGCGCGACGGTGGGTGCCGTATGTGCCGATATGCGCTTTTTCTCCTCGTCGAGAAATCCGACGATGCTCTTCGTTCCCGACTATGACCTGTCGCTTTCATCGGGAAACTCGGCGCACATCCTTGTGCGGCTCTCGCCGGGGGTGGATGCCGAGGAATGGGTCAAGGAGTTCCGCAAGCAGATGCCGCGATTCTCCTCGGGCAATCTCCATGCCCGCGAAGCCTACACCTACCGCAGCATGACCGACATGCATCTATATGCCTGCGGCGGCGCAGACATGAGGCTCAAAACGGGTCTGTTGGTGTTCTTCCTGCTCAATCTGAGTCTCGGGGTGTTTGGCACGCTGTGGTTGCAGACACGCCGCCGCGCCGAGGAGGCGGGGGTGATGAAGGCTTTCGGGGCGACCCGCCGTCACATAGTGGGTCTTATCGTGGTGGAGAGCGTCATCCTCACGGTCGCCGCATGGCTCATCGGCTGCCTCATCTATCTGCAAGTCGCGCTCTATAATGGCCTCTCGCAGGGTCAGAACCATTACCTGGTCTTTGACCACTCATGGGCCGGGAATTTTGCCCTGCACTTTGCCGTCGTGTCAGCATTGGTGTTGGCTCTCCTGCTTGCGGTGGTCGTCATCGGGGTATTGCTCCCCGCAATAACGATAGCCCGCGTGAAGCCCATCGATTCCCTCAATTCATAATTCACAATGCATAATGCATAATTAATTTATGATGCATAATTCAAATCACTTAAAAAGACAATTGTAAAATGGAAAATATAATAACACTTAAGGAGATAAACAAGGTATACCGCACTGACGATATAGAGACTACGGCATTGGAAAATGTCAATCTCACGGTCGGCAAAGGTGAGTTTCTGAGCATAATGGGCCCCTCGGGATGCGGCAAGTCGACGCTGCTCAATATCATCGGGCTTCTCGATGCTCCGACATCGGGAGAGGTGGAGATTGCCGGCAAAAGGGTGTCGGGGATGGGCGACCGTGCCCTCGCGGCGTTCCGCAACCGTACGCTCGGTTTTGTGTTCCAGAGCTTCCATCTTATCCCGACACTCAATGTCATCGACAACGTGGAGCTGCCGCTGCTTTACCGCAACATAAGTGCCCGCGAGCGGTCAGAGGCAGCCCGCGAGGTGCTCGGACGTGTCGGGCTTGCCCACCGCCTGAAGCACCGTCCAACCCAACTGTCGGGCGGCCAGTGCCAGCGCGTGGCCATAGCGCGTGCCATCGTAGGAAACCCGGAGATAATACTCGCCGACGAGCCGACGGGCAACCTCGACTCCAAGATGGGTGCGGAGGTGATGGACATCCTCCACTCGCTCAACCGCGAGGACGGCCGTACGGTGGTGATGGTAACCCACAACGAGGAGCAGGCGCGCGTCACCGACCGTATTGTGCGATTCTTTGACGGACGGGTTACGTCGGCAGTGCATAGTTCATAGTGCACAGTTCATAGGTCAAAGTTTATAGTTGATAGTGTTTAGATTATGAGATACGCTTATTCTGTACTTATTCTCTTGTTGGCAGTGGCGGCGCGGGCCGAGGGCGTGAGGGACATCACGCTTGAGGAGGCGGTGGCGATAGCGCGAACCAAGAGTGTCGATGCCGCCGTGGCCCTCAATGAGCTGCGCACGGCCCAGTGGGAGTACCGCACTTTCCGCGCCGGGCTGCTGCCGGAGGTGACGTTCAAGGCCAAGCTGCCGGGATATTACAAGCAGTATTCCTCCTATCAGAACTCCGACGGCTCATACTCGTTTGTCCCCAACAACTATATGGAAATCAACGGCGAGCTGTCGTTGACGCAGAGCATATGGTTCACGGGCGGCACGCTGTCGCTCAACACGTCGCTCGACTATCTGCGGCAGTTTGGCGACAACGCCTCGCAGCGGTTCATGTCGCTCCCCGTGGCACTGACGCTCAATCAGCCGATATTCGGGGTCAACACCGTGAAATGGGACCGCCGCATAGAGCCTGTGCGCTATCAGGAGGCGATGGCGACGTATGTGAGCGCATCGGAGAGTGTCGCCATGACTGCCATATCCTATTTCTTCAACCTGCTCATCGCAGGGGAGGATGTGGCGTCGTCGGAGCAGAATCTCGACAACGCCGAGCGTCTCTACGGGGTGGCACAGGCAAAGCGCGAGATGGGGCAGATAAGCCGCAACGACCTGCTGCAGATGGAGCTGAACCTCCTTGATGCCCGCTCGGCACTGACCGATGCCCGCAGCGCGATGAGTAACCGCATGTTTCAGTTGCGCTCGTTTCTCGGCATCGGCGACAGCGTGGCGTTGCGCCCTGTCGTGCCGCGTGAGACCCCTGTGGCCGACGTTACCTATGGCGACGTGCTCAACAAGGCGTTGGAGCGCAATGCGTTCTCGCGCAACGTGCGCCGCCGTCAGCTTGAGGCGGAGTATGAGGTTGTTAAGGCGCGGGGCGAGATGCGGGAGATTTCGCTTTTCGCGCAGATTGGCTACACGGGCATGGGTGCCCATCTCAATGACGCCTACGGGCGTCTACGCGACAATCAGGTGGTCGAGGTGGGTGTCAAGATACCGTTGCTCGACTGGGGCAAGCGTCGCGGGCGCGTGAAGGTGGCCGAGAGCAACCGCGAGGTGGTGGAGAGCCGTCTGAGGCAGGAGGAGCAGAGCTTCCGCGAGGATATATTTGTGCTTGTGGAGCGATTCAACAACCAGCGCGGGCAGCTCGACATCGCCATGCGCAGCGACACGATAGCGGCAACGCGCTACGACACCAACGTGAAGACCTACATGGTGGGCAAGATGTCGACCCTCGAGCTTAACGACTCGCGCGTCAAGAAGGACGCGGCGCGGCGCGAGGTCATCACCGAGCTGTACAATTACTGGTACTGGTACTACCAGCTGCGCAGCCTCACGCTGTGGGACTTCGCCCGTGACATTCCCCTCGATGCCGAGGATGTAATCCCGCCAAAGATGTAGGATGTAGCGGAGTGACGAATAAAACACATCGAAGATGTGCCGTAAGCGAAACCCCGGGGTAAGCGCGTAGCGCGTGCCTGGGGTAATGAGGTGCTATTCAAAGGATGCACATCGAAGATGTGCTGTAGAGTACAGCGTCTAAGCGTCTGGATTTATGCAATATATGTCGCCATATTTACGGCACATCTCCGATGTGCATTATCTGCTCGTAGCGTTGACCTCAGGCACGCGCTATGCGCTTACCCTGAGGTTCCGCTTACATCACGTCTTCGACGTGACACTTTTGCAACCCACATATATTTATTGTCGGGTTATTTGCCGATGTGGGCAATTAAAATTAAATTTGAAATATGAAAATACTGATAGTTGATGATGATAACGCGGTGAGGGCGTCGCTGTCGGTGCTGCTCAGGCGCGCGGGATATGAGCCGTGTGCCGTGGCGTCGCCGTCGGGGGCTATGGCCGAGGTGAGGCGGTGGCGTCCCGACGCCGTGTTGCTCGACATGAATTTCTCACTGTCGACCTCGGGCATCGAGGGGATTACGCTGCTGAAGCAGATAAAACTGTTCCACCCCGACGTGCCGGTCATACTGATGACGGCGTGGGGCACAATCCCGCTCGCGGTCGAGGGGATAAAGGCCGGCGCGGCGGACTTCATCTCCAAGCCGTGGGACAACCGTCGGCTGTTGGAGAGCCTCGCCACGGCCATAGAGCTTGCCGATGGCGGTAATGCTGCTTCTGAAGGCGACTTTGACCGCTCTATGATTATAGGGCATGACCCCGGGCTGATGGAGGTGCTCGACACGGTGAGGCGCGTGGCCCCCACGATGGCGTCGGTGCTCATCACGGGGGAGAACGGCACGGGAAAGGAGCTTGTGGCCGAGGCTATACACCGCAACAGTCCGCGCCGTGACGCGCCGTTTGTCAAGGTCAACCTTGGCGGCGTGTCGCGCTCGCTGTTTGAGAGCGAGATGTTCGGATACCGCAAGGGGGCGTTTACCGGAGCGGTCGCCGACAGGGCGGGACGCTTTGAGGTCGCCGACAAGGGCACTATATTCCTCGACGAGATAGGGGAACTTGACATGTCGTGTCAGGTAAAGATGCTGCGCGTGCTTCAGGAGCACACGTTTGAGCGTCTTGGCGACAGCACTCCGCGCAAGGTCGACGTGCGCGTGGTGTGCGCCACCAACGCCCCGCTTGGGGCGATGGTCGCCGACGGGAGCTTCCGCGAGGACCTGTTCTACCGCATCAACCTTATCACCGTCACCCTGCCGCCGTTGCGGGAGAGGCGCGGCGACATTCCCGAGCTTGTGAGGCATTTTGCCTCGGCGATAGCCCGCACCAACTCGATGGCGGTGCCCGAGGTGTCGGCCGACGCCATGGAATATCTCGCCTCGTTGCCGTGGCCCGGCAACATCCGGCAGTTGCGTAATCTCGTGGAGCGCACGATGATAGTCACGGGACGCGACCGGCTCGATGCCTCCGATTTCAGCGGGCAGAATCACGGGGACGCGCCCGGGGATATCCCTGCCACAATTGGAGACATGGAACGTGTCGCCATAGTGAAGGCTCTTGCCGCCCATGGAGAGAATATATCGGCGGCGGCGCGTGAGCTTGGTCTGTCGCGGCAGGCCCTTTACCGCCGGATGGAGAAATATGGGATAAGATTATGAGGCTGCGGTTGTACCTTTACCTGTTTTGCGGGCTGTTGGCGGCTCTCGGCATCATGCTGTTCTGCATGGGCGGCGTGGACAAGTGGATGCTGTATGTCACGGAGGGGATTATCGCGGCTCTACTTGTGGCGGCAGTCATGCTCTACCGCTACGCCGCCAAGCCGCTTGACGCACTCGCGATGGGAATGGACCTGCTCAAGGAGCAGGATTTCTCAAGCCGTCTTGCCCGCGTGCACCACCGCGAGGCCGACAAGGTTGTCGACGTGTTCAACCGCATGATGACCCGACTCAAGGAGGAGCGTCTTGCCACGCAGGAGAAAGACTATCTGCTCGCCCTGCTTATCCGCGTCTCCCCGATGGGTATTGTCATATATGATGACTCCGGGCGCATAACTCTTTCCAACGAGGCGGCGGCTCATATGCTCGGCGTCTCCACGACACTGGAGGGGATGATGTTGGGATTGATTGACAGTCCCCTTGCGGTAGCCGCGAGAGAGATACCGCAGGGGGGTGCCGAGACCCTACGTCTTGGCGACGGCAAGGTCTACAGGGTGTCGCGTCTGTCGTTCATGGACAAGGGATATGCCCATCCGTTCCTGCTGATGGAGGGACTGACTGACGAGGTGGCACGCGCCGAGCGGGAGGCCTACGGGCGCGTGATACGCATGATGGCCCACGAGGTCAACAACACTATCGCCGGTGTCACGTCGATGCTCGGCGTGCTCGGTGATATGGTCGCAGACACCCCGGGGATGGGGGATGTCGCCGAATTGGCTGGGGTATGCGCGTCGCGATGCGGGAATATGAGCCGATTTATCCGCGAGTTTGCCGAGGTGGTGAAGATACCCGATGCCCGTCCCGTGGAGATGGATCTCGCGGGGCTTGTCGCCGACTGCGTGGCGTTCATGAAGTCACGCCTTGTCGGCGGGGATATTGAGGTGACGACCGCCCTCCCCGACAGTCCTGTGACGGTGGAGGCTGACCCGGTGTTGCTTGAACAAGCGTTTGTAAACATAATGAAAAATGCCGCCGAGAGCATTACCGGCTCCTCCGGGCATATCCATGTGGCAGTGACCGCCATGCCACCGACGGTGACGGTCGCCGATGACGGAGAGCCGATTACCCCCGATGTGGCAAGGAATATATTCACCCCGTTTTTCTCAACTAAGGCCACGGGGCAGGGACTTGGATTGATATTCGTGCGCGATGTGCTTGATAAGCACTCATGCCGCTACTCGCTCACTACCGATGCCGACGGGCTGACGAGGTTTTTTGTCGGGTTTCCCGAAAAATAGGTTAAAGCCGCTGCTAACTTGATGGAGGTGTGTAGGATAATCGCTACCTTTGCCACTTGATAGATGTATGATTAAGCTGGAGATTTCACGGGAGGCAGGAGCTGTGTTGCGAGGAATTGCGATTCTTGGCATCGTGCTTCATAATTTCTGTCATCTACAGGGAGTAGGGGAGAATGAGTTCAGATTTTTTCACTACAACGTCTTTGCCTTTTGGGACAGCCTCCAAGCGGGCCTTTCAGCGGCATTGTGGGATACGATGTCGTTTCTCGGGCATTATGGCGTTGAGGTGTTCGTGTTTCTGAGCGGATATGGGCTTGCCCGTAAGTACGCCTCCTCGTTGCCGCGCTTTGGAGGGTTTATGCGCCATACGCTTTCAAAGCTCTACATGCTTATGATACCGGGATTGATGACATATGCCGTGGCTGATTTCCTGGTATGGCGTGATATTTCCGATATAGCGCTACGGTCGGTGTGTACCTTGTCATTTTTCCCTAACCTATCCTCGTCGATATGGGAGTATATCGCATACGGACCATATTGGTATTTTGGTCTCACGCTGGAGTTGTACATATTCTTCTATTTCCTCCTTCACGGGCGCGGTAACGGCTGGCTGCTGTTTTGGTCGGCAGTGGCGTTGGGCGTGCAGGTGGTGGTGATTAAGGTTGTTGGGGCAGCGGACATGTTGGTACAGCAGATGCGTGTCAATATACTGATAGGGTTGCCGACATTCTGTCTCGGGGTGTGGATGGGACGCGCCCGGATAAAGCTTAGGCGGTGGCAGGCTTGGGCTATTGGGGTGTTTATGCTCATCGGGGCGATAGCGTTGAGTGTCTATCCCCATCCGTTGGCATGGCTGCTCAGTTCGCTCCCATGGCCTTTGGCGATGATGGGGGTGGCGGTGCTGCTTCCCTCGCCGGTGCGTCTCGTGATTGGGAAGATTGGCGTGCTGTCGCCGTGGCTCTTTGTCGCCCATCCCGCGTGCCGTCAGATAGTCAACCATTTTTTTGAGCCTGTGGAAGCCCGCTGGCTGGCATTGCTGATATACCTCCTGCTCTCACTTGTGCTTGCCCTCATACTAAAGCGTGTCGTCGCCCTTGTGCAGGCCCGCTACCCACGTTTGGCCGTGAGATGACAAGAGATTTATCGCAATTTGCGATATTTGCATATAAGGGGTATGTAACTATGTTTTAGAATATCATAAACGGGATATGAGTTCCGTCCCGGTCATGATGTCCATCTTTGAGAAGGCAAAAAGTTTCTTTCCGAGATCTTTCAAGGAGTGGCCGATGTGATATACTTCTTCATCTATAATCAGAAATCGGTCATGAGCCTTTGTGCAGTGATGTAGGGTTACACCGGGGTATTGGGCGTTATGCCGCTCGACATCTTGTCGAAGTTGTTGGGAAATCTTGCCGTCATAAATATCAACGGTTACTCCGGGGGTACGTTTAGACAACTGAACAAGGACGGAATCGTCAATGTAATTATCAATAATTACGATACTGGTTTTGGCTTGTCGGATAAGACGGGCAATAAATGCATATGCATCAAAAATCTGCCCGTTAAAAAATATGCCTTGGACTATTTCAGTCGGTTCGTTTAACCTGTTAAGAATGGCATCAACTTTCTCGTCGGTTTTAAGCTGCTTCATTTCAATCCTCTCTATTCTTTGAAAAATAGAGGCATTGTTCATAAGGAAATTGCGCATGGCGACAAAGGCTTCAATGATGCGGATGCTTGTACGGATAGCTGTATCACTTTTCAAGACGGCCGAAAGCATGGCCACTCCTTGCTCCGTGAACGCGAAAGGATTAACCGAGGAATGTTTCAGCATATTGAACTGGTCGCATTTTGCGACCAGTTCCTCTTTTTCTTGATCGGAGAGTTGAAATCTGAAGTGGTCGGGAAAACGGCCTATATTTCGTTTCACCTGTTCGTTAAGGCGTTTTGTCTCAACGCCATATAGGTCTGCCAAATCTCGGTCAAGCATTACATGTTTGCCTCTGAGGTATAATATACGGTCTTCAATAGATATTATGGAATGGTTGCGATCAGAGGCCGATTCCATATTTTGACCGATATTTATTAATGATTTATCGTCTTGTTCAGGTTTCATATGTGATGACATTCAGGATGTTATAAAATAATTTATCGCAATTTGTGATAAATTGCGATAAATTTTGCGGGAGTGTCTGAACGGGGATCAGAACTGGATGTTGGTGGCTGAGTCGGGGGTGGCGGCGCGGCGTGTTGCGGGTTCCTCGGGAGCGGCTGTGGCGGCGTTGCGGGCCATGTCGCGTATCTCGTTGCGGAACTTGGAATCGCGGTTGAACGTGGGATTTTTCTCGAATAGGTCTATCACCTTGTCGTCGTCAAACTGCGATGGGTCGAGGATAGCGTATCGGGCGCGTGCTGCGGCCTGGTTGTTGCGCGTCACCGCTTCCTTGCCATACTCCTCGGCCAGACGGTCGGAAGCGTCCTTGGCGGGAGTGCGTTTTGAGGATATACGCAGGGCGCGGTTGTCGTTGAGCTGGTTTTCCTCCTCGCGTATCGTCACGTCGAATCCTGCGGCGAGTATGGTCATCTTCACCTTGTCGCCGAGAGTCTCGTCAAAGGCCACACCCCATATGACGTCAACCTCGCGGTCGAGCGTGCGCATGAACTCGTTAAGCTCCTCGGCCTCCTCCATGACAAACTCGCGCTCGGCCTTGGGGGAGAAGTATAGGTTAAACAGCAGCTTCTTCGATCCGAGGATGTCGCGGTTCTTTAGCAGCGGGGAGTTGAGGGCATCGTTGATGGCCTTGGTGACGCGGTGATCCCCCTCGCCGTAGCCGCTCGATATGATGGCGGCGCCGCCGTTGCGCAGGGTCGTGTCGACGTCGTTGAAGTCGAGGTTGATGTGTCCCTTGCAGGTGATGAGATCGGATATGGAGCGTGCGGCGGTCGACAGTGTGTCGTCGGCCTTGCCGAATGCGTTGATAAAGTTGAGGTCGGAATATATCTCGGTCAGACGCTCGTTGTTGATGATGAGCAGCGCATCGACATACTTGCTCATCTCGTCGGCACCATCGAGGGCCTTGAGGATTTTTTTCGGCCCCTCGAAGAGGAACGGTATGGTGACGATGCCGATGGTGAGCAGACCGCGCTCCTTGGCTATCTTGGCCACGACAGGGGCTGCGCCTGTACCCGTGCCGCCGCCCATGCCGGCGGTGATGAACACCATCTTGGTGTTATCGTCAAAGAGGGCGTTGATGGCGTCGGCACTCTCCTCGGCGGCCTGACGTGCACGGTCGGGCACGTTGCCCGCCCCGAGTCCGTGGGTGACTGTCGGGCCAATGAGCACCTTGGTGGGCACGATGGAGTTGTCAAGGGCCTGCTTGTCGGTGTTGCACACCACAAAGGAGACATTCTTGATGCCCTGGGCGTACATGTGGTTGATGGCGTTGTTGCCGCCTCCGCCCACGCCAATCACCTTGATGATGGTGTCCTCGTGGGTGGCGTTGTCAAATTGGGAGCTGTCGGCTATATTATTGTCTATGTCAATCATTGTCGTTGGTGTTAGAGGGTGAATAAATGTGACGATGTGGTAGCGTTATTATTCATCATCGTCCTCGTCATTCTCCGTGAAGATACGCTCGGTCGTGTCCTTTGCGCGGTTGACAAGGCGGCTGAACCACGACGTGCGGTTGCGGTCGCCCCTGTCGTCCTCCTCATCCTCCTCGTCGCGTGAGCGGCGGCGCTCCTTGTTCTTTTTCGCGTTCTTGCGCGGCATGAATCCCGGCTCGTCCTCCTCCTCATCTTCCTCGTCGACAGCGGGGTTGAAAATCGGCTCGGGAGACTCCATGCATACCATCGGCGTGCGACGGGAGGCGGCATCGAGCACGGCTATCACGTCGACCATGTCGGCTCCCTGTATCTTGGCGTCGGCTATGCGCACGGCCGATGTCGGCGTACCTATGCGTAGCGGCAACTTGCTCTGGCTCTCTATGAGATGGCTGATACCTTTCAGTTTGGCTCCTCCGCCCACGATGACGATGCCACAGGGGAGGTCGGTGATGCCGGCATAGTTCATCTGCTCAAGGATGTTTGCCACAATTTCACCCGTGCGGGCCTGCACGAAAGTGTTTATCTCGGTGGTGTCTATGCCGTCGATATTACGGTGCTGGGTTGTGTCGGTCGAGGGTGATGCGTCGCCCACGGCCTTTTTAAGTTCCTCGGCACGTTCTTCGAGTTTGTTGAGGCCCGTGGCGATGTCGCGGGTGATGTTGCGCGAGCCCATCGGCAGCGTGGCGAGATAGCGTAGTACGCCCCCCTTGTATATCGATACTGTGGTGGTCTCGGCCCCGAGATCGACGAGCATACATCCGAGGCGTTTCTCGTCCTTGGAGAGCACGAGGTCGGCGATGGCGGTGTGTCGAACGACGTAGCCGTTGACCTTGAGCTGCAGGCGCTCGTTGACCACGCGGTCGATGTTGCGCTTGAGCTGCGGGCGGCAGGAGATGACGTTGAGTGTGGCGTCGATATGACGCCCGAACATACCGACGGGGTTGATGGACTCCTGATTGTCAATCATGAAGTCGCGCACGAGCACCTCGACCATATCGCGGTCGGAGAGAGTGGTGCGCATCGCGTCGGCCTTTATCTGCTCCACCATGCGCTCTGTGATTTCCTGCTCGTCGGGCAGCGGACGCTCGATGTCGGCCTTGGAGGCTGATAGCGAGCGGCCTCCCAGGGCCACATACAGTGCCTTGACCTTTCGCGGTGATATGCCCGAGCGGTTCTCAATCTTGCGTATTATGCGGTTGACGCGGGTACTTACCTCCTCCACGTTCTGGACCACGCCATAGCGCACGCAGTCAATCAGTGGCTCCTCCTCGATGGCGAGCACGGTCAGCGCGCCGTTTGAGTCGAGGGTTCCGGCCGCCCCCCTTATCTTGGAGCTGCCGATTTCCAGTGCTACGATATATCTTTGTTCCATATTCTGTGAGTATTGACAATAAATAAGGTTAGTTTGTTCGGGCCGCAGTGTCTTTTTTTTCCTTGGGGTGATACAGTACCGGGGTGTCACCCTCGGTGAGCATCGTGCCCATGTCGGGGTCCTCGTTCTCGCTCTCGATGTCAAAGTCGGTCATTGGCGCGGCGAGGTGCTTGGCGCGGCGTGTGGCGACAAGTTGGCCGTCCCATTTGAGCGACAGGGTATCGTATTGGTTCCACCCCTTGACGGGCATCACCTCGCGGTAGAAGCGGTCGAGGCGTGCAAACTTGTCATCGAGGTTGTCGGGCGTGCCGAGGTTGATGACATGCCCGCGTATTATGGGCACGAGGTGGATGTTGCGGCTGTCGGGAGCCGACACCATCGACACGAGCGAGTTCCACTGGTCGTGGCTCTCGATGTAGCGTATGAGCGGGAGCAGCGACGCTGCGGGGAAGCTGTCGGTGAAGTGTCCGGCGATAATCGGTACATCGAGGTGGTAGCGGGCATCGGCGGTGATGCGCTTGCCGTCCTTGTTGATGTAGTATGAGCGGTCGGTGTCAAAGACACGTGCCACCGGGCGCATGGGGGTCACCTCGACGAGCACCTTGCGGTCGCTGAGCACCACGGCGCGGGCATCCTCGATTTTGTCGATGCGGCCCAGTATTCGCTCGATGCTGTCGGTGTTGATGGCCGAGAGCGCCATGCCTCGTGCCCGCAGGTTTAGGTCGCCGAGTTCATGCCCAATCTCCTCTACGGTGACAAATCCGGTAGACGCCGTGTCGTCGACGGCGATAACCATCCCGTCGCAAACGGCCTCGGAAGCCTGCGAGCGCGACCATGCCACGGCCACGATGAGATAGCCGAGCAGCAGCAGGGAGAATATGACGTTCCACACGGTCTTCATCGGCTGACGGCTTTTACGATTTCGGGCAGGTAGTTGCATATGTCGCCCGCGCCGGCTGTGAGCAGCACCTCAAAGGGGCGCGAGGCGATGGTGTCGACAAGACGGTCCTTGGCAACAATCTCCTTGACAGGGGTGGTGACATCGCGTAGGATGATGTCGGAGGTGACGCCGGGAATCGGCTCCTCGCGTGCCGGATAGATGTCGAGCAGTATCACCTCGTCGGCCATTGACAGTGCCTCGGCAAATTCGGGGGCGAAGTCGCGCGTGCGCGTATAGAGATGGGGCTGGAAAGCCACGGTCAGCCGGCGTTCGGGGTATAGAGCCTTGACCGAGCGGATGGATGCTTTCAGCTCGTCGGGATGGTGGGCATAGTCGTCGATGATGGCGCGCCCGTTCTCGCCCGGCTCCTTCAGCCAGAACTCAAACCGCCGCTTCGGCCCCATGAACGATGCCATGGCCTGACGTATCGACGGCTCATCGAGCGTGCCGGTGAGGTAGACGGCCGCGATGGCGGCAATGGCGTTCTCGATGTTTATCTCAACGGGTACCCCAAGGCTTATGTCGCGGTAGGTGGCGGTCGGAGTCACCATGTCAAAGGTGATTGTGCCTGCGCCACGCCGTACGTTGGCGGCATGGAAGTCGCCGCTGTCGCGCGAGTATGTGTAGGTCTTCACCCCTGCAGCAGGGCGTGGCACGAGCTTTAGCCCCTCGTGGATGAGGAGCGCCCCGTCGGGCCGGATAAGCTCGGTGAAATGTGCGAAACTTTCCAGATAGGCCTCCTCCGTGCCGTAGATGTCGAGGTGGTCGGGGTCGGTCGCCGTGATGACGGCGATATAGGGGGTGAGGTGGTGGAACGAGCGGTCATATTCGTCGGCCTCGATTACCGTATAGGGGGAGGTGTCGCTAAGCAGCAGGTTGCTGTCATAGTTGCGCAATATGCCGCCGAGGAATGCGTTGCACCCCACGGTTGACGAGTGGAGGATGTGTGCCGCCATGGATGACGTAGTGGTCTTGCCGTGGGTACCGGCAAAGCATATCCCCTTGCTGGAGCGGGTGATGCGCCCGAGGGCTGCGGCGCGCTTTATCACCTCGTGCCCCGCCAAGCGGAAAAATTGTAGCCCCTTATGGGTCTCGGGGACGGCGGGGGTGTAGATGACGAGGGTCGTGGCGGGGTCGCGGAACGCCTCGGGGATAAGGGTGGCATCCTCGTTAAACGTGATGTCGGCGCCCTCCTTTATCAAGGTGTCGGTAAGTGCGGTGGGTGTGCGGTCATAGCCCGCCACGCGGCATCCGCGTGACAGATAGTAGCGCACGAGAGCGGCCATGCCTATGCCGCCGGCCCCGACGAAGTATATGTTGGTCTTGTTGTTGTCCATTGCTGTGTCTGTTGGTCGTTTATCTCTCCTTTTGGGCGAGTATCTCATAGATGCGGTCGACAATCTTCTCGTCGGCGTCGCGCAACGCCATCGCCGATATGTTTTTGCCGAGAGTGGCGCGGCGGTCGCTGTCGGCCATAAGTGCGGCGACGGTAGGCGCGAGCTTCTCGCGGCAGTCGGCGTCGAGTATCATCACTGCGGCATCCCGGTCTACGAGGGCCTGGGCGTTCTTGCGCTGGTGGTCTTCGGCGACATTGGGTGAGGGCACGAGGATGACCGGCAGCCCGAGGAGCTGTAGCTCGGATATTGTCCCTGCTCCGGCACGCGACACCACGAGATCGGCGGCTCGGTAGGCAAGGTCCATGCGCGAGATGAAGGGCGTGGCCTTTACCGTGGGATGCCCCTCGGCGGCGCGGGCACACTCGTCGGCATAGAGCTTGCCGGTCTGCCACAGCAGGTATGAGCCTGTCGCCGCAATGGCGTCGAGCGACGCCGCCACTGAGTCGTTGACGGTGCGTGCGCCGAGGCTGCCGCCCACGACGAGCACGAGAGGCTTGTCGGCAGGGAATCCAAGCTCTTTCTTTGCCTCCTCCTTTGTGACGGAGGCTTTGAGTATGTCGGCGCGCACGGGGTTGCCCGTGAGCAGTATCTTGTCGGCAGGGAAGAAACGCTCCATCCCCTCGTAGGCGGTGCATATGGCGTCGGCCTTGGCCGCGAGGAGCTTGTTGGTGACTCCGGCATAGGAGTTCTGCTCCTGCAGCAGGGTCGGGATGCCGCGCTTTTGGGCGGCCTTCAGCATCGGGCCACTCGCATAGCCACCCACTCCGACGGCGATGTCGGGGCGGAAGTCGCGGAGCACCTTGCGGGCTTTGCGCATACTCTTCCACAGGCGGAAGAGCACCTTGAAGTTGCGCAGCAGGTTGTGGCGGTCAAATCCGCTCACGGGCAGCCCCACGATTTCATAACCTGCGGCGGGAACTTTCTCCATCTCCATGCGTCCCAACGCACCGACAAAGAGTATCTCGGTATCCTTGTCGCGGCGGCGCAGGGCGTTGGCGATTGACACGGCGGGGAATATGTGGCCTCCTGTGCCGCCGCCGCTCACCAGTATGCGGTATTTACGTTTTTCAGTCATTTTTCAGTCAAGCGGTTAAAGTTGGGTGGGATTGTCGGCATGGAGTTCCTCGGGCAGCGCGTTAAGCTCCTGCTTGGCATCCTGACGCTTGCCCGAGCGTGCGGCATAGCGGCTAACGCTGAGCATGATGCCAAATGCGCACGAGGTGACGAGTATCGACGTGCCTCCCTTGGATATGAGCGGCAACGGCTGCCCCGAAACGGGGAGCACGCCGCTCGTGATGCCCATGTGGAACAGTGCCTGAAAGCATATCATCACCGCCATCCCCATAACGAGCATCGCGGGGAAGGCGCGGCTACAGTGGCTGGCGATGCTCCCTGCACGGGCCAACAGCCACAGGTAGAGCAGCAACAGCCCGGCAGCCCCGACAAATCCCAGGTCCTCGATGATGATGGCAAATATGTAGTCGGAGAATGCGAGCGGCAGTCGGGCTGTCTCGCGAGAGTTGCCGGGGAACACGCCTATGATGCCGCCGTTGGCCTGTGCCATGTACGAGAACATCTCCTGTCGGTTGTCACGGTTGATTTCGTCGCCCGACTTGTCGCGGAACGGGTCCCAACGGCTCAGTCGGCCTTTCTGCGTACTGGTGCGGTCGACTTTCGCTACCTCACTTGTGGGCTTTTCGTCAGGGTCGGCATGTTTTTTCATGTACATTATGCCCGCGCCGCCGATGGCGTAGATTATCATCACGACAAGAAATTTTTTCCACTGCACGCCCCCGATAAGCATCATCGAGACACTTATCGACATGAGCAGCACGAAGTTGGTTAGGCCCTGCTGGAACAGCACGCCTCCAAGTATCACCACGATTATGGCCGACGCGACTACCCCCTTGGTCTTGACACCGCGCTTCATCTGCGTGCGCGACATTATCAGGGCGACGACGAGCACAGCCGACAGTTTCAGTATCTCGGACGGCTGTATAGTGAAGCCAAGCAGCGTCAGGCTGCGGCGCGCCCCGTTGACAATCTCGCCGAAAAACATCACGTAGACCATCATCCCGACCCCGAGCAGGGCTATAATCGGGGTGGCGGGCATGAAATATTTGTAGGGGACGCGTGACAGTCCGATGACGACGAGCGCACCCATCAGAAGCATTATGCAGTGGCGCACGATGGGTCCGAATACGCCGAATGTGCCCGAGGAGACAACCTCGCGGCTCGACGCGCTGTACAGCTCGATGACCGAGATGATGCAGAGCGCGATAAATATGCCCCATATATGCTTGTCGGCAGGGGCGAGCGCCTCCATGCCACGCGATGATTTGGCGGCGGCAGGGGCGGTTTCGGTAGCAGTTGGCATGGTATTCATCTTGGAGAGTACTTTGTCGGTTTATTTCAGCATGGCCTTGACAGCCTCCTTGAAGAGGTCGCCACGGTTCTCGTAGCTGGTGAACAGGTCGAAGCTCGCGCAGCATGGTGAGAGGAGCACGGTGTCGCCGTCACAGGCAAGCTCGCGGCACGCTTTGATGGCATCGTCGAGCGAGTGAGTGTCGCGTATTTCGGCCACTTTGCCCGTGAAGAAGTCCATCAGCTTTGCGTTGTCCTTGCCCATGCACACGATGGCTTTCACCTTCTCCCTGACAAGCGGCTCTATCTCGGTGTAGTCGTTCCCCTTGTCCTTGCCGCCGAGGATGAGCACGACGTTGTGGGGCATACTTTCGAGGGCATACCAGCATGAGTTGACGTTGGTCGCCTTGGAGTCGTTGATGTAGCGGACGCCATCGACCGTGGCCACATATTCGAGGCGGTGCTCCACCCCCTCGAAGTCGGAGAGCGAGCGGCGTATATCCTCTTTCTTCACGTCGAGCAGGCAGGCCGACAGCCCGGCGGCCATCGAGTTATAGAGATTGTGCAGCCCGTTGAGCGAGAGGTCGGCACGCGGCATTTTCATCGAGGTCTCGGGTGTGTTGATGACAAGCTCGTTTTCGGCGTCGATGTATGCGGCGGTGTCCTCCTCGCGCTTCTCGGCAAAGGGGAACAGCGTGGCCTCGGTCTTGATGCGGGCGAGCTGGGCCGTGATTACCGGGTCGTCCTGCCAGAAGATGAAAGCATCGTCGTGGGTGAGATTACGGATGATGCGGAACTTGGCGTTGACATAATTCTGCATCTTGTGATCGTAGCGGTCCATGTGGTCGGGGGTGATGTTGAGCAGCACAGCCACATTGGCCTTGAAGTCGTACATGTTCTCAAGCTGGAAGCTACTCAGCTCGATGACGTATACGTCGTGGCTGTCGCGTGCCACCTGCAGGGCAAGCGACTTGCCGACGTTGCCCGCCAGCCCGACGTTAAGCCCGGCGTCGCGCAGTATGTGGTAGATGAGCAGCGTAGTGGTCGTCTTGCCGTTGCTGCCGGTGATGCACACCATCTTTGCGTCGGTGTAGCGTCCCGCCAGCTCTATCTCGCTTATGACTGGGATATTCTTGGCGGCGATGCGCTGCATTATGGGCGCGGTGGGAGGTATACCGGGGCTTTTCACCACTTCATCGGCCATGAGTATGCGCTCCTCGGTGTGGTGTCCTTGCTCCCACTCGATGCCCTCGGCATCGAGCATGTCACGATATCTGGGTGCGATAGTGCCCATGTCGGAAAGGAATACATCCATTCCCTTCACCTTGCCGAGGATGGCGGCTCCAACGCCGCTTTCGCCTCCACCGAGCACTACAAGTCGTTTTGTTGTCATATCTTTTGTCATTATGGTCTTTTTGATAGGTCTAATAGGTCTAATAAGCCTTATAGGCCCTTTAATCTTTTAATTATGAATTATGCATTATGCATTATGAATTACATTATGCATTGGTTTACCTGATTTTGAGTGTCACGAATGTCACCACGGCGAGTATGATTCCCACTATCCAAAAGCGTATCACAATCTTTGACTCGGGGATGGCCCGCATCGGTGCCTGTATAAGGGCGTCGATGCCGCTGTTGCCGGGTTTCTGGAAATGATGGTGGAGAGGGCTCATCTTGAATACGCGCTGTCCCTGGCCAGTGCGCCGCTTGGTGTACTTGAACCATGCCGTCTGCATGATGACCGACAGGTCCTCGACAAAGAAGATGGCACACAGCACGGGGATAAGTAGCTCCTTGCGTATAAGGATTGCAAAGACGGCTATGATGCCGCCGATGGTGAGGCTGCCCGTGTCGCCCATGAACACCTGCGCCGGGTAGGCATTGTACCACAGGAAGCCGATGAGGGCGCCGATGAACGCCGCCATGTACACCACCAGCTCCTCGCTGTGGGGTATATACATTATATTAAGGTAGGAGGAGTAGATGATGTTGCCGCCGAGATAGGCCATGATGATGAGCGCCACGCCGATTATGGCCGAGGTGCCCGTGGCGAGGCCGTCGAGTCCGTCGGTGAGGTTGGCGCCGTTGGATACGGCGGTGACTACAAATATCGTCACGAGAATAAAGACTATCCAGCCGCCTGTCTGTGCGTTGTCGCCCATCCACTCGGTGAGGTAGGCGTAGTCAAAGTTGTTGCTCTTGACAAATGGTATCGTCGTCTGGGTCGACTTGACGTTCTCGGGTTTGTAAGTGATGACCACCTCGTGGTTCTGAACGTTTTCCTCCTCGACGTTCTCGCGTATCACGATGTCGGGGCTGAGGTACATTGTCAGTCCCACGATAAGCCCGAGGCCCACCTGCCCGACAATCTTGAACTTCCCTTTCATCCCCTCCTTGTCCTTGCGCACAACCTTTATCCAGTCGTCGAGAAACCCGAGCGTTCCGAGCCATATAGTGGCTATAATCATCAGCAGCATGTAGACGTTGGTGAGGTTGCCGACCAGGAGGCAGGGTATAAGGATGGATATGATGATGATGAGACCGCCCATGGTCGGGGTGCCGGTCTTTTTCATCTGCCCTTCGAGGCCGAGGTCGCGTATTATCTCGCCTACCTGCATCATCTGCAGGCGGTCGATTATACGGCGTCCGGCCCATGTGGCTATGAGCATGGAGAGTATGAATGCAACCCCCGAGCGGAATGTGATATACTCCATTAGTCGCGCTCCGGGGATGTTGAAATCGTTCAGGTAGTCAAAGAGGTGGTAGAACATCTTTCAGTCGTTGGATGTGGGTTGTATGGGTTGAAACATGTGGCGGGTCACGGTCATTCGGCGGCAAAAACCTCCTTGACCACCTCGCGGTCGTCAAAGTGGTGCTTGACACCCTTTATCTCCTGATAGTCCTCATGGCCCTTGCCGGCGATAAGTATCACGTCGCCTGCCGAGGCTATGGCCGCTGCGGTGCGTATCGCCTCGCGGCGGTCGGCGATGCTTAGGGTCTTCTTGCGCCCGTCAGTGTCGAGTCCCGCCTCCATGTCGTACAGTATGTCGGCCGGATCCTCGTCGCGGGGATTGTCGCTCGTGAGGATGAGACGGTCGCTGCGCAGGGCAGCCTCGCGTGCCATGATGGGGCGTTTCCCCTTGTCGCGGTTGCCTCCGGCACCCACTACGGTGATGATGGAGCCGCGGTTGCCGACAATCTCGCGGATGGCCGACAGCACATTGACCACGGCATCGGGAGTGTGGGCATAGTCGACGATGGCGGTGTATCCCTTGGGGGAGTGGAATGCCTGGAATCGGCCTGCCACGGGGACAAGGCGGCTCATGTTGACGAGCACCTGCTCCTTGTCCCATCCGAGGAGTATCGACGCGCCGTAGACGGCCAGAAGGTTGTAGGCGTTGAACAGTCCGGTGAACTGCACCTCGACCTCATGGCCGTTGAACGTCATGAGTGTGCCGTCGAGGCGGCTCTCAAGCACGCGCCCCATGAAGTCGGCATGGGTGCGCAGTGAGTAGGTGTGCCGGTGGGCGTCGGTGTTCTGCAACATCACCTCGCCCGAGCGGTCGTCGAGGTTGGTGAGGGCGAATGCCGTCGAGGGGAGGTTGTCAAAGAATGACTTCTTGGCGGCGAGATATGCCTCGACTGTCTTGTGGTAGTCGAGATGGTCGCGTGTGAGGTTGGAGAATATGCCGCCGGTGAAATGCAGCCCGGCAATGCGGTGCTGGTGGGCTGCATGGGAGCTGACTTCCATCGCGGCATAGGTGCATCCGGCCTCGACCATGCGGTGGAGCAGCTCGTTGAGCGACAGCGGGTCGGGAGTGGTCTGCGTGGCGGGGATGGCCTCGGTGTCAACGTAGTTGCACACGGTGGAGAGCAATCCCGCCTTGTGTCCCATCAGGCGTGCCATCTCGTAGATGAGCGTGGCGGTGGTCGTCTTGCCGTTGGTGCCCGTGACGCCTACAAGACGGAGTTTGCGCGAGGGGTTGTCCCACCATTCCGAGGCGAGAAATCCCAACGCGACAGCCGAGTTGGCGACCTTGACGTATGTTATGCCGGGTGTGATATGTTCGGGAAACTCCTCGCATACGATGGCCGCTACCCCGCTGTGCTGCAGCAGGGGGATGAACGTGTGGCCGTCGACATTGACGCCGCGCACGGCCACAAACATTGAGCCGGTCTCCACCTTGCGGGAGTCGCTCACGAGAGAGGTTATCATCTTGTCGTCGTCACCGATGATTTCTTCAATCATCACTGCCGAGAGGAGTTGCGAGAGTTGTTTCATCGTCTTATGCGGTTAATCGGTTGAACGTTATGCGGAGAGAGGTTATTCGGTGAGGGTGAGGGTTATTTTCTCTCCACGGCGGTAGGGGGTGCCGGGAGTGATGGACTGGGATGTGACATAGCCGTGCCCCCTGAAGGAGACATCTATGCCTGCCGCCTCAAGCTGTGCCACGGCATCGCGCAGTCCCAAGCCTATGACGCGGGGCACTCCAGAGGTGCCCTTTGCCGTGTGGTTGAAGCGTGACATGCGCCCTATGCCGAGGTGCTTTTTCACGCGCTCGTGGCGTGACGGGTCGACCGAGGCGTAAAGTGTGGGATAGGTCGCCGCCGGAGTGGCGTCCTCGCGGTAGTCGGAGTGGTTGTCGAGCATCCCTCGGGAGTACATCTTAAGGGCCACGTTCTTCAACACCATGCCGCTCGTGCTTGCCGCCCCAAAGGCATTCTGCTTGGGATAGCACGTCAGGACGATGCATGAGTAGAGGGGCTTGTCGGCGGGGAAGAACCCGCAGAAGGCAAGACGCTTCTTGGAGGTGTTGTAGCCGCCATTCTCGATGATGTAGCATGTGCCGGTCTTGCCGGCTATGGGGACGCGGGGATCGCGCAGACGACGGCCTGTGCCATGGTCGCCCCACACGACGGCCTTGAGCATGTCGCGCATCACCTCGGCGGTCTTCTCGCTGCACGCGCGGTCGCGGATATAGGTCACGGGGAGCAGCGAGTCGCCTTGCTCGGACAGCAGTTCCTTGACAAGGCGCGGGCGCACGTACTTGCCGCCGTTGGCTATGGCGTTGTATATGGCGAGGGTCGACAGGGGCGGTATCTCGGTGGTGTAGCCGTAGCACATGCGCGACAGGGCTATCTGGCCGCCACGGTTGGAGGGTACGGAGTCGATGCGCGGGGCGCGCTCGCCGGCGATGCCGGTGTGCATCTCGTCGAGAAATCCGAGCCGCTTGAGGCGCGAGTAGAACGCGCCGGGGTTTGAGCCGTAGTGGCGCGTGATGATGCGGGCCATGCCGATGTTGGATGACTGCTCGATGACCTCGCGCACCTTGAGCGAGGAGTTGAAGTGGGAGTCGGTGATGGGGCGGCCTCCGGCATAGGGGAAGTTTGCCCCGATGGGTATCACCGAGTCGACGTTGTGGACGAGGCCGTCCTCGACGGCGAGCATCATTGACACGGTTTTTACCACCGAACCAGGCTCGAAGCCGAGCACGGCGCGATTCATCCCCTCGATATACGGTCCTCCGTCCTTGGGTCGCTCAAGGTTGGAGATGGCCTTGATGTCGCCCGTGGCTACTTCCATGAGCACCGCCACGCCCCAGTCGGCGTTGCAGTATTCGAGCACGTTGTTAAGCTCGTTTTCGAGGATATCCTGCATGTTGATGTCGATGGTCGTCCTGATGTTGTAGCCGTGGCGCGGGGGGATGTCAGTCCAGTTGACGATATCGCGTGTGAGGGGTATTTTCTTTGCCACGCCGGGGATGCCGTACAGGAGCGAGTCGAGGGCTTTTTCCAGACCCGAGACACCATGTTTCTCGCCGTTGGCAAGCTCGCCGACACGTCCGACACTACGCCGGGCCATGTCGCCGTAAGGATTGACGCGGCGCACGGTGGTCTCCTGTACAAACCCGTTGCGGTTGGGGTTTTTTATCGAGAAAAACGGGAATGTGCGCAGTTTCATGACATCGGAGTAGGATATGTTCCTGAGCAGTGTCACGCTGCGTGGACGCTTGGACTTCTCGACCTTGAGTGGCTTGAGGAGAAACTCGCGCCATCCGTCGGGAGTGCGCCGCCCGAAGTGGAGGGCGAGTGAGTCGGCGAGTGAGTCGACACACCGCCGCAGGTTTGCCTCCATGAACTTCTCGCTGCGGTAGTCGAGGCGCACGTGGTAGAAGCGTAGGTTGGTGGCGAGAATGCTGCCGTTGGAGGCGAGGATGTCGCCGCGTTCGGGGGCTATGGTGTCGGTGCGCGACAGTTCGCGCATTGCCTTGGCGTTCCATCGGTCGGCCGAGATGACGGTCGTGTGGAACACCTTGTAGACGATGGCAAACGCGAACAGCAGTATGCATGTGATGATGAGCGCGTAGCGGAACAATATATGGCGGCGGTTGTCCTTTTTCATTCCTTGGTCATTTTATAGGGTGGACGGTCCTGCACCTGGAGGTTGAGGTGCATCGTGTCGACAAGTTCCTGCATCGACGACTCGCGGATGCGGCTCATGTAGGTGCTCTTGGCGCGTACGCGCTCGGTCTCGACAATCTCAAGTTGGCGCGTCAGCGAGCGTATCTCCTCCATGCGTGTCAGGCACTGGTAGCGGTTGGTGATGTAGATGAGGATAAGGGCGATGACAAGCAGGATGTAGCCGCAGTGCTTGGCGAAAAAGTCGCTTGAGAGGACTTTTCCCATCACCGTGCGCAGCAACAGGGAGTCCTTTGCCGCTTTCTTCTCTGTGGTGTTGACCGGTTCTGCTGCCATTGCGTTATAGTTTTTCTGCGATTCGTAGTTTGGCGCTGCGTGAGCGCGGGTTGCGTGTCACCTCCTCGTCATCGGGGACGATGGGGCGTGATGTGATGAGCCGCATCGGGGAGAGGTTGCGCCCGAAGAAGTCCTTGTTTTCCTCTCCCGAGACGTTGCCTGTGCGCATGAAGTTCTTGACAATGCGGTCTTCAAGGGAGTGGTAGGTGATGATGGCGAGGCGTCCGCCGGGGGCGAGCACTTTGAGCGACTGGGCAAGCAGCTCCTTGAGGGCGCCCATCTCGTCGTTGACCTCGATGCGCAGGGCCTGGAACAGCTGTGCCAGCTCTTTCTTTTCCTGCTTGGGGCTTATGAACGGCTTCACGACCTCCAGCAGCTGCTCTACGGTCTCTATCGGGGCGTTGGCGCGTGCCTTGACGATAGCGGCGGCAATGCGGCGGGAGGCCTTCAGCTCGCCGTAGAGATAGAACAGGTCGGAGAGCCGCGCCTCGTCGTAGCTGTTGACAATCCATGCCGCCGTGCGTGACGCGCCACGGTTCATGCGCATGTCGAGCGGCCCCTCCCATCGGAAGGAGAATCCGCGCTCGCGGTCATCGAAGTGGTGAAACGACACCCCGAGGTCGCCGAGTATGCCGTCTACGTGGCTCACGCCATAGTAGCGCATGAAGTTGGAGAGGTAGCGGAAGTTGGAGTGCACAAAGGTGAAGCGCGGGTCGTCGATGGAGTTGGCGATGGCATCGCGGTCCTGGTCGAATGAGAACAGGTGCCCCTCCGGGCCGAGCCGCTCCATAATGGCGCGCGAGTGGCCGCCGCCGCCAAAGGTGACATCGACGTATGTGCCTGAGGACTTGATGTCAAGCCCTGTCATGCACTGCTCCAGCAATGCCGGTATGTGGTAAACTTCTTCAGCCATCGCGACGCTTTTTCCTGAATGTGTGCAGAGGTCCTTTCCGAATGAAAAATTTAGGTTGTAAAGTTAGCAAATATCCCGCAAAATTTACATAACCAAATTGCAAAAAAATTCCCCTCCCCGACAAATATTATTTTGCAGGGGAATGTTCACTCGGCAAAGGGTTGCATAATGCGGTATCGCACAATAAGATGTCGCAAAACTGCCAATTTCCCAACTTGTAGGGACGTTCCCTGGAACGTCCGCGACTAACATCCTTGTATTGGGACAATTCGCGGACGCTTCAGGGAGCGTCCCTACTCCTTTAGCGGGCATTTATCGAATTATGCCACACCCTCCTGTCCGGGAGTCGGCTTCTGTTTGCAAATGTAAATTACGGCTTGAGGATTTCAGTGAGGCGTGCCACGCCCTCGGATGCCCCTGTCTTGATGACATGAACTGACGCGGGCACTGACGCGGGGTTGGGGTCGATGTAGTAGACCGGCGTCCCGGGGCGCAGGTAGGACATAAGCCCTGCGGCAGGGTAGACGACCAGTGACGTGCCTATCACGACAAATATATCGGCCTGCTGTACAAGCTCTATGGCCGGCTCAATCATCGGCACGGCCTCTTGGAAAAAGACGATATGCGGTCTTACGTGATGCCCCTCGATGATGGTCTCGGGTGTCGTGTCGAGGTCGGGCGGAGTGAGGGTGAACACCTTATCCTCGTCGTCGGTGGCGCGCACTTTCATCAGCTCGCCGTGGAGATGGAGCACATGGCTGCTGCCGGCGCGCTCGTGCAGGTCGTCGACATTCTGTGTAATCACGTACACGTCATACCATTGCTCCAGTTCGACAAGGCCGAGATGGCCCGCGTTGGGCTTGGCGTCGACAAGCTGACGCCGCCGCTCGTTGTAGAATTGGTGGATGAGTGCCGGGTTGCGCAGGTAGCCGTCGTGGCTCGCAACCTCCATGACGGGATAGTTGTCCCACAGTCCGCCGCTGTCGCGGAATGTCGATATGCCGCTCTCGGCGCTCATTCCGGCGCCGGTCGAAATCACAAGTTTCTTTTTCCTGTTCTCCATGACATGCAGTGTTTTTAGTCAATAACACCGCAATTTACAAATAATCCCATTAAATACAGTCATAAACTTTCTAAAACATCCCCCATTATTCGGCATAAAAAGTTGCCTTTGTTTCCGGAGAGCGTCCCAAAGGTTGCAAAATTGGGGAACTAAAACTTTGGCAACGTGTCTATTCGCGTAGGGCGTTGCAGAACTTGTCGGTTGACTTGAAATGTAGGGACACTGCCTGCAGTGTCCGGGACTAACACATTCTGCTTCAAATTCGCGGACGCTCCAGGGAGCGTCCCTACTCCTTTGGTGGCAATTTGCTAAGCCCTGTAATACCTTTTCATGCTGTTTTGGCTGTTTGGCGGCATGTCGGGGCATTTTTATGCGGGAAAGGGTTTGGTGGTGTTGGGCGGTTGTGTTATCTTTGTGGATGCCAAGCGATGAGGTGTCGGTTGGCGGATGTGTAAGGAAAAATCCCTATTGCCTATGAAAGAGACGACATCGGGCGTGCAGCCCAAGTGGAGCGAAATCACGCTACTCCCCGAGTGGGAGGAGCCGCATTGCCTTGTGTACCGTGCCAAGAAACATGGCAAGTGGGTGATGCTCAAGTGTCTGAAGCCCGAGTATGCGGGACGGCAGGAGTATGAGGAGACGCTTGAGCGGGAGTTTGACGCACGCTACAATCTCGCCCATCCCAATATCGTGATGATAAACGACTTTGAGGAGATACCGGGGCTTGGCAAGTGCATCATCACCGACTATGTCTACGGCCCGTCGTTGCGCCAGCTCATAGATGAGAAAAAAATCACCCCGCAGGTGCTCGCGTCGTTGCAGCATCAGCTCATAGACGCGATGGAGTATATACAGGCCAACCATATCGTGCACCGCCCGCTGCGCCCCGAGATGATAATTTTCACCGAGAATATCGGCAACCTCAAGCTGATAGACGTTGGTTTCGAGCAGAAGAAGTACCTTGAGCCGGAGGTACTGTCGGAGGATATATACAACTATGGGCGGCTGCTCGGTGAGGTGCTCGATGCCGTGCCGGCAAAGATGCCCCACCTGCGCAAGATAGCCCAGCGGAGCGCCGACCCCGACCCGTCGCGCCGCTACCACGACGTGCAGGATCTCCATCTGGCGCTAGAGAAACGGTCGAGTAACCAGCTCTACATTTTCCTCATCGTGTTTCTTGTCATCATGCTCGGCGTGCTGGCATGGCTCAACTGGTACTACAGGCCCAATCACAAGGCCCCATATGATGAGAATGGGGTGACACGTGTCGTCACGGGTGTTAATCGGGCGTTGGAAGTAGTGGAAATCAACAATTTTGCTTAATTTTGCAGCCTTAAATAATCGAACAAGAAGATGGCCGTTGAGATAAGACCCGTCACTCCCAACAAGAAGGAGCTGAAAGAGTATGTGAAGTTTGGTATCGACCTCTATGAGGGCAACGACTGCTTCGTGCCCCCGTTGATTTTTGACGAGATAGACACGTTGCGTCCCGACAAGAACCCGGCATTTGCCACCTGCGAGGCGCGCTCGTTCATGGCTTGGCGCGACGGCAAGCCTGTAGGGCGCATAACGGGCATCATCAACCGCCTCGTCAACGAGCGTTCAGGCAAGCGGGAGATGCGCTTTGGCTTCGTGGATTTCATCGACGATGACGAGGTGGTCGACGAGCTGTTCAAGGCGGTGGCCGAGTGGGGCCGCGAACGTGGCATGACGACTATGGTCGGCCCGATGGGATTTACCGACATGGACCACGAGGGCACGCTGACATTCGGATTTGACGAGCTTGGCACGCAGGCCACCATATACAACTACCCGTATTATCCCGAGCAGTTTGAGCGCATCGGCCTCAAAAAGGATGTCGAGTGGGTGGAATACCGCATGACCGTGCCCGACAAGGTGCCCGACAAGTATATGCGTATCGCCGAGATTGTCAAAAACAAGTACAATCTGCGTGTGCTCAAGTATAAAAGTTCGTCCAAAATCAAGGCCGAGTACGGCCGCGAGCTGTTTGAGCTGTTTAACGAGGCATACGACCAGCTGTATGGCTATTCTCCTCTGACGCCCAAGCAGATAGAATATTATATCGACAAATACCTGCCTATCATCCCGCTGGAGTATGTGAGCCTCATTGTCGACCCGGAGGGGCGTCTCGTTGGCGCGGGCATCTCCATCCCGTCGCTGTCGAGGGCATTCCAGGCATCGCGCGGGCGTGTGACCGTCAAGGGGATATGGCAGTTGATAAAGGCGATGAAGTTCCATAACGACATCGTGGACCTTATGCTCGTCGCTGTCAAGCCTGAATATCAGAGCAAGGGGGTCAACGCGCTGCTGTTCACCGACCTGCTGCCGATGTTCATCCGCAAGAAGCACAAGTGGGCCGAGAGCAACCTTGAGCTTGCCGACAACGTGCATGTTCAGCAACAGTGGCAGTACTTCGAGCGTCGCCTCCACCGCCGTCGCGCCTCCTTCCGCAAGGATATCTGATGGAGTGCACGGTTCAAAGTGCAAAGTTCACAGTTTATTATGCATTATGAATTAAGCATTAACCGCAAAGTGCTGTGGCACGGCGTGGCCGCCGTCACGGCGTCGATATGGGGCACGACATTCATATCCACCAAGGTGTTGCTGCTCAACGGGCTTACCCCCGAGGGTATATTCCTGTTGCGTTTCGCCTTGGCTTATATGCTCATAATCGTCGTCTGTCGTAGTCCGCTGCGTGCGGGGACCCTCGCCGACGAGGGTTGGATGGCCTTGGCGGGACTTACCGGCGGCTCGCTCTATTTTATCACTGAAAACACGGCTATCGGGCTGACGATGACCTCCAATGTATCGCTCATCATCTGCACCGCCCCGCTGCTAACATCGCTGTTGGCGAGGGGGATTTTCGGTACGAGGTGGGGACGCTGGATGCCGCTCGGGGCGATTGTCGCGCTCGGAGGCGTGGCGGCGGTGGTGTTCAACGGCAGCGTGACGCTGCAGCTCAATCCCCTCGGCGACTTCCTGACGCTCGCCGCCGCGCTGATGTGGGCGTTCTACAGCATCATTCTCATGAAACTGTCGGGACACTACACCACGTTGTTTATCACCCGAAAGGTGTTTTTCTACGGTCTTGTGTCGATGGGGGTGTATGCCTTATTCGCCTCACCGGGCATCACACTCGAGGTGCTGTCGCGCCCGGTGGTCATCGGCAACCTGCTGTTTCTCGGCATAGTGGCGTCGATGGCGTGTTTCCTGTCGTGGAATGCCGCCGTGGCGCGTCTCGGCGCGACGGTCGCCAACAATTACGTCTACCTCACCCCGCCCGTGACAATGCTCACGTCGTGGCTCGTCCTCGACGAGCCAGTCACCGCCATCGGCCTAATCGGCGCGGCCGCCGTCCTGCTCGGGGTATACCTTTCGACAGTTCAAAGTTCATAGTTCAAAGTTCACAGTTTAGTCTCTCTCCTCTTAGTGAAGACGACTGTCTTAACTTTGCACTTTGCCCTTTGCACTTTGCCCTCGTTCAAGGTTGCTGCGGGCAAATTAAACTGTGAACTCTGCCCTTTGAACTTTGCACTCGTTCAAGGTTGCTGCCCACGAATTAAACTGTGAACTCTGCCCTTTGAACTTTGCACTCGTTCAGTCTTTCGGGCCGTAGGCGAGGTCGCCGGCGTCGCCGAGACCGGGGACGATGTAGGAGTGGGCGTTGATTTCGGGGTCGATGGCACCTATCCATATGGTGGTGCGGTCTTCGGGGAACTTGTCGCGGATGTAGTCGACGGCCACCTGCGAGGCAATTACCGACGCCACGTGGATGCGCTCGGGCATTCCCTTGGTGAGCAGGGCGCGGTAGCTCAATTCCATTGATGCCCCGGTGGCAAGCATCGGGTCGGCGAGAATGAGCGTCTTGCCATCGAGCAGCGGCGAGGCGAGATACTCGATAAACACGTCAAAGTTTTCTTTCTCCTTATACTTACGGTAGGCCGACACAAAGGCGTTTTCGGCATGGTCGAAGAAGTTGAGAAATCCCTGGTGGAACGGCACCCCAGCGCGGAAAATCGTGCCGAGCACGATTTTTTCGTCAAGTTCCTGGCACTCGCACTGCCCGAGCGGCGTTGTCACCTCATGGGTGCGATAGTGGAGCGTTCGGCTTATCTCATAGGCCATTATCTCCCCGATGCGTTCAAGGTTGCGGCGGAAGCGCATCATGTCACACTGCATGTTGACGCTGCGCAATTCCATCATATACTGGTTGATGAGCGAGGGATGCTCGGCAAAGTTTATCACTTCCATGGCTAAGACTGTTAGATATTACGTAATATTACGGTTACTCCCACAAAGATACGAATTTTGGGTAAAAACATCTCCCATTACGTATAAATAAAGGAGCCGAAATGTAGGGACATGCCTTTGGCATGTGGACTGGTGTGCAGGTCGCTGCAAATTCCACATGCCAAAGGCATGTCCCTACATTTTGACTATATTTCCGGCTGGTTACTTGATGGCGGAGGTCCAGTCGGCGATGGCCTTGTCGCTCATGCGGTTGACGAGGCGGCCGTCGGCCCAGCGGAGGTTCGGGTAGGCTTGGCGCAGGTCGGTCTGGGCGCGGTCGATGGTGCTGCCGCCGGAGGTGGCGAATGGTACGAGGATTGCGCCGGTCAGGTCGTTGGACTCAATGAACGAGTTGATGACCGTGGGGGCGGTGTACCACCATATCGGGAAACCGATATACACCACGTCATACTCCTTGATGTCGCGGGTCGCGGGCTTCACGGCGGGTCGCTGCGACGGGTTTTTCATCTCGACGGTCGAGCGCGATGTCGTGTCGGTCCAGTCGAGGTCGGCGGCGGTGTATGCCTGCACCGGCTCTATCGCCATGAGGTCGGCGCCTGTGGCGGCGGCAATCTTGCGGGCGGCACGCTCGGTGTTACCCGATGCTGAAAAGTAGGTTACCAATGTTTTCATCTCTTTGTCGGTTGTCTTTTTCTCCGCATTGGTGCTGCACGCCGACGCTATGGCGGCGGCAATCACAAGGCAGATAACAGTGATTTTGGTTTTCATTATTGTAAAGTTTGAGCAAATATAATATGAAAATCAACCCCTTGTTATCGACTTGTTGCCGTTTCAGTGAAAAGGGTAACAGATACCGTAATCAGGGTAATTGATGTGGCATATTACCCAAGCTCGCCGCGTACGGCGTCGTCAAAGTGGGAGAGGGCGGCTTTTGCCCCTTCGCCCATGGCTATGACTATCTGCTTGTAGGGCACTACGGTGACATCTCCCGCGGCATAAACGCCCTTGACGGCTGTGCGGCAACGCTCATCCACGATGATTTCCCCGGCGGGAGTCATCGGCAGCTGCCCCTTGAATGGGGCACTGTTGGCTACCAGACCTATCTGTACAAATACCCCCGATAGGGGATATAGCGTCTCAACGCCTGTATTACGATCCTTGACCTTTACACCCGTCACACTCTTTCCGTCGCCAACAATCTCGGTCACTTGGCTGGAGGTATGGATGTGGATATTTCCTGTCGACGCGGCACGCTGCTGCAGCACGTCATCGGCCTTGAGCGCGTCCATAAACTCAAACACCTCGACCTCGGGGCATATACCTGCAAGGTCTATCGCCCCTTCGATGCCCGAGTTGCCGCCGCCGACCACAGCCACGCGCTTGCCGGCGTAGAACGGGCCGTCGCAGTGGGTGCAGAATGCCACGCCGTGCCCGAGGTATTCCGTCTCGCCCGGCACGGAGAGCCTGCGCCATCCGGCACCTGTGGCTATGATGACGGCACGGGCGCGGAATGTCTCATTGGCGCATGTCACGCTCTTTTCGCTGCCCGCGATGTCGGCGGAGTCGATGGTGCGGTTTTCAAACAGGTCTATGGGGTAGCTCTCCATATGCCGCCGCAGGTCATCGGCGAGGCGCGGGCCGGTGGTGGTCGGCACGGAGATGAGATTTTCGATATCCATCGTCTCCTTAACCTGACCGCCGATGCTCTTGGCTATGACGGCTGTCTTGAAGCCCTTGCGCGCCGAGTATATCGCTGCTGCCGCACCGGCGGGACCACCGCCGAGCACAAGCAGGTCGTAGTCATATACCACCGGCTCTTTGGCTGTGTCGGTCGCGCCGTATATCCCCTCGAGCTTGGCGAGCAGGTCGCCGAGCGATGAGCGTCCGACGCTCAGCACCTCGTCGCCGGCATACGCCGTGGGCACCGACTGTATGCCGAGTTGCCCGACGATGTCGGGTACGACCGCGCCGTCAATCACCGTGTTCTCCACGCCGGGATTGAGTAACGCTATCACGTTGAGAGCCTGTGCCACGTCGGGGCAGTTGGTGCAGGTCAGCGACACGAATGTGCGCAACCGTATCGGGCCTTTCAGAGCCTTTATCCTCGCCGTGAGCGCGGGGTCGGGGAGATTCTTCCCCTGCCCGTCGGCGTTGAGCAGTGCGAGCAGCAGGGTGGTAAACTCGTGCCCGTTGGGGATGCCGCAGAAGCTTATCCCCGTAGGCTCTCCGTCCCTCACAATCCCGAATGTGGGATAGGGCACGTCGCCGGTCACGGTCTCTACCATGATGTTGGGCGACGTGGAGGCAACGTCGTCGAGAAATTCCCTGACTCGGGCGGTCTGCTCCTCGTTGCCGTCGGATACGAGCTGCAGGGTGAACTGCGACTTCAGCGTCCCGAAAATCGACTGCAACTGCTGTTTTATATCATTGTCAAGCATATCGTATTGTTTTAGGGGTAGTTTTTTATGTAGGGTCGCGACCTGTCGCGACCGCAAGGATGGGATATTTACCGCCAACCTATTCGCGGTCGCGACAGGTTGCGACCCAATGCTGTTCACTTAAGGGCTT
>LUJN01000041.1:0-13438 GCA_001689445.1 Bacteroidales bacterium M3 | reverse complement strand
GTCTCCGACCCACATTCCATTCTCATCACTCCAACCCCACGCGATGCGTGGGGTTGCACATATGTAGGGGCTTCGCCCCTCTCCCTCACCTTAAGTGAACAGCATTAGGTTGCGACCCTACTGTAGTGTAACTGCGGGGATTATATCTTCCCGACGAGGTCGATGCTGGGCTTCAGCGTGGCCTGTCCCTGCTTCCACTTGGCGGGGCACACCTCGCCGTCATGTGAGGCGACAAACTGTGCGGCCTCGACCTTGCGCAGCAGCTCCTCGGCGTTGCGGCCTATGCTGTTGTCCTGTATCTCGACGAGCTTGATAAGGCCCTCGGGGTTGGAGACGAATGTGCCGCGGTAGGCCATGCCGTCCTCCTCGATCATCACGCCGAATGCGCGGCTCAACAGCCCTGTCGGGTCGGCGAGCATCGGGTACTGTATCTTCTTGATGCTGTCGGATGCATCGTGCCATGCCTTGTGGACAAAGTGGGAGTCGGTGCTCACGGAGTAGACCTCGACGCCGAGTTTCTTGAACTCCTCGTATTTGTCGGCCATATCCTCAAGCTCGGTCGGGCACACAAAGGTGAAATCGGCGGGGTAGAAGAAAAATATTGCCCACTTGCCAAGCACGTCCTTGTCGGTGACGGTCTTGAACTCGCCGTTGTGGTAGGCCTGTACCTTAAATTCGGGGATATGGGTGTTGATGATTGTTTCCATTGTTCTTGTCTTGTTTTTGGGTTAATAACTTTAAGTCCAATATAAACATCCCCCTCCCCATGCAGGTTTATCCGCCTGTCCCCAATAATCCCCAAGATACCGTAACGGACGTTAAACCGCAGAAGGAATGTCCCCTTTTAGACCCTCGTAGACCTTAGTTGATCTTGACCTCAACATGGTCCTTAGTGAACAGCATTAGGTCGAAATTTTTGAGTTTTGCAACCACCTCAGGTTCTGTACCTCCTTATTATATCAAATTAAACCAAACAATCGCAATGAAGCGGACACCAAATCGTGTGATTCCCAACATGATTTGCACGGGTAATAAATTAATGCTAAATTTGCGGCGTGGATGGGAGTCCTCCTTGTGCCGTGACGGGATGCAAGCCGGCGGCGCATGATTGTAAAACTAACACCATTTGTTTTGGATATAGACCCTTTGCCGGCCACTTCCCCCATGACGGGAATGATTTTGGCCTCAATCAATGACCTGCTGACGGTCAACGCCCCCACGGCGGGCAGCCTTGTGGCACTGATATTTGCCGTGATTGCCCTTATAATTTCGGGATTTGTCTCGGGCAGCGAGATTGCCTACTTCTCGCTGACGCCCGCGCAATGCGAGGACCTCGACCAGGGGCCGAAAGGCGCTAAGGTGAGGGAACTGCTCGCCATGCCGGAGCGGCTGCTCGCCACGATACTCATCACCAACAACCTCGTCAACGTGACGATTGTCGTGCTGTGTAACTTTGCCTTTTCCCAGATATTCCAGTTTCACGCCGGGTCGGAGGTGCTCAGTTTCCTGTTCTACACCGTCATCCTCACGTTCATCATCCTACTTTTCGGCGAGATTGTCCCCAAACTCTATGCCCGCACCTACACGGCACAATGGGCGGCAATGGCCACGGGCGGCCTGCGTGCGGCTGTCGCCGTATTCCGTCCCCTGTCGTCGGTGCTCGTCCATAGCTCTACCATCGTCAACCGCGTTGTCACCAAGAAAGCGGAAAACATCTCGACCGACGAGCTGAGCCAGGCCCTTGAGATAACCGACCTCAAGACCCCCGACGACAAGGAGATGCTTGAGGGGATACTGAAATTTGGCGACACAACCGCCTCCGAGATAATGACCCCGCGAGTCGATATCGTGGACATAGACATCACCGCCGACTTTGACGAGGTGATGGCCCTCGTGCTCGACAAGGGGTATTCGCGTATGCCGGTCTACGAGGAGACGCAAGACAATATCAAGGGCGTGCTCTACAGCCGCGACCTGCTCCCCTACATCGGCAAGCCGCTCGACGGCTTCAAGTGGCAGTCGCTGCTGCGCGAGCCATACTTTGTCCCCGAGTCGCGCATGATTGACGACCTGCTCGAGGATTTCCGCCGCATGAAGATACACCTCGCCATCGTCATCGACGAGTTTGGCGGCACGCAGGGGCTTGTCACCATGGAGGATGTGCTGGAGGAGATTGTGGGCGACATCAACGACGAGTATGACGACGAGGAGGCCAACTACAAGCGTCTGCCCGACGACACCTACATATTTGAGGGAAAAACCCTGCTCAACGACTTCTTCAAGATCACGGGCCTTGACGAGGAGGACTACATGCCCGTCGCCGAGGACTGCGAGACCCTCGCCGGTATGCTGCTCGCCATCAAGGGTGATTTCCCCAAGGAGAAGGAGAGCATCGTCTACGGACGTTGCCGCTTCCTCGTGCTCGACATCGAGAAACACCGCATCGCGAGCGTCCGCGTCAAGGTGATGCCCGACGTGCAGCAGCCCACCACGCCAACCGCCGCAAAGTCATGACACGCCGACGCCACCCCGTCATCACCTCCCTTGCCGCGATGCTCCCCGTGTGGATAGCGGCAATCGGGTTCTCCTTTGCCCTCACCGAGTGTGACGGCAATCCGCGAGATGTCGCCGTGCCACGCCCAACGGCCTATCCCCGCGTCCTCCCTTATGACACGACCTACACGGCTATCGACCGCCTGCCCGTGGTGATGGAGGTGAACAGCGGGGCGACCGTCACACGCGGCGACGACCGCGACAGCACGGCGACCGACAAAATCAATATCTCCTATCCGCGCTACGGTGCCACGCTCTACTGCACCTATACCCCCGTCACCGCAGCGACAGCCACGGCGGTGATAGACAACCGCGTCGAGCGCATGAGCCTCAACGCCGGCTCGCTCTCCACCGAGATAAGCCGCCTCGCCACCCCTGCGGGAGTAGACGCGACGATACTTGTCACCCCCGAGGCACGAGTCACCCCCGTGCAATTTCTCGCCACCGACTCGGCGACATTCGTTCTCACCGGTGCGTTGTATTTTGCCAACAGCACGTCGGCATCCGACTCCATCCGTCCCGTGCTCGACGCCGTGAGCCGCGACATCGTGCACACCGTCACCCACCTGCGCCGCCGATGAGACAGCAAGTCGGCAATATCACCGTCATTGTCGAGCGCATGGAGGATGTCATCCCCTATGCCGACGACAGCGCCCGCGCCGCCGCGATGAAAGCTCGCGCCGACAGCCGACGCCGCGAGATACTCGCCGGACGCGCCATCGTGCGCCACGTCCTCGGCGTCGGGCTGCTGCATGACCGGTATGGTGCACCCGCAGTGCCGCTGCCCGGCACCTGCATATCCCTGTCCCATGCCCGCGACCTCATAGCCCTCGCCGTCTCTGACAGCCCTGTCGGCATAGACATCGAGTTCCCGCGCCGCCAGCTGCTCCGCGTCGCCACCAAGTTCCTAACGGCAAACGAACTATCCCGCTACATCACCCTGCCCCACCTGTTGGAGGCATGGACAGCCAAGGAGGCTGTATTCAAGGCCGCAGGACACCCCGACATGACCCTCCCGGAAGTGGAAATGACCGACGCGACGACAGCCACCGCCCGTGGCCGCCGCTATGCCATCACATTCCTCCTCCACGGCGACGCCACCGTCGCCATCGCCACCCCACAGGGTTGATAACGACCCTCGCAGAGGGTCAATTTGTGTATCCCCGCATAGCCGCCGGCGCGTGCCCGCGCCGGCGGCTATGCGGGGATAGGTGAAACATCCAATTTATCAGCCTCGTAGAGGGTGAACAGGTAACACTGCCGTTTGATAGAATACCCGTTGACACTCTACGAGGCTCATTATTGTGAAACCATAAAACCCCATATTGTCTTGGCTATCGCCTTTGACAATATGGGGCTACACAGGTTGACCCTCTGCGAGGGTCGAATGATTGACCAACAATAGGGCTGCACCATGGTGCAGCCGCGTTTATGCATGTAAATCAGATGGTTGCCATTTGTGCGTGTTTCGGCTGTACCATGGTGCAGCCCTACAATTCGGGAGTTCTGAAACGCCCTCCGCACACGATCAGGGCACGAAGACCTTTTGGCCGTTGTGGATGTATATGCCGCCCTTGGTGGGGTGGGTGACGGGGCGACCCTGGAGGTCGTGCCATGTGTCGTCGCCGGGGGCGGCGGGGGTGTAGAGGATGTCACCGAGGGCGGCGTTGCTGTCGGCAAATGAGCATATGGTCTTCAGTGCCGAGCAGGCGCGGCCCGTCGTGCTGTCAAAGAGAGGGGCGTTGTACCATCCCGAGAGCTTGGTGTTGTAGGCGTTATACTCCATCCACCACCAGAACAGCCCCGTCACCGCGCTATGGGCCTCAAGGCACGCCACGAGGTCGCGGGCAAACGCATCCTGGCCGGCGTCGCTGTAGGGCCACTTGCCGCTCAGGTCGTGGTCGGTGCCCGGCACCTCCCACTTATAGGAGTAGCCGGTCTCCACAATCATTATCTGCTTGTCGAGGTAACGCCCCTCAAGGCTCGTCAGCGCCTTGTCGAGCACCGACATGTCGCCGTGAAAGTAGGGATAGTAGCTCAACCCTATTATATCGTAGTCGATGCCGAGCGAGCGCATACGGTCGTAGAAATTGTTCTGCACCGCCACGTCGGCTGTACGCTCGGTGTGTATCACAATCTTCGCGTCGGGACACTGCTCGCGGCAGGCGCGGATAGCCTCCTTCAACAGATGCCCGAGACGGTCCCAGTTGGCATTGCTGCCCATGAATGTCTTTTTGGGATTTTTCGTGCCGTAAGGCCCCCACAGCATACCGTAGCTTATCTCGTTGCCGGGCTGTATGAAGTCGGGCACAATCCCCTCCCCGCGCAGCGTGGCGAGGGTCTCGGAGGTGTAATCGTATATCTTCTTGTACAGCTCCTCGTCGGAGAGCCCCGCCCAGTCGACGGGAGTCCACTGCTTTGCCGGGTCGGCCCACGTGTCGGAGTAGTGGAAGTCGAGCATCAGGGCAAACCCGTCATCCTTTATGCGCTTGCACAGGGGGATGATATACTCGAGTGTCTGACAGGTGTTCGGGTCCTTATCGGCTCCCGTGTACTTGTCGGGGTCGACAAAAAGACGCACACGCATGGCGTTCATCCCCTCGTCGTGGAGGAATGGCAGCAGGTCGGCTATCGGCTTACCCTCGTGGGTCTTGTACTTGGCACCAGCTTTCTCATACTCGGGCAACAGGGATATGTCGCCGCCCACCCAATGTTTGGCGGCAAAAACAGGCAGCGCAATCAACGCCGCAAGCAGAATCAGGATTTTTCTCATGGCTATAATACAGTTTAGTCAGTGTCTTATATAGGATTCCACAAATATAGCGAAAATTTCCCATAGTCGGCCAAACTTGCCAATCACAGCCCACCAGCAGGATCGCGACCCAATGCTGTTGCCGGGCAATCCGAAAAACTGACCAATTATAGGTAAAACGCGAGAGATTTTTGTCGGATGACACTAAACTTATCAGCGTGTTTTTGAGTTAACTTTGTAACCACGTTTTCCAACACGTATAGAGGATATAACTCAAAAATCATGTTTATGCGTTTCAACATCGTATTGACTGCATTGGCCCTGTCTGCCGCCGTCGCCGCGTCGGCCCAAGACAACGGAGTCGTCTCGCTCGACTCCTGCCGCTCCATGGCGCTCCACAACAACAAGGAGATGCGCATCATGGCCGAGCGCGTAAAGGCTGCGGGATACCAGAAAAAGGAGGCGTTTGCCGCCTATCTGCCGGCGATAGACTTCACGGGAGGCTACACATACAACCAGAAGAAAATCTCGGTCATCGACAGCGACCAGCTGCTGCCGGTCAAGTCGTTTGACCTCAAGTCGCAGTCCTACCAGTTTGACATCGTGACCAACCCGATGACAGGACAGCCGATAAAGGGCCCCGACGGGCAATATGTCCCCTCATCGGTGGCCCTCCTCCCCAAGGAAGCCCTGACATACGATATACACAACGTGTTTTTCGGGGCCGTCACGCTGACCCAGCCGGTGTTCATGGGCGGCAAGATTGTGGCGATGAACCGCATCACCAAGTATGCCGAGGAGCTGGCACGCGCCATGCACGACAACGAGGCCGAGGATATAATCTATGCCGTCGACGGGGCATATTGGCAGGTGGTGTCGCTGAAAGCCAAAAAGAGACTCGCCGACAGCTACGTCAACCTGCTTGACACGCTCTACAACAACGTCAACCTCATGCTGCAGGAGGGTGTCGCCACCAAGAGCGACCTGCTCAGCGTAGCGGTAAAACTCAACGCCGCGCAGGTCGACCAAACCAAGGTCGACAACGGGCTTGTACTCTCGCGCATGGCCCTGGCACAGGTGTGCGGCCTGCCGGTCAACACAGTGATGACCCTTGAGGACGAGGACGTGGAGCACGTCGCACCCTATCAGGTGGCCGAGTCCTACGACATGCAGGAGGTCTATGACCGCCGCCAGGATGTGCGTGCCCTTGAACTCGGCGTGAAAATATTCGAGCAGAAAAAGCGCGTCGCGATGTCGTCGATGCTCCCCAATCTCGCCATTGTGGGCGCATACTCGTTCAGCAACCCCAATATGTTTGACGGCTTCAAGAAACGCTTTGACGGCGCGTTTTCGGTAGGCGCGATGCTTACTATACCCATATGGCACTGGGGCGGCAACTACAACAAGTACCGCGCCGCCAAGAGCGACGTCGCCATCTCGCAGCTGCAGCTGGAGGACGCCAAGGAGAAGATTGAGCTGCAGGTGAGCCAAGCCGCGTTCAAGGCCGACGAGTCGATGAAGACCTACAACATGACCTGCACCAACCTTGAAAAGGCCGACGAAAACCTGCGTCAGGCGCAGCTCGGGTTCAAGGAGGGGGTACTCACCACCGACAACGTGATGGAGGCGCAGACGGCATGGCTCAAGGCCAACTCCGAGAAGATAGACGCCGAGATCGACGTGCACCTGTGCCGCGTCTACCTCTCCAAGGTACTCGGCACGCTCAACTATTAAACCCTTTCATGTAGAATATCTCAAAAAATCACATAACTATGGCTGAAAATGAATTGACATCGCCTGTCAAGAAAAATGACAAGTCGTTGATGGTAGGGCTACTGGTCGTCATCCTCGTTGTGGCGGCTATAGCCATTGTAGGGTTCCTGTTCCTGTCACCTCCCCCCGAGATTGTAGAGGGTCAGGCCGAGGCAACATCCGTCAGGATATCAGGCAAGCTTCCGGGCCGCGTGATGGAGTTTTACGTCCATGAGGGCCAGGAGGTGAAAGCCGGCGACACCTTGGTACACATCCACTCGTCGCTTGCCGAGGCCAAGCTGTTCCAGGCCGAGGCGATGGAGAACGCCGCCGCCGCACAAAATCAGAAAGTCGATGCCGGGACGCGCTCACAGATTGTGCAGGGGGCCTACGACCTGTGGCAACAGGCCATCGCGGCCCGCAATATAGCCAAGAAGACCTACGACCGCATGGAGTCCCTGTTTCAGAAGCAGGTAATCTCCGAGCAGAAGCGCGACGAGGCCCAGGCTGCCTACGAGGCCGCCCTGTCGGGCGAGAGGGCAGCCAAGAGCCAGTATGACCTCGCCGTGTCGGGAGCGCAGAAAGAGGACAAGGAGAGCGCTCGCTCGATGGTCAACGTCGCCAAGGGTGGCGTGATGGAGGTCGAGGCGTTGCTTGAGGACCAGTATCTCGTCGCACCATGCGATGGCGAAATCGATGAGATATATCCCCACGAGGGTGAACTCGTAGCTCTCGGCGCGCCTATCATGAGCGTGCTGAAGATGCAGGACAAGTGGATCACCTTCAACGTGCGCGAGGAGCTGCTAAAGGACTTGCCCATGGGCAAGGAGATAGAGGTGATGATACCCGCGCTCGACAAGAAGCGCATCAAGGCCAAGGTCTACTACATAAGCGACATGGGCGCATATGCCGTATGGCACGCCACCAAGGCGACGGGCGAATACGACTCGCGCACATTCAAGATCAAGGCGCGTCCTGTCGAGCAGATACCCGACCTGCGCCCCGGCATGTCGATAATCTACGACATGCCCGAGTAAACGAGTGAGCAAACAAGCATAATACCCCAATCCAAACCGCTAAAGAAATGTCACTTGCACCCCTATGGCAGTCGATAAGGCGCGGCGTCGTTATGATGTGCAGCCGCAAGGTCTACTTCATGATGCTTGGAGTGGTGCCCTTGGTGTCGATTGGCTTATTCCTGTGCCTGTTTAACGCCGGCGTGGTCAAGGAAGTGCCGTCGGGGGTCGTCGATCTCGACAACTCCTCGATGTCGCGCACAGTGACACGCTCGCTCGACGCTATAGAGTTTGTAAAGGTCACGAGCAAGCTCAACAGCTATGCCGAGGCGATGGAAATGATGAACCGTGGCGAGATATTCGGCTTCTTCATGATTCCCGAGAATTTTGCCAAGGATGCCATAGGAGGCCGTCAGCCTGAGATATCGTTCTACTGCAACATGACCTACTTTGTGCCCGGCACATTCGTTTTCAAGGGATTCAAGACCATCGCTGTGGCCACCACAGGCTCGCTTGTGAAAACCACACTCGTGTCGACAGGCGTGAGCGAGGCCGCAGTAGGGACAATGATACAGCCGGTGGTCATCACCGAGCACCCTATCCACAACCCGTGGCTCAACTACTCCTACTACCTCAACCCGTCGTTTATCGCCGCGATGCTGCAGCTGATAATCTTCGTGATGACCGGCTACACCATAGGCGACGAGATAAAGAAAGGCACGTCGGTGGGGTGGTTGCGCACCGCCGACGGCTCGATGCTGGTCGCCGTCATCGGCAAGCTGCTGCCCCAGTGGGTGGTGTTCTCCGTGTGGGGAGTCTTCCTTGAGTCACTGATGTTCGGCTACCTCGACTTCCCGATGCACGGCAACATATGGAACATGATTACCGCCATGCTGTTGTTTGTCATGGCCTGCCAGGCATTCGGGGTGATAGTGATGAGCGCGTTGCCCAACCTGCGCATCGGCACTTCGGTGCTGTCGCTCATGGGTATCCTGTCATTCTCGCTCACAGGATTCTCGTTCCCTGTCGAGAACATGTACAGCTGGCTCGGGGTGTTCTCATGGATTATTCCCGTGCGCTATTACTTCCTGATGTACATCAATGACGCCCTCAACGGCTTCCCCATCTACTATGCGCGGTGGTTCTACATCGGCCTGATGCTTTTCCCCTTGGCGGGACTGCCGCTGCTGTACAGGCTGAAGAAGGTGTGCCTCAAACCATACTATGTACCCTGAGACGATGAAAAGGTCACAATATAATAGAAGCTGGTTCCAAAGCCTGTTGGCAGTATGGCAAAGGGAATTTCGCCTCGTGTTCAAGGACGCGGGAGTGATACTCTTTTTCCTTGTGCTGCCGACAGCCTATCCGGTGCTTTACACGCTGATGTACAACCCCGAGCTGATAAAGGATGTTCCCGTGGTTGTGCTTGACGACAGCCGCAGCCCCGAAAGCCGGGAAATCACGCGGATGCTCGACGCCACCGAGGCAATGAAAGTGGTGGGATATGTATCCGACCTGCAGGAGGGCAAACGCTCCATAGCCGAGCGCAAGGCCAATGCCATCATCTCGATACCTTATGACTATGCCGAGCGCATAGGGCGTGGCGAGCAAGCCTATATCGACTTCTTCTCCGAGACGAGCCGACTGCTGCGCTACAGGGGTTTTGTGAGCGCGATTACCGACGTGACCATACAGGCGGGAGCACAGATACAGGCTCACAAACTCGACGACGCGGGAGCCACCACGTTGCTCACCGGCAACCTCACACCAATGCCTGTCAAGAGCGAGGCCATATTCACCGGCGACCCAACACAGGGCTTCGCATCGTTTGTGCTTCCGGGCATACTTGTCATCATCCTTCAGCAGAGTCTCCTGCTGGGCATCACGATGATAGGGGGCGGCGTCTCGGAGCGTGCACGCGCCAACGGTGGAACCGACCCGCTGTCCATCCCCGCTCCCCCCTCGGCCACAGTGCTCGGCAAGACCCTGTGCTATATCGTGATATATATCCCGATGGCTATATTCGGTCTCCACTACGTACCGCTGATGTTCAAGCTGCCCCATCTCGCAGGAGTCTTTGAGGCGCTTATGCTCATACTTCCCATGCTGCTGGCATCTATCTTCCTCGGACTTATGCTGCAATACTTCTCCCGTGAGCGAGAGTCGTCACTGCTCATCGTCGTGTTCACGTCGCCGCTTGTGCTGTTTCTCACAGGACTCACATGGCCACGGTTTGCCATGAACGGGTTCTGGTACACCATCAGCAGCTTTTTCCCCGCCACGTGGGGCGTCAACGCCTTTATACGCATGAATGGCAGCGGCACGCAGCTCTACCTGCAGAATTACGATGTGATAGCCCTTTGGTTGCTTGCATTGTGCTACTTTGCCGGTGCCTACATGGTGCAGCGGCTCTACTTCCACCGCATGGAGCCATGCCTCGGGAGGGCGTAGAGCCTTCAACAGGGGATGATAAGTCCAATAGGTCTAATAAGCCTTATAAGACCTATTTGGCCTATTAGCCTTATTTGGCCTAAGCCTTGACCCTCAGCGTTAAATTATATTGCGGCTTGTTATATTGTTGAAAAATCGTTATTTTTGTCCCTGTACACCTACATAATACCCACAGATGAGAAAACTATACTCCATTATCCTCTACTTTGTCGGCTCCGTGCTCCTCACCATGACTGCCACCGCCGAGATTCCTGCCGGGTACTACACCGCCCTCAATGGCAAGAGCGGACAGGCTCTAAAGGAGACGGCCGGCTCGATTGTCTACAAACTCACCCCGGTGTCATCCTACAGCAGCCTGCCCGAATATTTCAGGCACACCGACGTATATCCCGACACGGAACTGTGGTGGGACATGTATAGCGACATCCCCGTTAACATCTACTGGTCTTTCGGCCGGTATATGAACCGCGAGCACTCATTCCCCAAAAGCTGGTGGGGAGGTGCGACCGACGTGCAGGCCTACACCGACCTCAACCACCTGTACCCCTCCGAGGCAAAGGCCAACCAGGCCAAGAGCAATTTCCCGCTCGGCACGGTGCAGACCTCGACATTTGACAACGGCATATGCAAGGTGGGATATGCCGTGACAGGCCAGGGTGGCGGCGCGGCAAAGGTGTTTGAACCATCCGACCAATACAAGGGCGACTTTGCCCGCACCTACTTCTACATGGCCACATGCTATGCGGGACAGCTCACGTGGAAGTATAACTACATGGTCAACAACAACCTATATCCCACCCTGACACCGTGGGCCATCGAGATGCTGCTGAATTGGCACCGCGAGGACAAGGTGAGCCAGAAGGAGATAGACCGCAACGAGGCTGTCTACAGGATACAGAACAACCGAAACCCCTTTATCGACTTCCCGGAACTTGCCGAGTATATTTGGGGAAACAAGAAGGGGCAGATATTCTCCACCTCATTGCCCAATCCCCCGTCGGGCGACCCGACGCTCATCTCCCCCGTCCAGGATATGACACTCGACTTCGGCCAGGTGGTGAAAGGCACCTCACTCACACGCAAGCTCAACATCCGCGGGGAAAATATGACCGGCTCGGTGTCGGTGACGATATCGCGCCGCACGAGCGCCAACCCCGAGATGTTTGCCGTCGAGGACAATTCAATATCGGCCTCGGTCGTGAACACATCCGACGGCTATTGGCTCAACGTGACCTACACCCCTTCATCGCTCGGCACCCACTCGGCCCGGCTGATACTGTCGGAAGGCGGCATCGTGGGGTCGATAGGCATCGGCCTTAAGGGCGAGGGGGTCGATGAGCCTGCGCTGTCGGCCTTCAAGGCCCTGCCGCCCACCAACATCACGGAAAGTTCATATACCGCCAACTGGGAGATACCCGAGAACGATGTCGTGGACTACTATATCGTGACACGCACCCGTTATGTCGACGGCGCGGCAAGCACCGAGGAGATTGAGGCCGAGGGCAACAGCCTCGACATCACCGACTTTGACGGTTCTACCCGCGAGAGCTACTCGGTGCAGTCGGTAAGGCTCGGATTCCGCTCGCCGATGTCCAACATAGTCAATGTAGACCATTCGGGCATCACCGGCGTGGAGATGGAGCGTCCCATCGGCACGGCATATATGCCCGGCGGCATACGCTTCGTATGTGCCGAGGACCACACCAACGCCCTGATATACGACCCGTCGGGACGTCTAATAAGGCATATCCCGGTCGTCAGCAACAACCTTGAGGTGGAACTGCCATATGGAGTATACCTGATGGTGACCGACCAGATGAAGCGCCCGCTGCACATCATCGTAAAATAAGACCTTTATTGGACGGGGCTGATGGCAAATCATCAGTCCCGTCCCGTTTAACATATTATTACGGAAATTTTTCGTTAATAATATCTAACAATGCTACTGTAAAAGACACCGTAAGGATATTTTGCATAATTTTGCAGCCCCATCATACCAATTCACTCATATTTCAAACCTACCGAATATGAAAAAAAGTAAGATTTACACCGGAACCGGTGACAATGGCGCGACCTCACTCGTCGGAGGCAAACGTGTGAAAAAGAACGATATACGCATCGAGGCATATGGTTCGGTCGACGAGCTTAATGCCCGTGTGGGCCACCTGTGCACATCGGCACATATCCCAGCCGGATTTACCGACACATTCACTTATATCCAGAACAAGCTGTTCAACATCGGCGCATATCTCGCTACCGACAATCCTGACAACGACATCACCGAGGCCAAGGGACTCACCTTTGACGACGTGCTCTACCTCGAAAACAAGATTGACGCACTTGACAGCGAGTTGCCCCCCGTTACCAACTTTGTCCTCCCCCAGGGCACACACCTTGCAGCTCTTGCCCACGTGTGCCGTACCATGTGCCGCCGCTGCGAACGCCGCATAGTGGCCCTCGCCGAGGAGACCTACGTTGACCCCAACGTGCTGCGGTTTATCAACCGCCTGTCAGACTTCCTGTTCCTTTTTGCACGTTATGACAACGTAATCAACCAGGTCGATGAAATATTTTGGGATAAAGATTGTTGATAAATATACATGACCGTATATTTAGCGCTATTAATCATCCTACATATCGATTAATACACTATTTTTGCGGAAATTTTTAATCGACATTCAGAAAACCGTTAAAACCTAATTGTTATGTACTGGACTCTTGAACTTGCCTCAAAACTCGAAGACGCCCCCTGGCCCGCCACCAAGGAAGAACTCATAGACTACGCGATGCGCTCGGGTGCTCCCCTCGAAGTAATCGAAAACCTCCAGGAGATGGAAGACGAGGGCGACACCTACGAATGCATCGAGGACATCTGGCCCGACTACCCCTCCAAGGAGGACTTCTTCTTCAACGA
>LUJN01000040.1 GCA_001689445.1 Bacteroidales bacterium M3 | reverse complement strand
CCAACAAGCTTATCGAGGAGTTCATGCTGCTTGCCAACCGCACTGTGGCCCAGCGCATCGGCCAGCCCAAGGATAAGAAGAAGCCCAAGGCATTTGTCTACCGCGTGCATGACAAACCCGACGACATGAAGCTTGTCGACCTTGCCGCAATAGCCCGCAACTTCGGATACAAGATAAAGACCTCGGGCACTGCCAAGGAGATCAACAAGTCGATCAACAAGATGCTTGTCGACATAAAGGGCAAGGGTGAGGAGAATCTGCTTTCGGTTCTTGCCATCCGCTCCATGGCGAAGGCCGTCTACTCGACCGACAACATAGGCCACTACGGACTTGGATTTGACTACTACACCCACTTCACATCACCCATACGCCGCTATCCCGACATGATGGTTCACCGCCTGTTGGAGAAGTATCTTGACGGAGGACGCAGTGTCAATCAGCCCAAGCTTGAAGAGCAGTGCAAGCATTCAAGCGACATGGAGCAGCTTGCCGCCAACGCCGAGCGTGCTTCGATAAAGTATAAGCAGGTCGAATATCTTGCCGACCGACTCGGCGAGATGTACGACGGCGTCATTTCGGGCGTTACCGAGTGGGGACTCTATGTCGAGCTGAACGAAAACAAGTGTGAGGGCCTTGTCCCCATTCGTGACCTGGCCGATGACTACTACGACTTTGACGAGCGCAACTACTGCCTTGTGGGCCGACACACCAAGACCCGTTATCGCCTTGGCGATGAGGTGAAAGTGCAGGTGGCGCGTGCCAATGTGGAGCGCAAGATGGTCGACTTCGCGCTTATCGACGACAAGGGTCGCCCTGCTGCCGATGACAATGCCGGAAACGATGTGACGGCAAAGAAGGCATTGGGCAACAGCGACAAGCTCAAGAAGGGCCCGCGCCGCGCCAAGCAGCAACGCACCCGTCGCCGCTGATCGGGCCGCGCCCGGGAGTTGACGCTTCACGCCTGTCATTATAAATTGGATTCACTATTAAATTTATACAACTATGAGATTTCTGATAGCCGTAATGTCGATTATGATGTTTGTGTTTGCAGCATGTGCCAACGGAGGCCATGCGACAAATGCAGTCAAGGCCGAATCCTCGCCGGTGTCGACGGCTCCGGCTGTCGAGGAGCTGCCTCTGCCTTCGGTGCCCTCCACGTTGACGGCTCCCGAGGAGCGTGCCGCCTATATAGTGTCGCATTTTTGGGACGCTATGGATTTCGGCGACACGATACGCAGCCACAATCAGGATTTCATGGAGCAGAACTTTGCCAACTACATCAGCCTGTTCCCTTATACCGACAACGCCGTGCTGGCAACCTGTGTCAGCGACCTGCTGCTAAAGGCCCAAGCCGATGAGGGGGCTTACAATCTGCTTGCCGACATTGCCGACAAGTACCTCTACGATCCCGAGTCGCCTATGCTCAATGAGGAGTATTACATCCTGTTCCTCGATGCGATAACCGGTTCCGACTACATGGACAAGACGCGCCGTTCAAAGTATGCCTATCAGCTTGAGGATGCTTCCAAAAACCGTCAGGGACACAAGGCCACCGATTTTGAGTTTGTCGACAGCAAGGGCCGCAGGTCGACGCTGTATGCCGCCGCCGACGGTCACAGTTACAGGCTTGTGATTTTTTACGACCCCGAGTGCGAGCATTGTGAGGAAACGATTGAGTTCCTGAAAGGAAATCAGTCGTTGAAAAATGCCGTTGCCGACGGAAAGATGAAGGTGATCGCCGTGTATGCCGATGGCGACGAATCGGTTTGGGAGGGTGCGAAGGGCTCTCTGCCGGCCGAGTGGGTCAACTCCTATTCACCCGACGGAGCCATTGAGGGCGAGGAGCTCTACGTGTTGAGAGCCATGCCTACGCTCTATGTCATCGCTCCCGACAACACCGTTGCGCTGAAGGATCCGTCGGACCGCATGGTTGTCCAATTCATCGAGGAGGCATTAAAGTAGGCGCAGAGAAACAATTACCTGCCGCCGTTGTTTATAATTTGACATTAAGTCGTTGCACGGCAATAAAATGCGTGAGCATTGCCGTTATGTGGCTTAAAAATGTTAAATTTGCATTTTAAAATTATTAATATGGGAAGACTTGTAGCTATCGTAGGACGCCCCAATGTGGGTAAATCAACCCTTTTCAACCGCCTTACACAGACTCGTACCGCGATTGTAAACGACACCGCCGGTACCACGCGTGACCGGCAGTATGGCAAGGTCGACTGGTGCGGTAAGGAATTTTCAATTGTCGACACCGGCGGATGGGTGGTCAACTCCGACGATATCTTTGAAAGCGAGATAAACAAGCAGGTACACCTTGCAATCGAGGAGGCCGATGTAATATTGTTTGTCGTGGACGCCATGAACGGCGTTACCGACCTTGACGACCATGTGGCCGAAATATTGCGACGCTCTAAGAAGCCGGTGATACTTGTTGCCAACAAGGTCGATTCCAACGATTGGCTCTACAACGTGCCTGAGTTCTATTCGCTCGGGCTTGGAGAACCCTATCCCGTGTCGGCTTCCAACGGCTCGGGCACAGGCGACTTGCTCGACGAGGTGGTGAAGGATCTTCCCGAAGAGGACGACACCGAGGAGCAGCTTGAGCGCATACCGCGTTTTGCCATTGTTGGCCGTCCCAACGCCGGAAAGTCGTCGATAATCAATTCGTTCATCGGCGAGGACCGCAATATAGTGACCGATATCGCCGGCACGACCCGCGATTCGATATATACGCGATACAACAAGTTCGGCTTCGACTTCTATCTTGTCGACACCGCCGGAATACGCAAGAAAACCAAGGTAAACGAGGACATCGAGTACTACTCGGTTATCCGCTCGATACGCGCCATCGAGGCATCGGATGTGTGCATCCTCATGATTGATGCCACGCGAGGCATCGAAAGTCAGGATGTGAGCATCTTCTCGCTGATTCAGCGCAACAAGAAGGGTCTGGTGGTGTGTGTCAACAAGTGGGACCTCGTCGAGGACAAGTCGCAGAAGGCAATCGACTTCTTCGCCAATTCCATAAGGCAGCGCTTCGCCCCGTTCACCGATTTCCCGATAATATTCGGTTCGGCCCTGACCAAGCAGCGCATATACAAGGTGATTGAAACCGCGGTCGATGTCTACAAGAACCGCGAGCGCGTCATCCCCACCTCGCAGCTCAATGTCTACATGCAGGAGGTTATAGGTGCTTATCCTCCGCCGGCCAATAAGGGAAAATATATCAAAATCAAGTATGTTACAATGCTGAAGGAGTCGATGATTCCCACAGTTGTATTCTTCTGCAATCTTCCGCAGTGGGTCAAGGATCCCTATCGACGCTATCTTGAGAATAAGATAAGGGAGAAGTGGGACTTCAGCGGTACGCCCATAAATATATTCATGCGCGAGAAATAGCATGACATGCACCTTGACATAACGCGTTTACTGTAATTTAAGAGAACTGAACAATGAAGACATTTGAAGAATTGGGCGTACGTGACGACTTGCGCAAAGCCATCGAGGAGCTCGGATTTGAGAATCCGATGCCGGTGCAGGAGAAGGTGATTCCCCACCTGCTGAATGAGGATGGTGATGTAGTTGCGCTTGCGCAGACCGGAACGGGAAAAACCGCGGCTTTCGGGCTGCCGGTGCTGCAGCGCATCGACATATCGCTCAATGTACCCCAGGCGCTGATTATAGCTCCCACACGCGAGCTGTGCCTGCAGATAGGAAGTGACCTGGCCGACTTTTCCAAATACATTCCCCGCCTTGAGGTGCTTCCCGTCTACGGAGGTTCAAGCATTGAAAGCCAGATACGCAGTCTTAAGCGAGGAGTGCAGGTGATAGTGGCTACACCGGGCCGACTCATCGACCTCATAAACCGTGGCGTGGTGAAGCTCGACGATGTACACACCGTGATTCTTGACGAGGCCGACGAGATGCTCAACATGGGCTTTGTCGACGACATAAACGACATCCTGAGCCATGTGCCCGAGAATCGCAAGATGCTCCTCTTCTCGGCTACAATGCCGCAGGAGATTGCCAAAATCGCCGCCAAGTACATGCACAACCCCCAGGAGTTTGTGATAGGCACCAAGAACGAAGGTGCCGAGAACGTAAAGCATGTCTACTACATGGTGAATGCCCGCGACAAATATCTCGCGCTTAAACGCATAGCCGACGACAATCCCAATATATACGGAATCATATTCTGCCGCACCCGCAAGGAAACCCAGGAGGTGGCCGACTGGCTGATTCAGGACGGATATAACGCCGACTCGCTGCACGGTGAATTGTCGCAGACCCAGCGTGATGTGGTGATGAAGAAATTCCGCGACCATGTGCTGAGGCTCCTTGTTGCCACTGATGTTGCGGCGCGCGGCCTTGATGTGAGCAACCTCACTCATGTCATAAACTACGGCCTGCCCGACGACATAGCCACCTACACCCATCGTTCGGGCCGTACGGGCCGAGCCGGCAAGACGGGTGTGTCAATCGCCATCATCCACTCTCGCGAGCGCAACAAGTTGCGTGAGATTGAGAAGCGCATCGGAAAGACTTTTGAGCGCAAGGAAGTGCCCACACCGGCCCACATCATCGAGAAGCAGCTTTACAATCTTGCCGACAGGCTTGAGCGCGTGAAGGTTGACGATGATGAAATTGCAAAATATCTGCCCGGAGTGAGCCGTAAGCTCGGATGGCTGTCGCAGGAGGACTTGCTTAAGCGCGTAGTTTCGCTGGAGTTCAACCGCCTTCTTGAATATTACAAGGATGCTCCCGCAATTGACTTTATCGATGAAAAACTGTCGAAGAAGGAGCGCAAGGAGCTGTCAAAGCCCCGCACCGCCGAAGAGAAGGATCGCCGCACGGCCGACCGTGGCATGGCCCGAATATATGTCAACGCCGGAAAGAGCGACGGATTCTATGCCGGAAATCTCATCGACATACTCAACCATTCGGTGCCGGGACCGCGTATCGATGTGGGTCGAATCGACCTGATGCCCGGTTACTCGCTGTTTGATGTCAAGAAGAATGATGCCCGCAGGGTGGTCGAGGCTTTGAACCACATCGACTTTGTGGGTCATAAGCTCTATGCCGAGATTGCCGATCCCGAAAAGGACTATTCGCGTGCAGCCACTCGTCGCAAGCGTGAGGCGGCATCGGCAGGTGCAGGCAAGCAGGCCAACGGCAACTTTGACAAGTTCATAAATAAGAAGGGGCGAAAAGGCTCACACAAGAAATAATAATCTCTCACTCATTGATTATGAATATCTTAAAGCAACTTTTTATAGGCGTGGTCGCCATGATTGCGGTAACACCTTCGGCAATGGCTCAGCTTAAGTCGGTCGACGCTTTCACCAATGCGCCCATGTCGGTGTTCCCGTTACTTGACAAGAACGCACGCCTCGACATGGTCGACTACTTCAACAGCGGTTCGTCGACGGCCACTCAGAACTCATTGCAGGGCCGATCGCGTGTTACCGAGCTGACCGACAACGACATAAAGATAGCCATGACCGATGCGTCGAGCTATCAGCTGTCGATTCTTACCGATAAGAGCAACGGTGGTTGTATAGCGCTTATTTCAACTGTCGCTACTCCGGCTCCCGACAGCCGCATAACATTCTACTCTCCATCGTGGCAGCAATATGACACCAAGTCGAGGTTTGAAGCCCCTTCGATGACCGACTGGCTCACCGATGCCGGCCGCAAGACTCCCGACGAGGTTACCAATATGGTGCCGTTCATGCTGGCATCCTATACTTACGACCCGGCAACCTCGACGCTTACGCTGACCAATAATCTTAAGCAATTCCTCTCGGAGGACATATATTCGATGGTGGCTCCGCTGCTTCGCGAGCAGCTCGTCTACAAGTGGAACGGAAGCCGCATGGTTAAGCAGAAGTGAGCAAGTCGCGGCAAGTGGAAGCGTTGACCCTGTATCAGCTTAATCGGCGCATAGCCGAACTCGTCACCAATTCATCGACTCAGAATGTGTGGGTCACTGCCGAATTGAGCGATGTCGCCGTGCGCGGAGGGCACTGTTACATGGAGCTGCTGCAGAAGGACCCCGACACGGGTGCTACTGTGGCAAAGGCCCGTGCAGCCATCTGGGCCAACGTGTTTTCGCGATTGCGCTCCGACTTCTATATTGCCACCGGTCAGGATTTCGCCACCGGGCTTAAGGTCATGGTGAGGGCGTCGGTGTCGATGCATCCGGTGTACGGGATGTCGCTGGTCATCAATGCCGTAAATCCTGAGTACACCATGGGCGATCTTTTGCGCCGCCGCAAGGAGATGCTTGCCCGGCTGAAGGCCGAGGGAATCCTCGACATGAACCGCAGCCTATGCTGGAATGAGCCCCCGCTGCGCATTGCGATCGTGTCGGCCGAGGGTGCTGCCGGTTATGGCGATTTCATGAACCAGCTCAATGGCAATCAGCTTGGCCTTCGCTTCACGACCCGGTTGTTCCCGGCCATAATGCAGGGCGAGCGCACGGCTCAGAGCGTCATTGCCGCCCTTGGCCTTATCGCTGTCGAGCAGGAGCAATGGGACGGCGTGGTGATAATTCGCGGCGGTGGTGCCACAAGCGACTTGATGGGATTTGAGAACTATGACCTTGCTGCGGCTGTGGCTCAGTTTCCGCTTCCTGTGATTGTGGGAATTGGCCATGAGCGCGATGTGACGATACTGGACTATGTGGCCAATATACGCGTTAAGACCCCCACGGCTGCGGCCGAGTGGCTTATCGAGCAGGGTGCCATGGCGCTTGACCGCCTTGACCGCCTCGGCAACGACATAGTGCATGCCGTCAGGGAGCGTCTGGCAGGATGTAAGATTCAGCTCGGACAGATGGAGGGCGCCATTCCTTCGGTTGCCCGTGGAATGCTTGAGCGTTCCCACAATAAGATGGCGCGTTACGCGATGGCGTTGCAGTCGGTGGCGTCGAAGCGCATCATCCCGCAGCTGTCGCGTCTTGAGGCTTTGGAGTCGACACTCAAGCTGACGACGGCCAATGCCATAGAGCGTCGGTCGACCCGACTTGACTCGATGAACCGACTTCTCGACGCGCTGTCGCCTATGTCGACACTAAAACGAGGCTATTCAATAACGCGCTTCAACGGTCATGCCGTGACAAATGAAGCCGACATCCCGGCGGGGGCAAGGCTTGAAACGACACTGGCTGAGGGAGTGATGGTTTCAATAAAACAATAACGCAATACGACGATGTCAAATACACCTGAATTCATCCCCGTAAAGGAACTTAGCTATAACAAGGCTGTGAGTGAGCTTGAGGATATACTGCGACAGATGCAAAGCGATGCGCTCGACATAGACCTCTTGGCCGCCTACACACGCCGAGCCACGGAGCTGCTGGCTGAATGCCGCAGCCGACTTACAGCTACCGACAAGGAGCTGCAGTCGATTCTATCCAATGACAAATGACGCACCCTCCCGCCCGCGTGACGGCGCGCTCCGGCGTTGCATGTGATGTTATCGGTTGCCCAATAGATAATAATTCATAATTATTTCGCTATTGCGTCACGTGGATTGTGGCGGCTGCAAAATTTGTTGTAATTTTGTAGTCGTTAAACTCACCGAGTGCTTGCTACCTCGTAAAAAACAAGAATCAATGAACAGGAATATCACTTTACCGTTTTTGTTGCTGACGGTCACGTTCTGTGTCTGTCTGATAGTGTCTAACCTTATGGAAATCAAGGTCGTAGACCTTGGCGTGATGACTATTACCGCCGGAGTGGTCGTCTTCCCGCTCTCCTATATAATAAATGACTGCATCGTGGAGGTCTACGGCTTCCGCAAGGCGCGGCTGGCGATATGGCTCGGATTTGCGATGAACGCGTTGGTGACGCTGTTTCTCCAGGTCGGGATGTGGCTCCCCGGAGGCGCGGATTGGAACCATCAGGAGGCGATGGAGGCGATATACGGTTCGGTGCCGAGAATTACGGCGGCGAGCTTCATTGCCTTTGTCTGCGGCTCGATGGTCAACGCCTTTGTCATGAGCAAGATGAAAGCCCGCGACGGCGCGCGCAACTTCTCGCTGCGGGCCATCGTGTCGACCCTGTGGGGCGAGGGGACCGACTCGCTGATATTCTTCCCCATAGCGTTTGGAGGCGTGCTGCCGTGGGGCGTCATCTTCAGCCTTGTCATCACCCAGGCGTTATTGAAGACCGCCTATGAGATTGTCGTGCTGCCTGTCACCGTAAGGGTGGTGAGGCGCATAAAGCGTCTCGAGGGTGGCGTGGAGGTCATCGACCGTGGCATCTCCTACAAGTGGTGGCGTGTCAATGAACTTTGAACTGTGTGCTCATGAATATGATAGATGATATTATCAGGTCACGGGATGTCGCGATGGTGTGGCTCGACCTTGACGACACGTTGCAGGATTTTCATGCCAATTCACACGAGGCGCTGGAGCGTCTTCACGATGTGGCAGAGCTTGGGCGGTGGTTTGCGACGGTGGAGGCGTGGTGTGAGTGTTACATGCGCCACAACCGCGAACTGTGGGCACTGTATGCCGCAGGCGCGACCACCAAGGAGGCGTTGCGCCGCGACAGGTTCGCGCTGCCGCTCATCGACGGCGGCTGCCCCCGCGATGAGGCTGTGGCCCGCTGGCATGAACTTGACACGGCCTATCTCGACCTGCTCGCGCAGGGGCGGCATATGGTGGAGGGGGCAATGGAGCTTCTCGGGCATCTGCGGCAGCGCGGTATACCGATGGGCATATTGTCAAACGGATTCAAGGAGGTGCAATACCGCAAGATTGCCACCGCCGGTATCGGGGACTACTTTAGCCATGTGGTGCTGAGTGATGACATCGGCATTCAGAAGCCCGACCGCCGTATTTTTGACCACGCGATGCGTCTCGCGGGATATGCCGCCCCGTCGCGTATGCTCATGATAGGGGACAATCCTGTCGCCGACATCGACGGCGCGACCGGCGCGGGCTGGCAGGCCGTCTACTTCAACCGCGCCGGTCTCGGCGACGCGCGGCCCGGCATTCCTACCGTCACCTCCCTGCCCCAACTACTTTAGACGCACGGATATAGACATAAGGACATAGGTACATAGGGCTACGCGATGATTAATTGTTCTGCGTAGCCCTATGTACCTATGTTCTTATGTCTTAAAAAATTATGTCCGTATGTCGGGAGGGGGTTAGAAGTTGTAGCCGACGGCGATGGAGACGGTGTTCATGTTCCAGTTGGAGTAGGGAGAACGCTTGTTCATGTTGGTCATGCCGAATGCACCAGTGACGGAGAAGTAGACGTCATAGACGCTCACGCCGAGACCGACGTTCCACGAGCAGTTGACACGGTTGAAGCCCTCGCGGTCCTTGTACATGGAGGTGTTGGTGGCGAGGGTGTCGTCGTGGTACTCCGACGAGAAGCCCACATCGAGCATCGGGCCGGAGAATATTGACAGGTCGACATATTGGTTTATGGGGTAGTGGTAGCCCAGCATCACCGGCACGCGCATACCGAACTGGCGGTAGCTGTCGCCGTCATATTCGTTGATAGGGCCTCCCGAGTCGGGCGACCATGTGTCGTAGTAGAGCGTGATGCCCGGCTCGATAAAGAAATTGGATACCACCGGGACGTTGAACACCCCGCCTACGAATCCTCCCGCACCAACATTGTAGTAATAGGTGTCGGACGGGCAACTGATGTCGAGACCTGCACGGATACCCCAATAGGGCTTCACGCCCGGCTGGGTATAGAGCGACTGTGCCGATGCCGCTGCGCCGCATAGCAGGGCACATATGGCTGCAAGGTAAAACTTTCTCATAATATCATAGTTTTTAGGATAAAACAATCCAACTGCTGTAAGTGTTCCCGAGTGCCGTAGGTGAAAATTTTGGAAAAAGTGGGGGATAATAGGGAAATAATGACTATATTTGGCAATCTTATTTGCGTCAGTGGGATAATACCACCCATGAGACGGGAATATTAAACTATTAATAAACAGCTTTTTGTGTAATGGAACCGTGTGAAATGCCCCTGTCCGCAGAAAATGTGGAGAAGGACGTAACCTTGAACGAGACCCCGATTGAACCGTCTGCCGAGGCAGCCGTCGAGGTGTCTGTCGATGAGATTGAGAAAAACCAGCCTATTGTCCCCCTCAACAGCAAGGAGGAGGTGCTTGCCTTTGCCGGCACGCTCGCCTCGCGCGACGCCGACGAGGTGGGGCGTGACGAGGTGACGCGCCTCAAACAGGCATTTTACGCGCTACGCAACAATGAGATAGCGGTTGAACGCGAAGCGTTTATCGCCGCAGGCAACGAGCCGGAGGCGTTTGCCGCCAAGCCCGACGAGGATGAGGCACGCTTCAAGGAACTGCTCAACGCCATAAAGGAGAAAAAGGCTGCCCGGCTTGCCGAGCAGGAGGCCGAGCGCCAGCGCAATCTCGACAAGAAAAAGGCGATAATCGTCGAAATACTCGACATCGCCGCCGACACCGACAACGTGGGCAAGCAGTACAACCGCGTCAAGGACCTGCAGCAGGAGTTTAAGGAGATTGGCGAGGTGGCCCCCACCGAGCAGAGCGAGATATGGAAAACCTATCAGGCTGCCGTGGAGCACTATTACGACCAACTCAAAATCAACAAGGACCTCCGCGACTACGACTTCCGCAAGAATCTTGAAGCCAAGCAGCTGCTTGTGGATGAGGCAGAAGCCCTCGACAAGGAAGAGGATGTCATCACGGCGTTCCGCCGCCTGCAGGAACTTCACGACAAGTGGCGCGACGTAGGCCCCGTGGCCAAGGATATCCGCGATGAGATATGGAACCGCTTCAAGGACGCGTCGGCCGTCATCAACAAGAAATATCAGGCTCACTTTGAGGAGCGCAAGGCCGCGGAGCGCGAGAACGAGGCCGCCAAGACCGCCATATGCGAGCGTGTCGAGGCTCTGGACTTCTCGGCGTTGAAAGGCTATAACGCATGGGACGAGATGACCAAGCAGATTATCGCGGCCCAGGATGACTGGAAAAAGCTCGGTTTTGCATCGCGCAAGGTCAACAACCAGCTGTTTGCCCGCTTCCGCGAGACGTGCGACAAGTTCTTTGGCGCCAAGGCTGAGTTCTTCAAGCAGATGAAGGATGACCTTGCCGTCAACCTTGAGAAGAAGACCGCCCTTTGCGAGCGTGCCGAGGCACTGAAGGATAGCACCGACTGGAAGAAGACTGCCGACACCCTCGTGGAGCTGCAGAAGGAGTGGAAGACTATAGGCCCGGTGGCCAAGAAGCAGAGCGACGCCATCTGGCACCGTTTCCTTGCCGCCTGCGACTACTTCTTTGAACAGCGCAAGAAGAACGCCTCGGGCACACGTCAGGCCGAGCAGGCCAACCTGAAGCAGAAACAGCAGATTATCGACGAGTTGAAGGCCATCACCGACGAGACCCCGCGTGACGAGGCCATTAAGACCGTGCGCGGCTGCATGTCGCGCTGGCAGCAGGTGGGGCATGTGCCGTTCAAGGAGAAGGACAAGGTGTACGACACCTACCGCGCCTTGGTCGACGGGCTTTACGAGCGTCTCGACATACGCGGCAACAATGCCCGCATGGCATCTTTTGAAAGTGCCGTGGCCGGCATGGGCGACGACTCCCAGAAGCTGTCGCGCGAGCGCGAGCGTCTCGTGCGTGCCTATGAGCAGAAGCGCCAGGAGCTGCACACGTATGAGAACAACCTCACGTTCCTGACAGCCAAGTCAAAGAGCGGAAACTCAATGCTCAAGGAGATGGAGCGTCGTATGCAGCGCATCAAGGACGAGATTACGGCCCTTGAGCAGAAGATACGCCTCGTCGACTCCAAGCTGTGAGACGTGTCACATAAACAACAGAGACAGTAATACTTTTAGAATAAATGTTTTGGGCGCGGGTGGTCGTTGATGGCTCCCCGCGCTATTATTGCAAGCTTATGAAAGACAACGTGGAGGAAAAGGCGCGTGCGTTGCTGCGGCGTTTCTACGGCTACAGGGATTTCCGTCCCATGCAGCTTGATGTCATCACGACCGCCCTTGACGGGCGCGACTCGGTGGTGCTGATGCCCACTGGCGGCGGCAAGTCGATATGCTACCAGATACCGGCCATGATGGGCGAGGGGACGGCAATAGTCGTATCCCCGCTGATAGCGTTGATGAAGGACCAGGTGGCGGCGCTGCAGGCCAACGGAATACCGGCGGCAAGCGTCAACTCCAACCAGACCGACGACTCCAACCGCACGATAATGGCGGCGGCATATGCCGGGCGCATCAAGCTGCTCTACATGTCGCCCGAGCGGCTGCTGCTGGAACTTGACCGTATCGGCCCGGGACTAAAGGTCAATCTTATAGCCATCGACGAGGCTCATTGCATATCGCAGTGGGGGCACGACTTCCGCCCCGAGTACACGCGGCTCGACGAGCTGAAGCGTCGCTTTCCCGACGTGCCTGTCATGGCGTTGACAGCGACTGCCGACCGCTTGACCCGCGAGGATATCGTCAAGCAGCTGCGGCTGCGCGACCCGCGTGTCTTCATAAGCTCCTTCGACCGGCCCAATATCTCCCTGCGTGTGATGGCAAACCCCGGTAAGTCCAAGCGTATGGCTATCATCTCGGGACTGATAGACAAATACCGCGACGACTCGGGCATAGTCTATTGCCTGAGCCGCAAGAGTGCCGAGACCACCGATGCCGAGCTGCGTGGGCGCGGCTATCGCTCGGTGTGCTACCATGCCGGGCTGTCGGCGGCACAGCGCGACGCGGCGCAGCGTGCCTTTATCAACGGCGACGTGCAGGTAGTGTGCGCCACTGTGGCATTCGGGATGGGCATCGACAAGAGCAACATACGCTGGGTGGTGCATAACAATCTCCCCGGCAATATCGAGAGTTACTATCAGGAGATAGGGCGTGCGGGGCGCGACGGTATGCCGGCTGAGGCGTTGCTGTTCTACTCGTTTGCCGACATCGCGGCGCGGCAGGCATTTGTGGAGGAGAGCGGACAGCAGGCGCTCAATGCCGAGAAGCTCACCCGCATGAAAGAGTTTGCCGAGTCGCAGGTGTGTCGGCGGCGCGTGCTGTTGAGCTACTTCAACGAGCCTGTCGACCACGATTGCGGCAACTGTGACGTGTGCCTCGACCCTCCCGAGCGATTTGACGGTACTATCCCCGCCCAGATGGCACTGAGCGCGATAGCACGCACCAACCAGCAGGCGGGGCAGACGATGGTGATAGAGATACTTCGCGGCTCGGGGCGTGCCGAGCTGCGCGAGCGCGGCTATGACCGACTGAAAACCTATGGCGTCGGGCGCGACCTGTCGTTTGCCGAGTGGAACTCCTACCTGCTGCAGATGTTGCAGCTCGGGCTTATCGACATCGCATACAATGAAAGCAACCATTTGAAAATCACCCCCTACGGGCTTGAGGTGCTGCGCGGCAACGTGCGTGTCGACCTCGCCCGCTTCTACTACCGCACCCCGACGCGCAAGCAGTTGCCGCTCAAAGCCAAGTCTTCCGCCGAAGGCCCCGACGAGTTGCTGCTTGCCCACCTCAAGAAAGTGCGCTCGGACGTCTCGCGCCGCGAGGGCGTACCCGCCTATATCGTTTTCTCCGACAAGTCGCTTGCCGAGATGGCGGCAGTGCGCCCAACGACCATTGAGGCGTTTGCCGCGATAGAGGGTGTCGGGGAGAAAAAGATAGCCCGCTACGGCGCACGCTTCATAGACGAGATAAAACGCTTCATCAATTCATAGAAATTGCGGACAATTTTGTAATTTTGCGGCATTGACTATATACCCTGACTATATACACAGCAAAGATATGGAAAAGAACTTCAAACGCACCCTCATCACCACCGCCCTCCCTTATGCAAACGGGCCGGTGCATATCGGACATCTCGCCGGTGTCTACATCCCTGCCGACATCTACGCCCGCTACAAGCGTCTGCGCGGCGAGGATGTCATCATGATAGGGGGCAGCGACGAGCACGGTGTGCCCATCACGATAAAGGCCAAGGCCGAGGGGGTGACGCCGCAGGACATCGTCGACCGCTACCACAAGATAATCAAGGACTCGTTTGAAGAGCTCGGCATATCGATGGATATCTACTCGCGCACGACCTCCGAGATTCACTCCGAGACGGCGAGCGAGTTTTTCCGCCACCTCTACGACAAGGGGGAGTTTGTCGAGAAAACCTCGATGCAGCTCTATGACGAGCAGGCCGGGCAGTTCCTTGCCGACCGCTACGTCACGGGTACATGCCCCCACTGCCATGCCGAAGGGGCGTATGGCGACCAGTGCGAGAAATGCGGCACGTCGCTCAACGCCACCGACCTCATAGACCCGCGCTCGGCCATCACGGGCAACAAGCCTGTGCTGCGCGAGACCAAGCATTGGTATCTGCCGCTCGACAAGTGGGAGCCGATGCTGCGCGAGTGGATACTCGACGGGCACAAGGAGTGGAAAACCAACGTCTACGGGCAATGCAAGTCGTGGCTTGACCTCGGTCTGCAGCCCCGTGCCGTGAGCCGCGATCTCGACTGGGGCGTCCCCGTGCCTGTGGAGGGTGCCGAGGGCAAGGTGCTCTACGTGTGGTTTGACGCCCCTATCGGCTATATCTCCAACACCAAGGAGCTGCTGCCCGACACGTGGGAAAAGTATTGGAAAGACCCCGAGACGCGCATCATCAACTTCATAGGCAAGGACAACATCGTGTTCCACTGCATCGTGTTCCCCGCCATGCTTGCCGCCTACGGCGACGGGTTCCAGTTGCCCGACAATGTCCCCGCCAACGAGTTCCTCAACCTTGAGGGGGACAAGATTTCGACCTCGCGCAACTGGGCCGTGTGGCTCCATGAGTATCTGCGCGACTTCCCCGGCAAGCAGGACGTGCTGCGCTACGTGCTGACGGCCAATGCTCCGGAGACCAAGGACAATGACTTCACGTGGCGCGACTTCCAGGCACGCAACAACAGCGAGCTTGTCGCCATCCTCGGCAACTTTGTCAACCGTGCCATCGTGCTCACCCACAAATATTTTGGCGGCACAGTCCCCGCCACTACCGAGCTGCAGCCCATCGACCGCGCCCTCTTTGACGAGCTGGAGGCCATAAAGAAGTCACTTACCGACAACCTCGAGACATTCCATTTCCGCGCTGCCCTCCAGGATGCCATGGCGATAGCCCGTGCCGGCAACAAGTACCTGCAGGAGACCGAGCCGTGGAAGCTCGCTAAGACCGACATGGCGCGAGTGGCTACGATACTGAACTGCGCGTTGCAGCTGTGTGCCAACATAGCCATCGCCTTTGAGCCGTTCCTGCCGTTCATGAGCGCACGCCTCGTCAAGATGCTTGGCGGCGAGAAAATCACGTGGGATATGCTCGGATGCGCCGACCTTATCCCTGCCGGCAGCCATATCGGTGACGCTGAGTTGCTGTTTGACAAGATTGAGGACACCGAGATTGAGGCGCAGACCTCGCGCCTTGCACGCATCAAGGAGGAGAACAAGCTCAAATCGTGGCATCCCGAGCCGCAGGCGGAGGATGTGGACTTTGACACGTTCATGAAGGCCGACTTGCGCGTGGGTACTGTCTTGGAGTGCAAGCGCGTGCCCAAGGCCGACAAGCTGCTGCAGTTCCTCATCGACGACGGTATGGAACAGCGCACAATCGTGTCGGGCATAGCCAAGTATTACGAGCCTGAGCAGCTTGTCGGCAAGCAGGTGGTGTTCATCGCCAATCTCCCGCCCCGCAAGCTAAAGGGCGTCACCTCCCAGGGCATGATACTCTCTGCCCAGGACCGCGACGGCCGTCTCGTCGTCATCTCACCATCCGATGCCGTCACCCCCGGCGTGAAGGTCGGGTAAAGTAGCATTTGATGTGATGTCATAAGGCGTTGCAAAACGTCAGGAATCATGGGTCAAGTAGGGTCGCGACCTGTCGCGACCGCGAATAGGCTGATTGTCAATATTCCCATTGCTGCGGTCGCGACAGGTCGCGACCCTACTTGGACTTAAACCTGCGATTTTACAATGCTTGATGACTGATTTTTTAAGGAAAACGATTAAGTAGTAGTAACCTAAATACACCCCATGCAATTCACCCCAAAGCCCCATATCCTTATCATATATACGGGGGGCACGATAGGTATGATTGAGAACCCGGAGACCCACTCGCTCCAGCCGTTTGACTTCAACTACCTGATAGACAATGTGCCTAAGATAAAGATGCTCGACTACAAGATAGAGCATATACAGTTTCAGACCCCTATCGACTCCAGCGATATGGATCCCACAAAGTGGCAGGAGATAGCGCGGCACATCGAGGTCAACTTTGACCGCTTCGACGGGTTTGTCGTGCTCCACGGCACCGACACGATGGCCTATACCGCCTCCGCACTGTCGTTTATGCTTGAAAATCTCCATAAGCCGGTCATCATCACCGGCTCGCAGCTCCCGATAGGGGAGGTGCGCACCGACGGCGAGGAAAACCTCATCACGGCGTTGCAGATAGCCGCTGCGCGCGACTTCAACGGCGAGCCGATGGTGCAGGAGGTGGCAATCCTGTTTGAGAACTACCTGTGGCGTGGCAACCGCTCCACCAAGATGAGTGCCGACAACTTTAATGCGTTCAAGAGCAACAATTACCCGTCGCTCGCCAAGATAGGGCTGGGTATCCACTTCAATCCCGACGCCTTGTGGCGTATGCGTTCCAAGCGTCCGCTTAAAGTGCAGTATGGCATGGACCCCAATGTGATGTTCCTCGACCTCAATCCGGGCATGACCGAGGCGGTGTTGCGCCACCAGCTCTCGGCCCCCGGCATCAAGGGGATAGTGCTGAAAACTTTCGGAGCGGGCAACGGACCTACACACCAATGGTTTACCGAGGCGGTTGCCGAAGCTGTGGAGCGCGGGGTGGTCATCGTGACCGTCACCCAATGTGTCAACGGCGGAGTCGACTCCAAACGGTATATGGCGGGTAACCGTCTCGCCAGCACGGGGGTCATATCGGGCCATGACATCACCAGCGAGGCCGCCATCACAAAGCTGATGTATCTGTTTGGCCTCGGCCTCGCCGGCGAGGACGTGCGCCGCTACTTCGACTGCTCCCTCTGTGGTGAAGTCACCCTGTAGCGTAGACTGGCTTTTGTCTAATAGGAGGGTGTTGCGGAACGGCCGAGATGTAGGGCTGCACCACGGTGCAGCCGTCATGCGTACATGCAGCCGTCATGCACAAATGATTGTTATCCGATTTACACACATAAACGCGGCTGCACCAGGGTGCAGCCCTACAACCATGTGAGTTCCAATACCCTCCCCCTCAACTTCAGCATGCTTTTTGTGGAGCATCACTGGGGGAGGTTGCGGAAGTATTCGATGAAGGTCATGTCGGAGGGGATGCCGAGTTTGGCGCGGAGACGCTGGCGGCTTTTCTTCACCGAGTCGGGGTTGATGCTCAGTATGCGAGCTATCTCCTTGGTATCAAGGCCGATGCTCAGGAGGGAGCAGAGCCGCAGCTCATAGGCCGTGAGCTTGGGATGGAGAGCCAGCAGCTCATCGGTGAAACCGGGGCGCACACGGCTGAACGCAACGTCAAATCCTCCAAGCACTGCGGCCTTGTCCTCGGTCTCGTTGCTTGCCGAGACAAGGGTTGCGGCGACCAGCTTGCGGTCTGCATTGTCGGTTGGCGTCTCCTCCAGTTGGGCGGGTTGCCGTCGTTTTTTGCGCCTATGGAGGGTGTTAAGGACTATTCCTATCACTATCACGCCAACAATGCCTATAGTGAGCCACAACCACTTATTGTTATCGATGTCTTTCTCCGTTGGGTGTAGTATTTCCCTAAGCCGGGTCATCTCTTGGGATGCCTTGTTATGTGACATTTTGGTTGCCTTGGTACTGGCCACGCGTGATAGGCTATCCACATGAGCCTGCTTGCGCAGCGGGATAATTGCCGCATTATTGCCCATATGCCGATAATGTCGTATCAATGCAGAGATGATTTCTGCATTGTAAGGGTTGCCGTCCTTGATAATTGCTGTTAGTTCGGCACAGCGAATTTGTGCCGAGTCGGTAAGCCCACGCTGATCGAATAGTCGCAGCTGATGTATACGGTAATAGAGCCGATGGATTTGATTTTCATCAGTGATACGTGTGTAATATGTTGCGGCAGTGTCCATGTACGCGGGATCTCCTTTCAGTTCATACAAGTCGGTATATATTTGGAGTCCGATTTCCGGTATTAACCTTACGTTTGATTTACTTATGCTGTCAATAATTGCCATGTATTGCTCGGTGTTCTGGCGTGCCCGTAGCGTTTGGGCAATATTGAAATCCATAATGGCACGCACTTCAGGCAATGAATCCGGGATGATACGTTTGACTTCTTGCATACATTCGATGAAAGTGGAATAATCATATATCTTTGAGTATTCTATTCCTATCGCTATCAGTGTATAGGCCGTGAATAGGCTATCGCGTATGCCGGTAAAATATGGGAGGAGGTCAAAAAGTATTTTGACTTGGTTTTCTTGGTCATGGGTCATATGTTTAGCCATATCCATTTTTATTCTTGCGGCAAGATATGGCGATTTTGACGTATCGGTCTTGGCGAGGACAATGCTGTCAAGCCTCCATCTCTCGGCATCAAAGGACTCTCTGCCACAATATTCCTTGTGCCATATTTCCGCCAACATAGCTGCGGCGGGAGCCTCCTGTTTCATTGTCCCCACGGTTAGAATTGTGGAATCGAGCGCGTCTCTTTTGTCTTCCCCAAGAGTGAGCCTTAAATCATAATAATCAAAAAGAGTCAGCAGGCTGTCCACGGTGGCATTTCCCGTGTCCCAAAAGCGGGTGGGCTTTTCGGGGAGATGGGCGCATGACACGGGCAGCAGTGCGGTGGTAAGGATTAACAGTAGTGCAAAAAGGTTAGTCGGTTTCATGAGTGCAAATTTACCAAGTTTTCCTGTCGGATAAAAGTTGTACCCGCCTTTTCGGGACGTGTCCCCCTTTTGTCCACCCCGATTTTGTGCCGATATGGGCGGTCGGGGCTTAATTTTGTGCTCAAAAACAATGCTGTAAAGCGTCTTGTATTTTCGGTGCTGCATGGAAGTGTGTACGCATTATATTCCAAATTCCACGCCATATTCCAAATACCACGCCGCACGCCGCGTCCCGACCTGGGCATTCGTGTAAAAAATCGGCTATTTGGGATTGTGCGGCAAAATCCGTATCTTTGCAGGCTCAAATACACCCATTTCACTAACAATGAAAGACTTTTGGAAGATTCTCCGGCGCTTTGTGCCCCCCTACAAGCGTTATCTGATACTCAACATCCTCTTTAACCTCCTGTCGGCGGTGCTGACGCTGTTCTCCTTTGCGGTGATTATACCGATATTGGAGATGCTGTTTCAGATGCAGGATACCGTATACCGCTTTATGCCGTGGGGTAGCGGAGATCTGAAGGATGAGATAATCAACAACTTCTATTATTACACCCAACAGGCGATACTCAACTGGGGAACGTCGGCCACCCTTGCGGCCCTTGCGGGGCTTCTTGTGGTGATGACGGCCCTTAAGACCGGCGTCACTTATCTTAGCTCCTACTTTGTCATCCCTATGCGCAACGGCATTGTGCGTGACATACGCAACTATGTGTACGACAAGATTGTAGGACTGCCGATAGGATTTTTCACGACCGAGCGCAAGGGGGATGTCATGGCGCGCATGAGCGGTGACGTGGCCGAGATCGAGAACTCCATCATGGCGTCGCTCGACATGATGTTCAAGAATCCCGTGATGATTATCATATGCCTCGGCATGATGGTGGCTATAAGCTGGCAGTTGACGCTCTTTGTGCTTGTGCTGCTTCCCATAGCCGGATTCATTATGGGGCGTATTGGCAAGCGGCTCAAGCGGCAGAGCCTTGAGGCTCAGAATCAGTGGGGTCTGCTGATGAGCAACATAGAGGAGACCCTCGGGGGGCTGCGCATTATCAAGGCTTTCAACGCCGAGGCAAAGGTGAAACGCCGTTTCCATGAGGAGAATATGACATTCTACCGCATATCCAACCGAATGGCCCGGCGCCAGTCGCTCGCCCATCCCATGAGCGAGTTTCTCGGCACGGTGACGATAGCCATCGTCCTGTGGTTTGGCGGCACGCTCATCCTCGGGGGTTCATCCACCATAAATGCCGCCTCGTTTATATACTACATGGTGATATTCTACAGCATGATAAACCCTGCGAAAGAGCTGTCAAAGGCCATGTATTCCGTTCAGAAGGGTCTTGCCTCGATGGAGCGTGTCGACCGCATCCTGGGCGCGGAAAATCCTATCAAGGACCCGGAGAACCCCAAGACAATCAAGGACTTCAAGGGGGATGTGGAGTATTGCGACGTAACGTTTGCCTACGGCGAGACGCCGGTGGTGAACGATGTCAACATCCACATACCTGCCGGTTCCACAGTGGCCCTGGTGGGGCAGAGCGGCTCGGGCAAGTCGACCCTTGCCGACCTGTTGCCGCGATTTTATGACGTCGACAAGGGCGCTATCAAGATTGACGGCATAGACGTGCGCGACATGCGCGTCCACGACCTGCGCGGCATGATGGGCAATGTCAACCAGGAGGCTATACTATTTAACGACTCGTTCTACAATAACATCACTTTCGGTGTTTCCGACGCCACCCGCGAGGAGGTCATCACCGCAGCCAAGATAGCAAATGCCCATGACTTCATAATGGAGACCGAGCATGGCTATGACACGATGCTCGGCGACCGTGGCTGCCGCCTTTCGGGCGGTCAGCGGCAGCGTGTCTCCATAGCCCGCGCGGTGCTCAAAAATCCACCCATCCTCATCCTTGACGAGGCCACGTCGGCCCTCGACTCCGAGAGCGAGCACCTCGTGCAGGAAGCGTTGGAACGCCTGATGAAAAACCGCACGACGCTCGTCATCGCCCACCGCCTGTCGACCATCAAGAACGCCGACCTCATCTGCGTGATGCACGAAGGCCGCATCGTCGAGTGCGGCACCCATGACGAGCTGTTTGCCCTCAACCGCTTCTACCGCCGCCTTGTCGACATGCAGAAATTCTGACCACATTCGCGAGTGCAAAGTCCAAAGTGCACAGGTGAAAGTGTCCACCCTGTAGGGGCGCTATACATAGCGCCCGCATCGACAAAGCAATGACCACCACGAGGAACCACAGAGCCAAGCGGGAGTGTTGCAAAACTTGCAGATTGTCATCGCTGCGGGCGCTATGTATAGCGCCCCTACAAGTCCATAATGGGACGCGCACTACCAAAGGGATAGAGGTGTGGAATTTTATTCCAATCGTTGGTTTGGTTTTGATTAAATAAAGTTAATCGCGGGGAACTTTCGGACAATGAATGGGTTGCAGAGAGGAAATCGTTGTTACCTTTGCACGCTGAAACCATCCACAGGTAGTATGTGACAATTATCCATTGGCGGTTTTTTCCATAATGAGAAAAGAAATTTCAAGGTAAAAAATAGAATAAGTTTAATGTCAGAATTTATGAATGTAAAAGTGTTTAAGGACGCAGGTCTCTCTCTCGTGATTGCAGCGTCATTTGGCCTTGTGGCATGTGGCGGAAAACAAGAGCAGCCCCAGGGGGCAGCCCCCTCCATCGCGACCATGACCGTTGCCTACAGCAACGCCAATCTCGAAAGTGCATATCCCGCCACCATCAAGGGGCGCACGGATATCGACATCCGTCCGCAGGTCACGGGTTTCATCACCAAGGTGCATGTCGACGAGGGACAGCAGGTGAGAAAGGGACAGGTGCTGTTCACCCTCGACCAGGTACAGTTTCAGGCTGCCGTGGACGGTGCAGCCGCTGCCGTCAAGGTCGCCGAGAGTGCCGTTGCCACCGCACAGCTCACAGCCGACTCCAAGCGCACACTGTTTGACAAGAATATCATAAGCGAATATGAGTGGCAGATGGCCGACAACGCCCTGTTGCAGGCCAAGGCACAGCTTGCCCAGGCGCAGTCAAACCTCACTACTGCCCGCAAGAACCTCAACTATACTGTCATCACAGCCCCGAGCGACGGTGTGGTAGGCTCCATCCCCAACCGTGAAGGCTCCCTCGCGTCGCCGTCGATGGCACAGCCGCTGACGACCATCAGCGACAACTCCGAGGTGTACGCATACTTCTCCCTCAACGAGAAAGACATCCTCAACCTCACCGACAACGGCGCGGCCTCGCTAAACTCCCGTATAAACGAGATGCCCGAGGTGTCACTGCGTCTTGCCGACGGCACGGTCTACCCCGTCAAGGGTCGCGTGGCTACCGTGAGCGGCGTCATCGACAACTCGACCGGCGCGGCCAACGTGCGTGCACTCTTCCCCAACACCAACGGGATGCTGCGCAGCGGCTCGACCGGCTCAATCCTCATTCCCCGGGACAATGACAGCGCGCTCGTGATCCCGCAGAAGGCCACGTTTGAGATACAGGACCGCCGCTATGTATATGTCGTAGGCGACTCCAACAAGGTAGCGCAGACCTACATCCAGGTTGCCCCCGAGAACAACGGCAAGGAGTATGTCGTCACTTCGGGTCTCAAGCCCGGCGATCGTGTGGTTGTCGAAGGCGTGGGCACACAGGTGAAGAACAACATGGTAATCAATCCCGTGGATGCGGCAGCGCAGCAGCCGCAGGCCGCCGCACAGCAGGCACAATAATACCCGCCGACCGTCCTCTCCTCATCTCCCCGCGCTTGCCGGCGGGGCAACTCTCTCCATGTTTATCCATCAAAAAACGAGTCAACACAATATATGAAACTTGACAGATTTATCAACCGTCCCGTACTTTCGACGGTTATCTCAATCTTTATTGTCCTGTTGGGTCTTATCGGTCTGCTTGCGCTCCCCGTCACTCAATATCCCGACATTGCGCCGCCTACCATCCAGGTCTCAACCACCTACACCGGCGCCAACGCCCAGGCCGTGCTCAACTCCGTGATTGCCCCCTTGGAGGAGCAGATCAACGGCGCGCCCAACATGGACTACATGCAGTCTACCGCCACCAATACCGGTAGCGCGACCATCAACGTGTACTTTAAGCAGGGTTCCGACCCCGATATGGCCGCCATCGAGGTGCAGAACCGCGTGGCCAAGGCCCAGGGTCTGCTGCCCGCCGAGGTGACCCAGGTCGGCGTCATCACGCAGAAACGTCAGACCTCCATGCTTATGGCGATTGCCCTCTATTCACCCAACGACGAGTATGATGAGGAGTTTATCGAAAACTACATGAAAATCAACATCATCCCGCAGATACAGCGTATTCAGGGCGTGGGTGACGCGATGGTCATGGGTGCCGACTATTCGATGCGTATATGGCTCAAGCCCGACGTGATGGCCCAGTACGGGCTGATGCCTTCGGACGTAGCCGCGGCTCTCGCCGAGCAGAATATAGAAGCCGCTCCCGGTGCTTTCGGCGAGCAGGGCAACCAGAGTTTCCAGTACATCATGAAATATAAGGGACGTCTTGTCACCCCCGAGGAGTTTGAGAATATCGTCGTGCGTGCCAACGCCAACGGCGACGTGCTCTACCTCAAGGATGTGGCCGACGTGGAGCTTGGACGCGTGACCTACGGCTTCCACAACGAGCTTAACGGTCACCCCGCCGTTACCTCCATCATATTCCAGACCCCGGGTTCAAACGCAACCGAAATTATCAACAACATCCTGTCGTTCCTTGACACGGATGTCAAGAAGCAGTTGCCCGACGGTCTCGCCATCGACGTGCCATTGAACAACAATGAGTTCCTCGACGCTTCTATCCACGAGGTTATCAAGACCCTCATCGAGGCGTTTATCCTCGTGTTCTTTGTGGTGTATGTGTTCCTTCAGGACCTCCGTTCCACCATTATCCCCGCCATCGCCATCCCTGTGGCCCTTGTCGGTACGTTCTTCGTGATGTACCTCATCGGGTTCTCCATCAACCTCATCACCCTGTCGGCGCTTGTGCTGGCGATTGCGATTGTGGTCGATGACGCCATTGTGGTGGTCGAGGCGGTCCATGCCAAGCTCGACGTGGGCTATAAGTCGGCACGGCTCGCCTCTATCGACGCAATGAGCGAGATAGCCGGCGCGCTTATCTCCATCACCCTTGTGATGATGCTCGTGTTTATCCCCGTGTCGTTCATGCCCGGCACATCGGGCGTGTTCTACCGCCAGTTTGGTATCACGATGGCCATCGCCATCGCCTTCTCGGCCGTCAACGCCTTGACCCTCTCCCCGGCGCTTTGTGCCATCTTCCTTAAGCCCCATCAGGACCACACGGGCGAGCGGCGCAACTTCGTGAAGCGTTTCCACGCGGCGTTCAACGCCTCCTACGACCGTATGCTTGAGAAGTATAAGAAGGTCACAAAATTCTTCATCAAGGCCAAGACGGTGTCGTTTGCCATCGTGGCTGGCTCCATCGCCGTGCTCGTATGGCTTATGGGCACTACCCCGACCGCCCTTGTCCCCAACGAGGATACGGGTACGATATTCGCCGTGATAGATATGCCCGCCGGCACCTCGCAGGAGCGCACAGGCGAGATACTTGAGCAGGTCGACGGCATCATCGCACAGATTCCCGCCGTGCAGTCGCGAGTGCTCATCAACGGCTACAGCTTCATCGCCGGACAGGGTGCCACCTACGGTACGTTCATCATCAAGCTCAAGAACTGGGACGAGCGTTCCAAGGAGGAAAGTTCCGACAATATCGTACGCCAGCTCTACGGCATGGCCGGCCAGCAGGTGAAGGATGGACGCGTGATGTTCTTTGCGCCCCCTATGATTGCGGGCTACTCGATGACCAACGGTTTTGAGATGAAGATGCAGGACCGCACGGGCGGCGACATCAACGACTTCTTCAACGTAGTGCAGGGCTTCCTCGGAGCGCTCAACCAGCAGCCTGAGATACAGATGGCCTACACCACGTTCAACCCCACGTTCCCGCAATATCTTGTCGACATAGACGCTGCCAAGGCCAAGCAGGCAGGCATCTCCCCGTCGATTATACTACAGACGCTCCAGGGTTACTATGGCGGTATGTATGTCTCCAACTTCAACCGCTTCGGCAAGCTCTACCGTGTGATGATGCAGGCCTCACCCGAGACCCGCGTGTCGCCCGAGACGCTGAAGAATATCAAGATACGCAACGGCAACGATATGGCGTCGCTCTCCAATTTCGTCACCCTCAAGAAGGTGTACGGGCCCGACCTGCTCGACCGCTTCAACATGTTCCAGTCCATCTCCGTGACCGGTTCACCCGCTCCCGGATTCTCGTCGGGTGACGCTATCGCCGCCATCAACCGTGTCGCCGAGCAGACCCTTCCGCAGGGCTACGGCTTTGAGTTCTCGGGTATGACCCGTGAGGAGGAAGGATCGTCAGGCGCGGCCACTGCCGTCATCTTCGGCCTGTGTCTCCTCTTTGTCTACCTGTTGCTGAGTGCCCAGTATGAGAGCTATGTTCTGCCATGGGCGGTTATTCTCTCGATACCGTTCGGACTTATGGGCTCGTTTATCTTCGCCCAGATATTCTCGATAGACAACAATATTTACCTGCAGATTGCGCTCATCATGCTTATCGGTCTGTTGGCCAAGAACGCCATCCTCATTGTCGAGTTTGCGCTTGAACGCCGCCAGACAGGCATGAGCATCGTCAACGCCGCCGTCGCCGGTGCCGCCGCCCGTCTGCGACCAATCCTGATGACCTCGTTTGCACTTATCATCGGCCTGTTGCCGCTGATGTTCGCCTCGGGTGTAGGCGCCAACGGCAACAATGCCCTCGGTACGGGTGCTGTCGGAGGTATGTTAATCGGTATGATACTCCAGATTTTCATCGTGCCCGCCCTCTTTGTGGTGTTCCAGGCCATCCAGGAGAAGATCAAGCCTATCGAGTGGGAAGACACCGAGAACGAGGGTCTTGAGCCTGAAATCGAGCAATATTCAATGAAATAACCCCATAAAACGGAAAAGATAATGTCGTTACGTAATATATCGCGCCTGTCGCTTGTCGCCGTCGCTGTCGGCCTGCTGACGAGCTGCAACATCTACAAGAAGTTTGACATGCCTTCGGACAACGTGCTTGCACAGGAGTACGTCGAGGCACGCGACGCGCAGGTCGACTCGGCCGCTTTCGGCAACCTGCGTTGGCAGCAGGTGTTCACCGACCCCGTGCTTGCCGACCTCATCAATCAGGCGCTCGCCAACAACACCAACCTTGAGAACGCACGCCTCAATGTGGAGATAGCCCATGCCCAGCTCAAGGGGACGCGGCTGAGCTATCTTCCGTCGGTGGCCCTCGCCCCCAACGGGGCAGGGTCGTCGTTTGACGGCTCGCGCATGTCGTGGACCTATCAGATACCCTTGTCGGTTAGCTGGGAGATTGACATCTTCGGCAAGCTGCTCAACTCCAACCGCGCCGCCAAGGCCAACCTGCTCCAGAGCGAGGCATATGCCCAGGCCGTGCGCTCGCAGATAATCGGCGGAGTGGCCAACTGCTACTACTCCATTGCCATGCTTGAGGCGCAGCTCAAACTGAGCCGCAACACCGCTGACCTGTGGAAGCAGAGCGTCGAGGTGATGAAAAACCTCAAGCTCGCCGGTCGTGTCAACGAGGCAGCCGTGGTGCAGAGCACAGCCAACTACTACAGCATCCTTGCCTCCATCACCGATCTTGAGGTGTCGCTCCATGAGGCTAACAACACCCTGTCGCTGCTGCTTAACGTAGCCCCGCGCCCATGGGCCATCTCGGCCGATGCCGTATTTGAAGCCCCGGCCATGGTGCGCGAGGGCATACCGATGCGCGAGCTTGCCGCACGTCCCGACGTGCGTGCCGCCGAGCAGGGTGTCGCCGCCGCATACTATGCTACCAACCAGGCCCGCGCCGCATTCTACCCAGGGCTGACCATCTCGGCCAACGGCGGCTTCACCAACGCCCTCGGTACGCTCATCACCAACCCCGGCAAATTTTTCATCAACCTCGCCGGCCAGCTCACCGCCCCCCTCTTCTCGCGTGGTGCCAACATCTCGCGCCTTGAGGCCGCAAAGGCACAGCAGCAGCAGGCGATGAACAACTTCGAGTACACCCTGCTGAGTGCCTCGGCCGAGGTGTCCGACGCCATGGTACTGTTCAACAAGAGCGACGAGAAGGCGACATTGCTCGTCCATCAGGTAGAAAATCTCGAAAAATCTGTGGAATATACGCAGGAATTGCTAACTTTAGGCACTTCAACCTATCTTGAAGTGTTGACGGCCCAGCAGAGCCTGCTCGGCGCGCAGATGTCGCTAATCTCGTGCGAGCACGCCAAGGCCCAGGCAGCTATCAACCTCTACCAGTCGCTCGGAGGAGGACGGTAACACTCTCTAAGGCTTTAATTCTAAAATATATACCACCATGATCAGTCCATTGGCCTATGTCGATGCCTCAGCGGTAATCGGCGAAAACGTTAAGATACACCCATTTGCCTATGTCGATGCCGGAGTCGAGATAGGCGACGGGTGTGAGATACTCCCTTATGCCAGCATAATACGCGGCACAAAGATGGGTAAGAACAACAAAGTCTACCAGGGCGCAATTCTCGGTGCCGATCCCCAGGATTTCCGTTGGAAAGGCGAGGAGACCTACTGCATAATCGGTGATGACAACGTGATACGCGAGCATGTCATCATCAACCGCAGCATCCGGCAGGGACAGGCCACTGTCATCGGCGACAACTGCTTCATCATGTCGGAGAGCCACATCGGGCACGACACCCACATCAAGGGCAAGTGTGTCATAGGCAACGGCGTTCTCGTGGCCGGAGATGTTGAGGTAGGCGAGTGTACCATCCTCTCGTCAGCCGCGCTCGTACATGAGGGGTGCAAGGTCGGCGACTGGGTGCTCGTAAAAGGTGGGTGCCGCATCGGCTCCAACGTGCCTCCCTATGTCATCATTGCCCACAATCCGGCAGTGTACTACGGCATCAACGCCACGATAATGCGCTCCAAAGGATTCACCGAGGAACAGATAGATGACATAGCCAAGGCCTACCGCCATGTCTACCAATGTGGCACATCAGTGTTCAACGCCCTGCGCCGCATTGATGCCGACGTGGCCGATACCCCCGTGCGCAAGGCGATAGTCGACTTCATCAACGGTGTCAACCGCAAGATTGTCGCCATCCCGCGCGAATACGAGTAAATCAATTCATAATTCTTAATGCATAATGCATAATTGGCTGACGCGAAAACATTATGCATTGAGCATTATGAATTAAGCATTGATTAAGCATAATTGAGCTGACGCGACACCACGTATCACGGTAATTATGAATTATGCATTATGAATTATGCATTAAAGCGAGCGAGGGCGACCTGAAAAGGTCGCCCTCGCTCGCTAAAGTGGTGATTTTATACAGGATAATCAAAAAAACGTCAGGCATATTGCCTCCAATTGAAAAAAAAGTGCGATATTTGCAACTGCAAAAAAAACGGTCATCACTGATGCCGCTAACTGCGTGCCCATCAAGAAAATGTTAAACCAATTATATATTAGCAAACAATGACTAAAGCCGACATCGTTAACGAGATTTCAAAGACAACCGGCATAGAGAAAGCCAATGTCCTCGAGACTATCGAGAAATTCATGGAAGTAGTGAAGGACTCTCTCGCTCACGGAGAAAACGTTTACCTGCGCGGATTCGGCAGCTTCATCGTGAAGACCCGTTCTGAAAAGACCGCCCGCAATATCTCCAAGAACACGACAATAATCATCCCCGAACACAAAATCCCCGCTTTCAAGCCGGCAAAGGTGTTTATGGAGGACGTGAAATAAGGGAACAACAAACTCTATTTATTAATCAATAAAACTGCGTAACAATGCCCAGCGGAAAGAAAAGAAAAGGCCACAAGATGGCTACCCACAAGCGCAAAAAACGTCTGAGAAAGAATCGTCACAAGAAGAAATAAACGGTAGACGACCGATTCCACTCAGGAACGCCTACAAAGGACAAACCTGATGCGGCGCCCCCAAGGCGGGAGACGGCCCATTGAGTTTGTCCTTTGTTGCTTTAACCGATAATGAGATGAAAAGCGAACTTATAGTTGACGTGCAACCCAAGGAGGTGTCAATAGCCCTCCTTGAGGACTCCCGGCTCGTGCAGCTCCAGAAGGAGTCGCGCGACATCTCCTATGCCGTCGGCGACATCTACCTGGCAAAAGTCAAGAAACTGATGCCCGGGCTGAATGCCGCATTTGTCGACGTAGGCTACGACAAGGACGCTTTCCTCCATTACCTCGATCTTGGCTCCCAGTTTGCATCCTACGAGGAATTTCTCAAGCAGATGCTTGCCGACCGCAAGAAGCAACCCTCCCTGCCAAAGGCAAAGCTGCTCCCCGACATCGACAAGCACGGCTCCATCGCCGACCGCCTCACCCCGGGGCAGGAACTCCTCGTGCAGATAGCAAAAGAACCCATCTCCTCCAAAGGCCCGCGCCTCACCACCGAGATTACATTCACCGGCCGCTTCCTCGTGCTAATCCCGTTCTGCAACAAGATTTCTATATCGCAGAAGATAAAGACCACCGAGGAGAAGCTGCGCCTGCGTCAGCTCATCGAGAGCATCAAACCTAAGAACTTCGGCGTCATCGTGCGTACCTCGGCCGAGGGAAAGCGCGTCGCCGAGCTTAACCACGAGCTGAAGACCCTGCTCAAATGCTGGGACGATGCCATAGCCAAGGCGCAGAAGTCAACCCCTCCGGCACTCGTCTTTCAGGAGGACAGCCGTATACTCGGAGTGATACGCGACCTGTTTTCCCCGTCGTTTGAAAACATCTACGTCAACGACGAGGAGACCTACAATCAGATATCAAAGTATGTCAGCCTCATAGCGCCCGACCGCAGCGAGATAGTGAAGTACTATGACAAGCCCGAGCCTATATTTGACAGCTTCAATATCACAAAGCAGATAAAGTCGTCATTCGGCAAGACCGTCTCCTTCAAGTCGGGGGCGTATGTCATCATCGAGCATACCGAGGCTCTACACGTGGTCGACGTCAACTCGGGCAACCGTTCCAAGGCTGCCCCCGACCAGGAGAGCAATGCCCTTGAGGTCAACATGCGTGCCGCCGACGAGATTGCCCGCCAGCTGCGTCTGCGTGATATGGGAGGCATCATAGTGATTGACTTCATCGACATGAACAAGGCCGAGCACCGCCAGAAGCTCTACGAGCACATGCGCGAGGTCATGGCCAATGACCGTGCGCGGCACAATATCTTGCCTCTCAGCAAGTTCGGGCTTATGCAGATAACCCGTCAGCGTGTGCGTCCGGCCCTCGATATTGTCACGACCGAGGCGTGTCCCTCGTGCTTCGGCAAGGGTGAGGTGCAGCCGTCGTTGCTGTTCACCGACACGCTCAAGGAGAAAATCGAGTACCTGCTCCATGACCTACACGTCGAGGACTTCGTGATGTATGTCCACCCGTTTGTCGACGCTTTCCTCAAGAAGGGCCTGCTGTCGCCCTACCGCAAGTGGCGCATGGAGCTGGGGCGCAAATTCCGTGTGCTCCCCGACCAGTCGCTGGCCTATCTGCAATACCGCGTGCTCGACAAGGAGCGCAACGAGATTGACCTCAAAGAAGAAAAGGATATGGACTCCTCATCGTCCAAGTCAAAATCTAAAGCCAAGAACCGCGTAAAGGAGGAATAGGCCGTCCGGCCCCTTTCCATCCCCCAACCACACGGGCGTCCCGACCATCGGGGCGCCCGCGCTGTCTTATGTCATTATTGTATCAAATTGTCACATGTCTGATAGGCCGAAAATGAGGTATGTTGCGTGAAATTCGTTAACTTTGCAGGGGCATTAGCATTAAGGTTATGGATAAAAGAGTTCCTAAATCATATATAGGTTTTATTATATTGTTGATTATTAGTCCGTTCATCCTTTTTGTCGGCGGTAAGGTGTTCCATTTTGATATAGGCGCTTCGTTAGTCAACGGATGGGCTGTTGTTGCGGGAGGCATACTGCTCGCGATTATCATTAGGCTGTACCATAAGCGCCGAGAGAGAAATTCAGACAAATAGTCCACCCTGTAGGGACGCGCCGTGGTGCGTGGACATCGTGGATGGTTTTGTCTGCTCCATGTGGCATGCTGCCGGCGTGTGGGTTGTTTCCGGGAAAATTGCTACCTTTGCGGCATATTTAGACAAACAGCCTTTATGACCGAGAATCCGCGTGTGCTCATCATCATCAATCCCATTGCCGGGACGTCGGGGAAGACCGGTGTCGACGGATACCTGTCGCGCCGCCTCGCGGAGCGCGGATGGGAGGTCGAGACACGGTTTACGCGGGGCCGGGGCGACGCCACGGCATTTGCCCGAGAGGCTGTCGCTACGGGGCTTGATGCCGTGATTGCCGCCGGGGGGGACGGCACGGTTAATGAGACGGCACGAGCCCTGCGCGGAACGGCGATGCCGATGGGCATAATACCGCTTGGCTCGGGCAACGGGCTTGCCCGTCATCTCGGTATCCCGGTCGACGTGGAGTCGGCGGTCAATGTAATTCTTGAACGCAACGTCGTCGACGCCGACTTCGGCACGGTCAACGACGAGCCGTTTTTCTGCACTTTCGGCCTGGGTTTTGACGCCGCCGTGAGCGAGACATTCTCGCGGCAGCACCGCCGGGGGCGTCTCATGTACCTCAAGAGCGCGATATCTGAGTATGTCAATTACCATCCCGAGGTCTACACCATCAGCGCCAACGGCAAGCTGCTTACCGAGAAGGCATTCCTTATCGCCGTGTGCAACGCCTCGCAGTATGGCAACAATGCATATATCGCTCCGACTGCATCCATCACCGACGGGTTGCTTGACATAACGATAGTCCATGCCGGGTCGCCGCTCGACACGGCCTTTGTCGGGTTTGACCTGTTCACGGGGGCCATCAACTCCAACACGATGATACGCACATTCCGTGTCCCGTCGGCGGTCATATACCGCAGCGGGGCAGGGGCGGCGCATATCGACGGCGAGCCGGTCACGATGCCCGAGGCGATGGCCGTGAAGTGCCATCACAACGCCCTGCGGCTGCTTGCCCCGACGCGTTCGGTGGAGTTCAAGCCGGTTATCACTCCAATGGAAAACATGATACGAGACCTTACTACAGCGTTCCATCGATTGTTTTGGCGCCCTTGATAAACAGCTGGCTTATACGCTGTTGAGGGTGACATATGTTTTTGTGGATAAAAATAGTACTACCCCTGTTTGCATTTTTTATAAAAAAGAGCTATATTCGTAGTTACATAACCTTACATAGAGATATACTAGCACAACATATAATACTAATTCTAACTATCAATGAGCTATCTCAAGTTTGATAAGAATCTGCTGATTAATCTCGATCAGTCCCTTACAAAGGAGATGCTCCGTACCAATCAGGCCGGTGCCTACCACTGTACCTCCATCACGGGATGCAACACCCGCAAGCAGCATGGCTTGCTCGTCATCCCGGTCAAGGAGATGGACAACCGGCCCCATGTGCTGCTCTCGTCGCTCGACGAGACGGTCATACAGCACGGAGCGCCTTTCAACCTCGGGCTTCACCGCTATTCGGGCGGTGTATACAGCCCAAACGGGCACAAATATATCCGCGAGTTTGACTGCGAGAGTGTCCCCCGCATGACCTATCGTGTCGGCGGCGTCATATTGACGAAGGAGAAGATATTCATATCCCATGAAAACCGTTTCATGATACGCTACACGCTTGTCGAGGCCCATTCGCCGACGACGTTGCAGTTTCGCCCGTTTCTCGCTTTCCGCGATGCCAATGCTCTTTGTGTCGCCAATGACCGCCTCAACACCGAGTGCCGCGAGGTGACCAACGGCGTGGCCTGTTGTCTCTATGACGGATATCCGACGCTCTACATGCAGTTCAGCCGCAAGCCCGAGTGGCACTACGAGCCTCACTGGTACAACGGCATCGAATACTTCAAGGATATGGAGCGCGGCGTGCCCTACTGCGAGGACCTGTGGGTGCCTGGCTATTTCTCCATCCCCATCAAGAAAGGGGAGACGCTCATATTCTCCGCCGGTGTCAACGAGGTGTCGCCGCGCTCGATGGCAAAGACCTACGAGATGGAGATTGCATCGCGCACATGCCGCACGAGCTTCTACAACTGTCTGAAGAACGCCGCCAAGCAGTTCTACCTTATGGACGGCGACAAGGAGTATATAATAGCGAGCTATCCCTGGACCTCGGTCAATGCCCGCGAGACATTCATCGCATTGCCCGGCACAACGCTCGCCATACACCATCGCGAGGATTTTGAACGCATATTTGCCACCGCCGCCGATGCCCTCGGCCGATATATGGACGATGAGGAGACCGACTCCCGTATCGACGGGATAGACCTTCCCGACGTGCCCCTGTGGGCTGTGTGGGCAGTGCAGCAGTATGCCAAGAATTATGGCAATGAGGAGACTGCACGGCGGTATGCCGGTATAGTGGGGCGCATCATCGACTATATCGCCGACGGGGGCCATTCCAACCTCGGCGTCGACGACAACGGGCTTGTGGCGACCATCGGCACCGGAAATCCCGTGTCGTGGATGAACTCGATGCTCAATGGGCGTCCGCTGATACCGCGTACGGGCTATCTTGTCGAGTTTAACGCGTTGTGGTACAATGCGCTTATGTTTGCCATCGCTCTCACCGAAGGGATGGACGAGTATGCCTCGGCACGCGAGCGTTGGCAGCAGTTGGCCGACCGTTGCCGTCAGGCGTTCATCGACACGTTCCTCAACGACTACGGCTATCTGTATGATTATGTCAACGGCACGTATGCCGAGCCGTCGGTGCGTCCCAACATGGCGATAGCCATCGGTCTCGACTATTCGCCGCTCGACCGTCGCCAGCGCAAGTCGGTGCTTGATGTTGTGACACGCGAACTGCTTACCCCCAAGGGCCTGCGCACGCTCTCGCCCAAGAGCTACGGCTACAGCCCGTTCTATGTCGGCTCTCCCGAGGAGCGCGAGAAGGCCTACTTCAACGGTCCGGCGCGCCCGTGGCTGATGGGCTTCTATGCCGACGCCTACATCCGTGTGTTCGGCATGAGCGGTGTCTCCTATATCGACAGGATGCTCATAGGGTTTGAGGACGAGATGTCGCAGGGGTGCATCGGCTCCCTGTCGCAGCTCTATGACGGCAACCCGCCGTTTACCGGGCGCGGGGCTATCTCCCAGGCCGTCAATGTGGCCGAAGTGCTCCGCACCATACGTACCCTCAAGAAGTTTAACATCTAACCCACGAGCCATGAAAGCATTAATGTTCGGGTGGGAGTTCCCGCCCCATATCCTTGGCGGCCTCGGCACCGCCAGCTACGGCCTCACAAAGGGAATGTGGGAGAATGGCGACATGGATATAACCTTTGTCATACCCAAGCCTTACGGCGACGAGGAGAAAGGGTTTGCCAAGATTATCGGTGCATCCCAGACCCCCATCTGCTGGCGCGACGTCAGCCGCGAGTATGTAGAGAGCCGCATCGGCAACGTGATGTCCCCCGACGAGTATTTCCGTCTGCGCGACCACATATATGCCGACTTCAACTATATGATGACCAACGACCTTGGCTGCATTGAGTTCTCTGGCCGCTATCCCGACAACCTGTTGGAAGAAATCAACAACTACTCGATATGCGCCGGTGTGATAGCCCGCACGGAGGAGTTTGACATCATCCACTCCCACGACTGGCTGACCTATCCCGCCGGCATCCATGCCAAGCAGGTTACGGGCAAGCCGTTGGTGATACATGTACATGCCACCGACTTTGACCGCTCGCGCGGCAATGTCAACCCCACCGTCTTCGGCATCGAGCTTGACGGCATGAACAACGCCGACCATATAATCACCGTCTCCAACCTCACCCGGCAGACTGTCATCGAGAAGTATGGCATTGACCCCTCCAAGGTGACTACCGTCCACAATGCCGTCGAGCCGCTCAGCCCCGAGCTGCTCAATGTCGAGGTGCAACGTCCAAAGGAGAAAATTGTCACATTCCTCGGCCGCATCACGATGCAGAAAGGCCCGGAATACTTTGTCGAGGCGGCTGCAAAAGTGTTGAAAAACAACCACAACGTGCGCTTTGTCATGGCGGGCAGCGGCGACATGATGGACAAGATGATTACCCTCGCCGCCGAGCGCGGCATCGCCGACCGTTTCCATTTCCCCGGATTCCAGAAGGGGCGTCAGGTTTACGAGATGCTCAAGGCGTCCGACGTCTACATCATGCCATCGGTCTCCGAACCGTTTGGCATCTCCCCGCTTGAGGCGATGCAGATGGGCGTGCCCTCCATCATCTCCAAGCAGAGCGGATGTGCCGAGATACTTGACAACGTGATAAAGACCGACTACTGGGACATCGACGCCATGGCCGATGCCATCTATTCGATTGTCACCTACCCGGCGATGTACGAGCAGCTGCGGCAGGACGGCCTCGACGAGGTGAACCGCATCACCTGGGACAAGGCCGGACGCAAGGTCATAGACATTTATAAAAAGGTGCTTGGCCGCGACTGAGCACATTCATAAGTTAATAATCACATCAACCCGATTTTAGCATAACATACCGATGAAAGCAATCTGTTTTTATTTCCAGATACACCAGCCGTTCCGCCTCAAGAGATACCGTTTCTTTGATATCGGCAACGACCACTATTATTATGACGACTTTGCCAACGACGACATCATCACCCGCATAGCCCACCGAAGCTATATCCCTGCCGCTGAGAGCCTGCTGCGCATGATAGAGCAGAGCAACGGGCGTTTCCGTTGCGCCATCTCCATCACCGGCGTCGCCCTGGAGCAGTGTGAGCAGTATGTCCCCGAGTTTGTCGACCTGCTCAAGAAGCTCGCCGACACGGGCAAGGTGGAGTTCCTTGCCGAGACCTATGCCCATTCCCTCTCGTCGCTCATCGACGCGGACGAGTTCATCAACCAGGTGAAGGTGCACGATGAGAAAATATACGAGCTTTTCGGCCAGAAACCCAAGGTGTTGCGCAACACCGAGCTTATCTATTGTGACGAGATGGCTCCCGTCATCGCCTCGATGGGCTACAAGGGTGTCATCACCGAGGGCGCGAAACATATTCTCGGGTGGAAGTCGCCCAACTATATCTACAGCGCGGCATCCGCTCCCAAACTCAAGCTGCTGTTGAAGAACTCCAAGCTGAGCGACGATATATCCTTCCGGTTCTCCAACACCGAGTGGGACGCCTATCCGCTGACCGCCGACAAGTACATCGACTGGATTGCCAATACTCCCCCCGAGGAGCAGATTGTCAACCTGTTTATGAACCTTGAGACATTCGGTGAGCTGCAGACCCGCGAGACCGGCATATTCCAGTTCCTTGAGGCCCTCCCGCGCTTTGCCGCCGAGCGGGGCATCGACTTCATGACCCCGACCGAGGCAGTCACCAAACTCAAGGCAGTCGGCGAACTGTCGATACTCCACCCAATATCGTGGGCTGACGAGGCTCGCGACACCTCGGCATGGCTCGGCAACAAACTCCAGAACGAGGCGTTCAACAAACTCTACTCCGTGGCCGAGCGCGTGCGCCTATGTGAGGACCGTCGACTGAAGCAGGACTGGTACTACCTCCAGGCGAGCGACCACCTGTTCTACATGTCGACCAAGCGCAAGGCCGACGGCGCGGTGCACTCCCACTTCAGCCCCTATGAGACCCCGTTTCAGGCGTTCACCAACTACATGAATGTCCTTGCCGACTTCATCGTGCGCGTCGAGGAGCAATATCCGCTGTCGATTGAGAACGAGGAGCTTAATGCCCTGCTGACCACCATCCGCAATCAAGGCAACGAGATAGAGATGCTCAATAAGGAGCTGTCATCCATGCGCAACAACATCGAGCGTCTCGACCCCAACGAGGTAGCCCGCGCCCAGGCCGAAGCTGCCGCAGCCAAGGCCGCCGGCGACCGGGCCCCTGCTGCTCCCGCCGCTCCCGCCGCCTCCGCCGAGCCAAAGCCCGAATCAAAGCCCAAGGCCAAGGCTGGCCGTCCCCGCAAGTCCCCCGCCAAGGAAAAGGCACCCAAAAAGACCGACACCCCCGCCAAATAGCGCGGCAGTTATACGATTTCCGATGGGGAGATTGGCATCGATGCCAACCCCCCATCGGCTTTTATGACCGCTTGTGTTTGGATTTTTACAAAAACTGCTGATTTAATTGTTTGGATTTTTACAAAAACTGCTGATTTAATTGTTTGGATTTTTACATAAATTGTGGATAAGTCTTTGTCATTATGACCGTTTTGCGTATCTTTATACCCATAATCATAAAGCGAGACTTTATTATGTATTTTAAGAGGATTATAGACGGATATCTTGAACAGTGGGCTAAGAAGAAAGACCACAAACCGATGTTGTTGCGTGGGGCCAGACAAGTAGGCAAATCCACGGCGGTTCGTCATCTTGGGGAAACATTTGACAATTTTGTAGAGATTAACTTTGAGAGACAGCCTGAATACAAGAAAATATTTAAGCGTGATCTTTTAGTCACCAGAATTGTATCTGAAATATCCGCAATGTGTGCGATGCCTATAATACCCGGAAAGACACTCCTGTTTTTTGATGAGATTCAGGAATGCCAGGAAGCCATTATGTCCCTGAGATTTTTCAAAGAGGATATGCCCGGTCTGCATGTCATTGCTGCGGGGTCTTTGCTCGAATTTGCCCTCGCCGAACTGCCGACATTCGGGGTCGGACGGATTCACAGCATGTATATGTATGCTATGACCTTTGATGAGTATCTTGAAGCAAATGGCGAAACTCTAATGCTTGATTATAAACGTAAGGCATCCCCCGACCGGCCATTACCGGAGCCCCTCCATAACAAACTGATAGCATTGGTCAGGTCATATTTCCTTGTGGGAGGTATGCCCGAGGTCGTGGGAAAATGGGTGGAAACCCATGACTACCTGCAATGCCAGGAAGTGCAGGATGACATAATAAGCGGCTATGAGGACGATTTCCCTAAATATCGGAAGAAAGTAGATCCCATCCTTCTGCGGCTTACGTTGAGGAGTGTTGCATCTCAGGTGACAAAAAAATTCTCCTATGCGGAAGTGGGGGGCGGTTACAGGGCTGAGGAGGTCAAGAAGGCTCTTGAAATGCTTCTGCTTGCCGGAATCTGCATCCAAACAGTCAGGACTGATGCCAATGGCCTTCCGTTGGGAAGTGAGTCTGATTTTGGTTATCGTAAGATGATGATTCTTGATTCAGGACTTCTGCTGCGTCTGTTGAATATGTCTTCCGTGGATGTTTCAAGGTTGACAAGCGATATTCTTACTGAGGATACAGCCGCCCTTGTCAACAAAGGCCCTTTGGCGGAAATGGTTGCGGGGCTTGAACTTTTGAGGTACAAGACCCCCAATCTGCGGCATGATTTGTATTATTGGGTACGTCTTGCAAAAAACTCACAGGCTGAGATTGATTATATAGAGGCAAGAGATGGAGGCGTACTTCCTGTAGAGGTAAAGGCAGGAATGAGAGGCGGAATGAAAAGCCTTTGGATATTCATGCGGGAGAAAGAACTCGTCTCGGCTGTCAGGTGTTCGCTTGAAAACTTCGGTCGATTTGAATACATAGATCCTGAAGACTCTAACGCAATACGAAAGGTGGAGATATGTCCTCTCTACGCCATATCAAACCTTATTAGCAGTTGACTTTTGTGGGCAGCTGGGTGATGGCTTCGCAGGAGACGAGTCCTTTTATGGTTCTGTTTCATGACTCAACGATGTTAGGATGGTATCCGTTGGCAAAAATGGGAGCGCCGTAATGCAATAATCGGGGCGGGGGAGCGTTAAGAATGTGATGAACCTACGACGGCTGACAACTCTAATCCTTGTGATGGGCGTGGCGCTTGTCTCGGCGTTGGGCGCGGCAGCCCAGCGCAACGACAAGGTGCTCAACCGCCCGTATGCCGACATGCGCCGCTGGCATCTCGGGTTTTCAATCGGGGTGCACACACAGGACATGCAGTTTACCAACAACGGGTATGTCACCGAGAATGGCGAGACATGGTTTGTCGAACAGCCCTCATTTTCCCCGGGATTTTGCGTCAACGGGCTTGTGAGCCTGCGGCTCAACGACTATTTCAGCGTGCGCTTCACGCCGGGGATGTACTTCGGCAACCGGCCGATAAAGATGAAGGACACCACCAACGGCGGCGAGGAGTCGCAGAATATCAAGTCAAACCTTATCGTGCTGCCGCTCGACCTGAAGTTTGCCGCCATGCGTTACCATAACTGCCGCCCTTATCTCGTGGGAGGCGTGATGCCGACGATAGATGTCTCCAAGAAGCGCAGCGACTTCTTCAAGGTCAAAACCTCCGACCTATATCTCACGGTGGGTCTCGGATGTGACTTCTACATGCCGTTTTTTAAGCTTATCCCCGAGATAAAGTTCTGTTTCGGGCTTACCGATGTCATACAGCATGACCGTCCCGACCTCGTGGACGATCCGGGAAAACTGAAATTCACCCAGTCGGTCAAGAAGGCTACCACCCAAATGGTCGTCTTATCGTTCTACTTTGAATAGCCCCGTATCATGAGTTTATCCCCACGACATATCATAGCCATCCTGCTCGCGGCGGTAGCTGTCGTCATGCCCGCGACGTTGCGGGCACAGGTCGACGCGCAGTTCACCCAGTATTTTGAGGTGCCCAACTATTATAATCCCTCGGCTATAGGCAACAACGACTACCTGCGCATCCGCGCCGGCAGCCGCCTGCAATGGATAGGCATCCCCAAGGCCCCCAAAACGTTCCTTATCACGGGCGACATGCCGCTGAAGCTGTTCAACAAGCGTTTTGGCCTCGGTCTCGTGCTGCAGCAGGAGAGCATGGGCCTCTACAAGAACATGAGCGCGGGCGTGCAGGCCGGCTACAAGCTGAAACTGTGGAAAGGGCAGCTTACTATCGGTGTGCAGCTGGGGCTTATCGACGAGTCGTTCAAGGGGAGCGAGGTTGTGTTGCCTGACGATGACGACTACCATCAGGGGAGCGATGACGCTATCCCGACGACCGACATACGCGGCACGGCGTTTGACATCGCCGCCGGCGTGTTCTACACCCACCGCTGGTTTTGGGCGGGTATATCGGCCACACACCTGACATCCCCCACCATAACGATGAGCACCGACGGCTCCGAGGCCAAGAACTATGAGTTCAAGGCCGGGCGCGTGCTATATTTTATGGGAGGCAGCAATATTCCGATAAAAAACACGTTATTTGAGATACAGCCATCGGTGCTTGTCAAGAGCGACTTCACGTTCACCCAGGCCGAGATTACCGGCCGTGTGAGGTACAACAAGTTTCTCACGGCAGGTGTCGGCTACCGTCTCAATGATGCCGTTTCGGCAATGTTGAGCGCCGAATTCAAGGGATTTTTCCTCGGCTACAGCTATGATTATCCGCTCTCGGCCATCTCAAAGGCAAGCAGCGGGAGCCATGAAATATTTGCCGGGTACAGTCTCAAGCTGGACTTCTCGGAAAAAAACAAAAACAAACACAAGAGCATACGCATAATGTAATTATGAAAAAAACAGCAACTTATATTCTCCCAATCTTTGCGGCGGCGATGATATCATCGTGCGCCATGTCGAGCAAGGGTGGCGGTGCCGGCGGCGAGGTCACCGGCGTCGGCGGCACATCGTGGGCCGAGCCTACTCCCTATGGCATGGTGCTCGTGAGCCGTGGCTCTATGGAGGTCGGCCCGCAGGAGGCCGACAGCCTCTGGAACCTGCGTGCCGATGCCCGTGGCGTGTCGGTCGACGGATTCTGGATGGACGAGACGGAGATAACCAACTCAAAATACAAGCAGTTTGTTTTCTGGGTGCGTGATTCCATTATCCGCGAGCGTCTTGCCGACCCTGCCTACGGAGGCAACGAGGACTTCAAGATAGAGGAGGACCGCGAGGGTAATCCCGTGAAACCGTATCTCAACTGGAACAAGGCGATACCCTGGCGCAACCCCAACGAGGACGAGGCTCGCGCCATCGAGAGTGTATACCGCACCAATCCCATCACGGGCGCACGAGAGCTTGACCCCGAGCAGCTGAATTACCGCTACGAGATATTCAACCACACCGAGGCCGCCAAGCGCAAAAACCGTCTCAATCCCGCACGTCGCGAGTACAATACCGATCGCCCCGTGCCCACAGATATTCCTGTCATCTCCAAGGATACCGCCTACATCAACGACGAGGGGGAGATAATCCGCGAGACCATCACACGTGGCCTCACGGGCGACTACGACTTCCTCAACACCTACATAGTCAACGTCTACCCCGACACGACGGCGTGGATCAACGACTTCGAGAACGCATATAATGAGCCTTACGTGCGCATGTACTTCTCCCACGGCGGCTACAGCGACTATCCAGTTGTCGGTGTCAGCTGGGACCAGGCCAACGCCTTTGCCAACTGGCGCACCGATTATCTGCGTCGCTCGCTCGGCAAGGAGGGTGTCTACGTGGAGCCTTACCGCCTCCCGACCGAGGCCGAGTGGGAGTATGCGGCCCGTGCCGGCGTCAAGGAGAACAAGTATCCCTGGGAGGGTGACCTGCCTCTGAGCGAGGACAAGGGGTGCTTCTATGCCAACTTCAAGCCGGCCGAGGGCAACTATGTGCGCGACGGCCACATAATAACATCGCGCGTGGGCACCTATTCGCCTAACGACTTCGGACTGTACGATATGGCGGGTAATGTCAGCGAGTGGACCTCGACGGCCTACACCGAGAGCGTCGGTAAGCTCACCAACGACCTCAATCCCGAATACCGCTACAACGCGGCCAAGGAGGACCCCTACCGCATGAAGCGTAAGATTGTGCGCGGCGGCTCGTGGAAGGATGTCGCCCACAACATACGCAGCGACATACGCATGTGGGAGTATCAGAACGAGCAACGTTCCTACATCGGATTCCGTTGTGTGCGCACCCAGATAGGGTTTGCACGCGGCACGGGAGGCAAGAAAAAGTAACACAGCAATCACTCAGACAATATATCAACCGACCATTAAGACACTGCAATGGGAAAAATCAAAAGATATAAAAACAGCATCGAGCGTTTTCTCTCGGGCGAGAACGGGCAACGCTTCTTCAACTTCGCCTACAGTATAGGCGCCGCCATCGTCATCTGGGGTGCGCTGTTCAAGATACTTCACCTCCCCGGCGGCAACATGCTGCTCTCCATCGGTATGGGCACGGAGGTGCTGATGTTTATCCTCACCGCCTTTGACCGTCCCCCCAAGTCCTACAACTGGGAGGAGGTGTTCCCCGTCCTGTCGTCCAAGGACCCCGAGGACCGTCCCGACTTCAACGGCGGTGGCGGCATCGTGATTGGCGGTGGCACAGGCTCTGCTGCCGGAGGACACGCTGTCAGCGGCGAGCAGGCTCGCCATGCCGCCGGCATCCCGCAAGGCATCAACCTCAGCGAGGCCGACACCCTGTCGCTGTCGGAGAGCATCGCCAAGATGGCCGCCGCGAGCGACCAGCTCTCGCGCATGGCCGAGTTGACGACCGCCACCCAGCAATATCTGTCGGAGATGGCCGCTATCTCGGAGGAGATGCAGCACCTGCGCGACACCACTCAGGCTCTCAACAAGGTGTCGGACGTGCTGCTTGAGTCATACCGTGCCATCACCGAAAACTCGGAGAACATCACCCGCAGCTCAAGCGGATATGTGGAGCAGATGCAGGACCTCAACCGCAACATCGGCGGCCTGAACACTATCTACGAGATACAGCTCAAGAGCGTGTCGTCGCAGCTCGACTCCATCGACCGCGTCAACCGTGGCATAAAGGATATACGCGACATGTACGAGAAGTCGTCGGCACAGAGCGCACGCTACTGTGAGGAGACTGAGAAGATGGCGCGCTACATGCAGCAGCTCAACTCTGTCTACGAGAAGATGATAACGGCCATGACAGTCAACATGTACCGTCCTGTAGTCCCCCCGATGCCTGAAACACCTTCCGATAATTCATAATGCATAATGCACAATGCACAATGCATAATGAGCTATAGACGAATCTATTAATTATGCATTATGCATTAAGAATTATGCATTGAAAAACGAATTATGCATTAAAATTGAACTAAATGGGATCTAACAGTACAAGGCTCACACCGCGTCAGAAGATGATAAACCTCATGTATATCGTCCTGACGGCAATGCTGGCCCTCAACGTGTCAAGCGACGTGCTCAACGGCTTCACGCAGGTTGAGGACGGCCTGTCGCGCTCCAACGACAACGTGTCGCAGCGCAACGAGGCCCTGTTTGCCAGGCTTGAGGCGTTTAAGGAGCAGAACCCCGAGAAGGGGGGCGTGTGGTATGACAAGGCCGTCGAGGTGCGCCGTGTCACCGACGGGCTGTACAACCTTATCGACTCCCTGAAGACCGCGATAGTCATCAAGGCTGACGGCTCGGATGGCAACCCCGACGATATCCTCCATAAGGATGACCTTGAGGCCGCCGGAGTGGTGATGCTTGCGCCGGGAAACGCCAACGGTCGCCGTCTGCGTCAAAATGTCGAACAATATCGTGAATATGTCAACGCCATAATGACTGACTCGGTGAAGCGCGCCATCATATCAAAGGCGCTCTCCACCACCCCGCAGCACAAGAAGGGCACTATCGGCAAGTCCACATGGGAGGAGTCTATGTTTGACAACATGCCTGTTGTGGCTGCCGTGACGCTGCTCACCAAGTTGCAGAACGACGTGCGATATGCCGAAGGTGAGGCCCTCACCACGCTGCTGACCAATGTAGACCTTGGCGACGTGCGTGTCAACCAGCTGAACGCGTTTGTGATACCGCAGTCGCGCAACGTGATGCGCGGCAGCAAATACTCGGCAAACATCGTGCTTGCCGCCATCGACACCACCCAGCGTCCGCTCATCTATGTGAACGGCAAGCAGCTCGCCAACGAGCACGGGCTGTATGAGCTTGTGACGGGGCAGACCGGTACGTTTGACTACAAGGGGTATCTTGAGGTGCCCCACGGCGACGGGACGGTGACGCGCCACGACTTCTCGTCGAGCTACACTGTCATCGAGCCTACCGCCACCGTGAGCGCCACGATGATGAATGTGCTTTATGCCGGTATCGACAATCCGTTGAGCATCTCTGTGCCGGGCGTCCCGATGTCGGGTGTCAGCGCGACTATGACCAACGGCACGCTCACCCGCAACGGCGACACATGGCTTGCTCATCCTACAAAGGTAGGCTCGGAGGCTGTCGTGACGGTGACCGCCAATGTAGACGGTCGCCCGCAGACGGTCGCTACGACCTCATTCCGCGTGCGCAAGTTGCCCGACCCGACTCCCTACATCGCCTACAATGACGCCAAGGGCAATCCCGAGCGTTACAAGGGGCAGAAGCCGTTTGCCAAGACCCTGTTGCTCGCTGCACCGGGTATCGAGGCTGCGATTGACGATGACTTGCTCAACGTGAAGTATCACGTGTTGAGTTTCGAGACCACGTTCTTTGACTCGATGGGCAACGCCATCCCCGAGGTTTCCAACGGACCTAATTTCTCCCAGCGTCAGAAGGACTCGTTCCGACGCCTGTCGCGCGGCAAGCGGTTCTACATCACCCGCGTCAAGGCTGTGGGTCCCGACGGCATCGAGCGCGAGTTGCCGGCGATGGAAGTCATCGTGAACTGACGTTCACAGTCCACAATTCAAAGTGCAAAGTTCACAGTTTGATAGATATTGATAAAAAGGAAATATAACGATATATGAAATCATTGAGAAGATATATTCTGTTGGCACTTGTGGCCGGAGGCACGATGATGTCGGCGATGGCCCAGGATTCCTCGTCGAGCAGCGTCGTGCGTCGCCGTGGGGCCGATGACCGCAACAAGTCCAAGCAGTCGGAGGCGGGTGTGACGCAGCGTATGCAGCAGTTCTACGAGGAGTCGCCCAAGAGCGACGCCGACCTGTCGTGGATGCGTGTCATCTACCGCGAGCTTGACCTCAACGATGTGAAAAATGCCCCGCTCTATTTTCCCGAGGAGCCTACCGAGGGGGGATTGAGCCTGTTCCGCATCATCATGCGCCTGCTTGCCAACAATGAGGTGCCGGCTTACGAGTATCTCGACGGTCGCGAGGTGTTCACCGACGAATACCGCATAAAGGTGCGCGACATGCTCGACCGTTTCCACGTGCTTTACACCGATGCCAAAGGCTCGACCGAGAAAAATCCCAAGTTCACCATAGAGGAGAGCGACGTGCCCGCCAATGAGGTGTTGAGCTACTACATTCTTGAACGCTGGGAGATGGACTCGCGCAGCAACCGCATGAAGACCCGCGTCGAGGCGATATGCCCCGTGCTTCACCGCTCGGGCGACTTTGGCGGCGAGGCGGTGAAATACCCGATGTTCTGGATCAAGTTTGACGCCCTGCGTCCCTATCTCGCCCAGCAATATATATTTGTCGATGACGACAACAACCTCGCCAAGTACACCTATGACGACTTCTTCCAGCTCGCCATGTACGAGGGGGATATCTACAAGACACGCAATCTGCGTAACAAGTCGATGATGCAGCTCTATCCCGACCCCGATGACCGCAAGCGGGCACAGGACAGCATACAGACGCGTCTGACTACGTTTGAGAAGAAGATGTGGGTGCCCACCCGCGAGGAGATTATCGCGGCACGTGAGGCGCGCGAGCAGGCCGAGGCACTTGCCGCCGGCGACTCCACGATGATAGCGTCGCGCGACGAGGCGGCCGTCAAGAAGAGCAGCGGCCGCTCGACCAAGCGTGCTACAAAGAAAAGTAAGCCAAAGAAGTCGCAGGTCAAGGAGTCAAAAATCAAGGAGAGCAGCAGTAGCAACGCCGCCCGCTCGGTGCGTCGCCGCAAGAAGTAGTCCTCCAAAATCTCATGTTTATGGAAGGGAAAGCCAACGACAGGAATTTTGTCATAACGATAGGACGGCAATTTGGCAGCGGAGGCCGCGAACTCGGGCGTCTGCTCGCGTCAAAACTCGGTATAGGATTCTATGACAAGAAGCTGTTGGCCGAGGCGGCACGCCAATCCGGTGTCAATGCCGAGTTCTTTGAGCGAGCCGATGAGAAAGCCCCGTCGTTCCTCAGCGGGCTGTTCTCGTTCAGTTTCGGCTACAATCCCGTGCCGTGCTACTCCGGCTCCACTTCCATATCCGACGATAGCATCTACAAGGCACAGAGTGATTTCATAACATCGCTTGCCGCCAAGGATTCATGCGTGATAGTCGGGCGCAGTGCCGACTATGTGTTGAGGAATCATCCCCGCTGTGTCAACCTTTTTGTCCACGCCTCGATGGAGGACCGTGTGGCGCGAATAATGAAGCGCGGCGACAAGCCTACTGCCGAGCAGGCACGAGCCATGGCCGAGAAGGTAAACAAGTTGCGTGCCAACTACTACAACTTCTACACCGACAAGACCTGGGGTGACGCCGCGAGCTATGACCTGACATTCAATTCGTCGCTTCTCCCGATGGACGACATCGCCGACATTGTGGTCGAGTACGTCAGGAAGCGTTTCGGCCTGTAGACTCCACAGTAATGGGGCCGTGTCAAAATTGCACCAGGGCCAAAGATAAGTCGAAGACTTTGATTTAAGTTAACCCCACACTAAGTAAAAAGCGAGGCAAATCGTCAGATTTCCTCGCTTCTGCGTTGTGTGGGGCAACAAAATCAAGCTAAAAGCTTTTCCTCGGAGAGGATAAATTCCGTGCACCTAATTTTGACACATCAACGGGTTGAAATTTTAGGATTGTATAGTGATGTCGGTGTGACTGTTGGTGACCGAGCGGGCGCCGACATAGACCAATATCGAGTTTATGGCCGTGATGACAAAGGCTATGCCTGTGATTAGCACCACGGTCGACTGTATGGCGATGATGTTGGAGCAGAGCATCCACACGCCCAAGCCCGTGATTATCACAGGGACGATATACATCCACCATGGGGCACGCAGCGGTGCCGTGCCATAGGCGATGAGGGCAATCTGGCTGATGCCGCCGACAACGAGCAGCGCGGCAAACAGGTAGACGAGGATGCCGACAAATATGGCGGGATCGACGAGCATACAGATGCCGAGGCACAGGCCGCCGATGCTCGACACTATCCCGGGGGTGCGTGCCGTGCGTTCCTTGTCGCGCTTGCTTATGATGAGTACGATGAGGTTGTAGAGGCTCGGCAGAATAAAGAGTATGCCTATCGCTATTACAATCCATGAGAATAGCTCCACGCGGTTGTAGAGGGCTATCAATGCCACGCCGACAAACAGGAGCAGCGTGCTTGTGAGAATATTTCCTTTTGAGTTCATGATTCGTTGAAACTTTAGATTCCTATCAATGAAACATGAAAACTCCGCCTAATGTTCTGCATATTCTGTCAATATCTTTTGGATATCAATTTTAAGTGCAGGAATATGCCGGATTACCAATCCCCATAAAAATTCGGGCTGGACACTGTCATAGGCATGAATGATTCTATTGCGTGTATCTATAATAGCCCTTAGATTGGGAATATTGAATGCAGGGTCGATTTTCCGTATCCGGTTTAGTGCTTCACCCATAATTTCGGTTTTCCGTTCCACCACGCATCTTAGGGCAATGCTGTTTTCAAAAATGTCGTATCGCCTTGGAACTTCTTGAAAGCAGCTTTCAATGTCATTTATTGCATCGAGGATGTCTTGAAGATAGACAATTATATATTTATCGGGCATATACCAATTGTTTTGTGCGGTTGACCTCGTCAATAAAATATTTATTCCTCAAGCCCTTTTCCTCTATGAGGTCTACTTTGCGTCCAAAAAGTGCCTCTAATGCATCTTGGAAATTGAAATAATTGGACACATAGTCCCATTCTTCATGATTGGTCGTGTCGAAGTTGACAAGCAAGTCCACATCGCTATTGTCATTAAACCGCTCGGTAAGTATTGACCCGAATACCGACAACGTTTTTACCCTATGGAGCCGACATAGCTCTATGATGCGCTTGATATTTAGTTCAATCAGTTTCATGGACTCTTTGAGTTGAGGATATCTGCAAATATAGCGATTGTCCTTGAAATTACAACGCCCGACACGATGAAATCGTTGTCGGGCGTTGATGGTATGTGGCCGGTCGGGCGTTATTGCTTCACGACTTTGGAGACGTGGATGCCTTGCGGGGTCTCGATGCGGATGAAGTAGATGCCGCGTGCCCAGGCAGAGGCGTCGATAGCCGCGCGGGTGGCGATGTCGGCCTCATGGACGAGTGCCCCAGATGCGTCCCACACGTAGGTATGGGCTGAGGGTGCGTTGACGGTAATGTTGAGGATGTCGCGCACAGGAGTCGGCCAGATGTTCACGGCATCGGCGGGGAGGGTGTCAAGTCCCGTGATGTCGCAGATTGTGCCGACTTTGTAGGTCACCTGGTTGGTGACGCCGAGACCGCCGGCATAGGCTATCTTGATGCGGAATTTTACCTCCTGTCCTGCTGATACGCCGGAGATTGCTCCCTTGAATGTGGCATCGCCGTCGGCCGACATCGGCAGCTCTGCAAAGCCCTGGGTCTCATTGAAGATATATGCCACGGCGAGGCCTACATAGTCGCCGTCAAACTTAGCTGTAATCTCCACCTTGTCGCCGTCAGTGCGGTAGGAAAGGGTGTATGGCCCGGCAAAGCTGCCGTCGGTGGCCTCGGATGAGGTGTAGGTGCAATAGCCCGAGGGGTCGGGGTCAACCGGGTCGATAGGATCTATGGGGTCAATCGGGTCGATAGGACGGCTGGATATGCCTTCCGATGTAGCCATGGAGTTGGCGGGGACTTCCAGTGTGCCGCCGTCGGAGAATGTCACTGTGCGTGGCGACGATGAGTAGTTGTGGGCTACATAGGTCATCTTGCCGTTTTTCTCAAATGCGGCGGCGATGGGGTAGTCGGCGGTTATGGTGCGGTCGGGCTGTCCCAATTCGGCCATGGAGTGGAGCCATTGGTAGGTCTGAGCAGCTGAGATGCCGAATTTAAGCCCGCGCTGCGGGTAGGCGTTGTAGAGCGAGATGGCGCGGTTGGCATCCATCATGGCGAGGAACTGCCACAGGGTGTCGTACCATATGTTGGCGTTCTCCACGTTGCGCAGCACGTCGGTGTCGGTCTCGAATGCACGCCAGAACCGTGCCGACCACTCGGGATTGTCGACGAGATAGAACGAGCCGCCGTGGATGGGGTAGAGCTGTATGCCGTAGGAGCCTTCGGGTCCTGCACCCCAGAAATTGTTGGAGTCGTAGGCATTGGTGAATACGCGCGACACTACAAACTTGCCTTTCTGCTTGTATCCCGCAGGCAGGTTGCGGTCGTGGATGTCAAACCAGTATTCCTCTACTGCCGACTGCTCGGTGACATACATGTATATGCCGAGGTCGCGGATGGCCTTGTTGCCTGTCACCTCTCCCCAGTGGATGAGCGAGGAGTGGAACTGCATGGATTCTGATGTCGATTCCTGGTCGTTGCCTATGCCGATTGATGCCGTGCCGTTGGCCCAGCAGTGACCCGAGTAGGGGCTGAATGAACGCTGGTAGGGGAACAGCGGGTCGTTGCGGTCGGTCGATGCGGCATCACGGATGAGCAGTTCCACCATGGGCTTCCATTTCTGTCCCCATGCCGGATCGTTCTGGGCCAGCCATGCTGCTGCATGGATTATGTATCCCCAGTGGAAATGGTGGTCGTTGATATTGGTGTCCTGCCCGTGACCTGCAGGATATCCTAACATTGTGCCCCACGGCTTGTAGTAGTAGAACAAGAAGGCTTTCTCTCCGGGAGTATAGGTGAGCCAGTTCTCAATCTGCGATTTCACTTTTGCTATTGCAGTGTTTAACGCGGTCGTGTTGCCCTTCTCGCGGGCTATGCGTCCTGTCTGCACGAGGCGGTTGAGTAGCTGTCCGTCGTTGTAGCTGTCGGTCCACGGGTCCAGTCCGTCGTTATCGAGGGTCTCCTTGATGAGGCGGTCAAGCTCTGCCGATGAGTATCCGCTCGCCTCGGAAGTCACTTGGGGCAGTGTGGGGAGTATGCCGTGGAAGGTCAACTCGGTGGAGAAACTGTTGGCTCCGAGCATGCGCATTGTGCCGCGCACCGTCTCGTATGTCGCTGCCTCCAGTGACGGGTTGCCCTTGAGGTGTGCCCATTGGTGGGGAAGAAGCCCGAACAGGCATGTGCCGTTCCCCTCTTTGACATCGGGAGTTACGGTGTAGGTTGTGGTGACGCGTCCGGTCTTCTCGTCATACACCCATGTCGCGCGGGTGTCGGCAGGGAATGTAAACGCGTGCTGTTGCCATTCCGCAGCCTGGGCGGAGGCGTTGTTGGAGGAGGGCAGGAGTGCTACAGACCAATAGTCTTTGCCTCCGAGGTCTGAGACGAGAGCTGAGCCTTCGCGTTCCCATGTGCTTCCCGAGGGGGCATACAGGGCATAGGATGCACCGTTGAAACTGCCTGTGATGACCGCTATGTTGCCGTTGATGCTCAGGTCGCCCCAGTTGCCCCAGTCTATCGACACGGGCTGGGAACCTGTCTTGGTGAAGTAGACCATCGGCGAGCCTGTGGGTATGATGGCCTCCATGCGTGTCGAGCCGTTATCCCATGCGAATGTGACAGTCCAGTCGGAATAGTCGCACACGGTCACTGCGTCACATGACAGGCCCCGGACTCCCACCGTCAGAGGGCGGTCGCCGGCAATAGCTCCGCCGGTCGGGCTTTTCAGTATCACCAGTCCGTTGCCCGGGGTCTGTAGACCAAGCGGGTAGTTGAACAGATTCTCGGGAGTGGCATGTGTGAGTTTTTTTGACCACCAGTCGTTGGATGGCACGGGCTTGCCGACGGCGCGTCCGCTCAACAGCAGTGAGGCGGTCGGATAGCCGTTGCGTCCGGCCGCATCGGTGCCTGGAAACTCGGTTGTGTAACTTCCGCTGCCGGCCTGTACAATCTCGGACATCGAAGCGGATGGGGCAAGCAGCGTCACAGCTGCCGCCGCAAGAAGAATTTTTGTCTTCATGATAGGTAAATCACTTTATCCCTGTTAATAAAAATAGTCGGCGGCAAAAACACTTTACAAAAACACCTATGCCGCCAAAATAACATACGGTTGCAAAAATAATCATATTCCTCCATTCTGCAACCATATTTCACAGAAATATCGGGCACTGGGGTGGAATTTAGAAAAAGGTGGTGTTGCAAACTTGCAACACCACCTTATGGGTGAGGATGTGGTGAGGCTGTCGCAGAACTGCCAATTTCTCAACATGTCCCTACATTGATGGGCCGTTCCACATATTTGCCAAGTTTTGCCACACTCTCCTCGGGATATATGGAAGGATAAAGGTCGTCAGCGCACTATCACCTTGGCCCGGAAGTCGTTGCCGACGGTTACTATGTAGATGCCGGCGGATAATCCTTGTATCCTCTGCGTCAGTCCCGAATAGATCGACGCGCCGTCCAGCGAATAAACCGCCATGAGGGTTCCTTCCTGAAAGCCGACCGGAACAATGTCCCGTCCTTCAACCTGTACGATGCCACGCTCCGTCGCCTCTGTGTCCTCTATACCCGAGTCGTCCATCTCTATGATGTTCGAGAATCCTTCATTCCAACCGCAGAGCAGATAGGTATTGCGGAAACCTTTGGGCACATAAAGATTGGTGCCGTGGATGGTCTCGGGATACTGCATTGCCCTCGCTACAGGAAGATACACGTCGTCAAGACAATATCTATCATTACCATACGCATTATATCCCAGGAAACCGGATATATCCTTCACGTTCTCGCTCATCACGACTTTCTTGAGCTTCCGGCAGAAATTATCTTTGCCCAGTCCGGGAACCGATTCAATCCCTTTTCCGTAAACCAATTCCTCTAACTGGGGACACCCGCCGATTGTGCCGACAGATTTAACATTGTCAGGTATCACCAAGCGTTTCAATGACGATAAATGATACAGCTCTCCGATTTCAGTTACGCTTGAGGGAATCTCCAATTCCTGAAGGAAGTGCAATTCTTCTATTGTTCCCATGCTTTCAACACCTTCGGGTATTCGGAACTCCTCAAGAGGCCATTCGGGAAGGCTTTCAATCCTCGATACCTTAGGCATCAAAACCCTTTTGGGATAGAGACCTTCCAGATAATCTTTCTGAAATACTCCTTCTTGCGTCTGACAGTCACCGGGCAATCCCCCCTCAACAATCCTGGTGTCGGAAAGGTCGATGGTTTCAATATTCTTCATTTTTTTAATAATGGCCATCTCCACCCCATTGATCGGGCCGGAGAGCTTGATTGAGCGTACCTTTAACACATCATCAAGATTGATTTTATTTACGAGTTCGCCTGCGTAATTAAGGCTATATTCCAGGGTTAAAGTGTTTTCCGGATCCGCTATCCTTATGTTCCGGGCCATCTTGTAAAGGCCATTATGATAATAATCAACCTCATAACATTGAGCACGATACTTGAAAGGAATAACAATTTCCGCATTTTCCGCCATGTTCCCGAACCAATAAAAAGAAGCGGAAAAATAATCCCGATAGTACTTATTGTCATTATAATCCCAGTCTCCCGGAGATATGGAACTATATTGAGTGGACCAACCATAAACATCGGATTCAGGTAGGAAGAGATCCCTTACTTGTCCTCCCCCCATCAACTCTAACCTCTCTAATGAAGGGCAGCTTGCGAAAGCTCGGACGCAATCAAATTCCGAGTATTCACCGAACTTAATACTTTTAAGCAAAGGAGAAGATATGATTCGACCTGTAATCCTCTCACTCCCCCCTCTGTAGACTATGCTCTCAAGAGACTCGCATTCACTGAAACAATTCAGGTCATTACAACAGTCGAGAACAATCTCCTTTAGGTTTTTGCAATTACTGAACGAGTATTCGACGACGCTAATTGATGCTACTTCAGCGTCGCCCGACTGGGGGATGAAGCGGACTTTCTCGGGAATCACGACACGTTCCGGAACTTCATCGGGATTCCTAAATCCAACAAAACGGTAACCTTCACCGTAATGGCCGGGAGTATTCAAATATATGCCGAATATCATACCGTCTGAGGTGGTTCCCTCATAATACCTCGAGGACGAAGTATGTGGATTAGATGCAAGACGGATATAACAGTCCGGAATGTCTTCAGCATGAGACATCTCCGAGGCGAACAAAGAGATTCCCGCCAACAAGAGTAATGATAATTTTTTAATGATGTTTTGCATAATCTATTGGTTATTTAATTGGTTCCTAAGTTCTTCGATGCGGGTGGATACGTGCTTGGGGTGAATGTGACGGTCTGTCTTGTGTCCCGACCTCACGCTTTTCTTTGACATTCCCAATTGCGACGAAAGTTTCTCTTCTATATCGAGCAGCTCGTTTACGTTCATGTAAACCTGCATCAATTCTTTACTCAGGCTTCTCGTGCGCGCCCGCGATTTGGCAAGATCTTCGGCGAGCGTGTCAAGCTTCCGTTTCCTTACTATGCCCAAAACCGACGCCACGGTAGCAAGAATCCCTCCAAGGGCGGCGAGACCGGGCAACAGAATTTCCTTGAGAATATCCATTCGCATCTTTTATAATCGTTTGTGATTCATTGTGTTTATTAAATTGGATTGGTTGTGATGTTGCCGATGGTGGCGGATTGTTCCCTACGGTATCGGGGGAGAGTGCCCGGCGGCCGTCCGGCGGTCTCATGACAGGCAAACACGGAAATTGGCTTTCACGCCGTCACGGCGTGGGCTTGTCGATTATCAAAGTGGCAAGGGGGATGTCTGTGTCGTAGGTGAAAGGAATATCCGTGAGGTCTGATGATGTAAACCAAGTGGGACACGGGCGCATACTATGCGCCGTCCGGGAGCAGGGGTCGCCTGCTTGTGTCGTTACCGGGCTTGGAGTGTTTAGATACTTGTTACAGTAGGGTCTAAAATTTTACAATCATGTTGATCCTCGGTCACGGAATGGCCTACGATGACTGTCTGACAGGAGGCATCTGCTGCGGGATGGGGGTGCTTTTTGTGGATAGGTCGCGCTGTCGATCAGGCTATCTCATTGTCATGGGTGGTCGGACTCTCCTCCACGCCATCCTATCGCTCACCGCACATTCCTTTGACGCAACAAATGTGACAATACGGTATGACAAAATTATACAGCGTTTCCGAAAATTGCAAATCTCACACGTATTTTAACATTTTATGTGAAGAAGTGACGGGCGGCATGGTTTTCGCAAACCTGCTGCCCGTCGGCGTATAAAACAATAGCGTTAAGAATAAAATAGATTACTCGTCCACCTTTACCCAAGTATGGGAGAGAGGTGCCAGTGATTCATGGCACAATATTCGTATAATTATCTGTATGCAAAATTACTGCCATATGTCAAGGGATGAAATACTTAAAATCGGGTATTTTTTAGGCTTTACCCTATGGGTGCTTCATTAAAATCAATTAGCCGGTTTGCTAGGATCTTCAATCCTCGGCTGTGGAGCGGACGAGATGGAACGTGCGGGCGTGGTAGCGGAAGTCGATGATACCCATGGAGTAGAGAGCTGTGATGACCTGCTCGGCGGCGGGGCTGCTGAGGTGGGAGGTAGTGATGTAGTCGTGGAGGGTGACTGCACCGTGGCGGTCGATGAGGCTCAGTAGCGACAGCTCGCGCTCGCCGAGAGTGAGTGGAGCCGTCGTGCAGAGGCTGTGGCGACGCCGCCATGCCTTGACCATGATATCGGGGGCGAGGATGTTCTCATCGGCCACGCGGTAGTAAGCGTTCCATGTCAGGTCGGGCTCTTGTGACATTACCGGGCGGCGCGGTGCGGCGGTTATTGTGGCGATGACGACCACGGCATCCCCCTCGGCACGGTAGGCCGAGAAGTCGACATGCTGCGAGGGGCGGCAGTACATCTCGGCAGCCTGTTCGATGACGTAGATGTCCTCCTCGTTGCGTACGCCGGCGATGCGGCCGTTGTCTTTCACGCCGACCAACAGGCGTCCGCCCGCGTTGTTGGCAAATGCCGAGATGCTGCGTGCTATCTTGCGGGCATCGGAGATGGCAAATTTGAAGTCCTGATGCTCGTGTTCCCCCTCGTCGATGAGGCGTTGCAGGTAGTGTCGGCCCCGGATGGCGCGGATGTCTTTCATAGCTTTGGCGGGGAAATGGGTCAGGCGGGGTAATTGAGGTTTTCAGGGGAGGGGTCGGCAAGCACCTCGTCAAGGTAGCGGCGTGCGGCCTGTCGGGCGGCGGCAAGGTCCATGAACGAGTAGTTGCCGCAGTCGCGGGGTGTCGCGCCGGGGACATCTCCTTCAAAGTTTGCGACAAACCCGAATGTCTCGCGCATAAGCGGGAGGATGTCCTGTGGGGTAAGTTCGCCCGACATCAGCAGGTAGTTGCCCGTACAGCAGCCCATCGGGCCCCAGTAGATGACCCGCGATGCCCACGTGGGATGGTTGCGCAGGAATGTCGCTGCGAGATGCTCCATAGCGTGCAGTGCTTCGGGAGAGAGTGCCGGCTGGCGGTTTGGCTCGGTCATGCGGATGTCAAATGTGGTGATGACGTCTCCCGCAGGGGTGACATCACGCCGTGAGACATATATGCCGCGCAGCAGCCGCGTGTGGTCTATAGTGAAACTCGGTATCTTTTTCATTGTTGGCAGTCGTTGGGTGTGTTACAGTTGTCCGATTACCTCCTGCAGCAGGGAGAATGTGTGGCGCGGGGCATCCTCCCAGAAGTTCTCATACTGGGATATGTTTTCGGCTGCTCCGGGGGTGTCGCTGATGACGCGGAGGCAGGCGAATGGCACGCTCTTTAGGTAGCACACCTGCGCTATAGCGGCGCTCTCCATGTCGATGGCGAGAGCGTCGGGATATAACCCCTTGATGTGCTCCACCTCCTCGGGGCGCGACACGAAAATGTCGCCCGAGGCTATAAGTCCGCGCTTCACTCCCTGCCTTGGCTGCACGGAATCAAGGGCAAGGACGGAGGGGCTTGTGGCAAAAAACCGCGGGCATCCCGCCGCGTCGCCAGGCTCGGTGCCCGGGCCGCACCACACGTCGTGGTAGGCAATTCGGTCGGCCACGACGACATCAAGGATGCCGGCAGCCGCGCCCGCGCCACCTGCGACGCCGGTGTTTACCACCAGCTCGGGCGAGAAGTTGTTGATAAGCGTGAGTGCGCCGACCGCGGCGTTGACCTTTCCGATGCCACACTGCATGGTGACAATATCGTGTTGTCCGATGTGTCCCGTGTGAAACTCCACTCCGTCAACCTGTGTCACCGCCGCGCCCTCAAGCAGGGGCAGCAGTAATGCCATCTCCTTTGACATGGCCACTATTATCCCGATTTTCATAATCTGTCTCTTTATTGTTTTGCAAATTTACAAAATAATGCTGACAATCATCCTACAGCAAGTAGATGATAACAACAAAGGAGAATGTCGAACAACGCCATTTCCACTGTCAGTGGAGTCGTGGCGGTCGGTATGCGTTGCTGTAGGACGACGACGGGTCTCAGAGGCTGAAAAAGCTCTGAGACCCGTCGGGAAGTACGGTATTGGAAAGTTTTATTTTTTCTTCTCTATCACAAGCAGGAGGTTGTTGTTGGCGTCGTACATCCCGATGCCGCCTCCCGCAAGCTGTCCTATGGACGCCACTTTGGGAAGGGTCTGGCTAAGTTCGGCTTCCACTTTCATGTCGGGACATGCCATGCGGGTTGAGGCGACGTCGCCAAATGTGAGACCATTGCCCATGATGACGAAGTTGCCGAACAGGCCGTTGCAGTCGGTGGTGCAGTTGAACTGCTTGCCGTTGGCGTCAAATGTCATAGTGAATGGCGCGCCGGGCATGGCGTCGGTAGGCTTGTCGTTGATTTCCTTAACGGTCCAGTCGCCCTGCAGGTTGGCGGCGGTTATTGCCGGATCGCGCTTTTTCAGCTCAATGAGTGTCTTGCCAGAGGCATTGCGTAGCTCGATGTCGCCGCTTTTCTTGTTGACGGTGTAGGCCGCGACTTGCTGTAGGGCGCTCATTATCGACTGTTCAAGACCCATCTCGGGGCACATCATCCGTGTGCTGCCCATGTTGGTGAACTCGATGACGCCGGGAGCTGCCTTGGTGTTAAACTGTCCCATCAGCGTGTTGCAGCTCGCGTTGCCATAAAGTTGCCCTGTGGTGGTGTTTAGACCGATATAGGCAGTCTCCTGTTCGGCAGGGGATGTGACGGCTTTTCCGTCAATCTTTGCAATGGCCCATTCGCCGTTGAGGTCTGACAATGTGGCAGTGGAGCGTGACGCGGAGCATGACGCGAGAGCGGCAGACGTGGCCGCGATGGCACAAATAGTGAGAATCTTGTTCATATTCATTATTTTAGTTATAGATATTTTGATTTTTGCTTCTGTGAGTGTTGTCGTTAGTCGCATTTTCTACGATATTGGTATAACAAATAGAATGCCAATAAAGATTTTGGTTTAATTTTGGGCTAAATTTGTTTTTCAAAAACTCGTTTCAATGAAAGTGCTTGTACTTAATGGAAGCCCACGCCGCGAGGGCAATATATCATCCATGCTCTCTATTGTGGCTCATGAGGTGTGGAGAAATGTGCATGACCTCACGGAGTTGAATGTCAATGATTTGACTGTCAAACCATGTACGGGTTGCATGGCTTGCCGTGGCACATTGCGCTGTGTGCTTCCCGAGGATGACGCACAGCGTGTGTTGGAGCTGATACGCGATGCCGATGCCGTCGTAGTCGGGACGCCGTGCTATTGGGGAAATATTCCCGGGCCGGTGAAGACGCTATTTGACCGCATGGTGTATGGATTGATGGGTGAGGGACGCTTTGGCATACCCAAGCCGTTGCATAAGGGGAAACGCGCCTTGGTCATCACGACATCCACCACTCCGTTCCCTTTCAACCGCCTGTTTCACCAGTCGGGAGGTGCTGTGCGGGCTATGCGCGAGATCTTGTGCACAGCAGGTTTCCGTGTCAGGAGCATACAAAAGGGGGGCACGATGCATGATGTCACCGTGTCCCCCCGTGAGGAGGCGCGTTGCCGGCGTGCGGCACTCCGCCTGGTGCGTTAGAGCGGCTTGATGGCTATCGCGAAGCCGCCGCCACGTGCCATGTGCATGTCGAGCTTGCTGTCGCGCGACACATTCCGGCGTGTAATCGTATAGGTCTCGGGATTTATGGCATAGTCGGTGTCGTGTGCGTCGGCATATACCGTCGCCTCATAGCTCTTTCCGGGCGTGAGGAAGTCGAGGCAGAGGGTGTAGTCGCGGGCGTTCTCGTCGGTGACGCCGCCGACATACCATGCGTCGCTGTTCTTGTCCTTGCGTGCCACTATGATGTAGTCGGCCGGTTCGGCGTCGAGGTAACGGCTCTCGCTCCAGTCGACGGGAACATCCTTTATAAATTGGAATGCGTCCATCTTTTCGGCATAGTGCTCGGGCATGTCGGCCGCCATCTGCAAGGGGGAATACATCGTCACATAGAGAGCGAGCTGGTTGGCGATGGTGGCATTCTTGTGTTCGGTGCTTCCGGGGACGAATGAGCCGATATCCATGCGGAATATGCCCGGGGTGAAGTCCATCGGACCACCCTTGAGGCGCGTGAACGGCAATATGGTGACGTGCGACGGCGACATGTTGCGGTATTCCGTGCCCATCGCGCTCTCGTTGCCAACAAGGTTGGGGTAGGTGCGGGCAAGTCCCGTGGGGCGCACTGCCTCGTGAGCGTTGACCATAATCTTCTTGTCGGCCGCTTTCTTCACAGCGTCGAGATAGTGGCGCACGGCCCATTGGCTGTAGTGGGTTTCCCCCTTCGGGAGGATATTGCCCACATAGCCGCTCTTGACGGCGTTGTAGCCATATTGGTTCATAAGGTCATACGCGCGGTCGAGGTGACGCTCATAGTTGGGTATCGAGCCTGAGGTCTCATGGTGCATCATCAGGCGTATCCCCTTGCTGTGGGCATAGTCGTTGAGTGCCTTGATGTCAAAGTCGGGGTAGGGGGTGAGGAAGTCAAACACGTAGTCCTTCTCCTTGCCGAGCCAGTCCTCCCAGCCGATGTTCCAGCCCTCGATGAGCAGCTGGTCCATGCCGTTGGCGGCGGCAAAGTCGATATAGCGGCGCACGTTCTCATTGTTGGCTCCGTGGCGTCCGTTGGGTTTGGCTTTTGAGTAGTCGAATGTGGCGAGGTCGAAGTTTTCGGCATTGCAATAGGCCCAGTCGGTCTTGCCGGTGATCATCTCCCACCACACGCCCATATACTTGACGGGCTTTATCCAGGAGGTGTCCTCCAGCACGCAGGGGTCGTTGAGGTTGTAGATGATGTCGGTGGCAAGGATGTCAGTGGCCTTGTCGCCCACCATCACTACGCGCCACGGTGTGCGGAACGGCGTCTCTATCACTGCTTTCCCCTCACCGCGCCCGGGGGTGAGCCACGAGGTGAATGTCATAGTCTTGTCGTCGAGGTCGAGGTGCATCGCGGGATATTCGATGAGTGCCGCCTCATGTAGGTTGATATATGTCCCGTCGTCGCTCTTTAGCATTAGGGAAGTCTGTACGCCTGTGGGGGAGAAGCTCGTTTGGGAGACGTTGCCCATGTGGTTGGCGTCGGAGTAGGAGCGAATCTCGCTGAGGCGTGATTTGATATATTCATATTCCTGTGTGTCATAGTCGCCCGGTATCCACCATGCCGTGTGGTCGCCGTTCATGGCCATCCGGGTTTTCTCCTCGGCGATGACAAATTCCTTGGTCTGCTGCTGGGGGAACTCATAGCGCAGCCCCATGCCGTCGTCATAGACGCGGAATGTGACGTTCATCAGGCGTGTCGTCTTGCCGGATTTCTGCGAGAGGGCTACGGTCATGGCGTTGTAGCGATTGGCGATAGAGTCGTTCTCGCCCCATACGGGCGCCCACTTCTCGTCGGCAGAGGTGCGGGTGACATCGAGTTGCTTGAATCCGTCGAGCAGCGATGGCTCGCCTTTAAGCTCAAACCCGAGCGTAGAGGGCTTCACAATCTCCTTGCCGTTGAATGTCATTGTGTACTGTGGTTCACCTTTGGGAGTGAGCGAAAAAGTCACTGCGACCTTTCCGTCGGGAGAGGTCACTGTCTCGGTCGCGCATACCGGTATAAACGGTAGCAGGGCGACAAGCGGTGTGATAAAGAGTTTCATGAGTTGGGTTAAAAAGGTGGTTAAGAATCGTTCTGATGCAAAATTACCTCCCAATCTATCTGTTGCTGCCGCTTGGTAGCATAATAGTAGCTATAGTATAATACTATATATCTGTTATTCAGAGTATAAATAATTAAGCTGCTTAATGTTTTAGTAGTGAAAATAAGGCTGTGGCATTATTGTAAATGTGCATTTTATCCTATATTTGCCACCATATCCTCAAAGTCTTGGCGTGGGAATCGTGAAGCGTTTCTCATTTTCACACGGTAGTTGTAGACGGTCGATAGCGATCGGCGCAGGAATGAGGCTATCTGTTCGGAGTCCCTTACGCCGAGTCGTATCAGGGCGAATACCCTGAGCTCGGTCGTCAATAGTTCGTCAGGGCGCACGGTGAGCCGCTTGTCGGGCTGCAGGAGGTCGTTGAAGCGGTTGATGAAGTCGGGAAACAGTTTCAGGAACGTCGAGTCGAAGCTGTTGTAAAACTCCCGCAGCTCTTTGTCGGCCGACGTGGTGGAGTTGAGCATATAGAGCATCTCCTCCACTCCCTTGTTGCGTGCTACGGCGCGGAGGTTGTTGCGGTAGCGGTCGACACACTCTATATAATAGGAGCAGAGGCTAAGGTATTGCACTATGTAGGCATCCTTGGTCGTGTTGCTTTCGGCAAGACGGGCATTGAGCGTCGAGAGTTGTGTGGTGGCATCGGTAAGCTGCTCGTTAAGGACCGACTTCTCGCGTGCCGCGCGTTGTGTCGCACGGTAGGCGGCATAGAGCCACAGCGAGACGGCTATGAGTGTCAGGGCGAGCACCGATACGGCTACGATGAGCAGGCGTTGCCGGTGTTCGCGGTCGGCCGTGCGGCTGTTGTGGGCGGCGGCGATAGTGGGCATCAGCTTGTTGGCGGCGATTACATTGCTGTTGACATTGGAGGCATAGTGATCCTTTGCGGCGAACGTGATATACCGGTAGGCACGGTCGATGTCGCCGGCGTCAAAGAGCATCGCGGCAAGTTCGTAGAGCGAGCTGTAGTCGCGTACCGGTGTGATGATGTCGTTGATTGCGCTTTGGGTGAATGAGCGCATTGCCGCCACCGTGTCGCCAAGTTCACGCTGTAGCTCTCCGGCAATGAACTGCGATATTGCCCTGTCGCGCGGGGTGGCGTCAAGCGTGTCGCGATGGCGTGCTATGACTTCCAAGGCGGCATGCGATTCTCCCGAGGTGCGAAGACGGCCGGCCTCATTATAAACCCATCCCGGCGAACCGCTGTCGAGAAGTGCTATCTTGCGGTCGTAGAGCCGCAGGAGACTGTCGGGTGAGACATCGGCAATCGTGGCGAGCAGGTCGAGATATGGCAGGGCGACTTCGGCAATGGAGGTGTCGGACGAGGCTGAAGCCATCGCCGTGGCAGCCTCCATGTCGCGGCCACGTGCCAGGTCGGCCCGTGCTTTGTTGAGTGCCGCGACCGAGGCTTTCGTCCTGTCCCCTGATATCAGTGCTTCCTCGCGCTTCAGCGCGGCATAATGTGATGCCGAGTCAAAGTCATAGGAATAATACTCGTTGAATATATTGTCGTAGAGATTATAGCGCGCCTGTGATTCAAGTCCCTTGTCGAGGCTTTTGAGGCGGGCAATGCGCCGCTCCTTTTCCATTATGATGTCGTCATGCTGAGCCAGTACGGCATCGAGGGTGTCGAGCAGCCGGGTGGTCTCCGTGTCGGCGTAATTGCGGGAGGATGAGTCGTCGCATCCTGACAACAACGCCAGCAGTGGCAGTGTGAGTACTATGATGAATAGTCGTTTCATGAGGCGTGTCGCCCGATTGTCGGGACGATGTACAAAGATAGCGTTTTTGGGCGTTTGAGGAGGCTTGCGTAAATATTTTTGAGATTTTTCGTCAAAAAGTTTGGAGATTCAAAAATTAGTCGTACCTTTGCATCGCTTTCGACAAGGACACGGGCGCTTAGCTCAGTTGGTTCAGAGCGTCTGCCTTACAAGCAGAGGGTCGGGGGTTCGAATCCCTCAGCGCCCACGATGATACAAGCCTTCCCACTCCCCCGTGGGGAGGCTTTTGTTATTTGATGCCGCAGCTATTACAGCTGTCATAGCTATAATAGCCATTATAGCAGCAATGGCAACTTTGAATTGTGAACTTTGAACTGACTGAAGTATGGAATTGACAACCCTTACCGCCATCTCGCCAATAGATGGCCGCTATCGCTCGAAATGCTCGCGACTGGATGAGTATTTTTCGGAATTTGCCCTCATACGCTACCGTGTCCGCGTTGAGGTGGAGTACTTTATCGCGCTTTGTGAGATACCCCTGCCGCAGATTGCCGGTGTGGATCATGCAAAGTTTGAGGCATTGCGCGACATCTACCGCAACTTTACAGTTGCCGATGCCGCCCGCATAAAGGAGATAGAGAGTGTCACCAACCACGATGTAAAGGCGGTGGAATATTTCCTCAAGGAGCGTTTTGATACGCTCGGACTTGAGCGGTACAAGGAGTTCATCCACTTTGGCCTCACATCCCAGGATATAAACAACACGTCAGTCCCCATGTCGGTCAAGGAGGCTATCGCCGACGTTTACCGCCCTCTGCTCATTGAGCTGATAGAGCACCTTGAGGCCCGGGCCGATGAATGGAAAGACCTGCCCATGCTTGCAAAGACCCACGGTCAGCCTGCATCGCCCACGCGTCTCGGCAAAGAGATACGTGTATTCGCCTATCGTCTGCGCCAGCAGCTGGCGATGCTCGACGCCGTGCCCGTGAGCGGCAAGTTTGGCGGCGCGACGGGCAACTTCAACGCCCACCTCACGGCCTATCCCTCTATCGACTGGCGCGAGTTTGCCGCCCGTTTCCTGTCCGACCGTCTTGGCATAGAACGTGAGGAGTACACCACCCAGATTTCCAACTACGACAACCTTGCGGCCCTCTTTGACGCACTGCGACGCATCAACACCATCATCCTCGACCTCGACCGTGACATGTGGCAATATATCTCGATGGAGTACTTCAAGCAGAAAATCAAGGCCGGGGAAGTGGGCTCGTCTGCGATGCCCCATAAGGTCAACCCCATTGACTACGAGAACTCCGAGGGCAACCTCGGCATAGCCAACGCCATCCTGTCGCATCTCTCGACCAAGCTCCCAGTGTCGCGTCTGCAACGTGACCTCACCGACTCCACCGTGCTGCGCAATGTCGGTGTGCCCCTGGCTCATATGCTCATTGCCATACACTCCACCCTCAAAGGTCTCAACAAGCTGCTGCTCAACGAGCAGGCCATATATGCCGACCTTGACTCGATGTGGAATGTCGTGGCCGAGGGCATCCAGACCATCCTGCGTCGCGAGGGCTATCCCAAGCCTTACGAAACTCTCAAGCAGCTCACACGCACCAACTCCACCGTCACAGCCGAGTCTATCTCGACATTCATCGACACACTCGATGTCACCGACGCTGTGAAGGAGGAGCTACGCCGCCTCTCCCCCCACACCTACACCGGCTATTAAGGACTTTTACGCCTGACATAAAACTAAATAGCTATTATAGCCGTGACGGCTGTGATAGCTATTTTCCATTTACGATGGTATCATGCGCTACCGGTCGCCGGGGTCTTGCTCGCGCGGGGTGAGGAAATAAAGCTGTCGACCACCCTTCTTGAACGGGACGACGACGTAGGTCGTGCCGTTGCGGTGGCAGAACATCCTGTCGTCGGTGTCGGAGGGCATCACTGCCGCGACATAGCTTGGGGGCACGGTCGATGGCGGGAGCGTGTTGTAAGCGGTATAGGGTTGTGTTACCTGACGCATTCCCCGCAGTGCCGAGAAGTCCATGCCGCGCAAGGCTGTCGGGAGCACGACGAGCGGGTGTATGCTGTCGCCGCGCAGGTGGGTGATGGTCTCGATGATATATCGGTCGTCGGCATCGGGTACGCCGCGTGTCTTGTGGAGCACCCACCACGGCTGTCGTTCGTCGCCTGTAAAGTCCATGTAGACAGGCTGTGAAGGATTGCTCTCATAGGCTGTGAGGCACGATTCAAGCTCGCGTCCCGTGACCCGTTGCCACCTGACGACATCCACAAGGTGGAATGTCACCACAGCGACCAGTACGGCATTCACCGTCACCCCGAGGCGGCGCGATATGCGTGCATGGCTCTCCACACCCCATTGGAAGAATGCGATGATGGCAAATGTCTGGGCAAACCATCCCGAGCGGCCTACGATGCCCCCTAATGCGCTGATGCACATCGACACTATGGCCGCGACAGCGTATATCGTCCACGATGATTTCATCATCTCGGCGAGACGATGGGGCGCGGCAAACCGTGCGGTGACGATAAACAGCGTCAGGGCGAGGGCATAGAAGTCACTTTTGAGCACCAACAGCCACATAGGGTCGTCAGGGTCGGCTCCCGCATTCCCCACGCGCCACCAGAAGGCGGGGGAGAGCAGGGGCACTATCGCCCCTGCGAAGAACAGCCACAGCGTCCACCGCTTGATGCGCGGCATCGGCGTGGAGGAGCGGTGGAGATAAAAGTATGCCGCCAGCCCGACAGACGCGCTAATGCCGCACGCCTCGTGCATCGCTGCAGCCATAAACGCCAACGGGGGCATCAGCCACATCCACCGGCTGCGAAAACGCGCGTTCAGCAGGACAAGTATCACCGCGAGGACAAATACCGACGTCCACACGTAGTTGAACTGGCACACAAACAGCGAGAAGCTGTCCCACCACGGCATTGTCAGCACCAGCAGCGAGACGATGACGACACGTGCCGTCACCCACTGGCGCGGCACGCGCGCCGAGCGGATGACGAGCCACAGGAAAAGCGACACCATCGCCCCGGCAACTATCGAAAGCACCGGGCGCGGCAGGTAGCACATCCAGAAGATGTTCAGCTTGTCGCCCATGCGTCCGTTGACTCTCAGCATGTTGCGGGCAAAGTGCAGCGGGTAGTCGATAAGCCCGCGATAGTAGCGTTCCCACGAGCCGCTGTAGACCAGGTCGTCTCCGACATACGGTATGTAGTTGAAATATACCGCCATCATCACCCCTATGGCTATGATGAGCAATCCCGCTATCTGCGGCACGTGTAGGTCTTCGGCCCGTTTCATCTGCATGGTTTTGTTGTCTTACAAACTTACACAAAGATATGGTATTCGTGCAAAAAATAGTAGCCAAATGCCGATTTTTCAATGAAAAAGTGGTAATTTCGCAAAATAAACAAGAAGAAATCCTAAACAGACTCTAAAGGAGAGTAGATATGAGCAAAGAATTAGACTGGGGTAATCTCTCATTTGGATATATCCCTACCGACTACAATGTGCGTTGCTATTACCGCGACGGCAAATGGGGCGAGATTGAAGTTTCCTCGTCCGAGACCATCAACCTCCACATAGCCGCTACCGCCCTCCACTACGGACAGGAGATTTTTGAAGGGCTGAAGGCTTTCCGTGGTAAGGATGGCAAGGTGCGAGTCTTCCGTCTTGAGGAGAACGCCAAGCGTATCATCGAGTCGGCAAAGGGCATCAAGATGGCTCCGCTCACTATTGAGCTTTTCCGCGAGATGGTGATGAAGGTTGTGAAGCTCAACGAACGTTTCGTGCCTCCCTACGGCAGTGGCGCGTCGCTATACATCCGTCCTCTTGAGATAGGCATCTCGGCACAGGTGGGTGTGAAACCTGCCTCGGAGTACCTGTTCCTCATACTTGTAACACCCGTTGGCCCGTACTTCAAGGGGGGCTTCAAGCCCACCAACATATGCATAATGCGCGAGTATGACCGCGTTGCCCCCAAGGGCACAGGCCGCTGGAAGGTCGGCGGCAACTATGCCGCGTCGCTCTCTGCCGGCGAGCATGCCCACGAACTTGGCTACTCGGCTGTGCTCTATCTCGACCCCAAGGAGAAGAAGTATCTTGATGAGTGCGGTCCCGCCAACTTTTTTGCCATCAAGGAGGGCAAGTATATCACTCCCGCCTCCGAGTCAATCCTCCCCTCGATAACCAACATGAGCCTCCAGCAGCTTGCCCGCGACATGGGCATCGAGGTGGAGAGCCGCCATATTCCGCTTGAGGAGCTTGAGACCATTGATGAGGCAGCAGCCTGCGGCACGGCAGCCGTCGCTTCGCCTGTCGGAGAAATCGACGACCTCGACACCGGCAAGAAATATGTCATCTCGCGTGACGGACAGCCAGGCCCTGTTACCACCGCCCTCTACAACAAGCTCCGGGCCATACAGCTCGGCGAGGAGGAGGACATTCACGGCTGGAACACCATCATCGACTGATAACAGGCATATTATTAATACACTAAACAAGAGCGGGGCAATTCGTCAGATTGCCCCGCTTTTTGATTAATTGAGATATTTCTCCTTGCAGTATGGTCGCGAAAGGTCGCGCCCCTACATATTTTACAAAAATGATAGACTACCAACATATTATCGACAAATATTATCCCGTGGGTCATCCTGCCCGTGAGATATTGTTGCGTCATTCACGGCAGGTGGCCGATATGGCTCTCAGCATAGCCCGCGAGTGTCGTCTCCCCCTTGACGAGGGTGATGTCGAGGCGGCCGCGATGCTCCACGATATAGGCATCTTCATGACACATGCGCCCTCCATCGGGTGTCACGGCGATGCCCCGTATATAGCCCACGGGACACTCGGTGCCGACCTGCTGCGCCGGGAGGGGGTCAATGAGCTGTTTGCCCGCGTGGCAGAGCGTCATACGGGCACCGGGCTGACCGCACAGGAGATTGTTGAGCAGCAGCTGCCGCTGCAACCTCGAGATTTGCTTCCTGAAACCTTGCTTGAAAAACTGATATGCTACGCCGACAAATTTTTCTCCAAGGGTGGCGACATGACCCAAAAGCCATTTGGCGACGTGCGCTCCTCCCTCGGCCGCCACGGCGCGGCGACCCTCGCCCGCTTTGACGCCCTCGCCGCCCTCTTCCACCAGCCCAAAAATTGAATACCTAATGCAATAAAGATGAACATGGACGAAAACAATCAGATAATAATCTATCAAGGCGAGGATGGAGACACCCGCATTGAGGTAAAATTCACAGGCGATACCGTATGGCTGTCACAGCAACAGTTATGTGAGCTATATCATACAAGCAAGGCCAATGTGAGTGAGCATATTAAGCATATATTTGAGGATGGAGAGCTTGATGAGTGTTCAGTTGTTCGGAAATTCCGAACAACTGCTTCAGATGGAAAAAACTACAATATAACGTTCTACAACCTCGACATGATTATTTCCTTGGGCTACAGGATTAGGTCGGTTATCGCTACCCATTTCAGGCGATGGGCCACCGAGCGACTTAAGGAATACATCATAAAGGGCTTTACGATGGACGATGAGCGGCTGAAAGGCAACGGTGGAGGCGCTTATTGGCGGGAACTCCTCGACCGCATACGTGATATACGCAGTTCTGAAAAGGTGATGTATCGCCAAGTCCTTGACCTCTATGCGACCGCTGTCGATTATGACCCCCGTTCCGACATATCGGTCGAGTTTTTCAAGATAGTGCAGAATAAGCTTCATTTTGCCGCGCACGGCCATACGGCAGCCGAGGTGATTTTCAGTCGTGCAAATGCCGAAACTCCATTGATGGGCCTCACATCATTCAAGGGAGACCATCCGACATTGCGTGATGCGAAAATTGCGAAAAACTATCTCAGTGAGGAGGAACTGAAGATACTTAACAACCTTGTCTCGGGATATTTCGACTTTGCCGAGATTCAGGCGATGCGCCGTAAGCCTATGTATATGAGCGACTATGTGCAGCAGCTTGACAATATACTCTCCTCGACAGGAGAGGCATTGCTTGACGGCCCTGGCACTGTAAGTCACCAACAGGCAATGGAGAAAGCCGAACAGGAATACCGCCGTTTCCAAGTACGTGAGCTGTCGCCCGTGGAGCGAGCCTATCTCGACACAATCAAGGCCCTCAATGCTAAGACCAAAGGGAATCAAGGGTAATTAGTAGCAGCCTGTTAGAACGGGTAGCCGATGGCGAGATGGAAAGCGAGGCTCTTGCCGAAGGATTCCATGTTGTAGTAGCCGTGGCGCGAGGTGGCGTAGGGGGCGTGGATGCCGATTCCGAGGTCGCCGCGTATCACCATCATGCCGATGTCAAACCGCAGCCCGACGCCCGTGCCTGTAGCGAGGTCGCGCAGGAATGTCTTGGCCTGCAGCAGTCCACCGGGGCGCATCGGGTCGTTCTTCAGAAGCCACACATTGCCTGCATCAAAGAACACTGCCCCGTGCAGCGGGCCGAATATCGGGAAGCGGTACTCGACGTTGAACTCAAACTTGAATGTACCCGTCTGGTCGAAGTAGCCGTTTGACGAGTCTTGTGGCGGACGGTAGCTCCCCGGGCCGAGTGAGCGCACGGTAAACGCCCTCACCGAATTGGCTCCGCCGACATAGAACTGCTCGCTGTAGGGCACCTGGCTGGCATTGCCGTAAGCATGTGCCGCCCCGACCGCACCGCGTGTCACGAGCCAATGGTCGCCCCGGCCGAGACGGCGCGAGTAGACAAGCTGGGTCGTGCCCTTGACAAACTGTGAGAACGGCATCCCGAACAGCTTCTTCTCCCCTTTGACACCACAGGCGCGCCATGCGGCCCAGAAGATGTTGCCGGCCTCGGCGACGGTAAACTGCCAGTTGAGCTGGTTGTCGGGGTCGAATGTCCGTTGCCACACGTAGCTGTAGGCCATCTGGGGGATAAATTGGTTGCGGAAACTCAGCGCGACGGCCGGATTGGCATCCATAATGGAGTCGAACACCTCTGTGCGGTGGAGCAGCTTGGTGTAGGTGAGCTTCAGCAGGGTGAGGGTGCTCGACGTGTTGCGGGTGGGCTTCCAGTCGTAGTTGAACGACGTGGAAAACTGTGCCATCTTGAAGTAGTGGGGGCGGTTGAGCAGGTCGGCGTTGAGCGTGATGCGCGTCCAGTTGACATAGCGGCGCGTGCGGGGGACAAATCGCGGGGCAAGCAGACGTGGGAACGACAGCGATGCCTGAAGCCCTATTTCGTAAGAGTTGAATACCGACTTGTCCTCCCCCTTGGCTCCACCCGTGGCCCATTCGTATGAGCCGGTGAGGCTCACGTTGAGTTGCTCTCCGCCGCCGAAGAGGTTGCGGTTGGTGAGTCCGAGCGTGATGCCCGGGCCGATGTAGCTGTTTGACTTTGACGATACGTTTGCCTCGATGCTCGCCTCAAGCGGCGTGTCGAACGTGCACTCTATCGCCACGTCGAGCATGTCGCTTCCCGCCACGGTGTCGGGCATCACCACCATGTTAATGGCGTTGAATATACCGAGGCGCGAGAGGTAGGTCTGCGTGCGGTTCATGTTGCGCACCGAGAAGTAGCGGCCTTTGCGGAACGTGACACACTCCCCGATGATGCCGCGTCTCAGGCGTGAGGGCATCATCTGCACGACCTTGGCGCGCGGAGTCTCGAATGTCTCGGGAGTGCCACCCCCCTGGTTGCGGTTGATATAGACGGTCACGTTGCCCGTGCGGTAGCGTCTCAATGCCTCGCGAGGGGTGTTTGACGCAACGGTGAGCTTCATAGCTATGCGCTGTGGCCCTACGGTCGAGTCGGCGAGATACTCGATATAGTCGGGCTTGAAGAAGTAGTAGCCACGGTTGCGCAGCACGTTGGTGATGCGTATGCGCTCGGCACTCAGCGAGTCGGTGTCATATTGCGCGCCCGTCTGGAGGTAGGGGCTGCGGGAGGCCACAGAGTCAATCTGGTGATAGAGGTCGCAGGTGTCGGGTAGCAGGTATATCGAGTCGAGGGTGTACACAGGCCCGGAGTTGACCTTGTAGAGGATGCGGGCCTTTTTCTTGTTCTTGCCCTGCACAAGCTCGTAGGAGGCGTTGCCACGGAAATACCCGTGGTTGTCGAGTATGTCGTCAATCATCTTTGTTCGCAGCTCGGGGCGCACATCGGAGATGAGCACCGGTTCCTCGACGAGCTTGTTGTAGAGCCAGTGTTTGAAGCCTTTGCCCGGATCGTTCCAGTTGTTATAGACCCATAGCCCGATGGGGAACGGGTAGCGTATGTAGGGCGATATGAGCGAATTGTTGGGCGCCACGTTGACCGCATCGGAAATGGCGCTCTTGGCACCCGGCACGATGGGGAGCTTGCCGTCATCGGGCCCGGTAATCTGCACCTTCTTCACGCCCGTGTAGAGTATCTCATCAGGCCCGAGACGCTTGGTGGTCGAGCACGATGCGAGCAGCAGCGGCAGCATCAAGGCTGTAAGGAGAGCGTATATGGCGTTATTTGGTTTCATTGTCGGGATGTTTTGGTTGGTGCATGGTGGCGGTCGTGTCCGCAGGTACTATGGCGTCATCGCGTCTTGCCGCCCGGTTGTCGTCCTGCGGGGCGACAGGCTCGGTCATAGGCAGCGGCGCAGGTGCCTGCTGCTTTTGACGCCTGAACAGGTCGCGCAGGGTGCGCAGCTTGCGTCGGTAGACAAATCCCACGCCTGTCTGGGTAACCTCGCCCTCAAGTATGCTTTCGTATCCCACATGGCGGAACAGGCGCACGTACATCGAGCCGGAGCGGTTGAGCATATACTCGAATGAGATGTCGTTGATGAGGTTTTGCGAGAAATTCTCGTCGGCATCGGCATCGGTCGAATAGTTGCCGCCGACAACAATCTTGAAGCGGTCGTTAAACAGGGTCTTGGACACGCGGTAGCTGTAGCTTGTCGTCGTGGAGGTGGAGCCGTTGACCGTGCTGTCGTACTGGTCGATGCCGAATGATATGTCGACACCCTTGATGTTGTTGGCCGCCCAAGAGTTGATCTGCGACTCGAGGAATGAGAACAGCGGGTTGCCCGCGAGATTGCCGTTGGCCTTTGTGCCGGGGCCTGTGTAGACGTTGTACAGCAGCAGATTCATGGCCTGGTTGGCGCGCTGGTCGGGGCTCATGGTCTGAAGCTCGTTCTGTATCGTTATGTCATCGCGGGTGGCGAGGTCAAATTTCACGTTCATGTCGTTGAGCGTGCCGGTGACATCGACCGAAATCTCAAAGTTGACGAGACGGGAGTTTTGTCCCTCCTGTGTGACGTTGGTCTTCAGTGTCTCCACTGCCGACACGTTGAGTATGGGGTTCATCATGTCGCCGTTGAAGCCCACGTAGCTCCCCTGGTTGAAGTTGAAGAGCTTCTCCGACATCAGCGGCGGGGTGTAGCGTACAAAGCCCTGGTCGATGGTGTAGCGTCCTGTCAGGCGGCTGTCGCCGAGTGCCGACATAGTGTAGTTGAGCGTGCCGCTCCCCTTGACCTGCGCCTTGTTGCGTCCGTCGGTGGAGAGGTCGACGTTGATGGTCGAGCCTTCCGACACCTTGAGCACCGCATCTATTATCATCGACATGTCGCTCTGCGGGAGACTGTCGGCACGGGCCATCGCGAGGGAGTCGGTAAACTGCACGAACCTAACCATGTCGCCTGCGCCCTGCGCTGTCAGGGTGCCGCTCTGGGCACTTGTCATGACGTATGTCACATTGGTGCCGGGGAGGATGTCGAGTGAGGCGCTGATACCCAACGGGGACATGTCGCCCCATATGTAGGCATCAAGGTCGATGAACGCCTTGCCGTAGACATCGGCACCCTTGGCTTTGTTGCTGCCCACTACCTGCATGTCGCGGGCGGTCATCATCAGGTTCATCACCGGTGCGGCAAAGTCGCTGATGTCGACCGTGCCGTTGATGGTCAGCGGGTTATCGTTGATGGCGTGGATCGCATAGTTGTCAAATGTTATCAGGTTGTCCTTGATGGGGATGGGACGCTTGTCAAATGCAAACGACGTGCCCACCATGTTGACCTTGACCGACGCGGTGTCAAATGTCAGCGAGCCGTTCAATATCGGCTTGGTGAGTGTGCCCGTGATGTCGAGGTCGCCGTTGAGCATACCACGGAGTGATGCCGTGCCCTGCGGCAGGAAAGGATTGGCTACCCTTAGGGGGAAGCGTATCATCTTCAGGTCGAGGTTGAAGGGATTGGCGCGGGTCGAGTCGTTGAGTGCGCCCTCTATGGAGACGGTCCTCACTGAGTCGACCATCAGGTAGGCTTGTGCCATTACGGCTCCGGCGGGTGTGGTGGCGATGTCGAGGTCAAAGCGGAAGTCGCCGACACGCTCGCGTCCGTAGGTCAGATTGTCGAGTGTGATGTCGCCCGTACCCTCAATGGCCTTGTCGTGCCAGCCAAAGCGCAGATTGGTGGAGAGTATTCCGGCCAATGGCGGGGCGAACGGGGAGAAGGAGAGCCAGTCGGCAATCTGCACGTCGGCAATCTGCAATATCACGTCCTCCTGTCCGAGGGCCGCGGCGTTGTGCTCGGTGTACAGGTTGAGCTTGCTTTGTGCCGACGACATGCGCAGGTCGGCATCGACATGCTGCGTGTAGAGATTGTAGGTGATGAAGTTGTCCTCGTTGACTGTCCATGGCTTGTAGCCGATGGTGGGGCGATAGGGGGTGAATTTCACCGTCACTATCGAGTCGCCCATCGTCGCGAGCATACCGACGTTAAACCCGATGGAGTCGGCTATATTGCGTTGCTTGATGAATATGCCGAGCTTGTCGTTGGCGAGGTAGCCGCGGGCGTTGACGTGGGCGAAGTCGTCGAGCGTGCCGCGACGGTTATTCATTGTGGCGTTGTAGACGAGGAATTTCCCGTGCTGTATGGCGCGGAAAGTCAGTGTGTCGAGCCGTGTCGAGCCGGTGTGGAACTCCTCTACTTGTGCACCGAAGGCTATCAGCGAGTCGTTGCGGGCGTTGAGTGTCAGCGACTGTAGACCCATGTCGCTGCCTGCGAGATAGTCGGTCACGACGTTGTTGCCCGCGCCGTTGACGGCGAGGTTGAAGTGGGGGAGGGCACGCTGAAAGGCATCGACATCGACCTTGCGCTGTGTCATCTGGCTGTCGAGTACGGCCGATACGCGTGTCAGTCTCCCCAACAGCGTGTCGAGAGGACAGAACGCGGCAAACTTCACGCTCAGGTCGCGCTCCGAGAGGTCGGCAAGCGTTGTGGAGTCGGTTGCGGTGAATGTACCGGCGAGCCTGTGGGATGCAATCTTGGTGTCGGGCATGTGCCATTCGAGATCTGAGACGTCAAACTTCACGTCGTAGAGACTTTTTGCCGGGGTGGCTGTGCCGTCGGCATGGAGGGTCATCGAGCCGCGCGACTCGGTGGGGGAGAGGTTCAGCCCTACGAGATTTAGGTCGCGCACGTCGCCGTCGATGTCAAACGTGTAGGTCTCCCCCTCGATGCGTCCCTCAAGTTCGATGTCAAAGTCGGCATAGGTGTTGAGCGACACGATGCCGCCGTGTATCAGTCCCTTGTCGAGCGAGGCCCACGCATGGATGTCGTGGTAGGGGCGCGTGTCGTAGACGATATGGTGGATGGTGGCGTCGGCGTCGAGCTTCATCTGCGGTGATGTGGGGTCGAGACGCTGGCCGCGTGCCTTGATGTCGGCTGTCACCGTGCCTACGCCGAGGGTCGGCATAAAGGAGTTGACGGGGAACGAGTCGGTCGAGAGCGTGATGTCGTAACCTTCGGTCGAGCCTTGCCAGTAGCCGTCGAGGGCAAGGCGTCCCGAGCCGGTGGTTGCCGTCAGGTTGCCCTTGTAGGTCGTGCCGGCGAGCGACATGCGCCCGTCGAGGGTCATCGGCGGAATGTTCACCTCTTTGGCGAGTTTGGCGTCGAGCACGGTCGGCTTTATGAAGTCCACGTTGTTGATGTGGCCCGCTATCTGTAGGTCTCCGGCGAGCCGCTTGGGATCCATGGCGTTGAGCACGCGCCCTTTCATCGCCACGTTGACATATCCCGGCAATACCGCCGAGAGCTCGGCGACATTGAGCCGCCCTGCTGTCCCGCCTGCACGTGCCTTGACGCGCAGGTCGTTATATCGCGGCACGTTGCGCAGCATTGGCCGCATCGCGGGCATTATCATCTCCACGTCGGGGATGCCTATATTGGCGTCGGCGTTGACTGTGAGTGGCAGCGACGGGTCGGTGGTCATGTCGCCCATACCCATGGAGGCGTCGAGCTTTATGCGGGAAAAGAGCGTGGCGATGTCAAATCCCCGGGCATACATCCCCGTGGAGTCCATCGAGAATGTGCCGGAGGCGGTAAGTTGCACTCCGCAACGCTCCCGTCCTGTGAGTCGCCGCAACGGCACGGTTATCTCCGGGCCACGGTTGCGGAACGAGTCCACCTCGATGTTTATACCGTCGGCCTGCAGGTAGCTCATGTCAAGCCCTGCCATAGGTCGCGCCCCGCGCACGGCATACAGTCCTGCGGCGTTGGTAAGCGACACTTTCTCGGCCTCCACGAGCCACAGTTTTCCGCCTGTCACGGTGTCGGCGGGTGTCGGCAACGGCGGGTTGGCGGCGAGATATTCGGCTGTCGGGGTGAGGTAGGCGGCTGTCACCGAGTCGACCGAGAGCGACGCGGCGTGTATACGCTGTGTCGCGAGGTCAACGAGACCGTCGGTGAGTTGCGCTATCTTCACCTGCGCCCCGAGCGAGTCGATGAGCGGCATCATCTTCATGCGGTATGTGATGTCTCGCAGCGTGACCATCTTTGCCTTGATGCGCCATGGGGTCGCGGCTGTGGTGTCGACAGGCACGGGGGTCGAGTCCTGGCGCATCACCAGGTCCATCACTCCCCCCGAGAGCGTGGTCTCGCCGAGGTCGATGGAGGATGAGCGCAGGTTGATGCTCGAATTGTCGAGGTCAAACGACCGTACCCTCGCCCGCAGGTAGAGCACCGAGTCGGGTGTCCCCATGCGGTAGTAGGCGTCCTCAAGGTCGGCACCGGCTATATTCACCTCGCCACGCAGCAACGGCAGCAGATGGAGGTCTACGGCCGCCTGTCGGGCGGTCACCATTGTGTCGCCCGTGGCCTCCACCACCATGATGCCGCCAAGGTCGACCTTCAGCGGGAATTTGAGCCTGAAATGGTCGATGGCAATCGTCATTCCGGTAGTGCGCGACACCTCTTTAAGTACAATCCCCTTCACAAAATCCTGTACAAAGGGGACGTAGAGCAGCACAGGAATCATCAGCAAGACAATCACCACCCACATCAAAGTCTTGAGCGAGCGGCGCACGATGGTGTTTTTTATCCAGTGTCCCACGATGGTATATCCCTTAAATAAATAGTTGGTGATGATTTATATCTCTCAATATTCAAAACATAAAGTTACGCCTTTTGTTTGAATCCCCCACCAAAATCCCCCGATTTATTCATGGTCCCACCCTCACCGGGCACCGCTTCAGCGGACGATGTGCTTGGCGGTGCGGATGCCGTCGAGGGTGTGGAGGCACAGCAGGTATATGCCGTTGGGGAGTGCGGAGAGACTGGAAAGGCTCGGGTAGGTGCCTATCAGTCTGCCGGATATGGTGTACACTTCCACTGCCGTGACCTCAGTGTCGGCATCTATGGCTTCGATGAGGGTGGGGGTGTTGAGGGCCGGCAGTTGGATGACGTGGCTGGCCGTGCCATACTCGTTTTCAGCAGCTATCTCAACCTTGGCGGGATATGATGCCAATATGCCTTGGGTGAGCAGGGTGGTTGACGGATAGTCATAGACGATGTGGCACTTCTCCCCGGCATCCTCCACCTCTTGTGTGATGCGCACAATCAGTCCGTCAGACCCTATGTAGTTGATGACGTAGTTGAGGTCATAGGTGCTGTCGTCGGCGCCTTTCTCCTGCGACAGGATATCGACCGACTTGATGCGGGGCTTGAGGTCGAAGACAAGCGCGATGTCGGTGTTGGCCGGTTTGTCCACGGATGCCTCAAAGTGCAGCTCGGCAAGTATCTCCCCGTCGGAGTTGACCTCGTAAAGGTCGGGATTGATGATGAGGGGCGTGTCAAATGTCGTCGAGCCTTCACTGTGGGCGATGGCGGCTTTCGAACCGTCCTTCAGCGGCAGGGTCAGTGTCCATTCGGGAAATGTGAGTGCGTTGCCGGTATTGTTGCGGATATGGAAGTGGTTAAGCTCATGAGCGGAAATGCCGTCGGCCAACGATGTCTCGGGCACTATCTCCACCGCTCCTGTGCGTGAGAGCATGGGGGGCAGTTCGATTGTGCGGAAGGCGCTGCCGTAGTCGTTTTTTGTCTGGAGGATGAGCGTGGAGTATAACCGCGCATCGAGATTCCCCACTGCGGCTGTCGAGCCTGAGCGGACAAAATCACTTCTTATGATGCCCATAGTCTCCTCTTCGATATGCGCCACAACGCCGTTGGTGCCAAGGCTCGATACTGTGTATGTCAGCTCATAGGTGGCAGCGTCGGCATCGAGCTTTTTGCCAAGGAGTGTCACGTTGCTGATGCGCGGCTTTAGGTCCAGCATCACAGGGAGTATCTTGTCTATAGGCTCTCCCTTGATTTTGCCTGTGAGATGCAGTTCGGCAGCGATGGTCTTGTCGGGACTGACGGTGTAACGTGATACGCCAGTGAGCGGTTGGAGGACAAACGACTTCGTACCGTTTGCGGCTAATGCGCATATGCTGCCCCGGTCTTTCACGGGCACCATCAGTTGCCACACTATGTCGTCAACGGTAGTGCCGTCCTCGGTCTCCATGTGGAATGAATAAGGCTCGTAGGCCGACACTATGCCCGTGTAGTCAAAGTCGGGTACGATTTTAACCGAGCCTTCGGTCTGGAGCAGCGGTGGCAGCTGGATGGTGTAGGAGGCCCTGCCATACTGGTTGTCGGCGCTGATTTCAATGGATGCGCCATAGTCACCGTTGATGTTGCGGTATGTAATGGTCGCAACGGGATGTTCAGATGAGTAGGCCGAAATTATCTTATTGTCGTTCTCAGCCCTGAGTCCTGCGTATAGTTCTTTTGCACCGATATATTCGATCTGATATTGGAGGGTGTACAGTGATGTGCCCTCCTTGACCTCCTTGTCCAATATGCTGACGTTGCGGATATATGGACGGGCATATATGCTGGCGGTTATGACTTTGGTGTATTTTGAGCCGTCACGGTTGAATGTGCAGTCAATCTCCACGGGAATGCGTCCGCTGTCATCGGCTCTGTAACTGCCCGGTGACGGGAGCAGGGGAAGATAAAGCTGTGAGGCGTTTGTGGCTGTCGCGACTGTGCGCTTGCCTCCGGAAATGGTGGGGAGTGTGACACTCCATTGCTCTACAGCGAGCGGTTTGCCCTCCTCATCGGTCATTGTGAAATAGTAGCTCTCGTGGGCCGACAGGGGATAGTCGAGTATGGCGTCGGCCGGGGAGAGGGATATGCCGCATGGCACGTCCTTAATCGGATCAAGCTCTATGGTGTAGGTTGCCTCGCCATACTTGTTTTCGACAATGAGATCTATCCATGCAGAGAAGTTTGAGTATATGTATGGGGTGGTGATATGGGCCACGGGGGCTTCGTTTGTATACGAGGAACTATGTGTGATGCCGTATTCCTGCTCAAGCATTGAGAGCACGCGACTTGCCCCGAGGTATTCCACGTCGTATATGAGGCTATAGGTGTCGTAGGATTCATCGCGCACCTTGCGCAGGATGTTGACCGAGCTTATACGGGGTTTGAAGTCGAGGGGAGCGGTCATAGAGGCAGAGACCGGCTTGCCGTCGGCATTGCCGGTGAATGTTACAGTGGCGGCGATCTCTCCGTTGCCATTTATGTCATACAAGTAGCTGTCGTCTATGGCAGGAATCTCAAATGCGTTTCCCGTGCCTTTTGACACTATTATGCTGCCCCCTTCTTTCTGTGGCATCGTCAGCGTCCACTCACCCTCCACCACTGTGGAGGGTACGTCAGATTGCACGTAGAGCGCATGAGTCTCATAGGCCGAGAGGGGTGTCTCCGAATCATAGTCTTCGCATACGATGGATATATCTATCGCGTCGGCTGTCATTGAGACATTGAGGAATATCAGGAGGAGTGCAATGAGTGACGGTGCTTTCATAACAGGATTGTTGAGCCTTGTTTTATGTAGGTGGGTATTACGATTGGTTTGTGTCGCAAAATAAACATATTTTTTCATTACGTGCAATTGTGGAATGCCATAAATTCAGGCTGATTCGTGATTTTGGCGATAATCGGTTGAACATTTTAGCCCGTATCCACTTTACATAAGTATACACTGCGGGTTACATCCGTTAAAATTTAGAGAGATATGAAAATCAATACCGGCAACGGGACAACAATCCCGTTTATCATCGTGGCGGCGTTGTGGTCGCTTTCGCTTGGAGTCGATTTGCCGGGACTGGCTGTTACGCCTATGCTCGACCGGCTCGACACGTTGTTTCCCGATGCCACGCAGCTCAAGGTGCAGATGCTGTCGGTGCTCCCCAATCTGTTGATAATCCCGTTTGTGTTACTGTCGGGACGGCTCTCGATGTCGCGCCACAAGACAGCTGTCATTGTTACGGGTCTGGCGATGTATCTCCTTGCCGGGGTGCTCTACCTGTTTTCGACAACAATGGATGAACTTATCATATTGAGTGTGCTTCTCGGATGCGGATGCGGGCTTGTGTTGCCGTTCTCGACGGGACTTGTGGCCGACGTGTTTTCGGGGAGTGCCCGCATCAGGCAGATGGGTGTCATTTCAGGTATCGGCAACGGGGCACTCGTGGTGGCCACATTCGTGGTCGGTGTCCTCGCGGCGATTGACTGGCACCTGCCTTTCCTCGTCTATCTGTTGCCTGTTGTCTCGTTGGCCCTCATGCCGTGGGTAAAGAAGGCGACTGAGCTTCCTGCGCCCGACGAAAAGACATTCACCGACGGAGTGACGCAGCCAATGGGGACACGCACGGTTGAGGGCTTTTATCTCGGGCGTGCATCGGGGCTGGTGTTGAGCTATTTCTTTTTCATGTACGTTGTGGGTGTCGTTCCCTATTACGGCCCGTACCTCATGACCGCCGACCGGCTCGACACGACTGAAATCGGCACGGTTATAGCTGTGCTGTATCTCGGGATGTTCCTTTCGGGGATGTCGTTGTCGGTAATATTGCGCCGTTGTCGCCAGTTCAGCTACGTCGTGGCCTGCGGACTGATGGCCGCGGGTGTGGCCGGTTTCATCGTCTTTCACTCCATGACGCTCTATTGCGTGTGTGCATTACTCATCGGTGCCGGAGGCGGCATCGTGCAACCGGTGATTTATGATAAGGCTACGTCTATAGTGGACTCGCCGCAACGGGCGACGCTGGCTATGTCGGTGGTGCTCGCGGCCAACTATTTGGCCTTGTCGCTGTTGCCCGAAATCAACGACGGCCTTGCACGCCTGCTGGGATGCAAGGGGGAGATGTTCCCGTTTGTGTCGGTGCTTATAGCTGTAGGGGCGGTGATGGTGGTGTCGTTGTGGCAACGGCGGCGGTTTGTCTTTGCCATCGAGCCGTCATACTACCAATAGTCTTGTCAATACCAGGTCACCCCGTTGCGGTAGGATGACCGCTTGTCATACTTGAGGTCGCTCAGCAGCGACGACTTGACCGAAATGTGGAAATTGTAGCTCTTGTAAGGCCCTACGGGGACAAAGCTGGCGCGCATGGTGAAGCAGTGGAGGTCGCGGGAGATGTTGCAGTTCATGTAGGCGAGCTTGTGGGTGTCGAAGTTGTAGCTTGCCGTGAAGCCGAAGTTCCAGTTTTTGGTGGGCTGTATATTGCCGCTGAAACTGAGGTTCTGCGTGATTTTGCCGTCATACTCCAGTTTCTCCTTGTTGAACGCTCCGTAGCTGTAGCCGATGGAGTAGTTGATTGAGAGGTTCCATGGCACCTCCCATTTCATGTATCCGTTGTCGTCGAGCTGTATGTCGTCCTTCTTCTTGTCCTTGTCCTTTGATGAGGTCGGGTCGTCTATTGAGCCGGGAGTCGGGCCTCCTGATGTTGGTGGCTTTTTCTTTGACTTGTCGCTGTCGCCATCCTTCTTGCGGCGGAAGGTGTTGTTGTTGAATGTGTAGGAGAATGATGTGCCTGTCGAGCGCAGGCGTCCGAGACCCTTGCCGCACTTCCAGCGGGGGATGTTGACGCGCACCGGGTTGCCGGCCTCGTTGAGCTTGTAGGTGTACACGTCCCATCGCGCCGATAGGTTGAGGTTGAAGTTTTTGGTGAGGCGCAGCAGTATGGAGGTGTTGATGTCACTCCAGTTGAGGGAGTCGGCGGCAAAGTTGTAGCTTTCCGACACGGTGAAATTCTCGATGAGAGATATTTTCTTCTCGCCGGTTGAGTCGGCGTCGCTCCTCACTTTCATCTCAAGGTTGTTGGCGAGCGACACGGTGACCATGCCCGATTTGCCCTCGCCCGGCACGCCGAAAAGGCTGTTGGGGTAGTAGGAGTATTTGCGGGTCTGCGGTATGCCGTCGGGGGTCGTGTAGTCATACGTGCCGTAGTAGCCGAAAAATGGCGAGGAGAAGTCGGGGTTGGCCGAGAAGGAGACAGTGGGGGTGAGCACATGGCGTATCATCTTGACCTTGTTGCCCAGGAACGGCAGAGGCTGGTAGAAGCCGTATATCTTGGTGTCGAGGGAGACCGAGGCGGTGAAGTCCCACACGTTGTAGAAGCTGTAGGAGGTGTCACACTCTTCGATGCCAAGCTCGGGATTCCAGTGGCGGCGCACCTTGTTGGTGTACATGCGGTCGGTGAGGCGTATCGAGGGGGTGAGGTTGAGATACTTGAAGATGTTGAATGTCGCCGAGATGGGCAGCTCGTGGCGCATACCGTTGCGCCAGTCCTTGACGAGGCTTTTTTTGAAAAACTGGTCCTGACGGGCAGTTAGCGAGTTTTGCAGCTGCCCGGTGTAGGACAGGCGTATTTTCTCATACCACCGCTCGTCGCCCATGGCACGCTTGCGCTTGAACGGGTAGACCTGCGACAGCGTGACGGTGACGTTGGGGAACGAGACCGAGAGCGTGGAGTCCTGGGTGCGCTGGGCGATGTTGGCTGTCGTCGACAGCGACCACTTGGAGTTGGGGAAGCGGTAGGTCATGTTGATGGTCGAGCTTTTGGTGTTCTCGGTAAATGCGCTCGAATAGTAGGAGTTTATGTCGTTGCGGGTGTAGCCCGATGTGGTGAAGTTGACGCTTGCCGAAAGGCTCATGTTGGGGTTGAACTTGGCGTCCTGCGAGTGGTTCCACAGCACTTGGAAGTTGGTCTGCGACGCGTAGTCGGGCGAGCCCTTGTCGCCGGTGATTGTCTTGATGTAGCTTATGTTGAACGCCCCGTTATACTTGTAGCGCTTGACATAGTTGGACTGGGCACGCAGTCCCCATGAGCCTTTGGTGTATATCTCGCCGGTGAGCGCCAGGTCAATGTTGTCGTTGATGGCAAAGTAGTAGCCTCCGTCGCTCAGATAGAAGCCGCGCTGGTAGTCGTCGCCGAATGTGGGGAATATTATGCCCGACGAATATTTGTCGGAAAACGGGAAGTAGCCGAATGGCACGGCAAGAGGCAGTGGAAGTCCGGCGAGCACCATGTAGGCGGGGCCTGTGACAATATTCTTCTTGGGGCGCACCTTGGCCTTGGTGAGCTGAAGGTAGAAGTGGGGATGCTCATGGTCGTCACATGTGGTGTAACGGCCGTTCTGTAGGTAAAATTCGCCGTTTTCCATCTTCTTTGTGACGCCGCCGGTGAGATAGCCTTCACCCTGCTGGGTGACGACGTTGGTGATGTATCCGCGCTCGGTCTTGAAGTTGTACTGCATCGTCTCGGGGTTGTACTCCCCGCTCTTGTCGGTGAATACGGGCGAGCCCTTGACTTCGCCGAGGGTGTCGGTCGTGCCCACGGCATAGACTGTCGAGGTGGCCATGTCCATGTCGATATTGTCGGCCTTGAGGTTGATGTCGCCATAGGTGATGTCGCCGTCGCCATACATGTAGGCGCGGTTTTGGCCGATGACGACCATCGAGTCCTTTGCCGAGAATGTCACCACGTTGTCAAGGTCGACCTTTTCGCGGCGTATGCGGTTGCTGCGGCGAATGGTGTCGGGCAACGCAACGGCGGTGCTGTCGATATGTGCCGATGAGTCGGGAATGATGGAGATGCCGAGGGAATCCACAGCGGCTGCAACAACGCTGTCAGACTGTGCTACGAATGTATCGCGCACGGTCGCTAACGTGTCGCGCAGCAGTCCCCGCAGGGGTGAGCGAAGACCGGAATCAACCCCGGTTACAGGTAGAGGCATGGCGGCGTCAGCCGAGGAATCCACAACCGCCCTTTGTGCATCGGGTATGTCAACCCCGAGAGCACCGCGTGTGGCACTCGCCGATATTGCACAAATTATGACCGTTATGATTATATAAAGTTGAGATGCTCTCAAGATAGATTTCACCAATTACCCTGCAAAGATAGTGCAACGCCCCGTCACCGCAAAATAGAAACCTCTAAAATTGCAGCTGATTGGTTGAGGCGTGCAGGTGGATGGCAATCCTGTCGTTTTGTTTTATGGTGTAAAAACTGCATCGGGATACACATAGATTAAAATTCTATTAGTGCTGTCAACTAATTTCCAGTTAAATCTTTTTAGGGCTTCCTCTGTAAGGGATTTTATTCCATCATCCCTTTTTACCACAAGGATTGTAGTTTGTGTCGGATTGCAATCTGTTTTGAGATATTTTTCCAATTCTTTAATATAAGCAGTATTGTCTAATAGGCGCTCGGACCACATGTGGCGTGAAAATTTTGTACGGCTTCGTAATAGATATTCAAACATGAATCGATTGGCATCATCTCCCAAAATGAGTATATGTTGATTGTCTGATAAGTGTTTTTGAACAAGAGTCAAGGATTTGGAAATATATTCGGAGTTCTCAGGTGTGGTCCATATCTGCTTTAGGTCAGGATGAGTAAGTTTACATGTGGTGAAAGCGACCCCCTTGTCTTGAAACAGGACTATACGTTTGTTCAAAGGAGCATAAAGAATGATGCTGCCAATGATGATGATTGAGAAAAATCTTATGGAATAACCAGCATACTTATATCCAATTGCAATAAGCAGTGGATATATTGAGGCATTTAGAGCCTTGAATACTCCGGTGTTGCTACCCATTGTTGGAATGAATGAGAAAATGGCTAATGTTAGTAGCACGAGACGCAGGTGTCGTTGATAAATTTCGGATGAACCTTTGCTCTTAATTAGAAGATATGTTAAAAAGATTAGGAATAGTGCGGAGAGATAAGAATTTATGCCACCGTTGTAAGCGTCGGTAGCTCTAATGATGAAAAGGGGATAAAACATTGTGATAAATCCTATGAGAAATATCAATGCTGTAGTTGGACGTTTGGTCTTGAAATATTTAGTGAGCCATATGGCGATGAAAACACTCCCGCACATTGAATATGTTTTGATATTTCTGATTAAATCGTAGACGTAATAATTGAATATAATATTAATGGAATGTGAATCAATTTTATTAGCTTTTATCGATGATATAAATTCACTGGAATTACCATAAAGGAGAACCACCCACAAGAATATGAAGACTATAGAAAACAGTAAGTATGTCAATACGGACTGGAACGCTTTGACGTTTACGGAAATAAAAATAAGAAATGCTATTATTGGAAGAATCACAACGTTAGGAATACGACATAGTATTGCGCATGAGGTGCAGAAGCTTAGCAAAAGTAATTTTTTAATCGATTCCCGTTTATAAAGAGACAAAAGAATTATAAGATTGCAGACAATGAACAAATTTGAGAATATATCCCACCCATATAAGTAGCTTTTTTGTTGGACAAGAGACAGGAGGAATGCTGAGATTCCGACTGTAAATAAAGTGAGGTTTATTTTTCGACAATTTT
>LUJN01000039.1:754-24767 GCA_001689445.1 Bacteroidales bacterium M3 | reverse complement strand
TGACATACTTTCCGAGCGTTGGAAGATTGCTGACCTTATTAAAAAAGACAAGTTGGTAAATGAACGAAAGTCCCTCAAAGATCTTATTCTTGAAATGGAGGATGAGGTGTTGGCTGGTGCTGGTGTAGATGTGTTTGAGGAAGTGTTCAAACTTATTTTTACCAAATTGTTCGATGAAATGGAAAGCGGGCGTAAGCCTGACAGAAATTTGGAATTTCGCAACTATGGTGATACTGAAACGGAATTAAAAGACAAATTACAGTCGTTATTTGACAAAGCAAAAGAGAAATGGCAAGGCGTTTTTACCGATGATGCCAAACTTTTACTCACACCCTCACACTTGTCTGTTTGTGTCGCATCGTTACAGGATGTGAAATTGTTCAATTCTAACCTTGATGTGGTAGATGAAGCTTTTGAGTATCTTATCAATAAAAGCAGTAAAGGCGAAAAAGGTCAATACTTTACCCCTCGTTATGTGATTGATATGTGCGTAAAAATGCTTAATCCGAAAGCGAATGAAAAGATGATAGACACTGCGGCTGGCAGTTGTGGTTTTCCTGTTCATACGATATTCCATGTTTGGGAAAATATCTTCAAATCCAAAGGATTGAGCCGTAGTCATTTGTTTACCTTAGAAGAAAAACCTGCCGAATGTACAGACTATGTTCAAGACAATGTTTTTGCCATCGACTTTGATGAAAAGGCTGTACGTGTGGCTCGTACCCTAAACCTTATCGCAGGAGACGGACAAACCAATGTCATGCACCTAAATACGCTTGACTATGAACGTTGGGATGAGACTGTAAAAGATGAAATTTGGTTTGATACTTATTCTGAAGGATGGAAAAAGTTAAAGAAATTGCGCACAGACAAAAATAGTAATCGTGATTTCAACTTTGATATCATTATGGCAAACCCTCCGTTTGCAGGGGATGTAAAGGAAAGTCGTATTCTTGCCAAATATGATTTAAGCCGCAGTGTTTCATTGGAAAAATTGAAAAATGCACCGCAAGGCGCTAATGTTGTAGCAGGAGGGCCAACTTTTCCTGAAGCACTAAATAGTAGTGGCGAGACAGTCTATCAGATGAGCGATGGTACATTCCGCAAAACCAAGTTGAAACAGGCTTCTAATATGAGCCGAGACATTTTGTTTGTGGAACGAAATCTCGACTTCTTAAAGCCGGGAGGACGTATGGCTATCGTGTTGCCACAAGGGCGCTTCAATAACAGTAGCGACAAATCATTGCGTGAATATATTGCTGACCGTTGCCGCATTTTGGCTGTGGTAGGCTTGCATGGCAATGTGTTCAAGCCACATACAGGAACAAAGACAAGTGTTCTTTTTGTGCAGAAATGGGATGAAGAACTGTGCCCTAGGGTTGATGATTACAACATTTTCTTCGCTACCATGCAAGAACCGAGTAAAGATAATAGTGGAGATAAAATCTATCGTAATACAATTGACGAAGATGGTAATAATGTTCCTTTGCTTGACAGTCACGGTCATTTGATTGTGAAGCACGATCTTTTCAATCATGATGGCAAGACTCCAAATGGAATTGCAGAGGCGTTTGCCGAGTTCGCCAAAAAAGAACATTTTTCTTTTTTCGCGGATGCCCCTTTGACGAGGTAAAGTATAAGACTTTGTTAGAGGGGCTTGAAGCGACTGAAATAAAATTGAGCCAATGTGTAGAAAACAAGGATTATCGAATAGATAGTGGTTTCTATATTAAAGCTCCAATTATAAATCCTCATTTAAGCTACAGAAAGATTGGAGATTGTCTTCTTTCTTCACAATACGGGATTTCTGTTGCGATGAATGAAAATAAGAAAGGTTATCCAATTTATAGAATGAATGAAATCCACAATCTCTTATGTGATTTAGATGTAAATAAATGTGCCGATATCACAAAAGAAGAGGCTGAAATATTTAAGTTACACGATAAGGATGTAATCTTTAATAGGACTAACTCATTTGAATGGGTTGGTAGGACTGGTATTTATTATCAAAATGATAATATTGATAGAATTTTCGCTTCGTATCTTGTGAGGTTTATACCTAATACAGATATATTGCTGCCTGAATATCTTACCACGTATTTGAATACAAAATATGGAATGTGGGATATAAAAAGACGAGCACGCCAATCTATAAATCAAACAAATGTAAATCCCGAAGAAGTTAAATGTATGGATATCCCTATTCTTGGAAAGGATATTCAAAACAATGTTGCCCAACATCTGCAAATAGCTAATCAAAAACGTATTGTTTCCCAACAACTATATGCCTCTGCCGAGTCTTACCTTTTGGACTGCTTAGGGATGGCAAATTTTGCAGCCAATCCTGACGCATATAACATTAAAACACTAAAAGAATCATTCATAGAAACAGGACGTTTCGATTCCGAATACTATTTACCAAAATATGAGGACTATATAGAACTTGTACACTCTTATCCGAATGGTTACGACCTGATTGGTAATGTATGCGACATTAAGGACAATAACTATACTCCTGTTAATGGCATACAATATAAGTACATTGAACTTGCCAATATTGGTAAATCGGGCGAGATAACAGGATGTAACGAACAAGCAGGAGAAGAACTACCGACACGAGCTCGTAGAATAGTACATAAGGGAGATGTGATAGTCTCCTCGATAGAAGGTTCTCTTGATAGCTGTGCTTTAGTAACGGATGAATATGATAGGGCTTTATGTTCAACAGGATTTTATGTTCTGAAATCGCATCAACATAATCCCGAAACATTACTTACGTTATTTAAATCATTGCCTATTCAAAACCTGATGAAGAAAGGTTGCTCGGGCACGATATTGACGGCTATTGGTAAATCTGAGTTTGAAAAAATCCCCATTCCATTTATTCGTCAAGAGGTCCAGGATGAGATAGCCAAACACGTTAAAAAGAGTTTTGAACTACGCATGGAGGCCATGCAATTACTCGAAAATGCGAAAATTACAGTGGAAAACATTATAGAAATGGGGAGGGGTAATTTGTTGATTTATAATGAGTTACAGTTCGTCGCGTTTGAAGAGTGGAATCAAGCAGTTTGGTTGCTATTTACAGAAATAGGTATAACTTCAAACATTGATGTAAAAGCACCAATAGGCAGTACATATAAAAAACTATCAAACAGTTTTTTGAAAAGTGGCAGATTGGATTCAGAATATTATCAACCCAAATATGACCATTTGTTCCGTGAATTAAAGCGGTTCAAAACAAAAACAATAAGACAAATAGCCACATTGTCCAAATCAATAGAACCCGGAAGTGATGCTTACTGTGAAAAAGGAATTCCGTTTATCAGAGTAGCAGACCTCTCTAAGTTTGGGTTGTCTGAACCTGCTGTTTATTTGAACAAGTTAGAATTTAAGGACACGATTAGACCTCAAAAAGATACGATTCTCCTATCTAAAGACGGTAGTGTTGGTATCGCATATAAGATGGCGGAACCTATTGATGTTATTACTTCGGGCGCAATTATTCATCTGAACATTACGGACAAAGATGTGCTTCCTGACTATCTGACATTGGTTCTCAATTCTTTTGTTGTGAAGTTGCAAGCAGAAAGAGATGCTGGTGGTTCTATAATTCAACATTGGAAACCATCAGAAATAGAAGATGTGATAATTCCAATATTGCCAACACCTGAACAAGTAACTATATCTAAAATGCTCCAGCAAAGTTTTACCTTGCGAAAAGAAAGCAAACGCTTGTTGCAGGAAGCGATACAAATAGTAGAAACCGCCATTGAAGAAAACTAACACTCGATGACCTAAAGCTATCATTGGATGACAGCAATATGGGGGCCACTCTTAAAAACCCTGGGCATTGCCTTATGGAGTTTGTGGCATTGCAACTCTTTTAAGGAGGGTCTGCTTACCGTCGTCAATTTAGGCGGGGATGCCGACACAAATGCCGCTGTATCATGTGCATTGCTGGGCGCAAAATACGGATTTTCGGGAATATCATCCTACTACACGGAAAATCTCGCGGATGCAGCAGTCTTTATCGCAATGCCATCAGCGATTTAAGCGAATCCCTGTAAACTATACCGATATGAAACCATTTCCGTGGTCAAAACGCGGTGTGGCGGCCTTGGGGTTTTGCGGGATGGATAAAAAGTGGTAATTTTGTGAAATTAGCAAAATGACCATATGGAAATAGGAAAATACAACCGGCTTGCGGTCAGCAGGGCGGTGGACTTCGGGATATATCTGAAGGACGGTGACGGCAATGAGGTGCTGCTGCCGTCGCGCTACATCGACGGGCTCCCGCAGGAGGGTGAAGAGATGGAGGTGTTTGTCTACACCGACTCCGAGGACCGTCCCGTCGCCACGACCGAGCGGCCGCTGATAGAGGTCGGGAAGTTTGCCCTGCTGCGCGCCCGTCAGGTCAACAATGTGGGTGCGTTTATGGACTGGGGCTTGCCGAAAGACCTGCTTGTGCCATTCAGTGAGCAGAAAGTGCGTATGCAGCCGGGGCGCAGTTATGTCGTCTATGCCTACCTTGATGATGCCACGGAGCGTGTTGTAGCCTCGGCAAAGGTGCACAAGTTTCTCGGCAACAAGATTGCCCGCTACAGGCGCGGCGATGAGGTGACCGTGCTTGTGTTGCAGCGTGCTGAGATAGGCTACAAGGTCATTGTCGACAATCTCTATCAGGGCATCATCTATTATGACGAGGCATTCCGAGACCTTAATGTCGGGGAGGAGCTGACAGCATACGTGAAGCGCGTGCGCGACGACAACCGCATCGACATCGCCCTTGGCGGACGCGCCGCCGACCGTACGGCAACGCTGTCAGAGGCGATTCTCACGGCATTGACCGATGGCGGCGGACGGCTCATGATAGGCGACGGCTCATCGCCCGAGGAGATAAAGGAGGCGTTCCAGTGCAGTAAAAAGGACTTCAAAAAGGCGGTCGGGCATCTCCTCAAGGAGGGCAAAATTGCCGCAGCTAAGGATTCTATAACCCTAAAAGGCTGATTTTGCTGCCTTGTATGCCTCTATGTGGAAAATTTTTCGCACCTTTGCAGGTAATATTTAATTGTTTTTGTTCGCTTATTAGAACTTATCAGAAATGGAATTTTCAGCCGACCAGATTGCCGCATTGGTGGGAGGCACTGTCCGAGGTAACGGAGCGGTGACAGTCAACACTTTTGCGAAGATAGAGGAAGGACACGAGGGCGCCATATCATTCCTTGCCAATCCCAAATACACCCATCATATATACTCGACACGTTCATCGATAGTGCTCGTGCGTCGCGACTTTGAGCCGGAGCATGAGGTGACGGCCACGCTTATAGCCGTCGATGACCCTTATGCGACAGTGGCGTCGCTGCTCGACATGGTGTCGAAGATGACAGCCGTGCAGCCTGTCGGCATCGAGCAGCCGAGCTACGTGGCGGAGGGAGTAACCGTGCCCGAGGGCGCATATATCGGGGCGTTTGCCTACGTAGGCAAGGGGTGCAAGCTGGGAAGCAATGTGAAGATTTATCCCCAGGTGTATATCGGCGACAATGTCACTGTTGGCGACGATTGTGTCCTCTATCCCGGAGTGAAGATATATCACGGCTGCCGTATCGGCAACCGTTGCACTGTCCATGCCGGCTGTGTCATAGGCAGCGACGGTTTCGGGTTTGCCCCCGACAAGGACGGGTATAAGAAGATACCACAGATTGGAATCGTGGAGATTGCCGACGACGTGGAGATTGGCGCCAACACCACCATCGACCGCTCGACGATGGGCAGCACCCGCATAGGACGGGGAGTCAAGCTCGACAATCTCGTGCAGGTGGCCCACAATGTGGAGATAGGCGACAACACCGTCATGGCATCCCAGGCGGGGGTTGCCGGGTCGACCAAGGTCGGCTCATGGTGTATGGTCGGCGGACAGGTAGGCTTTGCCGGGCATATCAAGGTCGGTGACCGGGTGATGATCGGCGCGCAGTCGGGCATCCCGTCCGACCTCAAGGACGACAGCAAGGTGATGGGCTATCCGGCGGTAGATGTACGCGACTTCCGCCGTCAGTTTGTCTGCATGAAAAATCTGCCCGAACTGACCCGTATCGTCCGTGAGATGGAGAAAAAGATAAACGACAAATAAAATCAAACACTACATAAGAATATGAAACAACGTACATTACAGAAAGCCTTTACCGTCACAGGCAAAGGGCTGCATACGGGAATGGAGATCGAAGCCTGTTTTAATCCCGCTCCCGAGAATACGGGCTATAAGTTCCAGCGTGTCGACCTCGACGGAGCACCGACTGTAGACGCGCTTGCCGAGAACGTGGTGTCGACCCAACGTGGCACCGTCATCGGTAAGGGGGATGTGCTCGTCAGCACCGTGGAACATGCGCTTGCCGCATTATATGCCGCCGGTATCGACAACTGCCTCATCACTCTCAATGCCCCCGAGCTGCCTATCCTTGACGGCAGTGCGCGCGAGTATTGCGAGAAGATAGCCGAGTCGGGCATTGAGGAGCAGAAGGCCGACAAGGATTTCTATATCATCAAGCAGAAGATTGAGGTGCGCGACGACACCACAGGCTCGTCGATTGTCGTGCTTCCCGACGATGAGTTCAGCATCGAGACCAAGGTGGCGTTTGATTCGCCCGTGCTTCGCAACCAGTTTGCGACGCTTGAGAATCTCGATGACTTCGACAAGGAGATAGCATCGAGCCGCACATTTGTCTTCGTGCGCGAGATAGAGCCGCTTGTAAAAGGCAACCTTATAAAAGGCGGCGACCTTGACAACGCCATCGTCATCTATGACTCCCCGATGTCGCAGGAGGAGCTCGACCATATCGCCGACCTCATGCACGCACCCCACAAGAGCGTGTCGGAGTTTGGATACATCAACGAGACCCCGCTGTTTGCCGACAACGAGCCGGCACGCCACAAGCTGATGGACGTGCTCGGTGATATAGCCCTGATAGGCCGTCCCCTCAAGGGCAAGATTATAGCCACCCGTCCGGGACACTCCATCAACACCACATTCGCCAAGAAAATCCGCAAGGAAATCAAGCGTCAGGAGTTGCAGGCGCCTGTCTACAATCCGTCGGCCGAGCCGCTGATGGACAACAACCGTATCCGCGAGCTGCTTCCTCACCGCTATCCGTTCCTGCTTGTCGACAAGGTGGTAGAGATGGGCGACAACTACATTGTAGGCATAAAGAACGTCACCACCAACGAGCCGTTCTTCCAGGGGCACTTCCCCCAGGAGCCTGTGATGCCGGGCGTGCTGCAGGTCGAGGCGATGGCCCAATGTGGCGGCCTGCTCGTGTTAGGTACGGTGGATGACCCCAAGAAGTATTCCACATACTTCATGAAGATTGACAACGTGAAGTTCCGTCAGAAGGTAGTGCCCGGGGATACTCTCATCTTCCACGTGTCGTTCATGACCGAGTTGCGTCGCGGATGCGCTGTCATGAAGGGCTATGCTTTTGTGGGTGAGAAGATTGTCACCGAGTGTGAATTTATGGCGCAAATTATCAAGAACAAGGAGTAGGGGTTTTGACCGACAAACCGCTCATATATTAAAAAACATATCAGATATATGAAACAGCCTTTAGCTTACGTGCATCCGGCAGCCAAAATCGCCTCCAACGTCGTCATTGACCCTTTTGTCACTATAGACCAGAATGTCGAGATCGGCGAGGGGACACGCATAGGCAGCAATGTCACCATCATGGAGGGTGCGCGTATTGGTAAGAATTGTGTGATATTTCCCGGCGCTGTGATCGGCGCGATACCCCAGGACCTGAAATTTCGCGGTGAGGACACCGTGGCTATCATAGGCGACAACACCACGATACGCGAGTGCGTCACCGTCAATCGCGGCACTGCGGCAAAGGGTAAGACCGTGGTGGGCAGCAACTGCCTCATCATGGCATACTCCCATATCGCCCATGACTGCGTGATAGGTGACAATGTGATAATGTCAAACGCCACCCAGGTGGCAGGTGAGGTGGTCATCGACAACCATGCAGTTATCGGCGGCGGCACGCTCATCCACCAGTTCTGCCACATTGGCCCCCATGTTATGGTGCAGGGTGGCGCATTGGTCAATAAGGATATCCCCCCTTATGTCAAGGCCGCCCGCGAGCCGATAGCCTATGCGGGTATCAATTCCATCGGGCTTCGCCGCCGCAACTTCACCAACGAGCAGATACGCGACATTCAGGAGATATACCGCTACCTCTACCTCTCGGGACTTAACAACTCGGAGGCGGTAGAGCGCATCGAGGCCGAGCTTCCCGCCACAAAGGAGCGCGACGAGATCATATTGTTCGTACGCAACTCCAAGCGCGGCATCATTCGCGGATACGTGTGATTTCAAGATACTATAAAACATGGAGGGCGGATACCACGTGGTATCCGCCCTCCATGTTTTATTAAACTGTATTTTAGAAGGGGAGGTCGTCGTTCTCGGCGCTGCCCATTGCGGGTGGGGGAGGGAATGAGCCGGGGAAATCCTGTGCGGGAACGGCCTGCTGGGGAGCGGCAGCACCCTCTTTATCGGCTTTCCAGCCACGGATGTCGGTGTACCAGCGTCCGTTGAACTCACGGCTCTCGATGTCGAAACTCAATGTGATGACATCTCCTATATTAAGGGGAAACTGGTCTACACGGTCGCCAAAGAAGTTGAAAAACACCTTCTTGGGGTAGGTCTCCAATGTCTCCAATACATATTCACGCTTCTTCCATGCATTACCGGCCTTTGATGTGCCTGAAACCTCGGGCAATGCCACGATTATCTTTCCTTTTACTTCCATTTATCTGTTAGATAGTTTAGTTTTTACAAAGATAGGGAAATATTCAGAAATATATGGCAGCGGCAATCAAAATCTTTTCCCTTTCCGCAAGACAGGGCGGCTATCGTGCAAACTTGTGCATGGAGGATGTCCCGTCGGGATATACGGCCTTTGCAACGTATACTCCGGGAGCGAGACGCCCGCAGTCGACAGTGGCCTGTGACGCACCTATCTCTTGATGCATTGTCCTGTTTCCCGTGAGGGAGTATATCTCCAGGCGTTCAACCGGCTTTACATCCGAGAGGTATATGGCCCCCTGGTGGTAGTAGAAGTACACGGGCAGGTAGATGTCGTCCAACGCGCTCTTGGTGATGGCCGGCAGGCTCTCGCGATAGTCGGTGTCAAAGGCCGTTATGGCAAATTGCAGCCCCTCGGCAGTCTCGGCGGGATAGAAAAACTCCATGCCGTCGGTCTTTGCGCAGACGATATATTCGGGATTTGAGGTGTCAGCCCCGTGGCCGTCGGAGAGGTAGATGGAGTAGTATTTCACAGGCTTGCCTTCAGCCGAGGGAAACGGTTCCTCCCACGCGATGGCATATCCATCGCCGGTATATCGTGCCTCGACATTGACGGGAGGGTTGGGGGCAAAATCGTATAGGTCATCTTTGGGATGTATATGCGCCGGATAGCGGAAATAGTCGGATGCAAGCGATTGGCGCATATCATTGGCCTTATCGCCGTTACCAAATAGTGTCGACAGCCCGTCTATGGCAATCCCTATGCAGCCTTCGTCATCACGTATCACGTCAATCTGCCGCGTCAGGTCATTGACACTGACGGCTGATTCCGCAAGACGTCCCGTCATGATGCCGGGAATTATTGCACCGGGAACCATTTCGGCCCATTTTGCGAGATTTTTTGAGAAACCAAGGCTCTCTTCATGCGACATGCGTGGCGATAGATAGTCAGCATAGCGGCTATCGACCCACAACACCGGATCTTGATAGGCACTGTTGTATGCGCTTTTGTTGTCGTAGCCTAAAGTCGGCTTGTAGACACCGAGAGTCGATACTCCTATTTTGATGTCAGGAGCTATTTCCGATACCATTTCAGCCACTTCGGCGACAAAAGCTGTCATGTTGTCCCTGCGCCATTCCTCGCGTGTGAGATTGTCGGGGTTGTATGCCTCATAACTGTCATCGTCGGGAAACTGTCGCCCGTCATAGGAGGATAGGTCGAGGTTGATGCCGTCAAAGTCGTATCGCGACAGCATCTCGCGGTAACTCTCCACTAACATTTCACGTCCCTCGGGTATGCCCGGGTCGATATAGTAGTTGCCGTTGAAGGAGACGCAGATTTCCGGACGGGATGCCGACACGTGTGGATAGCGGTTGAGTTGGTATCGTGATGCGTCCTGTCGGCTTCCTTGGGCAAATGGTGTAAGCCACGCATGGCACTCGATATGGCGTTTGCGGCATTCGTCGATGACAAATTGCGGGATGTCGTATGCCGTCCCGATTGAGCCATCTCCTGTGAGGGATGCCATCGCGGGGTAGTAGGATGAATCCCATGCCACGCCACCACGTCCCTGCATCTGGAAAAAGAGAGTGTTGAAGTTGGCATCATTGAGCTTGTCGAGCAATTGTATGAGGGCTTCTTTCTGTCGGGACTCCTCGTACAGTCCGCGCGGCCAGTCACGTCCACCCTCGGTCGAGACCCATGCCGCTCTCACCTCATACTTTGGATGGGATGCCGCATTGAGTGCCGTCCCGAAAGGAACAAGCAGTGCCAATATCAGTAAAAGCCGTGGTATCATTATGCTAAAATAGTAAAAATGCGTGTTATTGCCAAATTTTGTCTCCAAGGTAAACATAAATGTCGGATTTTTCATTAATTTTATGATGGGAACAGTTTCCTAAAAGATAAAACCGCATAAACGGATATGAAGATAAGCACTGACTGGTGGACATCACCCACCGAAAGCGACTCGGGTCGCCTCATAATGGTCACCGGGCGACGGGGACTTGAAAATGTGATAGCCACGGGCAAGTACAATGTCCGCGTTGAGATTTCCTGGCCCTATCAGGGAGATGCTTCCGGGATGCCCGACGTACCCACCTCCACTCTTATGGAAGCGGTGACCGACGCCATCAACGAGGTGTTCAGGAAAGACCCTGTAGCCATCATGACGGGAATCTACACGGGCGATGATGAGCGCGACTGGATTATATACACCAAAAACCAGCATATCTTTAACCGTCGCCTCAATGAGGCACTCGCACCCTTTGTCCTCCTTCCGATAACGCTCTATGCCGAGAATGACCCCGAGTGGAACGAATACCGGGAGATGTGTGAGCTTGCCGAGGTGATGGACGGTGAATGAAAAATGAAAGTCTAACCCTCTAAATACCTACAGTCATGGGAAATATATGGATATGGGTGCTGATAGCCGTAATCTTTGGCGTGGTATGTGGCTGGCTGTTTACCCGACTGGCGCAGAATTCATCGACAGATGACGACATGGATACCCCGGCACAGGCTTCGGGGAATCTTGTGTTGAACATATTCCTGTTTAGCGTAATCGGATTCCTGATTATGTGGCTACTCGGCGCTATCATCGGATGGTGACACTCCGAGAGAGCGTGCTGCCGCCTCGGCACAGCGTTCGCCGTCGATAGCCGCCGACACGATGCCTCCGGCATAGCCGGCGCCCTCGCCGCATGGAAACAGCTTGGAGATTCCGATGTGGGCAAGGTTATCCTTGTCTCGTGGGATTCTGACGGGGGAGGAGGTGCGGGTCTCGTCGCCGATGAGCACTGCCTCATTGGTGAGAAAGCCTTTGGCCTTTCGCCCAAATTCCCTGAATCCCCGACGCAGACGACGCGAGATTGGTTCGGGAAGCAGTCGGTCAATGCGGGCGCAGTGTATTCCCGGTGCATAGGATGTTGGTGGCAGTGTCTTGGAGTCGCGCCCCTCCACAAAGTCCACCATGCGCTGTGCTGCCGCATTCTGCGTCTCCTTGGCGTCGAACCAGAATAGTGTCTCGATGTCCTCCTGATATTTCATCATCTTCAATGCCCCATACTTGTCGTAGGAGGGGATATCCTCGGGGAGTACCTCCACCACCATGCCCGAGTTGGCCCATTTTGTGCCGCGTGACGACGGGGACATCCCGTTGACCACGAGCTGGCCCGGTGCACTCGCGGCGGGTATTATGAAGCCGCCGGGGCACATGCAGAAAGAGTATACCGCACGGTCGTCCACGCGGGTAAGCATCGAGTACTCGGCGGCAGGGAGATATTTCCCGCGGCCGTCGGGCGAATGATATTGTATCGAGTCGATGAGATGCTGTGGATGCTCAAGACGCACTCCGACGGCTATCCCCTTTGGCTCAATCGTTATCTCGCGCCTGTCAAGCATCATGTATATGTCGCGGGCAGAGTGTCCTGTGGCGAGGATGACCGGGCCATGGTATTCGCTGCCGTCGGCACATGTCACCCCCTTGACCTCATTGTCCGCGATGAGCAGGTCGGTGACACGGCACCCAAACAGCACGTCGCCTCCGCTGCGCACAATCTGCTCCCTCATTGCCTTTATCACTCCCGGGAGACGGTCGGTGCCTATGTGGGGATGGGCATCTACGAGGATGCTCTCGTCGGCGCCGTGTTGGTGAAAGACGGTGAGTATCTTCTCTATTGAGCCGCGTTTCTTGCTGCGGGTGTAGAGCTTACCGTCGGAAAACGCTCCCGCGCCCCCCTCGCCGAAGCAATAGTTGGAATCGGGGTCGACGACATTCTCGCGCGATATGCGCGCCATATCCTTGCGTCGGCTGTCGACATCCTTGCCGCGTTCAAGTACAATGGGGCGCAAGCCTAATTCGATAAGCCGCAGGGCGGCAAAAAGTCCCGCCGGGCCTGCTCCTACCACCACAACCTGCGGGGCATCGGTCACGTTCCCGTATTTTACGGGAGTTATGAGCGATAGTGATGAGGGAATCTCGTCAACATATATTCTCACGGTAAGGTTGACCATAACGTGACGTTGGCGCGCGTCGATAGAGCGGCGTGTTATCTTTACCGCCTTTATGCGGCTGCGGTCGATTTTGAGTGCCGATGCCGCTTGTCGGGCTATCTTGTCGTTGTCGGCGGCAGTGGCCGGGTCTACTCGCAGATTTATCTCTTGCATCATATCGCTTATTGTAGAGGTTCGGGGATAGGGGAGACATTGGCAAACCGCTTGTTGAGCTGCCTCATCTGCACGTAGAGAGTCACAAGGGCGACCACGACGGCAAGGAAGTCGGCACAGGGCACGCTGGCCCACACACCGTCAATCCCGTGATACTGCGGGAGTATGACGATAAACGGTATCAGGAACAACAGCTGTCGTGTCAGGGAGAGGAATATGGAAATCTTGGGTTTGCCTATGGACTGGAAGAAATTTTGGATTACGACCTGGCAACCCACGACGGGAAAGACGATAAAGAATATCCTGAAGCCGTGGTCGGCGATTCCTATCAGCGTCGCGTCGCTTGTGAACAGGTTGCTGATAGAGGTGGGGAATAGTTCGCACACGCCCCAGCCGAGAGTCGTGATAACGACGCCGGCAAGGATGCCGATTCTCAGTGTGCGCTTGACACGACCCCATTGGTTGGCTCCGTAGTTGAAGCCGAGGATAGGCTGCATACCCTGTGTGACGCCAAACACAATCATTACGAAGAACATCGCCGTGCGGTTGAGGATGCCGTATGCGCCTACGGCGAGGTCTCCGGCTTCACGCCCGTATTCAAGCAACGCCTTGTTGAGGAATATCACCACCACGCAGCCGCACACATTCATCAAGAACGGCGAGAGTCCTATGGCATATATGCGCCGTGTTATCTTCCAGTCTTTCCATCGATTGCGCGGGTTGAAGTGGATATAGCTCGATCGTGAGAGGAAATGCCACAGCACCCATATCAGCGCAACGGTCTGTCCGATGACAGTGGCCAGTGCGGCCCCGCGTATGCCCCATTTGAGGGAGAAAATGAATATCGGGGCGAGTATCACGTTGACGAGCACTGACAATAGGGCCGATATCATCGCCTTGCGGGGGTAGCCGGTTGCCCTCATTATATTGTTAAGTCCGATAAACAGGTAGGATATCGGCGTGGCATAGAGGATGACCTCCATAAACTCGCGGGCATAGGAGATTGTGCCGTCCGTAGCCCCGAAAAAGTAGAGGATAGGGTCAAGGAACAGCAATGTCAGCCCCCCGAACACAATGGAGTGCACAAGGCACAATACCGAGACGATGTTTACCGTGTCGGTCGCCCTTGAGGGGTTTTCCTGTCCGAGGAATATAGAGCTTATCGTGGCTCCTCCGACTGCGATGAGGGTACAGAACGCCACCACGAGATTCATCAACGGGAATGTGATGGCGAGACCTGCGATGGCAAGCGGCCCTACGCCGCGCCCTATGAATATACTGTCGATGATATTGTACAGCGATGTGGCCGTCATGGCGATAATCGCCGGGACGGAATATTCCATGAGCAGTTTGCCGATGGAGTTGGTGCCTAATGTGAGTGGACTTGAATTTTGTTTCATAATGGAGATTACAGTTTACAAAATTACGCCAAACTATTCCAACCGTCTTAATATTTTGAGGTAAATTTGCACAAATTTACGATAGTTGACTTACGCATATCATATAACAAAGAATGAGAAAGATTGGAGTTTTGTTTGACCTTGACGGAGTGCTTATCGACAGCGAGAGCCTATATACCGGTTTTTGGAGCGGCATAGACCGTGATTATCCTACGGGTATACCCGATTTTGCCCGATTTATAAAAGGGAGCACGTTGGATAAGATAATGGGTTATTTTCCATCGGAGCAGGTGCGGGAGGATATTCTCGACCGTATCCGTGAGTTTGAAAAGGGGATGAAATATGAAATGTTTGATGGCGTGGCGGCGTTTCTCGACGACCTTGCCGCCAACAATATACCCGCAGCCGTGGTCACGAGCAGCTCGGACCGTAAGATGGATAGGGTGTACGCACAGTTGCCCGGTTTCCGCGACCGGTTTGCCGCCATTGTCACCGGCTCGATGGTGAGCCGCTCCAAGCCCGACCCGCAGGGATACCTTATGGGGGCAGAGGCCATCGGCTGCGCTCCGGCCGACTGCTATGTCTTTGAGGACTCTATGTCGGGGTTACAGGCCGGCAACGCCGCCGGCGCGACTGTGGTGGGGCTTGCCACGACCCTCCCTCGCGAGACGTTAGAGGGCCACGCTCACCGTATCATTGACAGTTTCGTCGGCTTTGACGTCAGGATGATGCTTGGCATCAGCCGATAAAAATTAGGGTCGCGACTCAATGCTGTTCACTTAAGGTGAGGGAGAGGGGCGAAGCCCCTACATATGTGCAACCCCACGCATCGCGTGGGGTTGGGGTGATGAGAATGGAATGTGGGTCGGAGACTCAACACAACGCGTTGATGGACACTATAGTGAAAGGTCTTCGACCTTTTTATCCCCATGGATCATCCACACCCCACGCGGTGCGTGGGGTTATATACATGAAGGGTCTTACGACCCTTATTTGCCCAACCCAAGCCCTTAAGTGAACAGCATTGGGTCGCGACTTGTCGCGACCCTAATTTTGTATGTCTATGTCAACAGGCTTTGAAACTCATGTCGAGACCCTTTACCGAGTGGGTCAGTGCGCCGACCGATATGAAGTCTACGCCACATTCGGCATAGTCGCGCAGTGTATCGTAGGTGATGCCTCCGGAGGATTCAATCTCCGTGCGGCCGTTGATGAGTTTCACGGCCTCGCGGGTGCGCTCGGGGGTGAAGTTGTCGAGCATTATGCGGTCAACGCCCGCTTCAAGAGCCTGATTGATCTCCTCTGTGTTGCGCACCTCGACTTCGATTTTGAGATCCTTGCCTGTCTCGGCAAGATATTTCTTGGCGGCTGCTACAGCTTCCTTTATGCCTCCGGCAAAGTCAACGTGGTTGTCCTTTATGAGTATCATGTCAAACAGGCCGATGCGATGGTTGCAGCCGCCGCCAATCTTGACAGCCTCCTTTTCAAGCATACGCATCCCCGGGGTGGTCTTGCGGGTGTCGAGCACCTTGGTCTTAAGCCCGGCAAGACGATCCTGGTATTTCTTGGTGACGGTGGCAATGCCGCTCATGCGCTGCATGATATTGAGCATCACGCGCTCGGTCTGGAGCAGCGAGCGCACTTTGCCCTCCACCTCAAAGGCTATGTCGCCGGGCTTCACCTCGGCACCGTCGTTGATATATACGGTCATCTTGAGTGTCGGGTCAAACTTCTCAAACACCTTGCGTGCAATCTCCACTCCGGCGAGTGTGCCGGCTTCCTTGACTATAAGGCGTTGCTTGCCTGTCTCCGACTCGGGGATGGTGCTGAGGGTGGTATGGTCGCCGTCGCCTACATCCTCGGCAAACGCCAAGGTGAGCAGGTCGTCAATAAGTTGGTCTCTTGTTTCCATGACTATGATGAATTTTAATTACTTTTGTGCAAAAGTAATCATATATCCCCACCCAAACAAACGATATAAATGAAAATCACCCTGCTCGCCATAGGCAAAACCGGCACCTCCTACCTGCGTGAGGGTATCGAGGGCTACGTCAAGCGCATAGGCCATTATGTGCCGTTTGAGTTCAAGATTTTGCCTGACATCAAGAATACGAGGTCACTCACCGAGGAGCGGCAGAAGGCGATGGAGGGCGAGGCTTTCATGTCGGCCATGCAGCCTGGCGACTATGTGGTGCTGCTCGACGAGCGCGGCAAGGAGATGACCTCGCGCGGATTTTCGGAATATATCGCGGCCAAGATGCATGTCGTGTCGCGCCAGCTGATTTTTGTGATAGGCGGTCCTTACGGATTCTCGCCGGAGATGTATGCGCGGGCCGATGACAAGCTGTCGCTGTCGAGGATGACATTCTCCCACGAGATGGTGAGGCTATTTTTTGTCGAGCAGATATACCGAGCGATGACCATAATGCGCGGAGAACCGTATCATCACGACTAAACTCCCTCTTATGTTTTCCAATTATTAAACACCCTCTAATACTTATTTTGAGGAGGCCGAGTATTTCACTTTGACGCTGTAACGCCTCACGATTCGGCGCATTGAGTCCATGCCGCTTCCACCGTCGTATTGCATCTGTACATTGCTGAAGGAGGGGGATTCGTAATAATTCGGACCGTTTTCTATGATTTCAATCGGTCCGCAAATTTCGAGTTTCTCATTGGCGGCGATGAATTCGGCTTTAGAGCGGGCGGCATCGAGGGCTGCCTTGAGTCCTTGGCGGTTATAGATATCCATATCACTGTTGTCGATGCGGCACAACATAAAGTTTTTTACCCCTTCGCCACCGATTTTTGAAGCAAGGTTATCGAGCTCGCTCAAGTCGGTCAGCACTACATTCAACGTCTTCGACATAAGCAGGGCGCGCGATTTTGAACGGTCGGCATAACTGCCTACTTCTGATACCGTTATGGATGACTCGGGAATATTCTCCCTACTCAGCAGCGATCGGATATCCTTCTCGATTTCGGACATGGGCACCAACACGCTGTCGCCATTGGCTTTATGGCGGAAATATTCCTCCATCCCGATCTCTACCGTGATGCGGTCAGGCACCACATTGATTGTCGCCGTACCGGTAACCTCGACAGTGGCATTAGTGCGCGCCTGAATATTTACAGATGCGGACAATATGGTGATAATGGCAAAAACTATCTTTCTCATATCTCTTAATTTCATTGGTCAAACGTGTGCATATACTCCATTATTGTCTATAATCAGATAATCAGCTCCCGTAGCACGCCGTCGGATATGAGCCATGCTTCTTCCGGGAAGTATATCCTGTCGTCCTCGCGCCGTAAAGTGCCCCTCTCCAAAAACGGCTTGGCGGCAGCCATGAGCTGTGCGGGGTCAAACCACCGCGACATCTTGCCGAGGTCTATGCCGTCGGAAGTGCGCAGTGCGGTGATGATATAGTCGTTGTAGCGGTCGGTGTCGGTCTCCTGTTCAGAGATGTAGCAGGATTTCCTCTTTGTGATGCTATCAAGATAGGCTTTCAGGTTTGACGGGTTGTAGCGTCGCACGCTGCCGTCAAAGCTGTGTGCCGCACAGCCAAGACCGAGATAGGGGGTATAGTCCCAGTAGGAACTGTTGTGTCTTGAGCGGTAGCCCGGGCGTGAGAGGTTGGATATCTCGTAATGCTCGTAACCGTGGCTTTTGGCTGCTTTGCACAGGATGCCGTACATCTCTCCGCATGTCTCATCGTCAAGTTCCTGTATCTTTCCGGCGGTGAGCATTGCCGAGAGTCGTGTTCCCGGTTCATATGACAGCGAGTAGGCCGACAGGTGGGGCAATTCCATCGACATGACGGCCTCCACTGACTGTCTCCAGCTCTCGGGCGTTTGTGTCGGAAGCCCGTAGATGAGGTCGCCGCTTATGTTGCCGATGCCGCAGTCACGTAGGGCAGCGACCGCCTCTATCGACTGTCGGGAGGTGTGCCGACGACCCACCGACTGCAATTCCGCGTCAATCATCGACTGAAAACCCATGCTCACCCTGTTGACGCCCATTGATGAGATGTCGCGGGCATATGTCCGTGTCATGTCATCGGGGTTGGCTTCTATGGTGATTTCCTCCATTCCGGGTCGGATGAGGGCATCAAGTAGTCGTCCGAGCAGCGGGGAGGGGAGTGCCGATGGCGTTCCACCTCCGATGTAGAGAGTGGTGAAACTTTCCCCGACTTCATCACGGCGCAGGGCGTATTCCGCAATCAGTGCATCGACATATTCCTCCATCCGCTCCATTCGTGGGGTTGAATAGAAGTCGCAGTAGGCACACTTTGACCTGCAAAACGGTATGTGAACGTATAATCCTGCCATGGCCGAGGGTTATGATTTGTTGCAGATGCCCTTGAATTTGCAATATTTGCAGGCATGGTCGTCACAGGCGGGGCGGAAAGGAGTGGCGGGGTCGAACATCTCCGTTATCACCGCGCGAAACCGTGCCATGAACTCATCATTGTATTTGCGGTAGTCCATCACCTCTTCCCCTTGTATTTTGACAGGGGCGAGACCCTTGGTCGCAACCGTTTTCAGTAGGTAGAGCACCGGCTGGATAGGGTGCTCGGGGATATTGCGCTCATCGGCAAGGACATTGCAGTATATGAATAGTTGCAACAGGGCCTTGCGGCGGTCGGGTAGCGTACTGTCAAAAAATTGCCCGATTTCACGGGCGTCGTTGCGGTCGCCGCCGGTCTTGTAGTCGACAACACGCAGCAGCCCCGTGCTTTCGAGGCGATCGAGGCGGTCGATGTACTGCTTGATGTTGATTGTGATGTCATCTGTGATTTTCCACCGTCGCTCGATTTTCAGCTCCCCTTCGATAAATGCGAATGGTGCAAACGCCTCTTCGGCGCGTAGCATACTGACGATAAACTCGGCCATAACGATCCCGAGCACCTTGGCCTCGCCGTCAAGGGGGGTGTAGTCCTCCTCGCCGAGCTTGTTGAAGTGCTCGTTGACCGAGCGGGTGATTTCCCTCTCGATGCGCTGACGGCTGTGTTGCAGCCGGCGCAACAGTTCCTTGGTGACCACCACCTCGTCACGGTCACCGCGTAGCGACTCATAGAGCTTCTGGGCCACCTCATGGACGATAGTCCCGTAGGTGCTGCTGTCCATATACTCTGTCACCTCATCAGGCACATGCAGGTCGAGCACCTTTTCAAGGTAAAACTCCAACGGGCAGTTGATGTACTGGTTGATGGCGCTTGCCGACAAGAATTTGCCCGAGCCTTCGGTCGTGTAACGTCGGAGACGGGCCATTATCTCGGGTGTCTTCGGGATGACTATTTCGCTTTCCTGCGACTGTCCGATATTGAAGAATTTGGTCTCACGATGCAGGCTGTAGCGCGGATTGGGGTGGAGGTAGAGCAGCTGTTGGATATAGCGGGAGGGCTCGCCGCTCTTGACTCCCGAGTTGCGGGAATCATACAGCAGGTATACGTTCTTGGCCCGCGATATGAGGCGGTAGAAATAGTAGGCGTAGATACATTCCTGAAAGTCGATTGTCGCCATGCCGTAACCGTGACGCAGGGCGTTGGGGATGAGCGACCGCGAGTAGTGCTTGCGTGGGAACACTCGCTCGTTCATCGACAGGATTATCACGTTGTCAAATGTGAGCGCACGGGTCTCAAGGACTCCCATCACCTGCAGGCCGCGCAATGGCTCACCGGTGAAGTTGACCGTCTCGGAGCTTATGGCTCGTTCAAGTATCTGGAAGAAGGTCTTCTCGTGCATCGTTATGCCAAACTTCTCTACTGATTGGCGCAGCTCGCCGAGTGCCTGGATATATCGTACGATAAATCCCCTGTCGATGGAGGCGTGCTGCTCCTCGCCTTCCTCTCCCGGCAGGTTACGGTAGATAAAGTCAAGCAGCTGCGACATGTAGTCGAAAATCTCGGTGGTGGAGGAGGTGTCGCGCACCGCCGACAGCAGGGGGGAGAGCCGTGGATAAAGCCCGGTAAGCTCCGATGCGGGGATATTGAACCGCCTTTTCCGCTCCATCCCCTCCAGTATCTCGGCAGCCTCGGCCGAGGCTATGGCCTGGACAAAGGGGTGTTTCAACAAGTTGGATATATCCTCGTAGTAATATAGCAGTTCCCCCTTGACAAACCGCGACCGCAGCTGCATCGACACGACATCGCTTATGAGTGATGCCACGGAGGAGTATTTCAGGGGATAGCCCATGGTGACATTTATTGTACCGGCTTCGGGAGGCAACGCGTGGAGCAGGGGGATAAACAGGTTCTCGTCGGGGAGCGCGATGGCGGTGTCGATGGCGTTGGATAGGTCGGCAATCTCTCCGTCGGCGGCCAATTGGGAAATGATTCGCGAGACCTCCTGTGCTTGCGCTATTTCGGAGGGGACTCCGATGATATGTATATCTGGAAATTCGGTTATCGGGGTTTCGTCAAGGGTGTAGCGCGGCTTGAATTGGGCGACGTATTCTTTCAGAAACCGTGTGGAGCGATTTTCTCCGGCGGCAAACACGGGAGAGTTATAGTCCCAGTAGAAGTCGGCGATGTCTCGGGCTTTCAGCAGTTCAAATATCTTTATCTCTGAGGTTGAAAGGACATTGAACCCGACAAACACGACGCGGCGAAACGGCAGTTCGTCACGGTCAGCGTGACGGATATGCTCGACGGCATTGCGGTAGAGCATTCCGTCGTAGCAGAGGCCATGCTCCTGTAGCCGCGCCCGGAACGCCTGATATAGTTCGAGAAGTATCTCCCACAGACGGAGAAATGAGCCTTTGGGACCCTTGCCTACAAGCTCGCCACCCTGAAAATGCGTCCAAAAGTGTTCGGTTGATTCCTGAAGGCGCGTATCGCCCCAATAGCGAGATATAATCTCGCGTTGCTCATCGGTGAGGTAGTCCGATTTTATCTCGCGGTATCGCTGCACGTTTACAAACAGTTGCTCGGGATCGACGAGATATCGGTCGACATCGCCGAAGTCGTTGAGCAGCATGTCGCCCCAAAACTGGAACTGGTCAAAATCAAAGAAATCCTCGGAGCCGTTTTCGATCAGGATGCGGCGGTACTCGTTGTAGAGGATGAACAGTTGTTCAAATCGTGTCGCCACCACGCCATCGCTGAATGAGGCGACAAAATCGCTCACGGTAGTTATCTCCGGCTCAATATAGGCGTAGCCCATCTCCTCGCCGAGGAAGTGGCGGAAAAACGTGCCGCTACGTTTGTTTGGGAACACGAAGCACACGTCATGGAGCGATGCTCCCTCGTTTCGGGCATATGCGCGTGCGACAAGCCTTAGGAATGCATCCATATCATTATGAGGGTAGGGGGTAGGGTTATGATTTGAGCAACAGGATGACCTTTATCGTCATGTCAAATAGTACGATTTTGGCGTTGGCGTTGCCGGCGATGTCGATTTGTGCGCGGTTGAGCACGTCGACAAGCTGCATGACGTTGCGCTCGTTGATGAATCGGGCAAATTTGACGCTGAACGCCGCCTCATCTCGGTTGAGGTAGTTGAGCGACGGCTGTCCGAGATTGTAGATGAAATTTTCTCTCAACAGCCGTTGTGCGTATTCAAGGAATCTCATGCACTGCTCGCGGCCAAGTCCGCTGACATCGACGCTCCACTCTTTCAGATCTCTGACTTTGCGCTGATAGGCGAGACGCATGAGGCTGATGAAGAGGTCGAGAAAATGTTTTCCCTCCTTGGCCTGCGACAGGTTGCGCTCGGCGGCTGTCATGTTGCCCTCGGCGTTATGGGCTATCGCCATGGCGTCGCGCGGGTCGATGGAGTATTTTTGTGACAATTGGCGTGCTATCACCTCGTCGGGCAGACGACGCATCTCGATGCGCTGTGTGCGCGAGTATATGGTCGGGAGTATCTCGCGGGGATTGTCGCTCACGAGGATAAACAATGTGTCGGCATATGGCTCCTCGATAAGTTTGAGCAGCTTGTTGGAGCATTCCTCGTTCATGCGCTCGGGGAGCCAAAGCAGCACGACCTTGTATTTGGCGAAGTGTGACGTGAAGTTTAGCTTGCGTATCAATGCCTCGCTCTCGTCGACATATATCTGCGGACGGGCGTTGAGATTGTCAAGGGCTGCCAGCCATTTCTCAAAGTCCATATACGGGTAGTCGGTCAGATAGTCGCGCCATTCGGCGATATAGTCGTCGGAGATGGCGCGTGATGCCTTTTTCTTGACTACGGGAAACACAAAGTGAGTGTCGATATGGTTGAACGACTGGTGTTGCAGACACGAGGGGCACTTGCCGCAGCTGTCGCCGTCATGTCGGTTTTCGCAGTGTATATATTGTGCGGTGGCGCGGGCGAGGGCAAATTTCCCTATTCCTGTCGGGCCCTCCAACAGCAGCGCATGGGGGATGCGGTCGGTGTCGACAAGCGTCCGAAGACGTTGTTTCACTGCCTCATGTGATGGTATGTCGCTAAATCTCATCGCTCTCTTGATGATGGGTCAATATACGGCTTTGGCTATCTGGCGCACACTGTCGGTGGCGTTGAGCGAATAGAAGTGTATGCTGGGCACTCCGGCGGCTATAAGTTCCTTTACCTGGTTAATGCACCATTCGATGCCGACTGCCTTTGCATCGTCGTTGCTTTTGCATTTCAACAGCTCGTCCGACAGGGTAGTCGGGAGGTCGACATGGAACACCTTGGGCAGAACGGTCATCTGCTTCATGGTGCAGATGGGCTTTATGCCGGGGATAATAGGCACATTGATACCTGCGGCGCGGCAACGGTCGACAAAGGAGAAATATTTCTGGTTGTCATAGAACAGCTGCGTGACCACATATTCCGCGCCATTGTCCACTTTCTGCTTCAGATAGTGGATGTCCATGTCGATGTTTGGCGCTTCCTCATGCTTCTCGGGATAGCCGGCCACGCCGTAGCAGAATGTCTCTCCTGTCACAATATCCATCTTGGTCCCGTCGATGAAGTAGCCACGGTTGAAATCGTTGACTTGTGCCTGTAATTCCGTGGCATGGGCGTGCCCCCCTTCGTTGGGTATAAAGGAGCTTTCATGCTTCGCCTTGTCGCCGCGCAGCAGCAGTATGTTTGTGATACCGAGAAAGTTGAGGTCGATGAGGGCATATTCGGTCTCCATCTTGGAGAATCCGCTGCATATGATATGTGGCACTGCCGGTATGCCATAACGTTGTTGGATGGCTGCAGCTACGGCGACAGTCCCGGGGCGCGAGCGTTGGGAGACACGCTGGTAAAGCCCGTCGGGGGTGCTTTTGAACACGAGTTCGCTTCTGTGGCTTGTGATGTTGATATACATCGGGTCAAATTCCCTCAGCGCATCGATGTTTTTGAACAGTTGCGCCACTCCGCGACCCTTGAGCGGCGGCAGCACTTCAAACGAAAACGCCGTCCCGTCGTGTGCCGCCAATATATCGGTAATTTTCATCGTCATATCTTTTCTGCAAATTTAGCTTTATTTTTCTACAATTTGAAGTTCCGGAGCCATAAACCCCGCCAAAAATCACGAGACAGCCATACCTCCAAGCCCACAAAACAACAAAAATCGCTTCGATTGACAAAAAAGTTCAGAAAAAGTTTGGCAATTAAAAAATGTTGCGTACCTTTGCACACGTCAAACGACAACAATTGCCTTGTGGTGTAATGGTAGCACGT
>LUJN01000039.1:0-733 GCA_001689445.1 Bacteroidales bacterium M3 | reverse complement strand
GCTAAGTCGCTAAGATTTAGCTCTTTCTTTATTTTTATTCCGCCGTAAAATGTTAAAAATTGTAATTTTGATACAAATTTGATACAATTGCCCCAGAATGCGTGGTTTATAAAGGTTGATAATCGTATCTAAAATAGATATGCGAACTATCATTGGGTATCGCGTGTTTATGTTATCGAGTGCTAAAATTTAATAAAGATTCAACAAGGCTGTTTGAGTTTGATTGGCTCTCACCATTAATAACACTCTAACGTAACACCCGCAAATGCCACCCCCTACGACATTACGAGATGTTGTGCCGATTTTGGAAGACCTCAGGCAGCTTATAAAAGTGCCTCTGGTAGCCAAACAGGATACAATTTTATACAAGCGAATAGCCGAAGCCACCAGTAAACTTTACTCTATCGACATCGAAAATGCTATTATCGAATCTCACGCCTCCGGAGAAATCGGAAAGGTGCAAGCTAACCAGACCAGAAATTACTGTGCTGAGATTGCGACAAGAATAGATACATTCCAAAATGTATTCTATAAATTGGATAGAGAGCGCAAGAATAAATCCAAGGCAGACATGATAGACGGCTACGAAAGCAACCACTTCCTTAAAGAAGTGGAGATGTTCTATATGATTGCCGCTCATTATGAGTACGCGCTAAAGGCTTGCCACAAAATCCCGGTACCTGACGATTGGACGATAGATAAATACAAACAGGAAATCGAGCAATTCCATATG
>LUJN01000038.1:89215-95119 GCA_001689445.1 Bacteroidales bacterium M3 | reverse complement strand
ATTTTGCACTTGCTTGTTGACTCTACAATTCTCAAAATTGGGGCAAATTTTTTGCAATCATTCAGAAATGTATTATCTTTGCAGTCGCAATTTGTGCGGGGTGTAGCACAGTTGGCAGCGCGCCACGTTCGGGACGTGGAGGTCGGAAGTTCGAGTCTTCTCACCCCGACATTTTTCGGATAAGCGGGTGTAACCCATAAGGTTACACCCGCTCTTTTTGATATGTAGCGTGCCCTTTATCATTGGATAAGGACTCAATGGTGGAACAACTGTTTGGCATTTAACGTTTTATTCATATATTTGTATCCGAGAAGTTGAATTAAACAATAGGATGATATGCACATAGTCGAAATGAATATGCATAAAATCATGGATATATGCAGGCGTTTTCATGTCCGTAAATTATGGGTTTTTGGCTCTATTCTCACAAATCGCTTTAATAGCCAGAGTGATGTCGACTTGTGTGTGGATTTTGACAAGGACGAGATTGATATATTCGACTATGCCGACAATTTTTTCGATTTTCAATATGCCCTTGAGGATGTGTTCGGCCGCAAGGTTGATATTACCGAAGATTCTGCCGTCCAAAATCCATATTTTCGTCAAGAGCTTAACGATACACGCAGGTTGATATATGGATGAGAAACAGGTTGTCAAATATCTTGATGATGTATTGGGATCGATTGGGCAGATCGAGTCATATTTCGATTTAATGCCCCGCAGGTTTGATGTCTATTGCGGCACGCCGATGATGCAGCGTGCCATTCAGATGAATATTGCCATTATAGGTGAGGCAGTAAACAAATTGCTAAAGATTGCACCTGGTATCCCAATAACTAAAGCCAGGAAAATAGTTGATACCCGCAATTATCTCATTCATGGTTATGACAGTGTCAGTCATGATATGGTGTGGTCGATAGTCATCAACCATCTGCCGTTGCTGAAGTCTGAGATTGTTGAGATTAGGGCATCTATTATGAAGTAGGTGGTGCGCATTTTCGTCCCTTTGCGATGCGATGTCAGGCATCAGAAGGCGTTTTCCTCGCCGTGGATGGCGTTGAGGACGGTGCGGGCGATGATTTTGAGGTCGAGTATCCAGGTCCAGTTTTCGATATACCACACGTCGTACTCCACGCGGCGTTCCATCTGCCACAGTTCCTCGGTCTGGCCGCGGTAGCCGTTGACCTGCGCCCAGCCGGTGATGCCGGGCTTGATGAGGTGGCGCACCATGTAGTGGCTGATGAGGTCGCGGTATGTCTCGGTGTGCATCAGCATATGGGGACGCGGTCCGACAACCGACATCGACCCGAGGAACACGTTGATAAACTGGGGCAGCTCGTCGATGCTCGTGCGCCGCAGGAAATCGCCCACGCGGGTCTTTCGCGAGTCATTCTTGGATGCCTGCACCTTGTCGGCGTCCTTGTTGACGCGCATCGTGCGGAACTTGTAGCAATAGAAGTCCTTGCCGCGATAGCCTGTGCGCTTCTGCTTGAAGAACACCGGTCCGGGGGAAGATATCTTGATGGCTATCGCCACGGGGATGAAGATGATGGGGGAGCAGAGCAGCACAATCGAGGAGAACACCACGTCAAACGTGCGCTTGGCAAAGCGGTTGATGGCGCGTGTGTGGGGATTGTGGCGCACGGTGAGCATCGGTATGCCCCCGACTGTGTAAAGGTCAAAGCGGCGGTTGATGTAGCGGCTTATCTGGGGCACGTAGTAGAATTGCAGGGCATTGTTGTCGGCGATGTGGATGGTTGTGCGCAGGGCGTCCTTTTTTTCGCCCGACATCGTGAAATATATCTCGTCTATGGCGTTCTCGCGCACGTAGTCGTTGAGCATGTCGAGCGTCCCGGTGTAGAGTGGCGCGGGGAAGTCGGGCTTCATCTCGTCGTCAAAAAATCCCATGACGCGGAATCCGTATCCGGCATCGGTCTGCATCTCCTCGTAGAGACGCTGTGCCGTGCGGTTGGTGCCGACGATGGCCACGCGGCGGAAGTTGCGCCCTCGCCGGCGAAAGCTCTTCAGTATGATGCGGGCGACAATCCACCACACGGGGAGCGCCACGATTGAGATGCCGTAAAACCCGAGGTAGAATGTGGTCGGTATCTCCTCGATATTGAGAAACGCGATTATAGACAGGAAAAACAGGGCGTGGATGCCGACAGCCTCCAGCGCGCCGCCAAACACGTGGTCCATATGTATGGCCCTCATGCGGTGGACGTTGCTGAACCAATAGGCCACAGGGATATATGCGACGTTAAGCACGAGCCATACGAGGCGCGTGTGGTCACCCGTGGCAGTCGGGTTTATGATGCATAATACAAAAAAAATAAGGTTCACCAACACGAGGTCAGTGATTGTAAGAAAATTGTGTATGTAACGTCCGTACTTTCCTTTTTGGTTCAGTGGTGCCATAAAACGTTGATGTGTGTCTCCTGAATCTGACTGCAAATATATAAATAAAAGTGTTAAAAACCAAAAGTCAAATAAATTTGGCATTGCTCTCGACTTATTCGTATCTTTGGCGGTCGCCTTAGATACTTACGCTCGGCAAAAATCAAATAAATTTGTTTTTTGCTCTCGACTTATTCGTATCTTTGCACTCTGACAGAAAAATATAAACATTCATATCACATAAATCATGATCGACGGTATCAAAAAGGTATTGCTCCTTGGCTCGGGCGCCCTCAAGATAGGGCAGGCCGGGGAGTTTGACTATTCAGGTTCCCAGGCGCTGAAAGCTTTGCGCGAGGAGGGCATCTCGACAGTGCTCATCAACCCAAACATCGCCACAATACAGACGTCGGAGGGCGTGGCCGACCAGGTCTATTTCCTGCCGATTACCACCGAGTTTGTCACCAAGGTGATCGAAAAGGAGCGTCCTGACGGCATCCTGCTCGCCTTCGGCGGCCAGACTGCCCTCAACTGCGGCACGGAGCTTTATCTCAACGGCACGCTGGAGAAGTATGGCGTCCGTGTGCTCGGCACGTCGGTCGAGGCCATCATGATTACCGAAGACCGTGACCTCTTTGTGAAGAAACTCAAGGAGATAGAGGCCAAGACACCCGTATCGCAGGCCGTCGAGACGATGGACGATGCCATCGCCGTGGCACGCCGCATCGGCTATCCCGTGATGGTGCGCTCGGCCTATGCCCTCGGAGGCCTCGGCTCGGGCATATGCGCCAACGAGGAGGAGTTCAAGACTCTTTGCGAGAGTGCGCTCGCCCATTCCAAGCAGATTCTTGTCGAGGAGTCGTTAAAGGGGTGGAAGGAGATAGAGTTTGAGGTGATACGCGACGCCAACGACCACTGCTTCACGGTCGTTCCGATGGAAAACTTTGACCCGCTCGGCATTCACACGGGCGAGAGCATCGTCGTGGCTCCCATCGTGTCGCTCACCCGCGAGCAGATACAGATGCTTGAGGAGATTGCCTGCCGCGTCGTGCGCCACATCGGCATCGTCGGCGAGTGCAACATCCAGTATGCATTCAACGCCGAGACCAACGACTACCGCATCATCGAGATAAACGCCCGTCTGAGCCGCTCGTCGGCTCTCGCCTCCAAGGCGTCGGGCTATCCGCTGGCATTCGTGGCCGCCAAGCTCGCCCTGGGCTACACACTCGACCAGATAGGGGAGATGGGCACGGCCAACTCGGCCTATGTCGCACCCTCGGTCGACTACATGATAGTGAAGATACCGCGCTGGGACCTGACGAAGTTTGCCGGCGTGGACCGCGAGATTGGCTCGTCGATGAAGTCGGTGGGCGAAATCATGTCGATAGGCAAGTCGTTTGAGGAGATTATCCAGAAGGGCCTCCGCATGATAGGGCAGGGAATGCACGGTTTCGTGGGCAACCATGACCTGGAGTTTGACGACCTCGACACGGCTCTGTCCCATCCGACCGACATGCGTATATTCGCCATCGCTGCCGCCCTTGAGCAGGGCTACACGGTCGACCGCATTGAGGAGCTGACCCGTATTGACCGCTGGTTTATCTCGCGCCTGAAGAATATCGTCGACTATGCCGCCAAGCTGAAGGAATATGGCCGGATTGAGGATATCCCCGTCGAGGTGATGGCCGAGGCAAAGCGTCTCGGATTTTCCGACTTCCAGATAGCGCGCCTCGTCGAGAACCCCTCGGGGACACTCGAGGCCGAGATGCTGCGCGTGCGCGACCACCGCAAGGCCCTTGGCGTGGTGCCCCACGTGTGCCGCATCAACACCGTGGCGTCGGAATACCCCGAGCTGACAAATTATCTCTATGTCACCTACGGCGCGACGGCCAACATGGTGACCTACGACTACAATGCCGGCAAGAATATCGTCGTGCTCGGCTCGGGCGCCTACCGCATCGGCTCGTCGGTGGAGTTTGACTGGTGTTCGGTCAACGCCGTGAGCACCTGCCGCAAGCTCGGCTACAAGTCGATAATGATCAACTATAACCCAGAGACCGTCTCGACCGACTACGACATGTGCGACCGCCTCTACTTCGACGAGCTGTCGTTTGAGCGCGTGATGGATGTCATTGACCTTGAGCGTCCCAAGGGGGTAATCGTGTCGGTGGGCGGACAGATACCCAACAACCTGGCGATGAAGCTCTACCGCCGCGACGTGCCCGTGCTCGGCACATCGCCCGTCTCCATCGACCGCGCCGAAAACCGTCACAAGTTCTCGGCCATGCTCGACCAGCTCGGCATCGACCAGCCCCGCTGGCGCGAGTTGACGTCGTATGACGACATCGACTCGTTTGTGCGCGAGGTGGGCTTCCCCGTGCTCATTCGTCCGAGCTACGTGCTGTCGGGCGCGGCAATGAACGTGTGCCACGACTATGAGTCGATGCACCGCTTCCTCGGCGACGCAGCCAAGGTCTCCAAGGAGTACCCCGTCGTCGTGAGCGAGTTCCTGCAGAACGCCAAGGAGATAGAGTTTGACGCCGTGGCACGCAACGGCGAGATTGTCGAGTATGCCATCTCGGAGCATGTGGAGTTTGCCGGAGTGCACTCGGGCGACGCCACCCTCGTGTTCCCCGCCCAGAAGATATATATGGCCACGGCGCGCGCTATCAAGCGCATCTCCAAGCGTATCGCCGCCGAGCTTAACATCTCCGGCCCGTTCAACATCCAGTTCCTCGCCAAGAACAACGAGGTGAAGGTCATCGAGTGCAACCTGCGCGCCTCGCGCTCCTTCCCCTTCGTGAGCAAGATACTCAAGCGCAACTTCATCGACACCGCCACGCGCATCATGCTCGGCGAACCGGTGGAGAAGGCCGACAGCTCGACATTTGACATCGACTATATCGGCGTCAAGGCGTCGCAGTTCTCCTTTGCCCGTCTCCACAAGGCCGACCCGGTGCTTGGTGTCGACATGTCGTCCACGGGCGAGGTGGGATGCCTCGGCAGCGACTTTGACGAGGCGTTGCTCAACGCCATGATTTCCGTGGGCCACCACGTGCCCCGCAAGGCGGTGCTTGTCTCCTCGGGCGACGTGCGCGGCAAGGTCGACCTGCTCGACGCCTGCAAGCTGCTCGCCGAGGGTGGCTACAAGCTCTATGCCACCGAGGGCACGGCCAAGTTCCTTGCCAACAATGGCATCGAGGCCACGGCGGTATGCTGGCCCGACGAGGAGGGCGAGAATGTGCTCGACCTCCTGGCGTCACATGCCATCGACTTGGTTATCAACATCCCCAAGAACCACACCAAGCGCGAGCTGACCAATGGATACCGCATACGCCGCTCGGCCATCGACCACAATATCCCGCTGATTACCAACGCACGCCTGGCTTCGGCGTTTGTCCGCGCCTTCACGACGCGCCCCACCGACGCCATCGCCATCCGTCCCTGGCGCGAATATTGATAGACACAAGAACAGGTTTTTAGACATAAGAACATAGGCACATAAGG
>LUJN01000038.1:0-89194 GCA_001689445.1 Bacteroidales bacterium M3 | reverse complement strand
CCTTATGTGCCTATGTTCTTATGTCTAAATTCCCTTGTGTCGCGTAGCCCTATGCCCTTATGTCCGTATGTCTAAAAATTCCATATGTCCGTGTGTCATATTTCGGGATATTTGTGTATATTTGCGATACGCAATCATTTATCGGATATATTAACCAAATTAATAACCAACTAAACACAATGAACATGAAAAAACTTTTACTTTCATGCCTGTGCCTCCTCGGCACAGCGTCGCTCGCTCTCGCGACCGACGCCACGTTTGACTTCGCCAAGCCGTCGGAGCTGAATCCCGCACAGACCCCGACCGAGTACGACCAGAACAGCAAGGGCGTAGACCTCACCGATGTAAAATTCAAGGCCGGCGATGTCACGATGGTGGCTAATGGCGGTAGCACAAATCCGCGTCTTTGGACAGTCAAGGATGGTTCAACGCAGATGCGCATCTATCGTGGCGCGACTGTGACATTCGGATGTGCCGAGGGTATTACCATCACCAAGATAGTGATAAACGCCGCAAATACTGATTATACGGAACTGACTGCTAATACCGGTTCGTTTGCCAAGGATGGTAAGACAGGTACTTGGAGCGGAGGAGCAAACAATATAGAACTTAGCTATCCCTCCGATAAGTCGGTGAAAACCATGTCTATCAACTCTATTATTGTCTCTTACACCACAGGTTCTGTAACGGTGAAAAAGAACGCTGACCTCGTGTTCAGTACTGCTACCGCCGAGGCTGTTGTCGGCGAGCCGTTTACGGCTCCCACGCTCACCAAGGCGACTCCAGCCGCCGTCACCTATTCGTCGTCCAACGAGTTGGCCGCTACGGTTGCTGCCGACGGCAAAGTGACCATCATCGGCGCCGGTACGACCACCATCTCTGCCACGACCGAGGAGACCGGCGAATACTATGCCGGTAGCGCATCCTACACGCTGACCGTCACCGCTCCCGTGGTGACCGAGACCGGTATACCATACTCGGAATCCTTTGCCGAGGGTATCGGCTCGTTTGTCATCGAGAATGAACCGCTTCCCGAGGGCTTGAGCTACGTATGGAACTATGACAAGAGCTATAAGTGCATGAAGGCATCGGGCTACTACAAGAAAGCCTATGCTACCGAGAGCTGGCTCATCTCCCCGACCATCAACCTCGTGGGCGTGACCTCGGCCGACTTGTCGTTTGAACAGATTATAAGCAACCACTTCCAGGGTACCCAGGAGGAGAACGCCACACTGTGGATCAAGGCCGAGGGTGGCGAATGGGAATGGATTGAAATCGGCTATCCCGAGTTCCCCGAGGGCAAGAACTTTACCAATTGGGGTAAGGAGGATATCTCCCTCGCCAAGTATCTCGGCAAGAAAATCCTTGTGGGCTTCAAATACACCAGCACCGACGATATCGCCGGCACATGGGAAATCCGCAACTTCACCGTCACTGGTGTGAGCGCCATCGACACTATAGAGGCAGAGGACGCCAACGCCCCCGTCGAATACTACAATCTACAAGGCATCCGCGTGAGCGGCGACGAGCCGGGCCTCTACATCATGCGTCAGGGCAACAAGGTTACAAAAATCATCAAGTGATTTATACAATGCATAATTCATAATGCTTAATGCATAATTGAGGGGCATCCCTATGGGGTGCCCCTCTTTCGTGTCGGTATTGCCGATTCTTTAATTATGCATTATGAATTATGCATTGTGCATTGACAGATTATTTTCGTCAGAAAATAATCTGGAAGCGAGCCTGGATGGTGTTGACGTGCTGGTCGGGCATCCCGGCGCGGCTCTTGGCGTTGGTGTAGGAGTAGCGCAGACGGGCTATCATGTACTTGTTGATGTAGTAGTTGAACGTCACCGAGGCATCGTTGAGGCGGCCGCCGTAGACCCCGGCGTTGCGGTCGACCATATCGGTGTAGTTGTAGCCGACGACACACTCCAGCGAGCGCGGGCGCGGTGTGGCAAGTCCGGCGTCAGCGTGTGAATACTCGTAGTCGCCACCGAGGACGAGGCCGCGCACAAAGGCGTAAAATCCGCTCGCGTTATAGCGGTGGAGCGAGTTGTTGCGGTTGATTTGCAGGTAGTAGTACTGCGTCTCCAGCGCCACCGGGCCATAGCAGCCGAGAAATTCGGGGGTGAACTTGAACAGGTTTTTGGCGTCGGGCACAATCGCCTCAAGGGCGGTCACCTTGGACACGCGGGTGGGGAAATTGGCGCTCAGCACAAAGCTCTTGTGGTTGCGGTCGGCCTCGGAGTTGTAGCGCGGCGTGGAGAATCCTCCCGAAAATCCCACCTGCAGCACTCGCCCGGTCTCGTGCATCGGGCGGTAGACGAGGCGGCTCATAAAGCCGTAGCCGGTCTTGCCGAGCTGGTTGGAGGTGTACTTGAGCGCGTCGCTCTCCACGTGGGCGCTCGCTGTGGCAAAGTAGTCACCCTTGTCAAAGACATACATGAGGCCGATGAGGCGCGGGTTGTTGAATATCTCGTTGCTTGTCGGCTCCTCCATGGTGACCTTCATCGACGAGCTTGTCGCGCTCTGGAGGCCAAACTGGTGGACGAAGTTGCCCGCACGCAGCAGGTTGTGCTCGTTAAAGTCATACTCCACAAAGAGGTCCTTGAGGCTCACCTTGCCGTAGCTGTAGCCTATATCGACCTTGGCTTTCCACTTGCCGTAGCCGGCCTTGACGCCGATGCGCACGTCGGGGATGGCCACGCCGTCGACAAACTCCCGGTCGCGGTCGCCGAAGTAGAGGGCACCGTCCATGAGTATGCGGCCTGTCGGCTTGATGGAGAACTTTGGTTTCTGCTCGGCCTTTGCCGAGTCGGTCGGGGCGGCAGTCTGCGCTGCCAGCGGGGCACATGCCATGAGCATGAGGGAAAGCCCCATGATAGTACGTTTCATAGTGTGTCTGAATTTTTGGTTAGAGGGAGATAGCGAGGGTGTTGCAAAACTTGCCAATTGGTTTGAAATGTAGGGACGTTCCCTGGAACGTCCGGGACATATGTCCTTTGCAGGAACCCGGTTGCGGACGCTACAGGTAGCGTCCCTACTCCTTTGGCGGTAATCTATGAGGTTGTGCAACAACCCCATATTAGGAGGGGTAATTTTGTCGTCATTTCTTGAAGTTGCCGGTGTCGGCAGCTACCTTGCCGTCCTTTTTCAGCTTGGCAAGCTCTTTCTTGGCCTTGGCGAGCTGGGCGTTGAATTCGTCGTTGGCATGCAGACGAGCCACCACGCCGCTTGCCACGAGGCGTGCCGCGTCGACATCGCTCTGGAAGTGGTAGCCGCAGATGACACGACTCTGGCCCATCTCATATCCGCGCTTGAGGATGTCGTCCTGACGTCCGGGATTGATTTCGGCAAGCACCAGGGCGGTAGCCCAGCCGATGGCGGTGTGCCCCGAGGGGTATGAGCCGTTGGTCGACAATTCCTCCTGCTGCTCGGGGTTGCAGGTCATCTCGTTGAAGAACGCAAAGGGGCGTTTGCGCATGTAGTAGTTCTTGGCGCTGCGTGTGGCGAGGTCGCCGGCATCCTCGCGCATGTTGATGACGAGCTTGAGTATCTCGGGGGTCGTCTCGGGAGAAATCTCGATGCCGAATGCCTCGGAGAATGCCTCGGGAACACCGTTGCCCTCCACGCGGGCATCGGCTACAGCCTGGTCGCCGCGCGGGGTGTCGCGTTGTAGCTTGCCCCAGTCGTAACGCTCCTTATCATACAGGAACAGGATTGTTCCCCCCTCGGGGGGCGCGGGGAGTAGCTTGTAGCTGTCGGGCACTTCCCACTCCTCGAGATAGAACAGGTCGGGATTGGTCGCGTGCCCCTTGGGTTGCTTGACCTCGGTCGTGGCCTTGGCCGGAGCTGCCTTTGTGGCGACAGCATTTTGGGCTGAGATGGAGAGGGTTGCGACAGCGAATGTCGCCATGGCTATGAGCCTCAGTGAGATGAATTTTGCTTTCATAATAAATGTTTCAGGTTAAGAAGTTTTGTTAAACAGGTTACTGAATCTATAACCTCCCCGTCCCCACAAAAGTTCACATCTCCCAACACATTTTCACCAAAAATATTATTTCAGTTGAAATGCTTTGAATTATGAACGATAATATTTATCTTTGCGTTTACTATAATAAAAGTAATGGATTATGATTAAGCCGATTAAGAAGTCGATATCTCGTTCGGTCAAGCCAAAAACAAGAGTTGCGCCCACCTCTGACTTTAAGCAGATTCGTCTCAAGATCGTCACGGAACGTGAGCGAGAACTCTATGGAGTACCGTCTTATGGATACATCCTTTGATGGGGGATGTCTTAAAATACTATGATGCTTCGTTTATAATGCGGAGCAAAGATTCCAGTACGCTTCGTATTGTCGATTTATGGAAATTCCGTTCCTCTAAGAGCCATAAGTGGTATATCGTGGAGGTGGAACATTTCCAAAGCTGTTTTTTCGGGATTAAATTTTATTGGAAGGGAGTTGCGGCAAGCAAGATGCGGTATTCATTGTTGACCAATGATTATGAGCCGCGCACAGTCGTGATGTCATGTATACGTATAATGCTGCACTATTTTCAAGGAGACAATCGTAGCTCTTTTGGGTTTGTTGCGGCTCGTGATTCGCAACCTGGTCTTTCGCATGGTGTGCCTAATAAGCGGTTTCGGTTTTATAGGCGTATGATGCTTTCACTATTCAGCCCCGACAAATTTTTGCAGGTCAATGATGTTGAACATGCTGTTTATTTGCTCGTAAACAAAGAGATGTTGGAGCGTGGCGATATTTCAATAGCCCAAATAGCGTCCGAAATATCAAGGCTTTATGAGGGAGAGTTTAATCTTACGATAGATTTATAGTAAAGTGCTATTCAAAATAAATCTTGCAGAGAGTATAAAAGATCTTACAAATAGTCACATGGGTTAATATATCGTTTAATTTTGAATAGACACTCGTTGTTTTCTTTGATGATAATGATAAATTTACGGGAGGGGGATGAAATTTAATCAAAAAGAGATTGGGGATTGTGAAAATTCAGCTATATTTGCATTACTGAAGAATACCAAATTATTAACCCATTAAACACAGTTTACTCATGAAAAAACTTTTACTCTCATGCCTGTGCCTCCTCGGCACAGCGTCGCTCGCTACCGCGACCGACGCAACTTTTGACTTTACTGATTGGAATTTCCCAGGTGCAGATAGTTGGGAGCAGACCTACGGTCAGCATGTGGTCACGTATGATGCTGCTACTGTTACATTTGAAAAAGCAAATAAACAGCCTGCTGGGCAATCTATAACCGATTGCCCCGTGACAAAAGGCCAAAATGTGACCGTAACCCTGAAAACCGGGACTCTTAATGCTGTGACATTCAACCTGAAACAGTGGGGCTCCAAGAAGCAGACCGCCACTCTTTGGACAAGTACTGACGGCACAAACTTTACGAATACAAACATCACATCCACAAACTTCATGCTGTCAAGTTCCAATCTTGGCGCCGGCATCGTCGCAGCGCGAGTGTCTTTTAGCTCGGCGAGCAATCAGGTCGGCATATCCTCTATTGCGATCAGTTACACTGCCGGCAATCCCGACAAGAAGGCTGCTGACTTGAAATTCTCGGAGACTTCGGTCAGCGCATTGGTGGGTGGAGTGTTTTTCGCTCCCACGTTGACTAAGGCTACTACTGCCGATGTGACCTATAGCTCTGACAATGACGCTGTGGCAACTGTTGATGCCACTACCGGCGAGGTGACTATCGTCGACGCAGGCACTGCGGTTATCACGGCTACAGCCGAGGAGAACACCGAATACAACGGCGGCTCGGCCTCCTACACCATCGTCGTTAAGAAAACCGTTAGCTCTATCTTTGAGATGTTGCAATCTTATGGCGACATTGAAAAGGGAGAATCTTCAATGCCCTTTGTCATGCACTTTGAGCCGGTGGTCGTCTATGTAAACGGTTCAAACAATTATATCTATGACGGGCAATCATACTCGCTTATTTATAAGTCTGACCTCGGGCTTAACCCCGGTGACAAACTTGGTGCCGGATTGAGCGCGACTTTGACTAACTATAACGGTCTCCTTGAGATTGTTCCTGAGTTTAATCCCGCCGTTGTAGGTACAGCCGAAATCCCGGCTCCCAAGGCGATAAGCGCGTCTGACCTTACTGCCGAAAATCAGAGCATGTATGTCCTCCTTGAGGATGTGGAGTTTGCCGCCGCGACCCCGGGCGAGACCGCTACGAAGAATGAGCGTAGCTACACAGGCACATTTGACAACACCGAGGTTAACTTCTTCAACAACTTCAAGTCGCCGTCTGTCGAGGCCGGTAAATATGACGTGACAGGCTTTATCTCGGTATTCAACACTACCGTGCAGGTAGCTCCCGTGAAGTTTGAGAAGGATGTCACTGCTATCGACGCCATCGAGGCTGAGGCCGATGCTCCCGCCGAGTACTACAACCTCCAGGGCGTCCGCGTCAGCGGCGACGAGCCGGGCATCTACGTTGTCCGCCAAGGCGGCAAGGTGACCAAGATCGTCAAGTAATATTTGTCAGTGCATAATGCACAATGCATAATCGAGGGGCATCCCGTCAGGGGTGCCCCTCTTTATTTGATGGCGTTGCAAAACCTCGACAAAAATATGGGCCTATATTCACCAAAATGTCGATAAATTGCTATATTTGTGCTTTTAAGACATACGTAATGCTACAATTCAATATACGCAAGGTTGACCCGGAGGCGTGGATTGCCCAGATAGAGACTATCAGGCAACGCATCTGTGGATGTTCGTCGTCAGAGGAATTTCGGTTCTATTTTGATGATGACATAGACATTACGTATCTCAAGCCGTGGCACATCGTCAGCCTTGCATGTCTTTTTGACTATGCGATATCTTCTGATGACCGTAACGTCAGGGTGTTTTCAAATGATGAAATAGCCAACTTCTTTGATGATGACCTCCACTTGTCCCAATATTTCAAAGATATCCCTTACATCGAAGCAGAGACTAAGCAGATCATGAACCTATGGAAGGTTGAGGCCGCGCAAAGCTATGCTTATAGCAACAGCCTGACCCGCTACCTCAAACGGGAATATTTTAAGGGTAAGGACTTGACGGCGTTCAATAACGCACTCAACGAACTGTATGCAAATGTCGCCGACCATGCCCATGCTGCCGGTGTAGCCTACTCCTACATAAGGTACGACGAGGCCCGTAGGGCGATAGGTGTGGCATTCTGTGATTTCGGCGTAGGGATTCCCACCTCACTAAGGGAGGCAATGCAGATACCTCCGGAAGGTATGGGATTTGTGGAACATTCCATGCGTCCCGGAGTTTCAGCCCGTTCAAGTACCCATAATGCCGGGTTGGGACTTGATGATGTACTGTCATTGATAAGGGACAGCGACAAGACTTTCCGGGTGGTGAGTAACCGTGAAATCTACATTAACAGCATCTCGGAAAATGGCCGCGAGCAACAAACATCATTATTGGACTTTTGTTTTAATGGAACTCTTATAGACTTTGAACTTGATGTGTCGGGTTTTGAGGATGAAGAGATAATAGGCGAAAGCGACCTTTTTGGTGACATAGACTGGTAGAAATGATTATGGATAAGATCAGTATAAAGCAATTAATGGATGCGGCCCCATATCCTGAAGCAGGATTGAGGCTATATGAGTTGGCACAACCGCTCATTGTCAGCGATATGCCCGTTAGGATGGATTTGAACGGAGTGGAGTCGCTGCCGACTCTGTTTATGAACATGTCTTTTGGAAAACTCATCACGGAGTTTGGCAAGCCTAAAGTCATGGCCGCGCTTAAGTTCTATGCAATCAGCAAGGTGCAACTGGAGCGCATAAAGAGATATTTCCAACAGTTTGACCCGTCATTTTCCAATCCTGTAAAGTGATGGAGAGAGCGCGTTATATATTGCCGATTCTCTTCGGGCTTTTGTCGCTGGGGCTTTGGGGCTGTGGCGGCGGGGAGACGTTTACCCTCGCCGGGACGGTCGAAGGGCTGGGGACACAGCCTGTCAAGGTGGTGTATGAGGCCGACGGGCGGCTCCAGAGCGCGACAGTGACAGCGATTGACGGCAAGTTCCGCTACGAGGGCGTCGCCAAGGAGCCGGCAATGGTGTCGCTGTTTGGCATCCACAATCGGCTCATAGGACGGGCATATGTCGCAAACGGGGAGACCGTCGAGGGGGAATGGTCTATTGACTCCCCCTGCAAGGTCAAGCTCAAGGGCAACGGCGTGTCGGAGCGTTGGGGACGGTTTCTGACGGAGAACGCCGACTCGCTATGTGGCGGCGATGCCGTGGCGGCCAACCGCATCGTGGCGCGTTATATCGGTTCCCATCGGGATGATGTGCTGTCGTCGATACTGTTGATGACGGCGTTTGACGCCTCGGGGGATGCCATGCAGGCCGACTCGCTTATGAGGCTGCTGTCGCCCGAGGCGCGCCCCGATGGCCTGACGGCGGGGTATCGCCGGATGCTTGCCGCAGCCGGCGCCGACGCGCTCACACAACGGATTATGCCCATCACGCTCACCGACACCGCCGGCGACGCGCTCTATTACAATGCGGGGCGACAGTCGGTATCGCTGCTGTGCTTCACCGGCACGACAGCCGACGCCGCCTTGACGTCCCGGTTGCTCGACCTGCGCCGTGAGTGGCCCGAGAAACGCATAGGCATCTACGAGATGTCGCTCCAGCCCGACTATGACGCATGGCGCGGGGCGGCACGCCGCGACTCGGCCACGTGGCCTCAGGGATGGCTTGCCGGAGGTGTGAGCCATAAGGCCATCGACTATCTTGCCATCCCGCGTCTGCCCTACTTTATTGTCGCCGACAGCACATCCCGGCAACTCTATCGCGGCACGTCGCTTGATGCCGCCATATCCTCGGCCAAGGGCGCGATAAGATAATCATTTACCAAACACCCGGCAACATGTTGATAAAGACTCTCGGAGCAGCCGTGCAGGGCATTGACGCCATACTCGTCACCATCGAGGTGAGCGTCGAGCAGGGCATATCCTACTGCATCGTGGGGTTGCCCGACGCGGCGGTGCGCGAGAGCCACCAGCGCGTGCAGTCGGCCTTGAAACAATCGGGGCAGGAGTATCCGCGCCGTCGCGTGGTGATAAACATGAGTCCTGCCGACGTGAAGAAGGAGGGCGCGGCCTATGACCTGCCAATCGCAGTGGGCATCCTCGCCGCCGACGGCAAGATTGCCGCAGAAGCTCTCGACGGCTACATGATAATGGGCGAATTGTCGCTCGACGGCTCGGTGCTCCCCATACGCGGCGTGCTGCCGATGGCAATCAAGGCACGCGAGATGGGGCTGCGGGGGATGATTGTGCCTCGCGGCAACGCCACGGAGGCAGCGGTGGTCGACCGCCTCGATGTCTACGGGGTCGACTCGCTGTCGCAGGTCATCGCGCTGCTGCGGGGCGAGGACGAGGTCTCGCCTACGGTTGTCGACACCCGTGGAGAGTTTGCCCGCGCCGTCGGGTCGTGCGACCTCGACTTTTCCGATGTCAAGGGGCAGGAGAATGTCAAGCGGGCCTTTGAGGTGGCATGTGCCGGAGGACACAACATACTGCTCGTCGGCCCTCCCGGGGCGGGAAAGTCGATGATGGCAAAGCGGTTGCCCTCCATCCTGCCCCCGTTGTCGTTGCGCGAGGCGTTGGAGACCACCAAGATACACTCCGTGGCAGGGCGGCTCAAGGGTGGCGCGCGGCTCATGACCGAGCGCCCGTTCCGCTCGCCCCACCACACCATCTCGCCTGTGGCACTTGTTGGGGGTGGGAGCAATCCGATGCCAGGGGAAATATCCCTTGCCCACAACGGCGTGCTGTTTCTCGACGAGTTTCCGGAGTTTTCGCGGCAGGTGCTCGAAGTGATGCGCCAGCCGCTTGAAGACCGACACATCTCCATCTCACGCGCCAAATACTCGATAGATTATCCCGCAGGGTTCATGCTCGTGGCGTCGATGAACCCGTGTCCATGCGGCTATTATACCCATCCCACCAAACAGTGCATCTGTCCACCGGGAGCGGTGCAACGCTATCTCAACCGCATATCCGGCCCTCTGCTTGACCGCATCGACATGCAGGTGGAGATAATGCCCGTGGAGTTTGACGATCTCGCCTCGGCGCGTCCCGGCGAGCCGAGCGCCTCGGTGCGCGAGCGCGTAATCGCCGCCCGCGAGATCCAGACCGCCCGATTTGCCGGCGAAAAGGGGGTGTATTGCAACGCCCAGATGTCTACGCGCCTCATCAACGCCCACGCCCTGCCCGACGAGGCGGGAATGCGCCGGTTGCGCGACGCCATGCGCCGCCTCGACATGAGTGCCCGCGCCTACGACCGCATCCTCAAGGTGGCCCGCACCATCGCCGACCTCGACCACTCCGATCGCGTGTGTGAGCGCCACATAGCCGAGGCCATCACCTACCGCTCCCTCGACCGCTCCTCGTGGGGACGTTCTTAAGTTCAAAGTTCAAATTGCACAAGTCAAAGTGTTTCACCGTAGGGGCGCTATACATAGCGCCCGCGCCCACAATAGCACGTTGCAGAATAACAAAGAATTATGGGGATATGCAAGTTTTGCAAAACCGCCGGTTTGCGGTCGCGACATGTCGCGACCCTACATTTTGTGTTGGTCGCAGTGGGTGAGGTTGCGCTGGAGGCCGGCGAGCTTGGTGCGCTTGACGGCGGAGTGGCGGAAGATGGCGGAGAATTGCTCGGGGGACATCGTGGCGATGTCGGAGGCGGTGAGGGTCATGATGGATGGCCGGGGGATAAACTCGGGGATGTCGGTCGGCGTGGCATGGCGGTTGTGGGGGCACACGTCCTGACAGGCGTCGCAGCCGTAGATGCGGTTGCCGAGGCGCAGACCGTCGGGCAGCGGGCCGCGATGCTCAATGGTGAGGTAGGAGATGCAGCGGCGTGCGTCAAATGCCGCTGCGCGGCTTTCCGCGCAGGCGTTGACTCCGCATGGCGCGATGGCTCCTCCGGGACATGCCGTGACGCAACGGCCGCAGTCGCCGCAGGTGAGCGTGCATGGCGCGTCGGGAGCGAAGTGTGTGGTCGTGATGACCGTGCCTATGAAGAAGCGCGAGCCGCGCCCGGGAAGTATAAGCTGGGAGTTGCGTCCGACGAACCCCAATCCCGAGCGCACGGCCCAATATCGTTCCATCAATGGGGCGGTGTCGACGCATACGCGCGTCTCGCCTCCCCATTGGACGCGTATGGCTTCGGCGAAACGTCCGAGACGCTCGCGGACGACCTCATGATAGTCCGTTCCGAGGGCGTAGTCGGCAAATCGCGGCATGCCGTCGGGCTGACGGTAAGGGGGCATATAGTTGAATGCGGCGACAATCAGCGACTGCGCCCCGTCGAGCAGCAGGCGAGGGTTGCGGCGCACGTCGCCATATCGGGCGAGGTAGTCCATCATCCCGTTGCGGCCGTCGGCTATCCATCGGCTGTAGGCGTCGGCGGCATCGCTGTCGACCTCCACGGCGTCGGCTATGCCTATGGCTGTCGCCCCGGCGTCGCGGGCGAGAGGGAGCAGCTCGGCGTGCCCCGCCACGGCGGCAGGGAGGTCGGCGTCACATGGGGATAGGAAGGAACTCATAGCCTTGGTCTTGGAGCCACTGGATGGCGCGTGGGAGGGCGTAGGTCATGTTGCGCTCGGCCTTGAGCGAGTCGTGAAACACGATAATCGACCCGTTGCGGGCATAACGCTTGACGTTGGCAAGCACCTGCGCGGGCGTGAGCTTGCGCGAATAGTCGCGGGTCACGAGGTCGTACATCACGATGTTGTAATGATCCTTGATGACACGTGCCTGTCCCCACCGCATGATGCCGTGGGGAGGGCGGTAGAGGGGGCTGTCGATAAGCGTGTCGGCCTCGGTGATGTTGCGCAGGTAGCGGCGCGAGAGCACCTTGAAGCCCTGCAGGTGGTTCATCGTGTGGTTGCCGTAGCTGTGGCCGCGCCGCTTTATCTCCTCAAAGAGAGCGGGATTGCGGCGCACGTTGTCGCCCACGAGGAAGAAAGTCGCTTTGACTCCGTATCGGTCGAGCACGTCGAGCACCCATGGCGTCACCTCGGGTATCGGCCCGTCGTCAAAGGTCAGGTAGACGACCTTGCGCCGCTTGCGCTTAATACGCCACACCGCCTCCGGGAATAGGAGGCGGTATAGCAATGGGGGCTGCTCTATAAACATGCGCTGCGTGGAGGTTGGTTATTCCATGTGCGGTCTACTGCTGCGTGTCGGCTGCGGCTTGCTGGCGGCGCAGGTAAGGGGCGAAGTTCACGCCCGATGCCTCGAGTTCGCCAAGCAGCTTCTCGGCCTCGCCGCCGCCGTCGGCATAGAGCTGCACGAGGGCGAGGAGGTAGGTGTCGTTGATATACTGGTCGGTACGCTGCAACGCCGCATAGCGACCGGGGCTGAGGCTCTGGTAATAGCGTACATACTGCCCGTAGCGGCGTATCTCGCTCTCAAGCAGCGTCAGGGCCTTCTGGCGGTCCTCCTTGTTGGCGGTCACCTCGCCAAGACGCAGGTAGAGGTCGGCGATATTATGGCCTATCTGCACCGAGTAGGGGGATGCGTGGGCGGGGAGCTTGGTGAGAATGAGGTCGAGCACGGTGCGGGTGCGCTGGTAGCGGTCGGCGGCAAATGCCTTCAATCGCTGTGTCTCCACGACTGATGCCGAGTCGGCACGCAACTCTGCGGCCACACCCTCGTTGTAGAGAGCAGTCGCAAGGTCGAGCATCGCGCTACGGTTGGTAGTCACCATGCGGCGTACCGTCTCGTCGAGGTAAATGTCATCGGCACTCTTGGTGGCATCGAGACCGCCCCAGCGGAACTTGTTGACCACGTTGTCATACATGCGGTCGGTGTCGATACCCGGCGAATAGCCGTCATATCCCGCCTGACGTATGGGCGACACCTCGTAGGCGAGACCCGTGTGGCGCAGGTAGGGTGACATGCCGAGATAGTAGTCGTCGGGGACGGTCATGGCAAAGTAGATGGGGCGTTGCCAGCCGTTGGCGGCGTTGGTGGCTATGAAGTCGAGCGACAGTATCTTGCTCAGTGACATACCCCCCTCGCGCATGGTCGGCTCGTCGGCAAGCATGTTGACGTCGATGTACTCGGCGACAGCCGGCATCTCGGCGGGGGTGACACGTCCGGCCTTCAGCACTGCCTCCTTGTCGACAGGGATATACATGTTGGGGTAGCGGAACTCGGGCAGTCGCCAGTCATTCTCGACCGCCGACGGGTCATATACCTGCTTGAGCGCGGCAAGGGCGTTGACCTTGGTGGAGTCTGGGTGGAGGAAGTAGTTGAACTGGCGCTTGTCGTAGGCATAATCCATCGGCTCGGCAAGCATCGGGATTGCTGCGGCGTTGTAGGTCGGATAGCGCATCTGGTTGGCATACCAGTCGGTGGTCAGGTAGCTGAGGTTGACCACGCGCACGTCGGTGCGGAATCCCTCGACCTCCTGTGCGTACCACAGGGGGAAGGTGTCGTTGTCACCGTTGGTGAATATGATGGCGTTCTCGTCGAGGCTCGACAGGTAGTTCATGCCGAAGTCGCGGGCGGCGTAGCGTCCCGAGCGGTCGTGGTCGTCCCATGTCTGCGACACCATCTGCAGCGGCACGATGATGCCGAGCACGCAGGCTATGGCGGCGGCAAGTGTCGAGCGGCGGCTGTCATTGTCGGCATTGGGGAGTGCGGGCAATCCCGATGCGTCGCCCTTGGCATCCTTTTTCATCGCCATCAGGGCGAGACGCCACAGCCCGGCCACACCCATGCCTATCCATATCGCAAAGGCGTAGAACGACCCGGCAAAGGCGTAGTCGCGTTCGCGGGGCTGTGTCGGGGTCTGGTTGAGGTAGAGCACGATGGCAATGCCTGTCATGAAGAAGAGGAAGAACACTACCCAGAACTGCTCGATGCCGCGCTTGGAGGAGAATGCCTGCCATACGAGACCTATGATGCCGAGTATGAGCGGGAGCATGTAGAAGACGTTGTGTCCCTTGTTGCCCTTGCCGAGGTCGTCGGGTAGGAGCGACTGGTCGCCGAGGCGCGGGGTGTCGATGAGGGGTATGCCCGAAATCCAGTTGCCGTGATTGGGCTCGCCGTTCCCTTGGATGTCGTTCTGACGTCCGGCGAAGTTCCACATGAAGTATCGCCAGTACATGTGGGTGAGTTGGTAGCCGAGGAAGAAGCGCATGTTTTCAAGGAACGTGGGCTTGGTTTTCCAGTCCTTCTGCAAGGGGTTGCCGTTCTCGTCGACGTATATTGTCGACTCCACGGGGACGCCGGTCATGCCGGTCCACGAGGCATATGCGGCGGCGTGACGGCCATCGTACATGCGCGGGAAGAGCATGTTAAGCTCCGGGGTCATCTCATAGTCGGTCTTGTGGCCCGTTGCCTCGTAGCGGTCGGGGTCGTTGGGGTTCTCCTTGACGGCCTTGCTGTAGAGGGTCTTCCCCTCCTTGACGATGGCCTTGGGGAGTCCCGAAGCATCGACACGATAGAGGATGCTTGAGTTGATGGTGCGGCCATAGAGGAGCGGACGCTCGCCATACTGCTCACGGTTGAGGTAGGATGAGAGCGAGAACACGTTGTCGGGGCCGTTCTGGTTCATCGGCGGGTTGGCCGATGAGCGGATGAGCAGAAGGGCATAGGAGGAGTAGCCGATAAATATCACGAGGATGCTGATGGCGGCTATGCTGAGGATGCGCACGGGGATTTTCTTCCCCCATATGAAGAAGTAGGTTACGAGGCCTGCGATTATCACAGCGGGAATCACCCAGCCGTCGCCGATGAACGGGATGCCCGAGATGATGACAGCGAGGATAAACGACACCTTTATCATCAGCGGATTGCGCTGGCGGTAAAGCTCGGCGATGGCCCAGATGAAGATGCCCAGGGCGAGGATGAAGTATATGAGTACGCCCATGTTGAAGCTCATGCCAAGAGTGTTGACACAGAACAGCTCCATCCATCCTGCCACCTCGATGAAGCCCGGTACGAGCCCGTAGAGGATAAGCCCCACGATGACAAACGACACTGCGAGGGCTATCAACGAGCCTTTGGCGGTGGTGTCCTTGTACTTGCGGTAGTAGAACACCAGCACGATGGCGGGGATGCAGAGCAGGTTGAGTAGGTGGACGGCGATGGATATGCCTATGACGTAGGCTATCAGGATAAGGTAGCGGTCGCTGTGCGGCTGGTCGGCGCGGTTTTCCCACTTGAGTATCAGCCAGAACACCAGGGCGGTGCAGAACGACGAGAAGGCGTAGACCTCGCCCTCGACAGCCGAAAACCAGAACGTGTCGCTCCATGTGTAGGCGAGCGAGCCTACCACGCCCGACCCGAAGATGGCGAGCATCTTGGGGAGGGATACCGTCGTGGCGTCATCGGCGACCACGAGGCGGCGAACAAGGTGGGTTATCGTCCAGAACAGCAACAGGATAGTGGCCGCGCTCAGCAATGCCGACATGGCGTTGACGGCCAATGCCACATGGGCGGCATCGTGGGCGAAATTGACGAAAAATCTCGCCGCGAGCATGAATATCGGGTTGCCCGGCGGGTGTCCCACTTCGAGCTTGTAGCCTTGTGAAATGAACTCGGGACAGTCCCAGAAGCTCGCTGTCGGCTCAAGGGTGAGCAGGTAGGTGACGGCCGATATGACAAACATCAGCCATCCGAGCGAGTTGTTGATAATGTTGTATCTTTTCATCGATGTTTCCATGCGGTAGGCCGTAGGCTCCCTCGCCACGCCATTCCATTACAGGCTGCAAAGTTACCTCAAATAATCCACAATCCATAATCCCGTGTCTTAAAATATCGCAATGGGATATTGCAGAACTTGTCAAATATAAGAGGTCGATTGATGTAGGGACATGCCTTTGGCATGTTGGCTGCGTTTCAGTCAGTTGCATATTCCACATGCCAAAGGCATGTCCCTACAAGTTGGGAAATTGTCAGTTCTGCAACGGTTTCATCACAGTGTGGGCTGCCGACGGCGCGACGGCGCATATAGGATGCGCAGCAGAGGAAGGCGCGCCGAGGCTGCACGCAGCAGTCCGGCGACAAGGAGCGTCGCAGCCACGCTGACCGCAAACAGCAGCATGCGGTTATTGATGGGCAGAAGCATGGCTATCGACCAGAATATGGCGATATGGGAGTAATACATCATCGAGCTGTAGTAGCGGCACGATTTACGCATCTCCTCAGAGAGCCGTATGTCGGGTGTCAGGAGCCAATATACCAGGATGAACGGGATGAGCCGGGCGCCAAATGATGGCGCGAGGACAGTTCCCGCAAGCACGGCCACAGTAGCTGCCGCCATCAGCCGTCGCCGTGACGATAGCCAAGGGAGATAGTGGGCCAATGCCATTCCAAAAGTGAAGTAATAGCCCGATGTAAACAGGAAGCGTAGAGGCTTGAAGCCAAACACTGCATAGGTCTCGGGATCGTTCCACAGGTAGGAGACCACACGCCCCGCCAAGGTCAATGCTAACAGCCAGGCGAGCGGATGGCGTGTGTGACGCCACGTAATCTTGACAAAAATAGCCGAAAACACCAGCATGTAGACATACCACAGATGAAATCCCATACCGGGCGAGTCGGTCAACAGCCCGTGAAACCATACCCTAACCACGTCGGCGGTGGAATAGGCCGAGCTGCCATAGGCCCCGAATGTCACAGGCAGGTAGATGACGGCCCACACGACATATACTGTGGCGGCACGGGTGATGTAGTGGTTGAGGTAGGCGTGAGGAGCTTCAGAGGTAGAGAGTTTGCGGTAAAGCAGAAACCCCGAGATGGTGAGGAATATGCCCATGGCCACACGTGAGACGATAGTCCATGTTTCGGGGGCGAGGGCGGTGGTGTCGGGCGACAGTGAGGAGTGTACCCACAACACGTAGAATGTGAGCGGGAGTTTTATGATGTCGAGCAGGGATGTCGCTGGTGTGGTGCGTTTTTCCATAGATGCTGTGATAGGTCAGGCATAGAGTGCCCAGACGTATAGTGCGGCGTATAGGGCTATGAGACACAGGACGGGGATGTAGGTGCGCCGCCGCTGGTTGATGGTGAAGAAGTGGGCCACCTGCACCGAGGCACACGTGTTGAGCATCGGGATATAGGTAGCGGTGTTGGTGTAGTCGGCTACGGCAAAGGCCATCGTGGCCAGGGCCATGATACCGATGAAGCCGTTGTAGGCCCGTGCGCGGGAATTGTAGCTGTATATCTTGATGAAGTTGAGCGCGCCACACCCTATCGTCAGTGAGATGGTGAGCGCGACGGTGGCTATCAGCTGTGCCGCCTCGTGGCGGTTGAGGGCGTTGAATATCGAGACAAACTGCGGCAACGCCACGTTGTGAAAGTCGATTATGCCCAGTCCCCACAGTATCCACACCGGGGTCACTACACCTATCATGGCGGCAAGGAATCCCTTGAACGACAGGCAGCGCATCTGCACGCATCCGATGAGAAACACCGGGATGTAGAGTGCGTAGGCATACTGCGTCAGCGTGCCGAGGCTCAGCATGAAAAACACAAGGAATATGTTGCGGCGGTCGGGTTGGCGCTTGCCGAAGGTCGAGAACAGCAGGCACATCGCCAGCAGGTTGACGATACACAGCAGCGTGCCGCCATAGAACTGCCCGATGACCGACGGCGTGGCCATCTGCATTACCATGAAGATGGTCGAAAACAGGACGGTAAGGTTGCGCAGGATGTTGAAACTCTTGTTGATGAGCACCAGCAGGCACGCTATGCCGACGTTGAGCGCGAGATTGATGCCAAGCGAGAGCATGCCCGGGTGCAGCCACTCGTTTGCCGACGGTAACCCCAGGCCCTTGGCTCCCGTGATGGGAACGACATCGCCATGCAGATACGCGGCGACTGCCGCCATGACGGCAATTGCCATCATGAGCAGCAGGGCGTATCGTGAACTTAGGAATTTATTTAACTCGGTATTCATCGGCGATGGAGGAGGAGGTTGAATAAGTCCAATAAGCCTGATAGGTCAAATAGACCCTATAAGGCTTATCAGCCCTATCTTACCTATCGGGCAATTTTGAACTCTGCACTTTGAACTTTGCACTATTCAAGGGCCATCAGGTCGCGGCCTATGTCGCGGCGCCAGTATGCGCCGTCCCAGTGGATGCGGTCGATGGAGGCGTAGCTGCGGGCAAGCGCGTCGGCTATAGAGTCGCCGTAGGAGCTTACTGCGATGACACGGCCTCCGTTGGTGACGAGTCGCCCGTCGGCGTCACGGCGTGTGCCGGCGTGGAACGGGATGCTGTCCGCGATTTCGCCATCAATGGTTATCTCCTTGCCCTTCTCATAATCACCGGGATAGCCGCCCGACACCATCATCACAGTCACAGCCGTGCGGGGATCGTGGCGCAGGTCGAGCCCGTCGAGATTGCCGCGCGCGGCGGCTTCCATCAGCGGCACCAGGTCGTCGGCGATGCGCAGCATCACGGCCTCGGTCTCGGGGTCGCCCATGCGCACGTTGTACTCGATGACCTTAGGCTCGCCGCCGACATTGATAAGCCCGAGGAATATGAACCCGCGATAGGTGATACCCTCCTCGGCAAGCCCCATGACGGTAGGCTCGATAATTTGGCGGCGCACTTTGTCCATGAAAGCCTCGTCGGCAAACGGCACGGGGCTTACCGCGCCCATGCCGCCGGTGTTGAGGCCCGTGTCCCCCTCGCCGATGCGTTTGTAGTCCTTGGCTACGGGGAGCACGCGGAAGTCGGTGCCGTCGCTGAGCACAAACACCGAGCACTCGATGCCCGACAGGAACTCCTCGATGACAACCGTGGCCGACGACGCGCCAAACATGCCGCCGAGCATCTCTTTCAGCGCAGCCTTGGCTTCGTCAAGGTCGTTGATTATCAACACGCCCTTGCCGGCGGCGAGACCGTCGGCCTTGAGCACGTAGGGAGCCTCAAGCTCCTCAAGGAAGCGGTAGCCATCTTCAATGGTGTCGGCGGTGAAGCTGCGGTAGCGGGCCGTCGGGATGCCGTGGCGCACCATAAACTGCTTGGCGAAGTCCTTGCTTCCCTCAAGCTGTGCCCCGGCCTTTGACGGGCCGACCACGAGGATGTCCGACCCCTCGAAGTAGTCGTAAATACCCTTGACGAGGGGGTCTTCAGGCCCCACGACAATCATCTTGACATCGTTTTGCTCGGCAAACGCCTTTATGGCGGGGAAGTCGAGCGGCGACAATGCCACGGGTGTGCCGTATTTGTCGCTGCCGCCGTTGCCGGGGGCGATATAGAGCGTGCCGAGCAGCGGCGACTGTGAGATTTTCCATGCGAGGGCGGCTTCACGTCCGCCCGAGCCGAGCAAAAGGATGTTCATCATATCGTAAGTGTCTGTGGTTTATTGCTGCAAAGATACGAATAAGTTGAGCGCAATGCCAAATTTATTTGGGCATTGCCGAGCGGGAGTATCTTCGGCATAGCCAAAGATAGCGCTTTTCCCCGACCCCGCCAATTAGTTCACAGTGCAAAGTTCAAAGGTCACAGTGTGTCCTATCCACTCCAGGACTTGCGTGCACAAATCGCAGTGTGCAAAAAGTGTGCAAATTGTGGTGAGTCGGTGTGTTAAACTATTGAAGTCGGGAGAGGAATGGGGGAACGGGGGTTGTGTCGCAATTTATAAAGTGTTATTTTTGCGGAAAATCGGAGCGGCGGAGGCCGCGACGTTTTTCATGTTTATAGAAGGCGTTACGAGACGTTATCTTCCGAGTTCAAACTTCGCACCTTTGGATAACCTTCGGGGAGAGACGGCAACGGGACGTCTGCGTCATGCGTACATTCTTGCGGCTCCGGCTTTCAGAGAGGCGGTGCCGTCCAAGATATGTATACACGGGCGTAGGCCGGAGCGTTGCTTATCCTTGAAGGTGGGCAGTGCGAAGGCCCGGACGAGGGATAAGCGCGAGTTTCCCCCTACGCCTTCTTTGTAGGACAGCCAATCCGCAAGGGGGAGGGGTTGGAACCAATGTTTCCCAGCAGTGACACCGGAAGTTCATATAGGCAGTCTTATCAGGCGACGGCTTGACGAGAGCGGTATACCGTATCGGGAGTTTGCACGGCGCATCAATTGCGAGCGGCAGACGCTCTATCACTTGTTCAAGTGCCGCAGCATCGACGTGGAGCGGCTGATGCTCATCTCGCGTGTGCTCGGCTATGACTTCCTGCGCAATGTCTACATGCGGGAGAATGTGGCAGGGGCCGACGACAGGCGCACGCTGGTTATACGCCTGAGCCGCGAGCAGGTTGCCGGCTGCGACAGGATTGTCGTGGAGATACGGGATGAGGGGGACGGAGGGGCGTCGGAATAATCGACATGATTGTCGAAACAATCGACAGAATTGTTGGGGGAAGTGGGGTGGCGTTAACCTACTTTTGCATTACCATTGCGACGGCAGTGTATAAACAGGTATAATAAACCAAAATTAGAGAACGGATATGAAATTACGTATTTTAGCGGCAGCCGCCATCATGGGACTGTGTGGCACGGTGTCGGTATCGGGCGAGGAGCCGGCGGGTCACGGCGACTGGTATTTTGGCATCGGAGGCGGTTTCCACACCACGATGATGCGCATCTCCAAGCTCGACAAGGAGTTTTATCCCAAGAAGAAAAATCTCAACAGCGGGGTGTTCACGCTGTTCGGGCAGTATGAGTTCGGGCGCCAGCGCCAGTTTGGCGTGCGCCTCGAGATGGCGTTCCTCAACCGTGGCGGCAGTCTGACCAATATCGGCCAAAGCTATTTTGACTATCCCGCCAACGGGATTAGTGATGTGTACTACAAGCTCAATTCCCACTATTGGGACATACGCCTGCCGTTGATGTATAATTTATGCTCCGCTACATCGGCTGTGCGTCCTTACGTGTTTATCGCCCCCGTGCTCGGGTTCTCGACCGGCGGTCGGCTCAACACCGAGATAGACTACGAGGATGGCAGCTATGAAGGCTATGCCTGCGACCTGTCGCGCGGCAATATGAAGTCGGCATATTTTGCCGGTGCGGTAGGCATCGGATGCCGCTACCAGTTTGACATCTCGGGCAACCGCTTCTTCCTCGGCGTCGAGGCCGACTATGAGATAGGGTTCACCGACACCTACAGCAGCAAGGAGAAGAAAGGCGAGGTGCCCAACATCGTGTCATTCTTCCCCACAGGCGGTGAACTGGAGGGGACGCGCAAGTTTTCGGGATTTGAGATAAAGGCCGTGCTCGGTATCCCCGTGACCATATTCCACAAGAAATCAGCTCCCGTCGTAGAGCCGAAGCCCGCGCCCGCACCACGTCCCATGGCTGTCGCCAAGCCTAAGCCGGTGGTGGAGAACAAGTGCTTCTCGCTCGACGAGATAATCACTCTTATGAGCCGTGGCGAGAATGTCGACGGCAAGACAATATGCGCCATAGACGACATCACCTTTGACTTCGGCAAGAGTACCATACGCCCCGAGTCCTACGGCTACCTTGACAAGCTGGCGCAGACTCTTATACGCACCAACTCGCATATCGAGGTAAAGGGGCACACCGACAACGTCGGCACCGAGGAATTTAACATGAAACTCTCCAAGGAGCGTGCCCGCGCCGTGATGAAGTACCTTCAGAGTAAGGGTGTCGTCAAGGATAAGCTGTCCTACAGCTACTACGGCATGTCGCGTCCGCTCGCGGATAATGACACGGAGGATGGGCGCACGCTCAACCGCCGCGTGGAGTTTGAAATACTTAAATAATAACATATAGCAGACTATGAAAAAGAATTTTGCAATAAGGGCTTTAGGCATTTGTGCCATAGCCGGCGCATTGTCGCTTACCTCCTGCCTGAGCGACGGAGACGACACGATAGTGCTTGAGCAGGGAAATCCGACGGGTATCCCTGACGATTCCAAGGCTTCGCCCAATCCCGAGGTCGACGACCCCACGGCGGTGTTGCCCAACATCCAGTACACGACTCAGGACGAGGATGGGTTTACGGTGATGCGCGTCGACATGACGGGCGTGCAGAATCCCGAGACATACGAGTGGATTCGCCTTATCGGCACCGGCGGCAACAAGTATGGCCGTCAGAATGTGTGGGTCGAGGTCGACGGCAAGCCCAAGGGAATTGACGTATACAACACCATCGACGATGAGGGCGACCGCGAGGTTCTCAACGACGTGGTGTTCCTTGTCGACAACTCCGGCAGCATGAGCGAGGAGGCCAACGCCATCGCACGCGACATCATAGCATGGGCGCAGAGGCTGAGTGCCACGATTGATGTGCGGTTTGGTTGCGTAGGCTATGACGGAGACATAACAGGGGCATTGGATATATGCTCATACGAGGATATGAGCCTATATCTTAACCGCTCGACCGGTACTTCCCGCACTGAGGGTTTCGGTGGTGCAAACTCATCACGTCTCGCCTCCTTGGCTCCCGCCTATTCCAATCATAGCAGCATGGATGAGTGTGGTGTTGCGGCATTGCGGTTTGCCGACGAGAATTTCACTTTCCGCTCCGGAGCCAATCGCGTATATGTCAATTTCACTGACGAGCCTAATTTCCCCAACGGCAGGACAGGATTTTCCGTGGAGTACCTGAACAGTCAGACCAATTGGCCGTCATGGAAGGGCACAGTGCACACGGTGTATAGTGACAATCCATCTTTCTCCGAGACCATCAACTATCGGGAGTGGCCCTGGAAGATGTCTACCTATACAGGTGGTACGACCCTCTACGCCTCCTCAAGTTTCTCGGGCGTGTCGCTCGACAATCTCCCTGTGACGGGGGCTATGCAGAACTCCTATATCATCCGCTTCACCAACATTAAGGAGTATATGGACGGACAGCCACACGAGGTGAGGATAACCGTGCTGTCGGAGGACGGCAAGGTGAGTGCAGAGAAGATTTTTTACGTAGTGTTTGGGTCATAAGGAAAAACACACACCGCACAGACCTTTATCTGAATCATTATGTGTGAATGGGCGTCATTGCTGCAATGGCGCCCATTTTTGCCTATTTTTCATACGGGATGAGCATTTTTAGGGGACGCCAGTTTGGGTAGAGGTCATGGAAAGGTGCGGCGGAAAGGTTTACGTGCATCGAGGTGCCGGTGCATGTCTTGCCGGTTTTCATCGTTAGGGCAATCTTTTTTGTGCCGCCGACAAAAGTGTATTTCCCGGTCTCGTCCTTGTCAAATTCAGAGGCAATGTAATAGTCGTTTAGGGATGTCTTGGTGAATCCCCGTCGGGTCTTTTCTCCAATCCAATCTTTAATGGGGGATACGGTGTAGCTGATATGCCTTATTGCCAAGTCGTTAACGCTTATAACGAGATAACCCTCCTGTGTTACGCCCTTCTTTGTCTGGTGAAACCCGATTTTGACAGCTTCGACACCACGGTATGAAATCCATTCAAGATTGTCATAGGTGTACCGTTTGTGGTCTCGTATGATCAAATGGTTGCGAAGTCCCATTATGTCGGTGATCTCGTGGGGCTTGACGGTGTAGATATGCTCTCCCACATTCGGCGAGACATGCATTTGTTCGGGATCATTGGAAACGTATATTTCCTTATTCTTCATTCTAAGGTTGAGTTTGCCCGAATATTTGATTAGGGAACTTTGGCTTTGTCCGGTCATGTTAATGGTTGAGTTGTAGGAAACGCCGGATTCCAGGGGAATATGATAATGCCCCGGGATTTTAGCGATTGCATCCCCCACCCATTGCATAGGGGTGCGATTGGATACTGTCACTTCTTTTAGGGGATGAAGTCCGAATGCCAATGTGACAGGGATGGTGTCGGCACCGTATCCTGATGCGATGGCAGTATCTAAAGGCTCGTAAGTCATGTGTCGGATATTTAACCTGCATTTGGATGAAGGAACTGTATTGATATTCGCATATCCAAGGCTGTCGGTATACCAAAAGCGGTCGGATGCGCATACTATTGCATTGGCGACCGCTTTATTGTCATTGTCCGAGATGTGAAGAACAAATGAATGAGCCTGTAGGGAGAACAGGCTCATTCCGATAAGTATAGTAAGATGTTTCATTGTCGCGGCTATCCTCGTTTTCATCTTTTTGAACTTTTCGGCAAAGTTAGGTATTGATGAGCGTTGAGGCATAAAAAACCAGTGTGCAAAAAGTGTGCAATTTTGACACAGCCGCTGTATGTACCGAGATGCGGTGGGTTATGCGTCCTCGGCGGGGGTGTCGTCGGTGGGTTTGGGGCCGTTCTTCTTCCAGCCACGGGAGCGCATGATGCGTCCGTCGGTCGGGGGAAGGGAGGGTTGGCGACCGGCTATTGACTTGAGGGCGTGCTCGTTGCGCTTGCGGCCGATGGCGAGTGCCGAGTCGGCGTCGTTGTCGCGAGGGGTGTCGTTGAAGCGTCGGCGGTCGCTGTGGTAGCGTTCCTCGAGTGGGGAGCGGCGGTTGTCGCGGTCAAATCGTCCACCCGGGCGGCTGTCGCGGTTAAACTTGCCGCCAAGGCGGCTATCTCCATCGCGGTCGAAACGTCTCGGGCGGCTGTCACGGTCGCCAAAACTCTTGTCGCGGAACGTGCGGTCGCGGTCAAACTTGCCGCGCCGCTCATCGCGGTCGCCCGACTTGCGGTTGCGGTCGCCGTAGCCACGGCGGCGGTCGTCGCGTGCCTCCTTGCCTCCGAAGCCCTTGCGGCGTGCGTCGTCCTTCCACTCGCGGTCGCTCATGCGGCGCGGACGCTGCTTGTCGGTCTTGTCGGCGCGTGCCTGGTTCTTGATTGAGCCTCCCTCGCGGCGGAAGGCGTTGTATTCGCCCTCAAAGATGACATATTCGCGCAGTTCACACTCGATGGAGCCGTTGAGCAGCGGCTCCTTTATCGATGGGGTAAGCCCTATGCGCTTGAGGCAGTCGTTGGCGGGGGCGATAATCCATGCGTGCCACCCTTGGAACACATGCTTGAGCCGCGAGCCTATGGTGGAGTAGAGCTCGTCCATGTCGTCGACGCTGATGCGCTCGCCGTAGGGTGGATTGGTGACGAGGACGCCTGCCGGCTCGGGGGCTTCCTCCCACTTGGCGATGGGGCGTATCTCCAAGTCTATGTATTTTGCGACGCCGGCCTGCTTGGCGTTGGCCTGTGCGATGGCTATAGCCTTGGGGGAGATGTCGGCGCCGTATATCTTGTGGAGCGGCTCGCGCTCGGCCGAGTCGTCGTTGTAGAGGCTGTCGAGCAGGTCGGCGTCAAAGTCGGGCCACTGCTCGAAGGCAAACCCCTTGCGGTATACACCGGGGTTGATATTGGCGGCTATGAGCGCGGCCTCGACGAGGAATGTGCCCGAGCCGCACATCGGGTCGACCAGCGGGGTGTCGCCACGCCATCCCGTCTTGAGGATGATGCCGGCGGCAAGCACCTCGTTGATGGGGGCATCGGTCTGGGCGACGCGGTAGCCGCGACGGTAGAGCGGCTCGCCCGACGAGTCGAGCGAGAGGGTCACGCGGTCGCCCGAGATGTGCACGTTGATGAGTATGTCGGCATCCTGACGCACGCCCGGACGCTTGTCGGGGCCGAACTTGTCCTTGAAGTGGTCGACGATGGCGTCCTTGACGCGGTAGGTGACAAACCGCGAGTGGGAAAACTCGTCGGAGTTGACCGTTGTCTCGATGGCAAATGTCTTGTCGAGCGAGAGCACTTGGGTCCAGTCAAACTCCTTTACCATGTCGTAGAGTGCGTCGGGGTCGGAGGCGATGAACTTGTATATAGGCTTGAGTATGCGCAGGGCCGTGCGGCAGCACAGGTTGGCGCGGTACATCATCTCAAGGTCGCCCTCAAAGGAGACCATGCGCAGACCCGGCTTCACGTTGGATGCTCCGAGGTCGATAAGTTCTTGTGCCAGGACATCTTCAAGCCCTTTGAAGGTCTTGGCCACCATTTCAAATTGGGGGTTCATTGTGCGGGTGGTATGTGCGTTATTGTTTGAATCTCAATATGTTATCGGCCTTTGCCTGGACGAGCTTCTCACCCTCGGCGACATCCTCGGTGACCCATATGTTGCCGCCGATGACGGCATTGCGTCCCACGGTGATGCGTCCTAAGATGGATGTGTTGGAGTAGATGATCACATTGTCGCCGATGATTGGGTGACGGGGTATCCCCTTGATGGGGTTGTTGTTCTCGTCGAGGTCAAAGCTCTTTGCCCCGAGCGTCACGCCCTGGTATATCTTGACGTTGTTGCCTATGATGGCTGTGGCGCCCACAACGACGCCTGTGCCGTGGTCGATGGTGAACGAGTGGCCTATCGTGGCAGCCGGGTGGATGTCGATGCCGGTCTCGCTGTGGGCCTGCTCGGAAATCATGCGGGGGATGACGGGGACATCGAGCTTGACAAGCTCGTGGGCGATGCGGTAGTTGGAAATGGCGCGTATCGCGGGGTAACAGTAGATGACCTCCTCGTTGGAAACGGCGGCAGGGTCGCCGTTGTAGGTGGCGAGCACGTCGGTGTAGAGCACGCGCCGCAGTTCGGGCAGACGCGAGATGAAGCACTCGGCTTTCTCTCGGGCGGTGGCGACAAGCTCCGTGACGTCGGAATGGCATGAGCCTGACGCGCCGAGGCAAAGGCCGGCTATAATCTGGTCGACAAGCACCTCGTAGAGCTTCTCGACCTTGATGCCCATATGGTAGCGTATATTGAATCGGTTGACGTCGCTGTCGCCGAAAAATCCGGGGAATATGACGGCTCGCGAGAGTGATACAATCTCGCGTATAGCCGCGTCCGACGGCAGCGGTTCGCCGCGCCAGCGCATATGGCACATGTTGCCGAGGCTTGAAGTCTGCGACAGCTCGTCGACGGCTGCCGTCATGGCTTGTACATGTCTTTCGTCAGTTCCCATTATTTCAATTTTTCGTAGGGCTATCCTTTGCCCGCTGCAAAGTTACCTTAAATAATTCACAATGCATAATGCATAATTCATAATTTTGGTTCGCCTGGAGCCTCGGAAAGAATTATGCATTATGCATTGGACAATTATGATTAAGCGGCACGTTGATGACGTGGCTTGTCATTGTCAGGGCATCGAATGTGAGGATGCGGTTGGTCAGGAGCCGGCCGACGCCCGTGAGGTACTTGATGGCCTCGACGGCCTGCATCGAGCCGATGATGCCGGGTATAGCGCCGAGTGGGCCTGCGGGGGACTCGGCGGGCTGCTCGGCCTCGGGGATGAGGCAGCGGTAACATGCCGTGCCGGGAAGCACGGTCATTGTGTGGCCGGCAAACCGTGATATCGCCCCGTGGCTGAACGGCTTGCGTGCCTTGACGCACAGGTCGTTGATGAGAAACTTGGAGCGCAGGTTGTCGGTGGCGTCTACCACAAATTCATACCCTCGGAGGATTTCATCGGCATTTTCGGCAGACAGGAATTCAACGTAGGGGGTGACGCGGATATTGGGGTTGAGCGCGTGAATCGCCTGTGCCGCCGACACGGCTTTTGGCTCGCCGAGCGCGGTGGTGGTATGGATTACCTGCCGCTGGAGATTGGAATAGTCGAGGCGGTCACCGTCGATGACGCCTATGTGCCCCACGCCGGCGGCGGCGAGATAGAGCAGCACGGGCGAGCCGAGACCTCCGGCACCCACCACGAGCACCGAGCCGTTGCGGAGCCGTCGCTGCCCCTCCACGCCCACCTCTGCCAGCGCAAAGTGGCGTGCATAGCGTTGTCGCTCATCGTTGTTGAAATCTTGGGCCATTGTTAAAGGGTGCTATTGCTGTTAAGGCTATTATAGCTGTAATAGCTATTATGGCTATGATAGTAATGTTACAATATCGCCGCAACCTCCTTGAAGGCGTATTGGCGTTGGAGGCCGTTGGGGTCGAGGAGGCAGAGCGTGCCGTCGGGCAGCACGTCGGTTATCATCGCCGAAAACCGTGCGCCGGTGGCCGCGTCGGTGTAGGGGTGATAGCCGTCGGCACGCCACATCATAGACAGGTAGCGGCGGTGGAGATGGTGGAGCATCGAGCGGCGGCACAAGGTGTCAAACGTGGAGAGTATCTCGCAGCATACCTCTATTAACAGCGCGTCGAGGTCGGTCTCCGTGCCAGTGACATTCAGCAACGAAACGGGATTGGGCGCATCGGAGCGGAATTCAGCCTGGTTGACGTTTATCCCTATCCCTGCAATGGAATGTGATATTCCGGTGCCTGTGAGCGAGTTCTCGATGAGTATGCCGCATATCTTGCGGTCGCCGACGTAGATATCGTTGGGCCACTTGATTGTGACAGGATTGTCGGGGATATGCTGCCGCAGCACCTCGACGATAGCCACCGACACAGCCTCGGAGATGGCAAACTGCTCGCGGGCTTCGATGTGGGCGGGATGGAGAAGGATGGAGAATGTCAAGTTCTTGCCCGGCTCCGACTCCCATGAGTTGCCGCGCTGGCCGCGTCCCGCCGACTGCTCGGTCGCGCTCACCACTGTGCCGTGGGGCGACGTGGCGGCTATCTCCGCGAGGTAGGAGTTGGTCGAGTCGGCGGTGTTGAGCCTTATGAATTGCGGGCGCGTCATTCGGCCGGGGTGTTGACCGTCAGGCGGCGCGAATCGTCGTCGAGTAGCTCGATATTGACCCGCACGGTGTCATCGGGGAGGATATCCTCAATGCGCTCTGGCCATTCGAGCAGGCAGAGCGCGCCGGAGTCGAAGTAGTCCTCCACTCCGATATCAAACGCCTCGTCAATCGACTCAAGGCGATAGAGGTCAAAGTGGTAGATAAGCTCGGCGGTTGTGTCGGAGCGGTACTCGTTTATGATGGAGAATGACGGCGAGCTTGTCGGATCCTCGTTGACGCCGAGTGCGCGGCACAGGGCGTTGATAAATGTTGTCTTGCCCGCGCCCATAGGCCCGTAGAAGGCATAGACAGTCTCGTCGCCCATCTGCTCCACAAACTTGCGGGCCGCCTCGTTAATCTCCCCTAAGGAGTGTATAGTGATTGTCGTTTCCATATCGGGAAAATCTCTTGTTTACACAAAATTAGTCATTAATTTATAAATAAAAGTACTGTGACGCAAATTTTCACCGGTCAGGTATATTATAGGTTTGTAGGATTTAGGGGCAATCAAGCTGATGGCATATGCCTATGTCGATTATGCCATTTGGGGAGTTAAGGTAGATGTCAGGAAGTCCCGGATATAGAGATGTTGGATTCCTGAATAGGTGTTTTCAAATGATTTTTCACCTGACACTACAATCTTCGGGTAGTTGTCCTTTATCATCAGCAGATTGCCAAATTCCCGCGATATGGTCTGAGGCGATGACAGCTCGGCGGCGACCTGTATGTATATGGTCTCGTTGCCGCGCGTGCCTATAAAGTCAATCTCGGTCGCGCCGAGATTGCCGATTGCGACCTTGTAGCCGCAATACAATAGGTGGTTGTACACGATATTTTCCATCCGCTTGCCTCGGTCGCCCCACTTGTAGCCCGATATGACATTGCGGATTCCAAGATTCTCAAAATAGAATTTCTCACCCCGCTCAAAAAATCGTTTGCCGGCAATGTCATATCTGCCCACCTTGTCTATAATGAATGCGTCAGTCAGTGCATCGGCATACTCGATGACGAGAGCGGGGGATATTTTCACATTTTGGCTTTTTAGGAAATCACTTATGCTTTTTGCCGAAAATAGGCTGCCTATGTTGTTGGAGATAAAACGTAACAGTTGGTCAAGAAAAGAGGTGTTGCGTATATTCTTGCGCTGAATGACATCGCGCAGCACGATTGTCGAGTATATGCTCTGGAGGTATTCCATCACCACAGGCTCGTTCATAGGCAGGTGGATGAGGTAGGGGAGTCCTCCGAAGTGGATGTATTGCTCAAGGGAGGCATCATCGTCAGGCAGTCGGTGAAATTCAAGAAATTCCGGGTATGAGAGGCTGTAGACCCGTTGCTCGATGTAGCGTCCCCCCAGGGCATTCGCTATATCGGATGAGAATATCTTTGAGTTGCTGCCCGTGATGTAGATGTCGTTTCTTTCGTTGAGGGCCAGGGAGCGGATGGCGAGCTTGAAGTCGGCAATCTCCTGTATCTCGTCAATGAAGATGTAGTTGCGGCTGTCCTCTTTAAGGCGTGGTACAATATAGTCATGCAGTGTCCTATAGTCGGTGATATCCACAAAGGTGATATCCTCCTTGTTGATGTATATTATGTTTGCATTCGGCTCATCGTCTGTTATAAGCTCCATGAGTTGGAAAAGGATGTAGCTTTTGCCTACACGCCGTCCCCCGACCAATACCTTTACAATAGGGGTGCGCATAAAGGGACGCAATCTTTCAATATAAGTGTCGCGGCGGTGGATTATAGGAGGGATTGTGTTCATGTCTAATTTTAGGTATAGATGAAATATATCGCAAATATAGCATTTATTTCATGTATAGATGAAATAAATTGTGTTTTTGTGAGATATTTCAGGTATACCGTAAATTTATGCCGCGTCCCTGCTGGTGGAGGATTATTTTGCTGTGGGGCCGTAGAATTGACCGAGATATGAGCGGGAGGGACGATAGATGATGCCGATGGTGAGCCATGTGTTGCCCCAGCCTGTCTGGGCAAATAGGCCGAAGCGGTCGGAGAGCATACGGTTGACACCAACGGAGATGGCATAATTGAATGTGTTGAGACGCCGGTTGTTCCATGAGCCTTCCTTATCGAAAATCAAACCGATGTCGACCGCGCCTTTCAATTCGGCATACAGCTCTGTGCGGCTGCACAGGTTGCGGTGGTATGAGAATGTGGGGCCTACGATGAGGCTGTTTTCATGTCGGGAGACTGCGGGGAAGGAGTATTTGGCATAAGCCAGTATAAAGCCGCCACCAAGGCTGCCCCAACTTTTTTCAAGCAGGGAAAAGTCGGTGTTGAAGTTGATGTAGGGGAAGATGAGGCGCGAGTCGTCGCCCGAGACAACTCGGTTGTTGAACATCGAGGCCGACAGGCGAAAGAGGCGTGTGCCACGCGGGAATACTATCTGCTCGACATCTACAGGGATCATTTTGCCGTTGTGGTTGCCTCTTATCGAGTCGGGCGTTGTCGCGTGGCACTCCAACGCGATGAGGAGTGCCACGAGCAACGTCGACAACAAAACTTTGTGTTTATGCATAGTGATATTATTTGTCGGTGGCGTTTTTGCGCTCGCCGATAACGGCGTCGATATGCGGCAGGATGATTGTCGGGTCGTTGAGAAACTCTTTCTTGGAGAATACCTTGTCCTTGCGCATCTTTATGATTTCGGGATAGTCTTTCATAACCTTGTCAAAACCTTTGCCGAAACCGATCATGATACCGCCCATGTCGGCCCAATAGCAGCGGGCGGTGTCGGTGGTCAGCGGACGGAAGTAGTATTTTGTGCGGAGTGTGTTTATGGTTGTCATTCCCCCTATGCCGTTTGCAGCCTGCGTCTTGTCGATATAGGGCATTGTATAGGCTTTGATATTTTCACCGATGTAGATGCGGCGAAGGAATTGCGGATGTTTTGACATGTTCTTGCGGTTGAAAAGCCCTTTCATCATCCATGGCTGGGCATACATGGTCTCCCACACGACACGGCGTTGGCCGGTGTCGGATGGCGGGAACACGATGGAGTCCACAAGCTCGCTGTCGTATCGGTCGGCTTTCCCCTTTGGAGCCGCGCTGATTTCCAGCTGCTCTGCGCCGCCTGTGAAGTTGGTGCGGTTATACCCCTTTATCACCGACCCATCCTTGAGATATGCCTCTATGTAATAGTCGGCGTATTTGTCCTCCTTGGATTCCTCTTTTTTCTTTTTGGCAGAGAGTGGCATTGCGGCGATGGCGGCAATGAGAAACATGGCGATTGGTCGTAACATGGCAATAGCTATTTTTAGGGTTATAATGCCGCAAATATAGCCACTGCAATGTTATCGGGGGATAACGTATGTTACACCCGCGATTTTTTACGCATTTATTTTGGGGAGAGGGTGATGATGGGGACTATCATTTCCTCGAGGGATATGCCGCCGTGTTGGAAGGTGTCGGTGTAGTACTGGACGTAGTAGTTGTAGTTGTTGGGGTAGGCGAAGAAGTCGCGGCCCGAGGCGAAGACATAGGTCGAGGAGACGTTGGGGGAGGGGAGTCCGTAAAGTTCGGGCTTCTTTATCTCGTAGACCTGCTTGGGGTTGTAGCTCAGTGACTTGCCGACCTTGTAGCGGAGGTTGGTGTTGGTGTTGCGGTCGCCCACAACCTTTATCGGGTTGTCGACGCGGATTGAGCCGTGGTCGGTGGTAAGGACTATCTTGTAGCCTTTCTCGGCTATGCGGCGGAACAGCTCGATGGCGCTGGAGTGGCGAAACCACGATTCGGTGAGCGAGCGGTAGGCGGCGTTGTTGGAGGCCAGCTCGCGTATCATCTTGGACTCGGTGCGGGCATGGGATAGCATGTCGACAAAGTTGAGCACCACGACGTTGAGGTCGTTGTCGGCGAGGTTGGAGAAGTTCTGTAGGAATTTCTCGCCCGCCACGGAGTCGTTTATCTTGTTGTAGGAGAAGCGGCAGCGGCGGCGGTAGCGCTCAAACTGCGTGGCGATGAGCGGGGACTCGTTGAGGTTTTTCCCCTCCTCCGACTCCTCGTCGACCCACAGGTCGGGGAACATGCGGGCTATCTGCAACGGCATAAGCCCCGAGAAGATGGCGTTGCGGGCATATTGTGTCGCGGTGGGGAGTATGGAGCAGTAGAGGTCCTCGTCGAAGGTGAAGTATTCCGACAATATGGGCTTGACGACGCGCCACTGGTCGAGGCGGAAGTTGTCGATGAGGATAAAGAACACCTTGTCGCCGTTGTCGAGCAGCGGGAACACCTTGGTCTTGAACAACTCGTGGCTCATCAGCGGGTGCTCGTCGCCGGTGACCCATTTCTCGTAGTTGCGCTTGACCCACTTGGCAAAGGCGGCGTTGGCCTCTATCTTCTGCATGTCGAGCAGTTCGTCCATGTTGGTGTCGGCTGTGGCGAGCTGTAGTTCCCAGAACACGAGCTTGCTGTAAAGCTCATACCAGTCCTTGATGGTGTAGGAGTCGTTGATGAGCGACGTGATGCGGGCAAATTCCTGCTGGTAGTCGGACGTGGCCTGCTGCGAGACGAGCTGTTCGGAGTGGAGGTTTTTCTTTATGGAGAGCAGTATTTGGTGGGGGTTGACCGGCTTGATTAGGTAGTCGGCAATCTTGTTGCCGATGGCCTGGTTCATGATGTTCTCCTCCTCGCTCTTGGTAATCATGATGACCGGGACGTGGGGAGCCGACTGCTTGATGCGCGACAGGGTCTCAAGGCCGGTGAGCCCCGGCATGTTCTCGTCGAGGATAATGAGGTCGTATGTGCCGTTGTCGACCATCTCCAGGGCGTCGCGCCCGTTGTTGACGGTCACCACGTCATAGCCTTTGTTTTTCAGGAACATTATGTGGGGCTTCAGGAGGTCTATCTCATCGTCGGCCCATAGGATTTTGTGGGTGCTCATCGTGTCGGTGTTTTAGGGTTTTACTCTTCCTCCTCGTCGCCTTCCGAGCCTTGGGGGTAGGAGGGGAGCGGGACGGGACGCACGGCAGGTTTTTCCGCCGGCTTTGGCGCGGGTTTTGCGGCCGGCTTTGGTGCCGGAGTAGGCTTTGCCGTCGGTTTTGTCGCCGGGGTTTGTTTTGCCGGGGATGTCGGCGTGTTACCGTTTTCCGCCGGGGTTGCAGACGCGTCACGCCGCGTCCCTACATCGGTTGGCGACGCTTCGGGAACGGAATCCTGTGTCGCGGACGCACCGGGGTGCGTCCCTACATTTGTGGGTGACGCATTGGGCGCGCCCGGTTCCGTGTCGTCGAGGGTGGGGCGCTCCCCTTCGGCGGCCTCCTCCTCGGGAAGGGTGTCGTAGATGTCGTCGGGGATGGCCGTGCGCACCGCCTCTGCGGCGTTGCTCTCGTCGACAAAACGGAAGTATTCTTCAAGTGAACGTCCCTGTTGGAGCAATAGTTCAAAGTTCTTGGCGCTTATCATGACGGGGCGCACCTGCGGCGGGATGGAGAGCGCACGGTCGGCATCGAGCACCTTGCGGTAGTGGGTCAGCTCGTCGAGGTTGGCAAATCCCTTGACGATAAGCATCCCGAGCCGACCGAAATTCATCTGTTCGAGGTCAAAATCCTTGACCACGTAGGAGGTGAAGTTGTGGCGGGCGATGTCAAATAGCAGCTTGTTGGGGGACACCGAGTCGGTTGGATAGGCGAGCACGAGCAGCTGCGGATCGGCGGGGTTGAGGTCAAAGACGATGGAATCTCCCTCGGCGACAGCCGTGGAGTCGTTGCCGAGGCGCATGTCCCATATCATGCCGCGCAGGTTGCCGCCAGAGCCGCTGTTGAGCTTGCGTCCCTTTGCGAGACCTGCGAGATAGGCAGAGGCAAGGGGGGTGATATCGGTGTCGGGGTAGCGTTCGAGCAGTTCCTTGAGGGTTGAGCGGAACTTGTCGGGATTGTTTTCGGTGACATAGGCGAGCGCGTCGATAAACATGAACTTCGGCATGATTTTGCTCAACGGGTACTTGTGCATCATCTCGTCGTAGGCGGCGTGCACCTGGGCGTTGCGGTTGTCGAGGTAGGCGTCATAGGCACGCTCGTAGAGCCGTTCCTGCTCCGACTCCATGCGGCGCAGGTTGTCGAGATAGTCGGGGTCGCGCATCGCCTGTCCGTACTTGGAGTCGGCAAAGTCGCTGAGGATGAGCTGGCGGTAACGGTCGGCGAGAGCCGTCTGTCCCGTGCGCATGTACATCAGGTAGAGGTTGTAGTATACGTCGAGGCGATAGATATTGTCGGGATAGCGCGACAGCAGCCGTTGCCACTCGTCGTTGGCCGATGGGTAGTCCTCCAGCTTGTCCTTGAGTATGAGGCCCATGTTGTAAAGCCCCTCCTGTATGACATCGTTGGAGGTGAGCCGTTCAAGGTCGGTCTTGGGTATCTGCTTGAGGTAGTATTCGGGGAAATGCGGGTCATTCTCCTTTGCTGCGAGTTCCTTATCCTCGCTCTTTGTCTCTTCGTTGTCCGACGTGGCTTCTGCATCGTCGGGGTTTTCCTCGTCGGACTCCTCGCCGTCAGCCGGGGCCTCGAAGTCGTTGAAGTCAAACGATGACTTGTTGCGGCGTCGCCAGTCATCCTCAAGCCGTCGGCTGCCCCAACGCTTTTGGAAGTCGGTTCGCCCGGCATTGCGGGTGGCGTTATTGTAGAAATACCATGAGTCGTCGGTGTTGAGGGTGAATGTGGTCGGGGCGTTGTCGGTCTGCAGGCCGTTTCCTGCCGCCTCCTGTTGCGCGAGGTATTCCTCTTTCTTGGCACGCTCGGCCTCCTCCTTCTCCTTTTTCTTCAGGTCGTCGATTATCTTGTTGACCACGGCCAGCTGCTCTTCGGGAGTCATTGCCGAGAGACGCAGCAGGGAGTCCTGCAGGGTGACATTCTGGGAATATACCGCTAGCTCGTCGAGCACGTCGGAGCGGCGTTTTAGCTGCTCGTAGCCCGGGTAGGTATCAGGGAGCAGGGGTACAGCCTCGGCATAGCAGGGCTGCGCCTTGTCGTAGCGGTGTTGGGCAAAGAACAGCTCGCCGAGGGTTATCTGGGCGATGGCCTTGTCGATATTGTTGCGGGTGCTCTTCTCGATGGCAAGCTCGTAGTTCTCGATGGCGCGGGTCGTGTCGCGGCGCGAGAGATAAAGGTTGCCGATGGCGTAATATATCTGGTCGAGGTACTCCTTGTTGCGGTCATAGCGGGTCATGCGCCGCAGGGCCTTTACCTCCGGCTCGATATTCTCCCCTTGATAGACCTCGCTCTGCTTGATGCGGGCGTTAAACTGTGTGCGGTAGGGGGCGCCGCTCGCCTTGGCGGCTTTCCCAAATGCCTGGTAGGCATCCTGTTTGCGCCCGAGGAGCGAGTAGACCTGCCCGAGCAGGAAGCTGATGCGCGTCTTCTGCGTGCCCTTGGCGTGGGCCATCGCCTCGGTGAGGTAGGGGACGGCTTTGTCGTACTCGTGCATATGGACGTAAAGGTCTCCGTATACGTAGTTGTAAAGCCCGCGCAGAGTGCCGTTTGTGAGATCGGCTTCCTTGACCTGCCGCATGATGTTCTCGGCCTCGTAGAGCCATCCCATTGAGATGTAGCTGCGTGCCTGCCACAGCCGGGCCTCGGTGACAGTGGCGGGAAGCCAGTTGAAGTGGCGCGAGGTGTAGTAGAATGTCGATGCCGCGCCGAGAAAATCGCCGTTGTTGAACTGGCTGCGTCCCATCATCATCCATGCATTGTGGAGGAAGGGGTTGTACTCGTCGCGCTTCAGCCATGCCTTGTACTTGGGGTCGTTGTTGCGGCCGCTCTTTTTCTTGGGTCGTTTCTTGATAGAGTGGAGCTGTATGGCTTTCTGCGCCTTCTCGATTGAGCGGGTGAAGTCGCCCGACGGCTGCGTGGCCTTTGGGTCGGCCTTTGCCTCGGCAGGGTGCATGAATATGAGAGTGCGGCTGTAGTCGTCCTCGTAGGTCTTTTCCATCTCCTTGAGGGTCTCCTTGTAGTGCTCGTCGCCGTTGAAGTAGACGTTGTAGCGCGTCGTGAACGCCTGGTAGGCGCGCGACGCGGCGGTGTTTTTCCTCGTGGAGCATGACTGGAACGCCATTGCCGCGAGGAGAGCCGAAAGCACTATGTACAGGATTTTTCTCACAGATGATATCGGGTGACGGTATTATCTTTTTTAACGGTGAAAAACGGGGGATTATTGCATGGCACGGCGTATGCGCATGGCGCGTATTGCGCGTGCGGCAAAGTATACCGCGACCATCAGGATGACAATCACCGCCGAGCAGGGCACGTCGATGACGGCGGCTATGAGTAGACCGGCGAGGCTGCACGCCATGGCGACGGCGACCGAGGCGGTCATCATCGGGCGCATACGGCTGCAGGCGGTCTCGGCTATCATCTGCGGCAGCGTGAGCATAGACATGAGCAGCATAATGCCGACAAGGCGTATGGTGAGCACGATGCACACGGCGACAAAGACCGTCATGGCATAGGAGATGAAGCGCACGGGCAGTCCCGACACCTTGGCAAAGTCGCGGTCAAAGGCACATGCCACAATTTTGCGGTAGAAGCCGGCGAAAAAGAGCAGCAGCACGGCGGTGAACACCCCGAATGCCCACAAGTCGGAGGTGGAGATGGTCAATATGTTGCCAAATAGGAATGAGTTAAGCTCGGGCACATATCCGGGGGTGAGAAATACAAACAGGACGCCGATGGCCATGCCGAGCGCCCACACGACGGCAATTGCCGAGTCCTCGCGCACGCGAAATCGCGACGAGAGCCACTCGACACCGAGCGATGACACGACGGCAAACGCGGCTGCCATCGCTATGGGGCTGACGCCCAAATAGTAGCCGAGACCGAGACCTCCGAAACAGGCGTGGGTGATACCGCCGGATATGAAGACCATGCGGCGGGTCATGACGTATGTGCCGATAATGGCGGCGGCGATGCTGATGATGAGTATGCCGATGATGGCGTTCTGGAAGAATGTGTATTGCAGGAGTTCGGTCATGTGGCTATTTGTTGGCGGTTTGTGCGGCTCGAGCCTCGGCGACAATGAGCAGCAGCTCGTCGCGCACGGGGGCGGGGAGCGTGATGCCGCGCAACTGGAGGCTGCGCGCCCATCCGGCGATGTCGTGGGGCAGAAGGGTGAGCAGCACGTCGCGGAATTGCTCGGTCTCGGCGGGGGTGTAGCTGTCGGCGTCATGCCCGCGGTAGGCGTCCAGCTCCTCGTCGTCGTAATATTCGATTGTAGGGCTTACGGCTGCAAGCAGCGAGTCGCGCTCGCAGGTGACGTGCATCCCGCAACACACTTCCTCCGTGTCGCCGCTGTCGGCCTCCGGTTGTGCCTGGCTGTCGGCCTCGGTGTCGGGCTTGTGGGTGAGCCAAAGGATGAGACCCACCGCGACAAGCAATGCGAGTATTATGAGTGCCCCGGTCATCAGTCGTCGGTTTCTTCGGCTTCGATATGCGGCATTGACGCGTCCTCAAGGGTGAACCCTATCCCGCGCAGGTCGTCCCAATAGCCGGGATAGGACTTTGACACGACCTCCACATCCTTGATAACCAAGCCCGGTAAGTATATGGCGCAGGGGGCAAATGCCATCGCCATGCGGTGGTCGTCGTAGGTGGAGATTGCTATTGTCTCGTCAAAGATTGGGCGTCGCGAGCCGTCCCATGACAGCTCGCAGTCGCGCTCGGCCTCGATGACGAAGCTAAGCCGCCCAAGCTCGGTGACGAGGGCGGCAAGGCGGTCGGTCTCCTTGATGCGGAGTGTCGACAAGCCGGTGATGTGGAACGGGATGCCGAGCATACAGCATGTCACCACGATGGTCTGCGCGAGGTCGGGCTGCTCGCTTAGGTCGATGTCGAGCCGTCCGTTGAGGTCGGGGGAGGGGGCGATTGACACGCTGTCGTTGCCGTAGGATGTAAGCACGCCGAGAGCCTCGAATATTGCCGCAATACGGCTGTCCCCCTGCACGCTCGGATGCTGTAGGCCGTCGAGGGTGAACTCCGATGCCGACAGGGCGGCTATTTCATACCAGTAGGATGCCGCGCTCCAGTCGGCCTCGACAGTGAAATCGCAGGGGCGGTAGGATGACTTGGGGATGGTGATTGTGCCGTCCGAGAAATCGCCCTCCACTCCCCACCTCTCCATCAGTGAGAGGGTCATGAGGATATAGGGGCGTGATATTATCTCGCCTGTGAGGTGCAGACGCAGGCCGCTCTCCATCAGCGGGGCAATCATCAGCAGTGCCGATATGTACTGCGAACTTATGGTGGCGGGGAGTGTCACGTCGCCCCCCGAGAGGTGGCGTCCGTGAATCTTCAGCGGGGGGAATCCCTCCTCGCCGGCATACTCGATATCCGCGCCACACTGCCGCAGGGCGTCGACCAGCGGGCCGATGGGGCGGCGGCGCATCCGCTCGGAGCCGTCGAGAGTGACAGTGCGCCCCTCGCGTGTGGCGAAGTAGGCGGTCAGGAACCGCATGGTCGTGCCCGCCGCCCCGATGTTGATGCGGCTGTCGGATGATGCCAATGCGGCAATCATGGCGTCCGTGTCGTCACACACGGCCACCTCCGCGATGGGGCGTGCCCCCGGCGTGAGGGCATTGATGATGAGCGCGCGGTTGCTGATGCTCTTGGAAAGCGGCAACCCTATCCGAGCCTCGACAGGCTCCTCTGGAGGATAAATTCTATAGTCCATAATTGATGCAAAGTTACCTCAAATAATCCATAATCCGCTACAGGTTATCGTAAAATCGCAGCCTCATGCCTGTAGATAAAATCACAATATGTTGTGATTTCGGATGGAGATTTGCTGATTTGAGGATATGAAGGCGATAAAATCACAGTATGGTGTGATTTTATCAGTCGTTTGGGGCGGGGTCCTGGAGGTACACGATGTCGCCGGGGAGGAGGGTGGCTTTCTTGGGCGCGGAGTTGAAGCGGCGCAGCTGTTTCTCTTTCATCCCGAGTTCGTTGGCGATGGCCTTGTAGGTGTCCCCCTCGTTGGCTACGACATAATAGATGCCGTCCTTGCGGCGTATGGTGTGCAACTCCATATCCTCGGCCATTATCTCCTCAAGCATCTTGCGATAGGCGTCGGTCGCCTTGGTGGAGATGTCGTAGTCGTAGAGGCGGTAACGCTCTATGAGGTCTATCAGTTTGTGGGCATATTTTGGGTCGGTGGCATAGCCGCACTCTTTCAGCCCCTTGGCCCACCCCTTGTAGTCGGTCGGGTCGAGCTCAAATAGGGATGAGTAGCGTTTCTTCATCAGAAAACGGGCGTGGTCGGCATAGCTCTCCTCGGCTGAACCGTAGCTGCGGAAGCACTCGTTGGCCTCGTCATCATCCTGATGTATCGTGGCGGCGGTCCACTGTGAGCCGCACTTGATGCCGAAGTGGTTGTTGCCCTCGGTGGCAAGCGGACTGCGGCCGACTTGACTCTCAAGGATGCCCTGCGCGAGAGTTATGGAGGCGGGGATGCGGTACTGACGGCAATTTTCCGTCGCAATGGCATGGTACGCGGCGATATAGTCATCCGTCGCGTCGGCATGGAGATTGACTGTCCTTGCCATGCCAAAAGATGTCATAACCAATATAAATAAAAATCGAATAGAGTGTGTCATACCGAATATCATAATGATTATACAAAATTACCTGTTGTCGTTGGGAATGACAATAGCGAATTCTACTATTTCGATAGTGGGGTTACCTGAAATCATGACACAATACAATAAATGAGGCGTGTTTTTTGTAAATTTGCAACGTCAAGTGACGCGGCAGACAGTATCGTGTCATGACTATTGTTGAAAAGAGATAAAAGTGAAAAGTATGGCAATGATAGCGGAGTTGGGTTATAGCGAGAGGTCGAGGGCGTTGGTGGATGCCGTGGAGCGGCGTGTATTGGTGCTTGACGGGGCGATGGGTACGATGATACAGCGCGAGGGGCTGGGCGAGGAGGATTTCCGTGGCGAGCGGTTTGCCGATGCCTCGTCACGGCTCGTGGGGTGTAACGACCTGCTGTGCATCACCCGCCCCGATGTAATCGGGGGAATACATCGGGCGTATCTTGACGCGGGTGCTGACATTATTGAGACCAACTCGTTTAACACCAACTCGGTATCGCTTGCCGACTATGGGCTTAGTGACGCCGTGAGGGAAGTCGCGCTTGCCTCTGCGCGGCTTGCACGCATGACGGTCGAGGAGTTTGAGGCGGCACATCCGGGCGAAATGCGTTGGGTGGCCGGTAGTATCGGGCCGACGAGCAAGTCGTTGTCGATGTCGCAGGGGATTGATGACCCGACAGCCGAAAAAGTGGACTGGGACGCTCTCGTCGCGACCTATACCGACCAGATGGAGGCGTTGATAGAGGGGGGCGTGGACGCGCTGCTGATAGAGACGATATTTGACGGGCTTAACGCCAAGGCGGCGATATATGCCGCACGTCGTGCGATGGAGCGGCTGGGACGCCGGGTGCCATTGATGCTGTCTGTGACGCTTACCGAGAGCGGTCGCACACTGTCGGGGCAGACTCTGGAGGCGTTTGTCGCCACGGTCGCTCATGGCGAGCCGCTGTCGATTGGACTCAACTGCGGCTTCGGGGCCGACGGGATGGCGCGCCATGTGGAGGTCCTTCAGGACTACCCGTTTGCCGTGAGCGCATACCCCAACGCCGGACTCCCCAATGAGATGGGGCAATATGACGAGACTCCAGAGACGATGGTGGGCAAACTGATGCCGATGCTGCGGGAGGGCAGGCTGAATATCGTGGGGGGATGCTGCGGCACCACGCCCGCTCATATCGCTGCCATAGCTGAGGCGACACGCGCTGTCGCCCCACGTCCCGTGCCCGTAAGGAAGCCCCTGCTGACGCTGGCGGGACTGGAGGCTGTCGAGGTCTCTGCCGACCGCAACTTCATGAATGTCGGCGAGCGTTGCAATGTCGCCGGCAGCCGCAAGTTCCTGCGACTGATAAAGGAGGGGAGCATCGACGAGGCCGTTGAGATAGCCCGCACCCAGGTAGAGGCGGGGGCGCAGGTGGTGGATATAAACATGGATGACGCCATGCTCGATGCCGTGCACGAGTTGTCATCGTTCATCAGCCGCATAGGTGTGGAGCCTGATGTGGCCCGCGTGCCGCTGATGATTGATTCATCGAAGTGGGATGCCATTGTGGCCGGATTGAAGTGTGTGCAAGGGCGTCCTGTCGTCAATTCGATAAGCCTCAAGGAGGGTGAGGAGAAGTTTATCGCCCATGCCCGCGAGATTCATGAGATGGGTGCGGCCATGGTGGTTATGGCGTTTGACGAGCAGGGACAGGCCGATACTTATGACCGCCGTGTCGAGGTGTGCGGCCGTGCTTACCGCCTGCTGACCGAGGTGGCCGGAGTGCCCGGGGAGGATATAATCTTTGACCCGAATATCCTCGCTGTCGCGACCGGTATCGAGGCCCACGACAACTATGCCGCTGACTTTATCAGGGCTGCCGGATGGATTAAGGAAAACCTGCCGGGGGCAAAGGTGAGCGGCGGCGTCAGCAACCTGTCGTTCTCGTTCCGTGGCAACAACTATGTGCGCGAGGCGATGCACGCCGTGTTCCTCTACCATGCCATAAAGGCGGGAATGGATATGGGCATTGTCAATGCCGCCACGCTCATGCCTGTCGATGACATAGAGCCGCGCCTGCGTGAGGCGATAGAGGATGTGGTGCTCAACCGCCGGCCTGACGCGACTGAACGGCTTGTGGAGATAGCCGAGGAGGTGAAGGCTGCCCGCAGCGGAGAGAAAGCCGGGAGCGTCAGCGTGTCAGAGGACAACCTCACGGCATCGCAGCATATAGAGCGACTGCTCGTCAAGGGGCATGCCGAGGGAATGGACGCCTGGCTTGACGCCGCAATGACCGAGCAGGGCTCGGCGGTGGGCGTGATTGACGGCCCGCTTATGGACGGGATGAACCGCATCGGACGGCTCTTTGGCGAGGGGAAGATGTTCCTGCCACAGGTCGTCAAGAGCGCGCGGGCAATGAAACATGCCGTGGCGTGGCTCACGCCCCATATCGAGCGGGAGAAGGCTGCCGCCGGGGCTTCATCGGCAGGGAAGATGGTGATAGCGACCGTCAAGGGCGACGTGCACGACATCGGCAAGAATATAGTGTCGGTCATCATGAACTGCAATGGTTACAACATGATTGACATGGGGGTGATGGTACCCGGCGAGGATATCGTGGAGCGTGCCATTGCCGAAAAGGCCGATTTTATCGGGTTGAGCGGGCTTATCACGCCGTCTCTCGATGAGATGTGCCATGTGGCGCGTCTTATGGAGATAAAGGGGATGAGGATACCGTTGCTCATCGGCGGTGCGACCACCTCGGCGCTTCATACGGCGGTGAAGATTGCGCCGTGCTACGGTGGGCCTGTGGTGTATACCCGTGATGCGGCGATGATGCCTGTGGTCGCACAACGATTGATAAATGCCGAGAGCCACGATGAGGCGGTGGCTGAGGTGCGCCGTGAGCAGCAGGCACTGCGCGAGCGTCACGACCGCGACAGTCGTCCGCTGCTGTCATTGGACGAGGCACGGCGGCAGGCGATGCCGTATGGCGACGCCGAGGTTGCCGTTCCGGCACATCCGGGTATAGAGACCATGACGTTCAGCGTCTCCGAGGCACGGCGGCTGATAAATTGGAGGGCATTTTTTGCGGCATGGAAGCTCGATGCCTCATTCGCGTCATTGGCGCGGATTGACGGGTGCGACCATTGCCGTGCCCAATGGCTCGCTGCCATTCCCGAGGAGCACCGCTCCAAGGCCACCGAGGCGATGCAGCTGTTCAAGGAGGCCAACCGTGCCCTTGACTTGCTTGAAAAGGAGACGATCTTTGACGGGCTTATGGCGCGGGTGGCGTTGTTGCCGGCAGGACGGCGTGGCGATGACATCATCTATCGCAATGGGGATGCCGAGTACATCTTGCCGACACTGCGCCAGCAGGAACCGTCGCCCGACGGCAAGCCGCGTCTCGCGCTTGCCGACTTCATAAAGCCGATAGGGGATGATGGCGCGTTGACCGATTGGATAGGGCTGTTTGCCGTGACCTCTGGACAGGCGATAGAGCGTATAATTGCCCGATACAAGTCCACGGGCGACGACTACAGCGCGATACTCTACCAGAGTGTCGCCGACCGTCTCGTGGAGGCCGCGACCGAGTTGATGCACCGCTATGTGCGCCGGCAGATGTGGGGCTACGAGACAGAGCCGCTTGATAATCCCGACAACCTTCTGCGCCAATATTACCGTGGCATACGCCCCGCCATCGGCTATCCGTCGCTCCCCGACCAGTCGCTGATATTCCTTGCCGACAAGGTGCTCGACTATGCCTCGATGGGCGTCACTGTCACCCCCAACGGCGCGATGTCCCCCGTGGCGACAACCTCGGGCTATATCTTCGCCCATCCCGACAGCGCATATTTCTACCTCGGTCATATCGGCGCCGACCAGCGTGCCGACTACGCTTCCCGTCGCGGCATGGACCCCGCCGCCCTCGCCAAGTTCCTCCCCGAGGTATGACGCAATTCATATTATCGGTTTTGGTGGTGGGGATGGTATCGCAAAAGGTCAGATTATAGACAAAACATCTGGTTGAGTATATCCTTGAGTGCCTCAATCTCGATGGCGGAGAGGGTGCCGAGTTTGCCTTTTATTCGGCTTTTGTCGACTGTCCTTATTTGGTCTACTGCGATATCCCCGTCTTTTCCATCAATGTGGCATCTTGTGCGATAAGGATAATTCCTGAGTGTTGAGGTTAGGGGGATGATTATCACGGTAGACAGGTAATCGTTTATGTCATCGGGACTTACAATCACGCATGGACGAGTCTTTGCAATTTCGCTGCCGCGAGTTGGGTCAAGCTGTACCCAATGGACATCATATCTTCTTACCATGTCCATTCTTCAGTGTTCTCGTCATTGAAAAAGTCAGGAATCAAAAGTCGGTCATCGCCATTTTCGTGAGCTTGGCGTGCAGCGGCAGCCCATCCTTGCCGGGGGTGTGGCTTTATAAGAATACTGTCATTATCAATGGATATGTTCACGGCTGACTTTAGGGACAGTCCGAGACGCCGTAGAAATTCTGCCGGGAGTATAATGCCTCGGCTATTGCCGATTTGGATTATTGAGGAGGTCATATGTTATAACATTAGAGTTGATATTCAGATGCAAATATAGATAATATTATAACATAAAACAAATACTTCGGGTTTTACCAGCTGCCGGTGGAGCCGCCCCCGCCCGTCATACCTCCGCCGAATGAGCCGCCGGAGAAGCCTCCGCCGCCTCCGAAACCGCCGCGTCCTCCGCCACCTCCACCGATGATGATCGGGGCGGCGAGTATGGGGATGACGTAGGGCACGGATGTGACTGCGTGGCAGTGGCGGCAGGTGAAGTTTTTCACTCCCTGCCCCTCGCGGGAAGTGGTCGCCTGACGCAGGATATGGTCGCCGCTCATGGTGCACGCCCGTGCGCCGCACTGTTTGCAGACGGTGTATGAGCTTTGCTTGTTGACAAACGGGAGGATGTCGGTGGCGTTGCACTGCGGGCAGAGCCACACGTCATAGTCGACCGAGTTTATACGTTCCTCAAAGTCCTGTGCGGGGGTTAGATATTGGTTGTCGGTCTCCTCGTCGAGCTTGCGCATCTTATGGCCGCAGTTCATGCAGCGATGGGGCTTGTTGCGTAGCCTCTTCATGCGCCATGTCGTGAAGAGATAGAGCAGCAAGGGCATCCCCAGCGCAAGGAACGACAGTACCAGAAGCGCGGTCTTGAGCCGCGACAGCGACTGATAGCGGTCGTACTCGCTGCGTCGTCTTGTGGAGAAGAGTGTCCACAGGAGAATCACGAGGGCAAATCCGGTCATGGCAAGAGCGAAGGCGACATACATTTTCCACAGTTCATCCGTGCCACCAGCGTTGCCGGCATGGCTGTCGTTGGCATATTTTGATTTCAGTTCCTCCGACACGCCGGGCACTGTGAGTATGCGGCTTATCTCGGTCAGTCCGTCAATCATCCCCTGGTCGTAGTCGTCATTCCTAAACGACGGAATCATGTAGTTGCGCCACACGCGGGCTGTCAGCGCGTCGGGCATCACCCCCTCCATGCCGTAGCCTGTGCGCAGCACCACCTTGTGCTGGTCCTTGACGACGAGCACGAGCAGCCCGTTGTCGTTGTCGGCTTTTCCGATACCCCACTTTGTATAGAGCCGCGTGGCGAAGTCGGTGGCATCATCATCGCCTATCGAGTTGACAATCACGGCGACAACCTCTGCGGATGTCTGCCGCCATATCCCGGCGATAATGGAGTCGGCGCGGGTCTGGGCAGCGGCCGACATGATGCCGTCGGGATTGGTGACGTAGCGGGTGCGGTCGGCTACGTGGACGTTGGGTATCTCGTCAACGGTATATGCCATCGCGGGAATTGCGGCAATCAGTACGGTGACGAGTATCAGGATATGGTGGAATATTGATTTCATAAGTCGGTTTGATATCGGGTTATACTGCGGGTAGACTCAGTCCGTTGAGCTTGCGGTAAAGGTCGAGGGCATATACGTCGGTCATGGCCGACACATGGTCGAGCACGGCCTGTATCTTGCCGAAGAGGTCGGATGCGCGCACGTCATACTGGTTGGGCACCTTTGACAGCAGCAGCCCCGAGTAGTTCAGTTCGGGAAACCGTACGGCGTGTATCAGCTTTTCGAGCAGGAATGTGATGATGCGGTTACCGGCCAACTCGATGTCCACCACGTCGCCGGCGCGGTAGATTTTGGCCCATGCCATAGCCGAGCAATGGCGGTAGCCCTCGCGGGGGAGCGTTGCGATGACCTCAAGCAGCGGTCGGTTGAAGCGTCCCGCGAGTATCTCCTCCTCATGGACGACAAATGCGCGGGCACATTCTCCTACGAGCGTGCCGATGACCGACGACCGCAGGTAGGCGACTTTCTCGTTGGGGTCGTCGACAGTCGACAAGATATGCTCTATGCGCTTTAGCCGCTCCCCTTCAAAAAATCCCTTGAACAGGTCGGTGACTTCGGCGGTGGTGATGATGCGGAGCTTGTGGGCGTCCTCAAGGTCCATCACCTGATAGCAGATGTCGTCGGCCGCCTCGACGAGATAGACGAGCGGATGACGGGAGAATCGGGTCTCGCCGTCGGGCCCCGGATGGCTCAACATGCCCAGTTCGGTGGCTACCTTGATGAAGTCCTCCTTTTCGGAGGAGAAGAAGCCAAACTTGTTTTTGTTGCCCGCCAGAGATGACTCAAACGGGTATTTGACTATCGAGGCAAGCGTGGAATAGGTCATCGCGAATCCTCCGGGACGGCGCCCGTTGAAGCGGTGGGTCAGCAGGCGGAATGCGTTGGCGTTTCCCTCAAAGTGCACGAGGTCATTCCATTGTGCGTCGGAGAGCTGTCCCTGCAACACCGCTCCGGCACCCTCGGAAAAGAACGTGGAGATGGCTTTTTCGCCAGAATGGCCGAATGGCGGGTTACCGAGGTCATGGGCGAGACATGCCGCGCCGACAATCTCGCCGATGGCGTCGAACTTTGCCGCCCATGGTTCGGATTGATACTTGCCGCGCAGCTCGTGGGCCACCTCTGAGGCAAGCGAGCGTCCCACGCTTGCTACCTCCATCGAGTGGGTCAGACGGTTGTGCACGAATATGCTCCCCGGCAGCGGAAACACCTGCGTCTTGTTCTGGAGCCGCCGGAATGGCGACGAGAACACGAGGCGGTCAAAATCGCGCTGAAAGTCACTGCGCATACCGCGCTTAGGGTCGTGATAATGCTCCAACCCGAAACGCTTGTCGCAGATGAGCCTGTCCCAATGCATCCTTGTCTCCATATCCATAATAACGTATTCACTCGCAAAGATAGCATAAATTGGGGCAAAAAAGAGCGGGAGACTGCAAAATAGGCTACAATAGGCCATAAGTCCAATAGGTCAAATAGGCTTTATAAGGGACCTATTTGACCCATTGGCCCTATTAGACCTATTATTTATTGCAGCCTCCCTGCCATGGCCGCCACATCGCGGATAGCCTCGGCGATGGTGGGGTGGGCATGGATGGTGTCGGCGAGCTGTGCGGGGGAGAGTCCTGCCGTCATGGCTACCGCGACCTCCTGCACAAGCAGGTCGGCCTCAGGTGCCATCACATGGCATCCGAGTATTCTTTGTGGACCCGGGTCCAAGGGGTCGGAGCATATCAGTTTCACAAGACCATCGGTCTCGCCGAGTGTCATGGCACGCCCGTTGCCACGCAATGTGACCTTTATGTCGGAGTGGGGGATTTCCTGTGCATCACACTGCTCTCCCGTGAGACCCACCATGGCACATTCGGGGGTCGTGTAGACGGCAGAGGGGATAATGTCGAGGCTCGTGCCGCTCTCCCTGCCGAGCAGATGGGCGAGTGCACGGCGTCCCTGTGCCGTGGCGGCATGGGCGAGCTGGCACCGTCCGTTGACGTCGCCTATGGCATATATGCCTCCGACGCCGGTGTACATGTTATCGTCAACCGTTATGCCACGGCGTGTAATTTCCACTCCCAGGCGGTCGATACCCGTAGGGATGACAGGCTTGCGGCCTACCGCCATGAGGACCATCTCTGCCGTCACACTGACCGGCTTGCCCTTTGCCTCATAGCTGACTGTCCCGTCGGGGGCAATGGAGGTTGCCGCCGCCGAGGTGACAAACCGTATGCCTTGGCGTGACAGCAGTTGCCGTAGTCGCTTGGATATGTCGCGGTCAAATGTGGGCAGTATCTCCTTGCAATATTCTATCACGGTGACCTCCACGCCGTAGGCGTTGAGTATCGAGGCAAATTCCATCCCTATGACGCCTCCGCCGATAATGGCGATGCTGTCGGGCAAGGAGGTCATGGATAGGATAAAGTCGGACGATACCGCATACTCTGCTCCCGTAATAGGCAGTGACGCCGGCGACGACCCGGTGGCTACGATAATGTGGGGCGCGGTATACTCCGTATCGCCAACCGTTATCGTCGTGGTGTCCTTGAACGTGGCTTCACCCTTGACGACATTGACCCCAGCAAGCAACTGCGGGATGCCGTCGCGCAGGGACGACACGATGCTGTCTTTCCGCTCTATGGCACGTTGGAACGAGGGGGTGAACGCCGGCACGTCGATGCCGAACTCACCGCTACGCCCTATGTCGGTCACGGCGCGGGCACACTGCGCAAGGGCCTTGGTGGGTATGCAGCCACGGTTGAGGCACGTGCCGCCGAGGCTGTCGCGCTCTATCAGCGTGACATGCAGTCCGAGAGCCGAGGCGGCGATGGCGGTCTCGTATCCTCCCGGGCCTGCACCTATGATTATCAGGTCGTAATGGTTCATCGCAGTTGGTTTAGCTTGTCAAACGTCACGATGGGGTTGAGGGCGGCCTGTGTGTCGTCGGGACGGCGCACGGGGGTGTTGTGGGGTGCGGTCTTGACAGTCTCGGGATCGTTGGCGGCCTCGCGGGCGATGTCGCGCATTATGGCTATGAACTCGTCGAGGGTCTCGTGGCTCTCGGTCTCTGTAGGCTCTATCATCAGCGACTCGTGGAACAGCAGGGGGAAGTAGACAGTCGGGGCATGGAAGCCGTAGTCGAGCAGCCGCTTGGCGATATTCAGGGTCGTGACCCCGGTCGACTTGTCGCGGAGGCCGTCAAACACCATCTCATGCTTGCACAGCCCCTTTATTGGCAGCAGATAGTCGCCCGACAGCGACTCCATGACATAGTTGGCGTTGAGCGTCGCGAGGCGTCCCGCCATCTTCAGGCCGTCACGTCCGAGCGACAGTATATAGCCCAGTGCGCGCATCAGCACGCTGTAGTTGCCGAGGGTGGATGTTATCTGCCCAAGTGCATCGGGGTTGTCGCCTGTCACGTCGTATCTGCCGTCGTCGAGGCGCACTACGCGCGGGTCGGGGAGATACGGCTCCAGCCCGGCACGCACTCCTACCGGTCCCGCGCCCGGGCCGCCTCCGCCGTGGGGGGTGGAGAATGTCTTGTGGAGGTTGACGTGCATCACGTCAAATCCCATGTCGCCCGGACGTGCCACGCCGAGCAGCGGGTTGAGGTTGGCCCCGTCATAGTAGAGGAGTGCCCCCGCCTCATGCACCATGCGTGCTATCACGGGGATATTGCGCTCGAAGATGCCGAGCGTGTTTGGGTTGGTCATCATCACTGCCGCCACGGTATCATCGAGAGCGGCTGCGAGGGAGTCGACATCCACCGTGCCGTCGGGCAGGCTCTTCACCTCCACCACTTTCAGCCCCGCCACAGCCGCGCTTGCGGGATTGGTGCCGTGGGCCGAGTCGGGGATAATCACCTTGTCGCGGCGTGTGTCGCCACGGGAGGCATGGTAGGCGCGTATCACCATAAGCCCTGTCAGTTCGCCGTGTGCGCCGGCATAGGGGTTGAGTGTAAACTCGCTCATTCCCGTTATCTCGGCAAGCGACTGCTGCAGGGTATAGTACACCTCAAGTGCCCCTTGCGCCGCCGAGGCGGGGGTGAGGGGATGGAGGCGGGAGAAGTCGCGATGTGAGGCTATCTCCTCGTTGATTTTAGGGTTGTATTTCATCGTGCATGAGCCGAGGGGGTAAAATCCCGTGTCAACGCCAAAATTGTTGTTGCTCATGTTGGTGTAGTGGCGTATCACTGTCGGCTCATCGGCTTCGGGCAGTTCGGGAGCCGTCTGGCGCAGAAGGTTGTGTGGCAACTCGTCGAGCGAGCCGTCGGCAGCAGAGACGGGTATGGAGTAGCCGCGACGCCCGGGGCATGAAAGCTCCTGAATGAGGCGTCCGTAAAATTCTCGGTTCATAAGTGTCTACTTGATTATTTCCACTAATTTGTCAATCTCGGCACGTGTCTGCATCTCGGTTACGGCAATGAGCAGCGTGTGCTCGTCGAGTTTCACTCCGGCGAGGATGTCGTGGTCGAGGGCGCGGGCCAGCACGTCATCGGCCTTGGCGTCGAGGGTGACGGCAAACTCGTTGAGGAACGGGCGGTCGGGGTAGGTGAGCCGCGCGCGGCCTGTCGCCGTGAGGCGGTCGGCGAGATAGTGTGCGCCGGCGTAGGACGCCTCGTTGATTTCCCGCAATCCCTTTGGCCCGGTCAGTGACAGGTAGACGGTGACGTATAGTGCCATAAGTCCCTGGTTGGAGCAGATGTTGCTTGTGGCCTTCTCGCGGCGTATATGCTGCTCGCGGGCCTGGAGGGTGAGTACGAATGAGCGTCGCCCATCGGCATCGACGGTCGCGCCGACGATGCGCCCCGGCATCTTGCGCATCAATGCCTCGGTGGAGCAGAGGAATCCGAGATACGGGCCTCCATAGTTGAGGGGTATGCCGAGCGACTGGGCATCGCCGGCGGCAATGTCGGCGCCCCATTCGCCGGGCGACTTTATGACGCCGAGGTCGGCGGCTATGCAGTTGAATATCAGCAACGCCTTGTTGGCATGGCAGGTGTCGGCCCAGTCGGTGTAGTCTTCAAGTATCCCGTAATAGTTGGGTGACGCCACTATCACGCCGGCGACGTCGGGAGCGGCGACCTTCTCCTCGAAGTCGCTGCGGGATGTCACGCCATCCTCAGCCTTGATGGTCTCTATCGTTATGCCGTGATAGCGGGCGTAGGTCTCCACGACGCGGCGAGTGGCAGGGTTGACAGTCTCCGAGACGAGTATACGGCGGCGTTTGCGCCCGGCGGCGACGGCCATCATCGCGGCCTCGGCTGTGGCGGTCGCGCCGTCATACATCGAGGCGTTGGATATCGGCAGCCCTGTCAGTGACGACATCAGGCTCTGGTACTCGAAGATGTACTGGAGCGTGCCCTGTGACACCTCCGGCTGGTAGGGAGTATACGCGGTGAGAAACTCCGACCGCGACACGATGGACTGTGCGGCGGCGGGGGAATATCGGTCATAGAATCCCGCGCCCGCAAAGCATGTGAGACGGCGGTTGCGGCGTCCTGCGCGGTCGAAGAAGTCGCGCACCTCCTTTTCACTCATTCCCGTCGGTAGGTTATAGTCGCGGTTGAGCTTCAGGTCGGAGGGCACATCGGCATACAGGTCGTCGAGCGACGCAACGCCGCATCGGGCGAGCATGTCCGAGATATCCTCCTGCGTGTGAGGAAAATAACGATGGTTCATGGCGATAAGGTCATTTGATGGTGATGGGACGTGGTGATGCGGTATCAATGCTTACCGCTGTCACACAGGGCTTTATAGGCCGCCTCGTCAAGCAGGTTGTCGAGTTCCGACAGGTCGGTAAGTTCCACCTTTACTATCCAACAGTTCATCGCGTCCTCGTTGATGAGGCGTGGGTTGTCGATAAGTTCCTCGTTGATGTCGAGGACGGCTCCGCTCACGGGCGAGATGAGGTCGCTGGCGGCCTTGACACTCTCGACGGCACCAAATTCCTCTCCGGCAGTCAGGTCGTCCCCCTGCTCGGGGAGGTCAACGTATACCACGTTGCCAAGTTGGTGCTGGGCAAAGTCGGTGATGCCGATATATCCTGTGTTGCCGTCTACTTTTATATACTCGTGTGTGGGGGAATAATAAATCTTGCTCATGGTGTTAGCGTGTTATGTTGGTTCTTGTTATGTTAGTGTAAATGGTTATTTCTTGTAGCTTTTGCGGTAGAATTTCTTGGGGACAACCGTTGCGGGGAAGGTCTTGCGGCGTATGCGCACGCCGAGTTCCTTGCCTTGGGTGGCGCATGCGGCGTCGACAAGCGCCATGGCTATGCTCTTGTCGACCGATATGCCGCGATAGCCGGTGGTGACATGCCCCACGACCTTATCCCCGTCGACCACCTCATATCCGTGGCGGGGGATGGCACGGTCGTGCAGCTCAAGGCCCACTATCTTGCGTCGCGGGCCGCTCTCCTTCTGTGCGGCGACGGCATCGCGGCCGATGAAGTCGCGCCCGTCGGTCTTGACAAATATGCCGAGGCCGGCCTCAACGGGTGAAATATCCGGCGACAGCTCGTCGCCGTAGAGTGGCAGCCCTACCTCAAAACGCAGGGTGTCGCGGCATCCGAGACCGCACGGCTCTGCCTTTCCTGTCCCGACAAACCGGTCCCATAATTGGGCCGTCACCTCGTGTGGGGCATATATCTCAAACCCGTCCTCGCCCGTGTAGCCCGTGCGGCTCACGATGGCCGGAGAGCCGAGCAGCGTCACCTCGCGGAATGTATAGAATCCGAGGTCGGCTAAGTCTATGCCCGTGATGTCGCGCATGGCGGCTTCCGATGCGGGTCCCTGTACGGCTATCTCGCCCGTGATGTCGCTCAGGTCGAGTATCGTGACATCATATCCTGCCGCGTTGTCGCGTATCCATTGCAGGTCCTTGTCGATATTGGCAGCGTTGATGACGAGGTAGAAGTCGTTGTCGCCACGCTTGTAGACGAGCAGGTCGTCGACCGTGCCGCCGTCGGGGTAGAGCATCATTCCGTAGAATATCTTGCCTGCGGGTGCGCCTGCGATGTCGTTGGTGAAGATATGGGAGACGTAGCGTTCAGCGTCGGGTCCCGTGACCGACACTTCCCCCATGTGGGAGACGTCAAATATGCCGCAGCCCGTGCGCACGGCGTTATGCTCCTCGACGATGCCCTTGTACTGTATCGGCATGTCGAATCCTCCGAAGGGGCTCATCTGCGCCCCGAGAGACACATGACGGTCATGGAGGCATGTTTTTTTGTTTTCATCCATTGGTATTGGTATATGTAAGGTTGAAGGTTAACGGTCTTGTATTTTATCTGTGCCGGCACCCGGAGGATGGGATTGCCTGGCGGTCAGAACAGCATGTCGACGAATTGCTCACGGGTAAGGCCCGGGATGATGGCGTCCATCTCCACCTCCTTGACTGCCTCGGCGGCGCTCTCCCGGTCGTAAGGAACGCCCCACAGCCGCCATAGAAGCAAGGCGTCTATGTCGCCCAGCAGGAAGAAGTCGCCACGCACGTCGAGGGTCTTGATGATGCCTTTGTCGACAGCAAGGTACACCTGAAACTCGCCGACCCCCTCGACACGCGATGTGTGGTGGACGATGCCCCGGGGATTGTTGCCGTGAATCCATATCTCGTCGAAGTAGTGGCGCGACATTATGTCGATGCTCCCGGTGTCGGCAATATCGAGCTGCAGTTCCCCGTCACACAGGAATCTTCGTGCATGGTCCTTGAACCCCTCAAGCGAGATGTCGCAGTGGTCGCGTATGGTCGTCACGTGGTCACGCACCGACTTGACCCCCTTGGAGGTAAGTTTGGTGTCGGACGGGGTGATGACATGCTCCATAGTGTCATGGTCCACGTCATAGAGCATCGTGCCGTGCACGATACTGCGTCCCGGGATATGGTAGAATGCGTTTCCAGAGACCTTACGGTCGCCGATGTGGATGTCATTGCGGGAGTTGGCGTTGGCGTCAATGCCGAGGGAGCGCAACATCTCCACGATGCGTGAAGTGTAGATAGAGAATGTGCGTGAGACGTCGTCGGAGGCCGTTACGTAGGAGAACATGATGTTGTTTCGGTCGGCATAGACACATCCACCGCCACTCTTGCGGCGATACATCTGTATACCATGCTCCTTGCAGTAGGGGATGTTGACCTCGGTCTCAAACATCTGGTTGCGCCCGAAGATGACTGTCGGGTCAACCTGCCACATGAAGAACATCTCCTTTTCCAAGGGGAATTCCCGGGCAATAAACTCCTCCATCATCAGATAGAACGGGAGTTTGCGGTTGGTGTCATCGGGCAATGAAACATACTTCATAATTCGCCGGTCTTTTCAAGGTATATAGCAATCCGATTGGTTTCCAAAGATATGAAACATTTCCCAAAAAACAAGCGATGCCCCTATAAAAAAATGACGCGACGGCTTGTTGCGGGGCTGTCGCGTCATTGGTTGCCGCCCTTGGGGGCGGCGGTCGTCTTTAACTATATGTCTGTAAGTGTATTTAGGCCGGGAGCGGTCAATCGGCATCGGCGATTAGGCGCATGGCCTCATCGTAGGTTTGCTTGCTTAGGAAGGCGTAGGAGTTGTACTCGCCGCGCCCGGGCAGGTCGATGGATATACGGCACTGGTCGCCATTGATGCGTTCGATAAACACGATATGGTGAGTGTTGATGAAACGGTCGGTGCCGTTGATGTCGGTGAGTTGGATGAATCTTGCCATGATTGCTTTCTTTTATAAGGTTATCATATTTTTATTTGGGATTATAACGGTTTGGAATGGTGCATGGTTCATTGAGGCGGCATACATGGTGACGGTTTGTGGGCATATAAAAAACGGTGCCGCGTCATCACGACGCAGCACCGCACATTTCTATTATTTGGGGATTATTTCTTCTTTGAAGCAAGACGACGACGGTCAACGAGGTAAGCCACGGGTGATGCGATGTAGATTGTGGCGAGTGTGCCGATAACCACACCGAATATCATGGCGAACACGAAGCTGCGTATCGCGTCACCACCGAGGATGAAGATACAGAGCAACACGAGCAGTGTCGAGCCGGAGGTCATGATGGTACGGCTCAATGTCGAGTTGATGGAACTGTTGACGGTGGTGAAGAAGTCCTGCTTGGGATATAGCCCGATGTTCTCGCGCACGCGGTCGAATACCACCACGGTATCGTTGATCTGATAACCGATGACGGTAAGGATGGCGGCGATGAACGACTGGTCGATTTCCATCGAGAACGGCAGCACGCCCCAGAAGAGGGAGTAGAAACCGATGATGGAGAATGCGGTGAACGCCACGGCGGCAAGTGCGCCGACCGAGAAGGCGATGTTGTGGAAACGGAGCAGGATGTAGAGGAACATTGCCACGAGCGCCAGGATGACGGCGATGTAGGCGTCGTTCTTCATGTCGGCGGCCACGGAGGGACCTACTTTCTGCGAACTCATGATGCCGACGTTCTCGTTGGTGGTCGAGAAGTCCTCGAGGCTCATGCCGTTAAGCTCGTCCTGCAAGCCGTTGTAGAGTATCTGGGTGATTTCCTTGTCCACGCCCTCGGTCTCGGCGTCAATCTTGTAGTTGGTCGAGATGCGCACTTTGGTGTCGTTGTCGATGGTGATTACCGACAGTGACGAGTTGGGGAAGAGCGGGGCGAGCTTCGCCTGAAGCTCGTGGGTCTTCACGGGGTGGTCAAACTGCACGACGTAGTTGCGTCCACCCGAGAAGTCGATGCCCTGGTTGAGTCCGCGGAGCACGAATGAGCCGAGGATGACAGCGATGAGGACGCCGGCGATGGTGAAGCTGAGCTTGCGCTGGCCGAGGAAGTTGATTTTGGTGCTGGTGAGCATATTCTTCGACAGGCTTGTCGAGAATGTCATCTTCTGGAACGCCTTGGTCTTGTTGCACATCACAAACACGAGGCGGGTGAGGAACACTGCCGTGAAGAACGAGCAGACGATACCGATGATGAGCGTTGTGGCGAAGCCCTTGATGGGGCCGGAGCCGTAGAGCAGCAGGATGACACCGGTGATTACCGAAGTGAGGTTGGAGTCGAAGATTGCCGAGAAGGCGTTGGAATAACCGTCGGCGATAGCCTGGTGGATATTCTTACCGGCGCGAAGCTCCTCCTTGGCGCGCTCGAAGATGAGCACGTTGGCATCAACCGCCATACCGAGGGCGAGCACGATACCGGCGATACCCGACAGCGTGAGCACGGCCTGGAACGAGGCGAGGATGCCGAGGGTGAAGAAGAGGTTGCAGATGAGGCCGAGGTTGGCGACAAGACCGGGGATGACGCCGTAGAAGGCAATCATGAATATCATCAGGAGCACGAGGGCGATGATGAACGACAGGAAGCCGTTCTCGATGGCCTGCTTACCGAGCGACGGGCCGATTACGGTGTCGCTGATGATGTCGACCTTGGCGGCCATCTTACCGCTCTTGAGCACGTTGGCAAGGTCCTTTGCCTCGTCGACGGTGAAGTTGCCGGTGATCTGCGAGCTTCCGCCCTCGATTACCGAGTTGACGTTGGGGTAGGAGTATACCTGGTCGTCAAGCACGATGGCGACGCTCTTGCCGAGGTTGTTCTGTGTGATGCGGGCCCATGCCTTTGCTCCCGCGCTGTTCATCGTCATGCTGACGACGTTGCCCTGAAGCTGCTGGTAGTCGCTGCTGGCCGATGTGATGACATCGCCGGTGAGGACGGGTTTGCCGTTGCTCGACTTGAGGGCGAGCAGTCGGTAGAACTCTGACTTGCGGGTCACGTTGGCCGAGTCGGTGTATTCAACCTCCTGAGGCTTCACCTCCCAGCGGAGCTTGAGGTTGGCGGGGAGTATGCGCGCCGCGGTCGGCGAGGTGAGTATCGAGTCGATGACGGCGCGGTTGGCGGGAGTCGCCATAGCCACGAGCGGGGTGCCCGAGTAGCCGCCGGCGGCGAAGTATCCGAAGAGGCTCTTTACCGTGGAGGTCGAGTCGGCAGCGAGGGCCTGGTCGAGGGCCATGAGCTGCGGCTGTATCTCATCGAGGGTATAGGTCTCGTAGAATTCCAGGTTGGCCGATGCCTTCAGCAGGTCGCGCACACGGTCATGCTCCTTTACGCCCGGAAGCTCGAGGAGTATCTGGCCGTCCTTTTCGAGGGCCTGGATGTTGGGCGACACGACGCCAAACTGGTCGATACGGTTGCGCAACACGTTGGTCGACGAGAGCACGCGGTCCTTGACCTCCTGCTTGATTGCCTGCTCGACCTGCTCGTTGTTGTCGCCGCGCTTTACATGGTCCTTGAACACCACGGCGAGGTCGGCCTGCGGGTCGATGCGGAGATATTCCTTGCAGAATGTCCCCACGTAGTCGTTGGTCTTGGTCTTTGCCACGATGGAGTCGGTTGCCTTGATTACTCGGTTGAACGTCGGGCTGTCGCCGGCGTTGGCCATCGAGCGTAAGATGTCGGGGACTGAAATCTGGAGGGTGACGTTCATACCGCCCTTGAGGTCGAGGCCGAGGCCGACACCCATTTTCTGCACTTGATTGAATGTATAGCCAAGATACACTTTTTCCTTACCGATAGAATCGATGTAGGTCTTGTAGGCCCTCTGATAGGCCTCGGAATTGACGTCACCGCCTGCGAGACGAGTGGCCTGCTCGGCTGCCTTGCCCTCGAAGTGGTTGGTAACCAACGAGAAGGAAAGGTAGAACAGGCACACAAGCACGAGGAAAATCGCAATGATACCGGAAACGGCGCTTCCTAAAATTCCTTTGCTTTGCATGTTTTAGATAAAAATATGATTAAAAGAGTTATAAAATTGATTTATTCGTAACTTTTCAGCTTGCAAATATAGTACAAATTTCCTTTACCGCGACATTTTAGCGCCCTTTTTTGGCTGACCCGCTGATAATGTGGGGTAAAGTAATGGTGAGGGGGGTATGTGGCGTCTCTGACAGGATGATTGTATGGTGATAAAAATTTTTGGTAACAAATTGCTGGAAAAATTTGATAATATAAAACAAAATGCTACCTTTGTATTGTTAATGCAAGAATAATGATTGAAATGTGTCGATATTAATTGACAAATTCTTGTATAATGGTTAGTTTTATGGAAAAGTGCGATAGACGAGGATGTCGAGGCGTCCTGTCGGCAAATGTCGCTTTGGAAAAAAGTAGTAGTTTTAATAAGTGAGATTATGAAATCGTTATTGGACGGACGTGATGCCGTCAACCGTTGGATGGAGCGTTTCGGCGTGAGGTTTGGAATCTATAAGGACGGGGTGTTCAATGAGCAGTTGTTCCCGTTTGACTCTGTACCGAGGGTCATCGACCGTAAATCATGGGCATATCTTGAGGCCGGACTGACACAACGAGTCAGGGCTCTAAACAGTTTCCTGTATGATATTTATCATGGCAAGAACATTGTAGAGAGCGGGGTTATCCCCCCGGAGTTCATATATTCGTCAAAAGGATATGAACCTCAGTGTGAGGGGCTGACGCCTCCGCGTGGAATCTACAGCCACATCTCGGGCATCGACCTTGTGGAGGGCAAGGACGGAGAGTGGTATGTGCTTGAGGACAATCTCCGTATCCCGTCGGGCGCGTCATATCCGATGATAGCGCGTACCATCACACGCAAGGTGAGTCCGGGGACGTTTGTGGAGAACACCGTGTGTGAAAACCGCGACTATGCCGATATGCTTCGTGGCATGATGGACTATGTGAACGTGGGGGGCATCAACGTCATCCTCACCCCGGGGCGATACAATTCGGCCTACTTCGAGCACTCATATTTCGCCGAGAAGACGGGTGCCACGCTGGCGTTTCCGGGCGACCTGTCGGTGGGAAGCGACGGGTATGTATACTATGAGGGCCTTTATAAGGACAAACATCGTGTAGGCGCCATTTACAGGCGTGTGAGCGACGAGTTTCTCGACCCGCTGGCGTTTGACCCGTCATCGTTGCTCGGTGTTCCCGGGCTTATGCACTCCTATACCCTTGGACGCGTGGCCATTATCAATGCTCCGGGTAACGGTGTCGCCGACGACAAGGGGATATATTATTTTGTGCCCCGTATGATAGAGTATTATCTCAAAGAGAAACCGATACTGCACAATGCCCCTACCTATCTGCCCTACTACGAGGAAGACCGCCGATATGTGCTTGAAAATATGCGACATCTTGTGATAAAGGATGTCAGCGAAGCCGGCGGATACGGGGTAGTGTTTGGTGACAAACTCGACCAAGAGGCCCTCGCCCGGCTCAAGAGGCTTGTCGCCGACGAGCCCCGCAGGTGGATAGCGCAGGAGGTGATAGACTTCAAGGATCTCGGGGTGCTCGACGGAGACAGGCTCGTGGAGCGCAAGGCCGACCTGAGGGCATTTGTGGTCACCGGGGATGAGACCCGGGTGTGGCGCAGCGGCCTGACACGGTTCTCGCGCGACCCCGACTCGTTTGTCGTCAACTCCTCGCAGGGGGGCGGTTTCAAGGACACGTGGGTCATGGCCATATGATGGGAATGGGAAAAGACTGTTATTTATCTGAAATGTATTGATTTGATTATGTATTGTATAGCAAATGTCGCGGAGCGACACACTATTTCGGCCGTCAAGGCCAACCGCCTGTACTGGCTCGGGCGTTATGCCGAGCGGGTGTACCTGAGTCTCCATCTGATGCGCCGTTATTGGGATCGCATGATTGATGGAGGGGGACAGGCATACAAGGAGTATTACAGCAATCTCGATGTCTACAATACCTATGGTGATGACGAGGCGTTCAGCCTGGGGCATATGTACGACCCGGACAACCGCGCCTCGATACTCTCGGGGTTGACTGCCGCCAATGACAATGCCATATTGCTGCGCGAGGAGATAAAGAGCGAGACGCTCTCGTATGTGCAGATGTCGCTCGCGCTGATAGAACGCTGTGCTGCCGACCGTGACAAAAATATAACATCCTTGCAGCCTGTGACCGACAACCTGTTGGCTTTCTGGGGGTCGGTCGACTCGCGCCCGTTGGAGCCGCAGGTCAGGTGTCTGCTGAGGATAGGCAAGTTGGTCGAGGACGCCGACATGCATGTGAGGTTTGGCTATCCGTTTGCCCGCGTCAGGGAGTATGTCGATGAACTGGAGAGCCTTGCCGGGATAGAGCCGGGCGTGTTTGACCGTGTGTGTCGGGCGCGTCTGCACGAACTGTTGTGCGAGGCGCGCTATCCCGGTGACAGCGACTACCGCCGCGAGTTGCTTGGCGTCATCAACCGGCTTGTCACGTTATGATGGAGGTGGATAAGCGCGAGGGCACACGGCGTTATTGGTACAGCTACACCACGGTTTCCACCTATTCGCGGGAGATACACGACCATGCCTTTCTGCTGAAATGCTCGCCGATGGATGATGGCGCCCAGCGGATTGAGACGGCACGGGTGGAGGTTGTCGATGCCGGCAACCTGTCGGCGCGTGCCGACGGCAGTGGGGCGACGGCCCATTTTGGGGTCATCGCCGCTCCCCACCGGCGGTTTATAGCCGTCTCGCAGGGCATCGTCGATTGTGGCGAATACTGCTTTCAAGGGGCGGCCGACACCAGGCGTTACCTGTCGCCTACGGCATTGACCGTCCCCTCGGCGTCCATTGCCGGAATTGCCGCCGGGATTGCCGTTCCGGTCGACACGTCGGGGCAGTGTGAGGCTCTTGTGATGTCGCTCATGCACTCGGTCTACAGCCACATGGCCTATCTTCCCGGTGTGACATGCGTCGCCACTACTGCCGCGGAGGCATGGGAGGGGCGGGAGGGTGTCTGCCAGGACTATGCCCATATATTGCTGTCACTGTGCCGTTGCTGCGGGATACCTGCGCGATATGTGAGCGGGCTGATGGAAGGCGAGGGTGCTACTCACGCATGGGTCGAGGTGTGGACCGGCAAGTGCTGGCACGGGTTTGACCCCACGCATGACCGTAAGGTCACGTATGGCTATCTGAAGCTGTCGCATGGGCGTGATGCCCGCGACTGTGACGTGGTCAGGGGCATGTACCGTGGCTGTGCCGACGAGCACACGGAGGTCTCGGTCAATGTGATGGAGCTGTAATCCGATTAGTATATGTAATGTGTAATATATAAGATTTGTATATTTTATGATAAGGAATGTAGTGGAGGTCTCTTTGCCGGTCGATGAGAGACTGTATATAAGAAAGAACGTAATCTCCCATGGGCGGTCGTCACGGCGTGTGTGCATCGTCACCGGAACCCACGGTGACGAGCTGGAGGGCCAGTATGTCTGCTTCAGGGTGGCGCGTGAGCTACAGCGCAACATCCATAAGCTCAACGGGACGGTAGAGATATATCCGGCGCTTAACCCTCTCGGGGTCGACTCGATAATGAGAGGTATCCCGGGGTTTGACCTTGACATGAACCGTATATTTCCGGGAAGTCCCGACGGCTCGATGGCCGAGACTGTGGCGGCGACGATTGTCGATGACCTCGCGGGGGCGGATATGGTGATAGATATCCACTCCTCCAATATATTCCTGCGTGAGGTGCCGCAGGCGCGCATCAACGTACTGTGTGAGCATGAACTTTTACCGTGGGCGTTGATGCTCAATCTCGACTTCATATGGGTGCACGATGCCTCGACTGTGCTTGAGGCGACACTCGCCCATTCGCTCAACTCGACAGGCACGCCTACGATTGTTGTTGAGATGGGGGTGGGGATGAGGGTCAACCACACGTGTTGCAACAGGCTTGTCTCCGGCATATTCAACATGCTCCACAACATGGGTATGTGGCGGGAGGCGACAAGCGGCGACGACATATCGACCCCCATAGTGTCGCGTGGCGACAATGTGGAGTTTGTCAACGCCCATGCTTCGGGAGTGTTCATTCCCGGGATAAAGGCCGACACGATAGTCGAGCGCGGGGAGCATATCGGCGATGTCGTGTGCCCGCTGACCGGGGAGATTCTCGACCGTGTGCTTGCCCCGTCACGTGGATATCTGTTTACAATCCGTGCCTATCCGGTCGTATATGAGGGTTCGTTGATAGCACGGATTGATCGTCTTTGAAAAATATGGCAATATGAAGGATGAATTGATAATGAAGATGGCGTCGCCGATGCGCGACACATTCAGGATACATGCCCTGCGGTTTGGCGGCGGCGAGAAGACTGTCGCGCTGGTCGGTGCCATGCGTGGCGACGAGATACAGCAGCAGTACGTAGCCTCGCAGGTAGTGAGGCGGCTGCGTGACTATGAGGAACGCGGACTGATAGCTCCCGGTTGCGGAGTGACTGTTATACCGTCGGCCAACCCTTTTTCGATGAATATCGAGAAACGTTTCTGGGCGATGGACAACACCGACATCAACCGCATGTTTCCCGGTTACGAGCACGGGGAGACCACCCAGCGTATTGCTGCCGCCCTCTTCAAGGAGCTGGAGGGGTATACCTACGGGCTACAGCTTGCAAGTTTCTATATGCCCGGCGACTTTATCCCCCATGTCAGGATGATTGACACCGGCTATCAGGACGTGACGACGGCGGCATTGTTCGGACTGCCATACACGTTGTTGAGCGTGCCCCGCCCCTACGACACCACGCTGCTCAACTATAACTGGCAGATATGGAACACCAAGGCGTTCTCGCTATACGCCGGGCTGACATCGTATGTCAAGGACCCGACGAGTGCCGACATGGTGGAAGCCATTATCGCCTTTATGGCACGTGTCGGAGTGCTCAACATAGAAGTAGGCGAGCCCCGTCCATCGGTGCTTGTCGATGCCCGAGAGATGGTGACAGTCAAGGCTCCGGCCGCAGGCATTTTTTACCGTATTTTCTCGGCACATGACCGTGTGGATGCCGGGACTGTGCTTGCGCGTATAATAGACCCGCTGTACGGTAATGTCATCACTGATATTGTCGCCCCCGTCAGTGGGGAGATATTCTTTGCCCATTCCAAGCCTCTGGCACTTCAGTCGACGCCGTTGTTCAAGATAATCGCACTATAAATCATCTGTTGTTGCAACCTTTTTGGCGGGTGGTGCGTCAAAAAGGTGTATATTTGTAGAAAACTATTAAAAACGTAGTGTTATGAGAAGATTTATGGTTATGGCAGTGGCGATGGTCGCGCTGTCGACGATGGTGGCTTGTGCGGGGAAACTCGGTGTGGGCAAGTGTATCAAGGCCGAGCGCAACGTAAGCGCCAAGGAGCTGTCGCTCGGGGCGTTCAATGCTGTAGACGTGTCGGGACGCCTTGAGGTGAAGGTGTCGCAGGGCGTGGCATCGCCGGTGAAGGTCACAGGCCCTTCCAACCTGCTTGAATATGTCGTAGGAGAGGTCAAGGAGGGCACGCTCTATCTGTCGGTCAAGGACGGCGTGTGCTTTGACTATCCCGACAAGTGTCCCGAGATAGAGATTGCGGTGTCGATGCCCGACGTCACAGGGGTGACCGTGAGCGGCCAGAGCGAGGTGGAGTTTGTGACCGCCGTGCATACAAATGGCCGGTTGACGGTCAATGCCTCGGGGCAGAGTGATGTCGACTTCAAGCAGCCCGTGACAGCACAGGCGCTTGCGGTGACGGTGAGAGGACAGAGCGATTTTGATATGGCGGGTTGTCGCACGGATATACTGAACGTGGATGTCGCGGGGCAGAGCGACTGTGACCTCAAGGGGCGATGCGACGCAAAGGATGTCAAGCTGTCGATATCGGGACAGTCGGATACCGACTGTGGGGACATCTCCTGCTCGATGCTGTCAATATCCACCTCGGGACAGAGCGACTTCAAGTGCAATGGCGAGATTAATGCCGACCGTGCCGAGCTTGGGGCATCGGGGCAGAGCGATATCAAGCTCTCCCACGGCACGATCAAGTCCATATCGTCGCGCAGCACGGGACAGAGCGACATCTCCCTGGGCAAGGTCAACGCCCAGTACCCGAATGAATAGCCCTGGGCAAGCGTGAGCCTGTGTCGACATTGCCATGCGGCATGCGGCATCGGGTGGCCAGCCCCTGGTAATGGGCTGCCGCCCGAATAAATCGTGGCTTTTGTTTTGATATGACATCCATTAATATTATATTTGCCAAGTCGACCGTCGGGAGTGTGTGACGGAGAGCGTCTCCCGACAGTGCGACGGCAATAGATAATGGCGTAAGATGCGTGTATTCTGCCTAAATGAAGTACATGCAATCATGTTTTCCACGCCAAAGTGTATACATAATTTAAGGACAAGACGGATACAGGGAGACGACCGTCACATTTAATCATCATGAAAAGAATTACTGCTTGCCTGTGTGCCATCGCTACATTCATGGCCATAGGTTCAGGAGCTGCCAACGCACAGGCTCCTGCCATTAGCCTCACGGCTGGCAACCCCATCGCCACAAGCGCGACGACAGGGACTCTCGACTACAAGATTACACTGACCCCAGAGGAAGAAGTATTGCGCTACACCATTTATGTCGTCACAAATGGCGACAAGTATGTGAGCGAGATCCTCAGCACGACCGAGGCAGAGGGAACAATCGATCTCAAGGATCTCAACAGCGGCAAGACCACCGACCTGTGGGTCAAGGCCAAGGCAGAACTTAAAAACGGCTCTGTAGCCGAGGAGGCACAGTATCCCGGCGAGGCACAGGGTTGGTATGGGCTTACGATAAGTAATGTCGAGTTTGGCGACGGCATCATCATGCCGAGCATCACTCTTGAAGCCGGCAATGCTGTGGCCACATCCCTCACCGAGGGCACGCTCGACTACAAGTTCACATTCTCCGAGACCAAGAATATCCAGAAGATAGAGGCATGGGTGGTCACCAACGCATTTCCCGGCGGTGATGTCGAGGTTGCCCGTATCACATCCTTCAAGAGTGACGAGGGCGGACTGAAGACCAAGGGGCAGTTTGTCCTTGAAAGTCTTAAGCCTAAGGCTGTAAACGAGCTGTGGGTCAAGGCCTACGTCTACCTAACCAACGGCGACCGCTCTGAAGAACTGATATATCCGGGCGCACCACAGGGCTGGAACGGACTGTCGATAAATACGGCTGCCATAGGCATGAAGACCCCTACTGTCAAGCTCACCGCAGGCAATCCCACCCCACTCACCCCGACAACCGGCACTGTGGGCTACCTTCTTGAAGTAGAGAACGGCGAGAGCGTCATAGGCTACAATATCTGGGTTGTGACTTTCGGAGAGAAAGTGCTTGGCCGCATCGACGGGACCACCGAACTCAACGGCGAGATAATGCTTGAGGACTTGAACCCGGGAGCTGAGACCGAGCTGTGGGTCAAGGCTCAGGCTATCCTTACCGGCGATGCCCTCACGGACATCGTGCAATATCCCGGTGAGGCACAGGGCTATACGGGACTTTCAATCACGACCACCAAGTCGGGTATCCAGTCCATCGTCACAGGCAATGATGGGCCGGTGGAATACTTCAATCTTCAGGGCATCCGTGTTGATAACCCCTCAAACGGTATCTTCATACGCCGTCAAGGTGACAAGTCGACGCTTGTCGGCATAAAATAGCCTATCTCCCGCTCTCCGTCATCATGCGGGAGAGGGCAGCAATAAAGGGGCGAGACAGGTCAATAGACCGTCTCGCCCTATTGCTTTACTAAAAATACGTTAAATATGACTACGTCGTATTAATCATATACAAAAAATCATATCTTTGCAAAACGCTATAACACACGTTGCCCTGACACACGGCACATAAACTATAGTATATCTTACCACGGAATAATAGAACAAATAATAACCCAAAATCACATTTGTATGAGAAAGTACCCCTACCTTGCGACATGCGGCATCGGGCTGCTTGCACTGACAGGGTGTATCGACGACAAGTACGACCTGTCGGACATCGATACCACCATCGAGCTGAAAGCCAAAGACCTCACCCTCCCGGTCAATATTGACGATGTCACCCTCGGCGACATCATCGACCTGAAGGACGGAAACCTGAAAATCATCGACGGACAATATGTGTTCACCAGCGACGGCGACTTCCATTCCGAGGATATCAATGTCGATGCAATCGACATAAAGTCCCCCCACATCGATCCGTCGCGCAAATCCATCGTTGGGGCGGCAACGGCTTCAGGCAATGTCGAATACCCGGTGGAATCGGACTTCGTGTCATTTGAATACCGCTCCACCAACGTGAGCGAGCATATCCTCTCGATAAAGAACATCAAGACAACCCTGAAACTCTCCATCGAGATATCCATCGTCGAACTGAAGGATGTCATCAACGCGATGCACTTCACCGACCTTGAGATAAAACTGCCCACCGACGTCAAGATGATTCCCGACCACGGCTCATATGACCCTGCGACGGGCATACTGTCAATACCGAGTGCCACTGCCGATGGCGACGTGCTGCGCATCTCGGCCGATGTCACGGAAATATATCTTCCAACAGAGGCCGCATCGTTTAACCCGGCCACCCACACATTTGAGTTTGCCGACCGCATGCGCCTGCAACGCGGCACGCTCACACTCAACCCCGCCGACTATGCCGGCGGCACGCTCCCAATGACAATGACACTTGTCACGCAGTTCCGTTTCTCCGACCTCCACGCCGAAAAGTTCACGGGACGCATCGACTACACTCTCGACGGATTTAACATCAGCCCGGTAAGCCTCTCAGACATCCCCGACATGCTCAACCAGGCAGGCACCGACATAACGTTGCTCAACCCGCAGATATACATGTCGGTCAACAACCCGGTGGCGTCCTACAGCCTCGACGCCCATGCCGGCATGACCCTCACCCCGGTACGCGACGACGTAAGCGGCACAGGTATCTCGCTCGATAACGGGACATTCACCATAGGCCACGGCGACGGCACAGGACCCTATGACTTCTGTCTCTCGCCGACAGCCCCCACCTCCTATCCCGAGGGTTACACAGCCCCGGAGCATGTGCCGTTCACCGACCTCGGCAAGGTGCTTGCCGGCTCGGGTTTGCCCCAGACAATCAATATCGACATAGACAATGCCGGCATCGCGCCTCAGGATGTCACCGACTTCACTCTCGGCGTCGGCATGGGACAAGTGAAAGGTTCATATCTTTTCTATGCGCCACTTGCCATGGGGGCCAATTCAAAGATAGTGTATGCCGAGACCAAGGACGGATGGAGCGACGAGACCCTCGACAAGATGACGATACAAAAATTGGAGGTGACTACGACGGCCACCAACTCCACCCCGTTTGACATCGAGGTGTCGGGCTTCCCCATTGACAAGGAAGGACACCGCATCAACGGCGTCGAGGTGGTGGGAGCGCGCCTCGCCAAGGGCGCGACTGCCGAGAAGGTGACAATACGCACCACCGGCGAGGTAAAGGGCCTTGACGGTTTCACATTCACCGCCACGCTGCTCGCGCCGCAGTCAACACCCACGCTGACGCCCGACAGCAACATCTCCCTCAAGGAGATACGCGCCACCGTTTCAGGTAATTATATCGATGAACTCTAACCTCTGTCCCAATCCATCTATCACAATGAAACTACATAAGACCCTTACAATAGCGGCAATTGCCGTAGCCGCAGCCATTCCCGCGACGGCACAAAACACCTATTCGGGATATTTTATCGACGGCAACCTATACCGCCACCAGCTCAACCCGGCACTTGCAAACGAGTATAACTATGTCGCTTTTCCGGCACTCGGAAACTTCAACTTAGGGATGCACGGTAACCTGCATGTGCGCGATGTCCTGTATAATGTCAACGGCAAGACCACCACGTTCCTCAATCCGGGCGTGGATGCCGCCACGTTCCTCGGTTCGCTCCATGACTCAAACAAGGTGGGCGTCGACATCAACATACCTATACTTTCCGGCGGTTTCGGCGCATGGGGAGGATACAACACTGTGAGCATCAGTGCCCGCGCCCGTGTAGATGCCTCGCTGCCCCGCTCGATATTCTCCCTGCTCAAGGAGGGTGTCGAAAACACCACCTACGACATCTCCAACCTCCGCGCCCATGCTGATGCATACGCCGAGATTGCATTCGGCCACTCACGGCAGATTAATGACCAGTGGCGCGTCGGTGGAAAACTGAAATTCCTTATCGGGGCAGGCAATGTCGACATGTACCTCGACCGCGCAGACCTTACCCTCGGGGAGGACAACTGGACAGCCGTCACCGATGCCCGTATACGCTCAAGCGTCAAGGGACTTAGCTACAAGACCGATGTCAACGACCACACGGGACACCGCTATGTGAGCGGCGCCGAGGTGCACGGTACGGGAGTGAACGGATTTGGTATCGGGATTGACCTCGGCGGCGAGTTCAAGCTCAACGACGACTGGCGTTTCAGCGCGGCAATCCTCGACTTCGGGTTTATATCATGGGGCAACGATGTGCTCGCGACTACCGACGGCGTGCAGACATTCGAGACCGACCGTTACACGTTCAGCGCCGACGGCGATGCCGACAACAGTTTTGAAAACGAGTGGGACAAGATGCGCGACGAGCTGTCGGCACTCTACGAGCTTAACGACAAAGGAAACGTCGGCGGACGCACGACCATGCTTGCCACGACGCTCAACTTTGCCGGTGAGTACACTTTCCCCTACTATCGTCCCCTGACATTCGGCGTGCTCAACTCCACGCGCATAGCGGGCAAGTTCTCCACCACATCGTTCCGTTTCTCGGCCAATGTCGCTCCCGTGAAGCTGTTCTCGGGTGGCATCAACTTTGCCGCCGGCACCTACGGATGCTCATTCGGATGGATGCTCAACCTCCACCCGCGCTATTTCAACTTCTTCATCGCGATGGACCACACCCTCGGCCGCCTCGCCAAGCAGGGCGTGCCCCTGTCGTCCAACGCCTCCCTCAATATGGGCATAAACTTCCCGTTCTGACACCGGCGCGAGACATTCTACTTGACTTCGTTAACTCAACGCAAAAGCGAGGAAATCGTCAGATTTTCTCGCTTTTTGCGTTGATGGTGTTGCCGAGATCGGCAAATTGTCGGCCAAAATGTATGGACGTTGCAGGCAACGTCCTTCTACTGGTCAATCTTTGGGGACCCTCGCCGAGGGTCAATTTGTGTAGCCCCGCATAGCCGACGGCGCGTAATCGCGCCAAGGATATGCGGGGTAAGGGTTGAAATCCAGTTTATCAGCCTCGAAGAGGGTGAACGGGTAACACTGCCGCTTGATTAGAAGCCCGTTGACCCTCTGCGAGGCTCATTCATGTGATAATCCGAAAACCCCACATTGTCTTGGCTATCGCCATCGACAATATGGGGCTACAAAGATTGACCCTCTGCGAGGGTCGGAATGATTGACCAGTAGTAGCAACGTTCCTACAGGTGTTTTTGGGTTTGGCTTGTCACGGCTTGTCAACGGTCAGTCGAGGAGGCCGGGGCGCAGGCGGCGTGTGCGCTCGAGCGACTGCTCGTGGCGCCACTCGTCAATCTTGGCCTGGTGGCCCGACAGGAGGATGGGGGGCACTTCCCATCCGTTGTAGCTGGCGGGACGGGTGTAGACCGGCGGGGCAAGCAGGTTGTCTTGGAACGAGTCGCTGAGGGCGCTTTGTTCGTCGCCGATTGCCCCAGGGATAAGCCTCACGATGGAGTCGGCGATGACAGCTGCCGGCAGTTCGCCGCCCGTGAGCACATAGTCGCCGATGGAGATCTCGCGGGTCACGAGATGCTCGCGTATGCGATAGTCCACCCCCTTGTAGTGGCCGCAGAGGATAATTATATTGTCGAGCATCGACAGGCTGTTGGCCATCGGCTGTGACAGTATTTCCCCGTCGGGGGAGGTGTATATCACCTCGTCATAGGCGCGCTCGGCCTTCAACGCCGAGATGGCACGGTCGACAGGCTCAACCTGCATCACCATACCCGCCTCGCCGCCAAAGGGGTAGTCGTCGACCTTGCGGTGCTTGTTGGTCGTGTAATCGCGCAGGTTGTGCACCACAATCTCCACAAGCCCTTTGTCCTGTGCGCGTTTGAGTATCGAGCAGCCTAATGGGGACTCCAGCATCTCGGGAAGTACGGTCAGTATATCTATACGCATATTTTTGTCAATTTTTCACAAAGATACGGAATAAAGCCGACATTGCGCAACATCCCTATCCACCGCCGTGTTATAATGACCTGACACAATCTAAAAACATAATATAACATGAACGAGAAAGAACGTAAGGGACGAGAGGACGCGGCACGCGCCAACGGCCCGCAGCAACCCATCCAAAATGCCAAGAAGAGTGTCCCCGGACAGCAAATCGGGCTTTACGGCGCCGAAAGCGCCAAAAACGTCCGCCAGATGGTGGAGTCACTCAACAATCCCGAGGAACGCTCCCAAAGCAGCCGGGGATAAAGCCTGAATCAAGGAGGACGTTACCGGACTTGCCGATTGGCTTGAAATGTAGGGACGCTGCCTGCAGCGTCCGGGGATAATAGCTTGATTATCGGCTAATTCCCGGACGCAGCAGGCTGCGTCCCTACTATTTACTCTTATTCTCGATTGCCTGTGGCGGGCAACCGACACCTTGTCAGCTCTGCTCCATGCCGCGGAACCAGTCGGCCTCGGTCGGGGTATCCTCGGCAATCTCGGTTGTCGACTCGTTGCCGTACTCCTCGTCGTGCTGCGACTTGTCGAGACCTATCTCCTCACTGTGGCGCGAGACGCGCATCGGTATCATCTTGTTGGTAATCCAGTAGAGGAAATAGCTCATGATAAACGTGTAGACAAACACGATGAGCAACGCGAGTATATGATTCCAGAAAAACTCTGTGTGGGAAATCATGCCGGGGTCGTCCTTGGCAAAGAAATCGTAGGCGAATATGCCGGTGAACACCGTTCCGAGGATACCGCCGAGACCATGGGTGGGGAACACGTCGAGGGCATCGTCAAAGGTGTGGCTGGCGTTTTTCCATGTCACTGCCATGTTGCAGCACAGGGTGATGCAGAAGGAGATGAAGATGCTCTGTCCCACGGTGACCCATCCCGCGCAAGGGGTGATGGCGACCAGGCCGACCACCGCGCCGATAGCGGCTCCCATCGCCGACGGTTTGTGGCCGCGCAGGGCGTCAAACACTACCCATGTCACCATCGCCGTAGCAGCGGCAGTGTTGGTGTTGAGGAACGCCGATACCGCTATGCCGTCGGCTGCCAGCGAGCTGCCGCCGTTGAAGCCGAACCATCCGAGCCACAGCAGTGCCGCGCCGAGCAGCACGAAGGGTACGTTGGCGGGTTTGGCGTTCTTGACCGACGTGCGCTTGCCGAGGAACAACGCGCCGGCAAGGGCGGCGATACCAGAGGCGGCGTGCACCACGATGCCGCCGGCAAAGTCATGGACGTGCATCATCGCAAACAGCCCGTCGGGATGCCATGTGCAGTGTGCAAGGGGGCAGTATACGATTATCACCCAAAGTATCATGAACATCAGGTAGCCCGAAAATCTCACGCGCTCGGCAAAGGAGCCGGTGACGAGCGACGGGGTGATGATGGCAAATTTCATCTGGAACAGCGCGAACAGCGCGAGCGGTATCGTGGTGGTGGCAAGACCGATGGCACCCCCGACTTCTTCGGCTATGCGCTCGCTCTCGGCGGCAGTGACATTCTGCACACCCACGTGGTCAAACATGAAGAAATCGACCGGGTTGCCGATTATGTGCCATATGTCATCGCCAAACGCGAGGCCGAAACCGAACACAACCCATATGACGCTCACCACGCCCATTACTATGAAGCTCTGGAGCATGGTGGATATGACGTTCTTGGCACGCACCATGCCGCCATAGAAGAAGGCAAGCCCCGGGGTCATCATCAGCACGAAAATCGTGGCGGTGATCATCCATGCCACGTTGGCATACAGATTGTCGTTTGACATGTCAAACTGCCCCTCCCTCGCCGAAACAAATAAACCTAAAACACTGATAGCGGTCATGATGGTGAAAAGTATCATCCACCGCTTCTTCATCCTTTTTGTACCTGTTAGAGTTTTCATATTCTCAAATTGTTATCATTTCGATGACAAAGTAAGATATTTGTCAGATTATGTGCAAATATTTTAGCAAAAATCTTTGAAATATTTTTATTTTCTATCTTTTTTCTATGGAATATGGCTAAATGCTGACTATCGCCGCAGAATTTGCCAAGTTCTGCACCACTTTCCATACTTTACAGGAATTGGCGGCTCCCGGGGTGTTGCAAAACCGATATAATATGAGTAAATTTGCCACTGTTACGACAAATTATCATCACACTATGCCACTTTCGTTAGAAAATTTCAATATCCTCCTCATCTCGATGGCCCTGATGGCCGTCATCGTCTTTATCGCCCTACAGCGCGTCGAGGCGGGATATGGCATCCTATACAACCCCAAGTGGGGCCCTTCGGTCAACAACCGCCTCGGGTGGGTACTGATGGAGGCGCCGGTGTTCATCGCCATGCTCGCGTTGTGGCTCGCGTCGCCGCGCCGAGGCGAGACCGCTCCGATGGTAATGGCCCTGCTCTTTGAGTTGCACTACTTCCAACGGTCGTTCATCTTCCCGCTGCTCATCAAGGGGAAAAGCCGTATGCCGCTTGCCATAGTGGTGATGGGGGTGGTGTTCAACCTCATAAACGCCTGTATGCAGGGGGGATGGATATTTTACGTCTCCCCCGAGGGGCGTTACCCGCTGTCATGGCTGTGGTCATGGCAGTTTATCACGGGTACGGCGATATTCTTTGCCGGAATGTATATCAACATCAATAGCGACCATATAATACGCCACTTGCGCCGTCCCGGTGACACGGCTCACTATATACCGCGCGGCGGAATGTTCCGCTACGTATCGAGCGCCAACTACTTCGGCGAGGTGCTGGAGTGGACGGGCTTTGCCATCCTCACGTGGTCGTGGGCCGGAGCGGTGTTTGCCCTTTGGACATTTGCCAACCTTGCCCCGCGTGCCGCCAAGACCCATGCCCGCTACGCCCGGGAGTTTGGCAGGACGTTCACCGACCTGCACCTGCGCAAGATAATCCCATTCATATATTGACATAATCCTACCCATAAATGGAACCCAACACAAAAGAATCCATACTATTTACCCCCGCCTCGATAGGCCCCGTAACGCTACGCAACCGCACGATACGCTCGGCGGCCTTTGAGGGGATGTGCCCAGGCAACCGCCCGTCACAGATGCTCCGCGACTACCACCGCTCGGTGGCTGAGGGGGGTGTCGGCATGACGACGCTCGCCTATGCGTCGGTGACGCGCAACGGGTTGTCGTTTGACTCGCAGATGTGGATGCGCCCCGAGATTGTCGGCGAACTCCGCGACATCACCGACGACATCCACCGTGCCGGCGCAAAGGCGTCGATACAGCTCGGCCACTGCGGCAACATGTCCCACCCCAGGACGGCGGGGCAGATACCCATCTCGGCCTCGTCGGGCATCAACATCTACTCTCCCACGATAGTGCGGGGAATGAAGGATGACGAGATAGTGGCGATGTCAAAAGCATTTGGCGACGCCGTGCGCCTGGCCCGCGACGCGGGGATGGACTGCGTGGAGATACACGCCGGGCACGGTTATCTCATCAGCCAGTTCCTGTCGCCCTACACCAACCGCCGCCGCGACCGCTGGGGCGGCTCGCTCGACAACCGTATGCGTTTCATGCGCCTGTGCATGGAGGAGGTGATGCGTGCCGCCGGCAGTGACATCGGCGTGGTGGTGAAGACCAACATGCGCGACGGCTTCAAGGGTGGCGTCGACATAGACGAGGGGTTGCTGATAGCCCGCGAGCTGGAGCAGCTCGGTGCCCATGCGCTCGTGCTGTCGGGAGGGTTTGTCAGCAAGGCGCCGATGTATGTCATGCGCGGCGAGATGCCTATACGTTCGCTCACCCACTACATGACGTTATGGTGGCTCAAATATGGCGTGAAGATGGCAGGACGCTTCATGATACCCACCGTGCCGTATAAGGAGCTGTATTTTCTCGATGATGCACGCCGATTCCGCAGCGAGTTGCGGCTGCCGCTCATCTACGTCGGAGGCTGCTCCACGCGCGAGAGCATCGACACGGCCCTTGGCGAGGGGTTTGAATTTGTGCAGATGGGGCGCGCCCTGCTGCGTCAGCCCGACTTTGTGAACCGCATGAGGGAGGGTGAGCAGAGTTGCGGATGCGACCACGTGAACTATTGCATAGCCCGCATGTATTCCCGCGAGATGGCATGTCACCAGAATGTCGATGACCTTCCTGACTGCCTGCGCCGCGAGATAGAGGCTATAAAAAAACGCAGTGCACGATGAGCCGCGAAGCAGTGACGACAACAGGCAACATTGCCGCGCCACGTGCGGTGGTGACAGGGGCGTCAAGTGGCATAGGTCTTGAATTTTCACGGCAGCTTGCCGACATGGGTTATAACCTGCTGATGGTCTCCAACGAACTTGCACCGTTGACACAACATGCCGCCCGGATAGCCGCCGACACGGGAGTTGACGCCGTGCCGCTGTGTGTCGACCTCACGGCGCCCGATGCCGTCGGGCGCATCACGGGTTGGCTCATGGAGCGCGGTGAGACACCGCGACTGCTCATCAACAACGCCGGCATATTTGACTTCAAGGCGGTGGAAGACCTCTCCCCGCGCCGCATCGACCTCTACATCGACCTGCACATGCGAGCCGTCACCCACCTCACCCGCGAGATTGGTGACATGATGGCACGCAATGACCGGACGGCTGCCGACGGGGGCATAAAGGGGTATATCCTCAACATGTCGTCGATGTCATGCTGGATGCCGATGCCCGGCATAGCGATGTACTCGGCCACCAAGGCGTATATCCGTGCCTTTTCACGTGCCTACCGCGTGGAGATGAAGTCACGCCGCGTGTCGGTGACCGTGGCGTGCCCCGGAGGCATTGCCACCAACCTGTTCGGACTGCCGCGCCGATGGCAGAAGGTCGGGGTTGCCGTCAAGGCTCTTGACACCCCGGAACGGTTTGTCGGCAAGGCATTGCGCAAGACCCTGCGCGGCAAAGCGCAATATATCAACGGTGGCCTTAACCGCTTGTCGATTGTCGCTGTGGCGTCGTTGCCCGAGTGGGGACGTTCGCTGATAAAGAAATGCCTGCTCGACCGTCTGGGCAAGCCGTCATCTCCCGCTGCGGAATCTCCCGGCAACAAACTGCAGACCGACTGACCTCCATGGCAATAACTACAACCGGCACATATATCGTCACAGGCGCGACAGGCGGCATCGGTTCGGCCATAGCTGACGCCCTCATGAAGCGGGGCGTAGGGAGGGTAGTACTCGCGTGCCGTGACACAGCCCGCGCCGACGCGCTCGCATCCCGGCTCAAAGAGGCGCATCCGTCATCCCCAACCGAATTGCAGTCCGTTCGCATCGACTTAGGCAACATGGCGTCTGTGAGACAGTTTGCCGAGACCGTCATCCGTGACTGTCAACCGTTGACAGCACTTATCAACAACGCCGGCACCATGCCGTCGCATGTGACCCTCAGCGACGACGGCATCGAGTGTGCCACAGCCACCAACCTTGTATCCACTGCGTTGCTTACATCACTGCTCATCCCCCATATAGCCGACGGCGGGGCAGTAGTGATGACAACCTCCATGACGCGGCGCATCGTTAGGCTGCGCCCAGACTGGCTCAAGCACGCGGCAAGCTATCATGGCCCGTTGCGCCGCTTCAAGACCTACGGGAGATCAAAACTTATGCTTACCCATTACGCCGCCGAGCTTGCACGGCAGCTCGCGCCGCGCCATATCCGCGTAAACTGTGCCGACCCGGGCATAGTGGACTCCGGCATATTGAAGATGGACAACCCCGTCATCGATCGCCTTGCCGACATATTTTTCCGCCCGGTCATCTCCACCACCGCCCAGGGGGCCAACGCCGCCCTGTCGGCTCTCGACAGCCCTCTGACCTCGCGGATATTCACCACCTCGGGCAACTCGCGGCCCATCCCGTCATCTTATATCGGCAATCCCCTCCATCAACCCGTCCTCGCTGCCCTCAACCGACTCATCCAATCGTTTTAGACACAAGTACACATGTTTTTTAGACATACGTACATGGGTACATAGGTACATAGGGCTACGCAGTATGCCTTGGATTGGCATGAAAAGAGGGGCAGCCTCGCGGTTGCCCCTGCCTAAATACACAATTATCTATAAAACAACTATTTTCAATTAATAATATCAATCACAATTAAATAATAAAGCAATGTTGTCTATATCGTGTTAAAGGATGTTGAATTTATCAGTAATACAAAGATAATGCTATTGATGAAAATATCAAAGAGATTGCCTGTGTTTAACCTTAATTTGCCAAATTTCTATTGAATTCCTTGCAATATGCAATCGATATTTGGGTAAAAAGTCTCACATTAAAACATCGAGGCCGTAAATATTTTCATTTTGCAATTACGCTTATCCTCAAGGCGATTTTAACTATGTGCTTGGCAATAATGGCATCAGATAGCTGAAAAAATCTAACCTGTGCATCATTTTAACATCATTTATTTTTTATAGGCTTTCACATTGCCTGTTTGTGGAATTTTTACACTATCTTTACGCTGCAATTTTTATGCATACAGACCACGACATAAAATAGGATGAAATTATTGCTTGTCATATTGACATTTTTAGCCGGAATATGCGTCAATGCGCAGATAAAAGTCGGCGCGGAGCGGTATGGCGAGTATCTGCCCTTGTTGGAAGGGAAAAAGGTGGCTTTGTATACCAATCATACGGGAATAGCCGACGGCCGTCATACTCTTGACGTGCTGCTTGACAAGGGGGTTGGCGTAACCAAGGTCTTTGCCCCGGAGCATGGGTTTCGTGGCACGGCTGATGCCGGTGAGCATGTGAAGTCATCGACCGACGCTGCCACCGGGCTGCCGATAGTGTCGCTCTACAGCGCGACAAAGCGGCCTACACCGGCGATGATGGAGGATGTGGATGTGATAGTGGTCGACATCCAGGATGTCGGGCTGAGGTTCTACACCTACTATATCACTATGATTGACCTGATGAACGCCGCCATCGACCACGGCAAGAGCGTGATGATACTCGACCGGCCAAACCCCAACGGCATGAGCGTCGACGGCCCGATGCTCGACATGAGCCTACGGTCGGGGGTAGGGGCGTTGCCTGTCCCTGTACTGCATGGAATGACTCTCGGCGAGCTTGCCAACATGGCAAACGGCGAAGGATGGCTGAAGGATGGCAAGAAAGTGCCGCTGACCATTATACGGTGTGACGGTTACACCCACCAAAGCCGCTATGAGTTGCCTGTCGCCCCGTCGCCAAATCTACCCACGATGCTGTCGGTCTACCTATACCCGTCGCTCTGCTATTTTGAGGCGACTCCCGCAAGCGTAGGGCGTGGCACCGACAAGCCGTTTCTCATCTACGGCTCACCCGACATGACCTCGGGTGACTACACCTTCACCCCCCGCTCCCTCCCCGGTGCCCGCAAGCCGCCGCAGCTCGGCAAGCGATGCCGTGGCCGCGACCTTAGCGGCAAGTCGGCCGACGAGGCCATCGCCCAAGGTGTAAACCTCGGCTACATAATCGACGCATGGCGCGCCACGGGACGCAAGCCGGGATTCATCGGGCCTTTTTTCGACAAATTGATAGGCAACACGACGGTCAGGAAGATGATTCTCGCCGGCCACACTGCCGAGGAGATAAAAGAGACCTGGCAAGGCGATGTCGGGAAGTTCCGGCAGCAGCGCAAGCCCTATCTCCTCTATCCCGAATAAATTCCGAAATCCGATAATAACCCAATCATATAACCTCACTAAAATGACCCCCTGGCTCATCATACTCACCATAGTAGGATACTTCGTGCTATTGTTCGGAGTGTCATGGGCCGCGTCGCGTCGCAGCGACAACGGGACATTTTTCACCGGCAACCGCCGTGTGCCCTGGCCTGTTGTGGCATTTGCCACCATCGGGGCGGCAATATCGGGGGTGACATTCATCTCCGTTCCGGGCATGACCGCCGCCAAGGGCTACTCCTACCTACAGATGGCGTTGGGATTCACGGTCGGCTACGCCGCCATAGCGTTCCTGCTTATACCGCTGTTCTACAAGCGCAACCTTGTGTCGATATACGGCTACCTTGAGGAGCGGTTTGGCCTCTCCTCCTACCGCACGGGGGCATGGTATTTTTTCATCTCCAAGATGCTCGGCGCGTCAGTGAGATTCTTCGTGGTGTGCATCGTGTTGCAGGAGCTTGTATGCCGTCCATTCGGCATCCCGTTTGCCGTGAACGTCATCGTCACGGTAGGCATCGTGTGGCTCTATACCTGCCGTGGCGGCGTCAAGTCGGTGATATGGACCGACGTGCTCAAGAGCTTCTGTCTCATAGCCTCGGTGGTGCTCTGCATATGGTTCATCGCCCGCAATATGGGGCTCGGACCGTCACAGCTCGCCGCAGCCGTCGGCGAACACCCGTCGAGCCGTGTGTTCTTCTTCGACAACCCGTCGGAGGGCACATACTTCTGGAAGCAGTTTCTTGCCGGAATATTCATGGTGATAGCGACCACGGGACTCGACCAGGACATGATGCAGCGCAATCTCGCCTGCCGCGACTCGCGCCGCTCGCAGAAAAACATGATACTCTCCTCGGTGATGCAACTCGGTGTCATCGCCCTGTTCCTCGTGCTCGGCACGCTGTTGTCGCTCTATATCGAGTATACCCCCGGTCTTGACGCGCCCGCCAAGAGCGATGAGACTTTCGGGCTGGTCGCCTCCCATAGCTCCATCCCGCCGGTGGTAGGGGTGCTGTTTGTCCTCGGGTTGGTCTCTGCGGCATATTCAGCCGCCGGTTCGGCTCTCACCTCACTTACGACCTCATTTTCCATAGACATACTAGGCATACGCTCGCTCGATGACGTCCGGCTGACGCGCGCCCGGCGTGTGGTGCACCTGCTGATGGCCGCGACCATGGCTACGGTGATAGGCATTTTCTACCTCATCAACGAGGATGATGCCATCAGCGCTGTCTACACTCTCGCCTCCTACACCTATGGTCCGGTGCTGGGGCTCTTTGCTTTCGGCATGGCATCGCGACGCCGCGTGGCCGACAGGTGGGTGCCGATAGTGTGCATCCTCTCACCGCTGCAGTGCCTGTGGATAAAGGAGTATCTGCGCGCCCAACACGCATATCAGATGAGCTTCGAGCTGCTCATCCTTAACGCCGCAATCACATTTACAGGACTCGGCGCCCTCTCACTGCTGACTAAAAAAACCGAGGGCACGGGCATAAATAAAATAAACGTCTCTACAAATTAAACCATCAAAAAACAACATCACAATGGCAACAGAACTATTTGGACGCTACATCTGGCTCGTTGACACGATTAAACGGTACAAGGCAATAACCCGTGACCAGATAAACGAATTATGGATGCGCAGCCCGCTTTCCAACGGGGAGCCAATGTCGCGCCGCAGTTTCTACAACTACCGACAGGCCATCGAGGAGATATTCAAACTCAGCATCGAGTGTAACCCTGCCACATTTGAGTATTATATCAACGAACCCGACTACCATAACGAGAGCGTGACCGACTGGCTGCTCAACTCGGCATCCACGAGCGAGGCCCTGACAGGCTGCCGCGAGATTTCCGACCGCGTGTTTCTTGAGAACGTGCCCTCGGCCCGCGAGTTCCTCCCCATCATCGTAAAATCGCTCAAGGAGTTCCACCCCATCACGTTTGCCTACCACCCATACTCCCGAATAAGCCCGACCCCTGATGTGGTAATCGAGCCTTATTTCCTCAAGATATTCAAGCAGCGGTGGTATGTGACAGGCCGCAACGTCAAGGAGGATACCATCAAGACCTATGCCCTCGACCGTATGCGCGATGTCAAGATGTTGCCCGACGAGTATGAGATACCCGACTCGTTTGACCCCGAAACCTATTTCCGCGACAGCTTCGGCATAATGTTCACCCAGGGTGAGGCCAAGAGCGTGGCCATAAAGGCCGACGTGCGCCAGGCCAAGTATATGCGTGCCCTGCCGCTCCATCACTCGCAGCACGAGACTATCCACGACTCCTACTCGATATTCTACTATCGCCTGAAACTGACGCCTGACTTTGTGGAGGAGATATTGAGCCACGGCCCCTCAATCACTGTGCTCAATCCGCCCGAACTCCGGGCCATGATACTGACGAGCTTAAAGGAAACGATGGCCAACTACGAGGCCAACCCCATGCTCGATATCAACACCGGCGCCGTCTTCAAATAGCACCCGGCAAGGAAGTTAGACAAAGGACAAGAATTTAAGACATAGGTACAAAGGTACATAGGGCTNNAGCCCTATGTACCTTTGTACCTATGTCTTGAATCGGGGTTGCGTCAGCTGCGGGCTTTGCCGGCGAGCATTCCGCAGGCGGCCATGATGTCCTCGCCGCGCGAGGCACGGATTGTCGCCGTGACGCCAAGCTCGTTGAGGCGGTCGCGGAAAGCCACCATGTCGCGCTCCGAGGCAGGGCGCAGGTCGACACCGGGAATGGCATGGAAGCGTATTAGGTTGACACGGCACTCCATGCCGCGCAACAGGCGTGCCAAGGCATCGGCATGGCGCAGGCCGTCATTGAGTCCCCGCCAGCAGATATACTCGACCGACAGGCGCCTCTGGTGGGTGAAATCATACTCCCGCAACATGCCGAGCACGTCGCGCAACGGGTAGGCCCGCTCGACAGGCATAAGCCCCTCGCGCTCTTCGGCAAAGGGAGAATGCACGCTTATCGCCACGTGCACCTTGGTTGTGTCGAGCAGCGTGCGCAGTTCCTTGATTTTGCCAATCGACGACACTGTTATGCGCTTGGGGCTCCATGCAAGCCCCCACGGTGAGGTCAGCACTTCTATCGCCTGCAGCACGGCATTCAGGTTGTCCATCGGCTCGCCCATCCCCATAAACACGATGTTGGTCAGCGACATGCTGTCGGGTATCGACAGCACCTGATTGATGATGTCGGCGGCAGTTAGATTGCCGTGAAATCCTTGCCGTCCCGTCATGCAGAACGCACAGTTCATGCGGCATCCCGCCTGGGACGACACGCAGAGTGTCGCCCTCTCGCGGTCAGGGATATAAACAGCCTCCACGTCGCGGCCACCCACGCCGTCAAACAGGTATTTGGCCGTGCCGTCCTTGGAGCGCGCCTCCGCCTTGGGGGCGACACGTCCGACCGTGTAGCTCTCGGCAAGCCGCGCACGCGCCTTGAGTGAAAGGTCGGTCATCGCGTCAATCTCCTTGACCCGCTTTACATAGAGCCACTGTGCCATCTGCTTGGCGGCAAAGGATGGCATCCCGCACTCGGCGGCGACCTCCCTAAGCTGCTCAAGCGTCATCCCTATAAGCCGTATCTTTTCCATAATCTTTTTCTTTGGTTGGTCGGGTATTGCAACGTCAACATGCCAAAGGCATGTCCCTACATATGGTGGATATCGCCGTTACCCAAAACTCTGACCTTTGAACTTTGAACTGTGCACTATTATCGGACTTGACCGTTGCCGTAGATGAGGTATTTGTAGGTTGTTATCTCGGGGAGAGCCATAGGGCCGCGTGCGTGGAGCTTCTGGGTAGAGATGCCGATTTCCGCTCCAAAGCCAAATTGGCCGCCGTCGGTAAACGCCGTCGAGACGTTGGCATAGACACATGCCGCATCCACCTCGCGCAGGAATATGTCGATGGCCTCTTTATCCTCGGCGACAATACATTCGCTGTGGCGCGAGCCGTAACGCTCGATGACATCAAGGGCCTCATCAATCCCTGTGACAGTCTTTATCGACATCTTATAGTCAAGCCATTCGCGCCCGAAGTCATCAGGCGTTGCATGTTCCAGCAAGGGATAATTTCCCTCCAATGCCTTGTAGGACTCCTCGTCGGCATAGACGATGACATCTTTTGATGCCAACGGGGCGCAGACCTCGGGGAGGTCGGCAAGGCGCGAGCGGTCGATGACGAGCGTGTCGAGGGTGTTGCATACGCTCGGGCGGCGTGTCTTGGAGTTGAACACGATATCGCGCGTCTTGGCTGTGTCAGCAGAGGTGTGCATATATGTGTGGCATACGCCTGCTCCGGTCTCGATGACAGGCACAAGCGAGTTTTGCCGCACGTAGTCGATAAGCCCCTTGGAGCCACGGGGTATTATAACATCTACCCATTGGGTGGCCTGCAGCATCTCGGCTGTGGCATCGTGGGAGGCGGGAAGCAGCGTCACGGCATCCTCGTTCCATCCCTGTTCGCGCAACACGCGCTTTATCATCGCCACGACAGTGCGATTGGTCGTGTCGGCATCGGTGCCCCCTTTCAGCAGACACGCGCTGCCGGCCTTGACACAGAGTGAGAACACGTCAAAGGTCACGTTGGGACGCGCCTCGTATATTATGCCTATCACCCCAAACGGCACGGTCACCTTGTCGATGCGCATCCCGTTGGGGCGCACCGTGGAGCTTAGCACGCGCCCAAGCGGTGATGGGAGCGATGCCACCTGCCGCATATCGGCGGCTATGTCGTGCAGACGTTGTGCGGTGAGTTTCAGACGGTCATACTTGGGATTTGCCTTGTCCATGCGCTCCAAGTCGCGGCTGTTTGCGGCAAGTATCTCGTCGATAGAGCTTTCCGTGCTGTCGGCAAGAGCCATGAGCAGGGCGTTGACCTTCTGCTCGCCACGGCGTGCCACGTCGCGCCCGGCCCGACGCGCCGCCTCAAAAGTAGATTGTAGTGATAGTCCCATATCCAATTGAATGTATATAATACATTCAACGTATCCTGATGGACAATTATTGTATGACCCTCCACGTTTTCCGCAAGAATAGGCTATTCCGCCTAAAAAAGTTTTAAGTATGCTTGAAACTTTCTGTGTTTTCGGTAAAAGTTTCAAGCATACTTAAAACTTTTCGCTATTTTTGCAAAAGTTTCAAGCATACTTAAAACTCATGGAGATGACACTTATTCCTGAAAATCTGATTGACCGCCCGGTCTACATCGACAAGATAAAACCTTTCATCGACCAACCGTTGATAAAGGCTCTCGTAGGTCAACGCCGTGTTGGCAAGAGTTACATATTGTTCTCTATAATGAAATTCGTTATGGAGAGTCGCCCCGACGCAAACATAATATACATCAACTTTGAGGATTTCAAGTATAGCGACATCGCTTCTGCCGACGCGCTCCATGCCTATATCAGCGAGCGGCTACACAACGGCGGCCGCAATTATATCTTTATTGACGAGATACAGGAAGTGCCGGGTTTTGAAAAGGTGATAAGATCATTTTTGCTTGATACATCAAATGACATATACATCACAGGCAGCAATTCCAGCCTCCTGTCGGGCGAACTGGCGTCGCATCTCAGCGGACGGCATATAGAGATAAAGGTTTACAGCCTCAGCTATGGAGAGTTCCGATATTTCCGACAATTGCCCGACAACGACGAGACCCTGCGGCTATATGCACGCTATGGCGGTCTCCCATACCTGACCAATCTCGCACTCGACGACGCCACCGCCGGGGAATACCTCAAGAGCGTGTTCACCACCATCGTCTACCGCGATGTCGTGGCTCGTTATGGTTTGCGCAACAGCGACTTTCTTGAACGGCTTACCCAGTTCCTCTCCGAGAATATCGGTAACTTGTTTTCCGCCAAAAAAATAAGTGATTTTCTTAAATCCCAGCGTGTCAACATCTCCCCGGGGCAGGTGCAAAACTATGTCTCATACCTCGCCAATGCCTTTATCGTGCATCGAGCCACACGCTACGACATCGCCGGCAAGCGCATATTTGAATTTGGAGAGAAATTCTATTTTGAGAACCTCGGGCTTAGAAACATCATAATCGGTTATCGCCCCGGCGACCGCGCCAAGATACTTGAGAACCTCGTCTACAATCAGTTGCTCTATCTTGGGTATGACGTAAAGGTCGGTACCATTGGGGATTCGGAGATTGACTTTGTGGCATCCCGTGACAACGAGAAAGTCTATATCCAGGTCGCACTCGAAATCAATGACCCGGCGACAATGGAGCGTGAGTATGGCAACCTGCTGAAAATAGATGACAATTTCCCGAAAATGGTCGTCACTCGCGATGGATTTGATGGCAATACCTATGAGGGCATCAAGACACTATCCATCCGCGAGTTCCTCACAAATGAACAGTAGGGACGCGGTGGGGTGTCACTCGATGTAGAGGTAGTCGGCGTGGATGACGGGGCGTGCGCCTGAAGTGCCGAGCAAGGGGAGCACGTCGGCCATGTCGTAGCCTACGCGGCCTACGCCGATGAGCGAGCCGTCAGGGCCGAGCACCCTCACTACATCGTCTTTCTCAAAGTCGCCCTCCACGGCTGTCACCCCGACAGGGAGCAAGCTCGCGCCGCGTCCCGACAGCAACGCCTCGGCGGCACCGGCGTTGACGCGCACCGCGCCCTTGGCGAAGTCCTCGCTGTGGGCGATCCACTTCTTCACCCCCGATGTCGCCTCGCTGGCGGGATGGAACAGCGTGTAGGGCACGTCGCGTCGTGGCGACAGGACAGCCTGCAGGATGCCATCACGCTTGCCGTTGGCTATGACCACGGCGATACCCTCACCCGCCACCTTGCGGGCGATGCGGTATTTGGTAGTCATCCCCCCGCGTCCCATCGACGACTTGCCCGATTGTATCACGTCGGACACATCGTCATCAAGGCGTATGTCGGTAATCACCTTGGAGGTCTCCAACGACGGGTCGCCGTCATACACTCCGTCGATATTGCTCAATATCACCAATGCCTCCATGCCCATCATGGCGGCTATAAGCCCCGACAACTCGTCGTTGTCGGTAAACATCAGCTCGGTGAGCGACACAGTGTCATTCTCGTTGACGATGGGTATCACCCCGTTGGCGAGCATCACCTCCATGCAGTGCTTCTGATTGAGGTAATGGCGGCGGGTGGAGAAATTCTCCTTGGTCGTCAGCACCTGACCGCACGCTATGCCATGGTCGCGAAACAGCTCATAGTAGCGGTTGATGAGCTTGGCCTGGCCCACAGCCGAATATAGCTGCCGCGCCGACACGGCATCGAGTTTGCGGCAGTCGCGCAACTCGCTGCGTCCCGACGCCACCGCCCCCGACGAAATCATTATCACATCGATGCCGGCGTGATGGAGCGCGGCCACCTGGTCGACAAGCGCCGACATGCGGGTGATGTCGAGCGTACCGTCGGGACGTGACAGCACGTTGCTGCCAATTTTCACGGCGATGCGGTTGTATCTCCTCTTTTTCCCTTTCATCCTTTCGCTCCCCCCTGCTCTGCGTCGCGTATCGCCACACGGCGTATCTTGCCGCTGATGGTCTTGGGCAGTTCCTCGACAAACTCCACTATGCGGGGATATTTGTATGGTGCCGTGACACGCTTCACGTGATTCTGTATCTCCTTGACAAGCTCCTCGCCCTCGCGTCCCTTGTATTCCTTGGCAAGGACGATGGTGGCCTTTACAACCTGCCCGCGTATATCATCGGGGACACCCGTGATGGCACACTCCACCACGGCGGGATGGGTCATCAACGCGCTCTCGACCTCAAACGGCCCTATGCGGTAGCCCGACGACTTGATGACGTCATCGGTACGGCCTACAAACCACATGTAGCCGTCCTCGTCGCGCCATGCCACATCGCCCGTATGGTATATGCCGTCGTGGTATGCCTCGCGGGTGAGCGCCGGGTCATGCAGGTATTCCTTGAACAGGCCCAGGGGCTTCTTGCCGTGGGTGCGCACCACGATTTCACCTTGCTCCCCGTCCTCGGCCCAGCGGCCGTCGGCTGTCAGCAGGTCGATGTCATATTGCGGGCCTTTCTTGCCCATCGAGCCAGGCTTAGGTTCAAGCCACGGATATGTGGCGATTGTGAGCGTAGTTTCCGTCTGGCCGAACCCTTCCATCAGCTTTATGCCCGTGAGGCGCAGCCACTCCTCGTAAACCTTGGGATTGAGGGCCTCGCCCGCTATCGTGCAGTATTTGAGCGAGGAGATGTCGTGCTTCGAGAGGTCCTCGCGGATGAGGAAGCGGAACACAGTCGGTGGGGCACAGAATGATGTGATATGATGCTCGGCAATCATGTGGAGCACATCGACCGGCTCAAACTTCTCGAAGTCGTAGACAAACACGTTGGCGCCGGCAATCCATTGTCCGTACAGCTTGCCCCACACGGCTTTTCCCCAGCCGGTGTCGGCGAGAGTCAGGTGGAGGGAGTCCTCATGTAGGTTGTGCCAGTATGAGCCGGTGATTATATGTCCCAATGGATAGGTGAAGTCATGTGCCACCATCTTCGGCTCTCCGGTCGTGCCGGAAGTGAAGTAGAGTAGCGACACGTCGTCGTTGTCGTTGGGGTGTTCGGGACGCACGAATGGGGCGGCCTCCTCGATGCACTTGTTGAAGTCGTACCATCCATCGGGTACAATCGGCCCTACCGAGACCACCGCCTTGACGCTCGGACAGTCGGGCAATGCCTTTTCTATATGCTTCACCACAACCTCGTCGCCTGTGGCGACAATGGCCTTTATCGACGCCATGTGGCAGCGGTATATTATATCCTTCTCCGTCAGCAGGTGGGTGGCTGGTATCACGGTGGCCCCGAGCTTGTGGAGGGCGATGATAGAGAACCAGAACTGGTAGTGACGCTTCAGTATGAGCATCACCATGTCGCCGCGCCCGATGCCGAGTGAGGAAAAGAACGATGCCGTCTTGTCGCTCTCGCGCTTGATGTCGGCAAACGTGAACTGTATCTTCTCGCCACGGTCGTTGGTCCACAGCAATGCTTTCTTGTCGGGATGGGTCTCGGCCCAACGGTCGACGACATCGTAGCCAAAATTGAAATTTTCAGGGACATTGACCTTGAAATTGGCCATGAAATCCTCATAGGAGTCAAACTCCGTCTTATCCAAAAAACGCTCTAACATAACTCTATCTATACTAAATCACGAGATTACGGCAAGGAATCTCACAGGCTTGCCGCCAAGTGCCCTCATGCCGTGGGGGCGCATCGAGTCATACATTACGCAGTCGCCCTCATGGAGTACAATGGTCTTGCCGTCAATCACTATCTCAAGGCATCCTTCCACTACATAGTCGTATTCCTGCCCCGGATGGGTGTTGAATGTCATCTCGCGTCCCTCGTCAGGCTCGACAGTCACCATTAGCGGAGTGAACTTGTGCCGCTGGAAACCTGAGGCGAGCGCCTGATACTTGTAGGCGCGGGTACGCTCTATTGCCGGTCCCTTGCCGGAGCGGGTGACATAGTAGGACGCCATCTTAGGCTCTTCGCCAAAGAGCAGGGCCGACAGCTCCACGCCCATCGCCTCGCCTATCTCATAAAGGAAACTGACCGGGATATCGCACTCGCCGCTCTCGTATAAAACATAGGTCTCCTCGGCAACGCCCATGCGCGAGGCCATCTCGGCACAGGTCAAGTCGACCGACTCGCGCAGCCCCTTGAGACGTGATGCAACCTCTTTAATGTGATTCATTACTTTATACCTTTTAATGTTGCGCAACTTTTATATTGCGCAAAAATAATTATTTATTTTTATTGACAACTGACAATTTGAAAGAATAATCATGCTTTTGCACACCAATTACTTATTTGTGCAATCATTCTCGCTCAAATTGCCGCCCTCGCAGCTATACTTTTGCCAAATAACGATAAGTCGCGAAAAATGGTTCACATTTTTTCCGCAAACTCCCGCCATGATAGGCATATTTTCATTATCTTTATCGGGTCGCCCGATATGGAGACGACACCAAGACCATGGAGAAACTGATGCAATACGTGTGGCAACACCGCCTGTGGCGACCGGGACCGATGTCTACTACCGACGGGCGACGTCTTCAGGTGCTTGATCCGGGACTGCTCAACAACGATGCGGGTCCCGACTTTTTCAATGCCAAGGTATCGATTGACGGCCATACGTGGGCCGGAAATGTCGAGATTCACGTCCATGCATCCGACTGGTATCGCCACGGGCACGACCATGATCGTGCATATGACTCGGTGATACTCCATGTCGTGGGGCACGACGACACCCTCGTGAAGCGGCCCGACGGGCATGTCATCCCCCAGTTTGCCATGCCATGTACTCCTGACTTCAACCGACATTACCGGGCACTCGTCGACAATGCAGCCACCGAGCTGCCGTGCGCCACGATGATAGCGTCGCTCGACAGGCTGCACATCCTTGACTGGCTCGACAGTCTCGCCCATCAGCGCATATACGACAAGACCGACCGCATACTCGCCACACTCGACCGCAATCGCGGCGACTGGGAGGAGACATGCTATGTCACGATAGCACGGGCACTCGGATTCGGGACCAACAGCGACCCATTCGAGCGTCTCGCCTCGGGGTTGCCCCTCAAGTTTATGGGAAAGCACAGCAACTCCCCGCTTGCCGTGGAGGCATTGCTGTTCGGGCGGTCGGGGCTGCTCGACGATGCTCCGTCATCGCCCTATGCCGACCGCCTAAGGAACGAGTATGCGTTTCTCGCCCACAAGTTCTCGCTTGTCCCCACCTCGCCGTTGGGATGGCGCATGGCACGGATGCGTCCGCCAAACTTCCCACACCGGCGCATCGCGTTTCTCGCGTCGCTCGTCACGGGAGGCTTCAAGATGATGGAGAGCCTGCTCGGCGTGCGTGAGCCTGAGGATGCCCGGCGGCTCTTTGACCGCCCGCTTACGGGTTATTGGCGTCGCCACTACTCGTTCAGCCCCGTTGATGCGGGGAAGGATGTTTCGGCGATGAGCCGGCAGTCAATCAATGTGCTCACCATCAATGCCGTCGTCCCTTTGATGTATGCCTATGGGCTATACAGCGGCGACATCGGTTTGCGGCAACGCTCGGTCGAGCTGTTGCAGACGCTGCCTCCTGAGAAAAATTCCATTGTCGAACTTTTCAACCGTGCCGGCATACCCGCCGAGGACGCATTCACCACCCAGGCTCTCATCCAGCTGCGGCGCACCTACTGCGAGACCCGCAAATGCCTCTATTGCCGCATCGGCCACCGTATGCTCGCCGCCCGCGCCACCCGTTGATTCATGCCCACAAACTCGTAGGGAGGCGGCTCAATGTTGTTCACTTAAGGGCTTGGGATGGGAAAATAAGGGGGTGTTTCAAAACTCACCAATTGGCTTGAG
>LUJN01000037.1:22517-22714 GCA_001689445.1 Bacteroidales bacterium M3 | reverse complement strand
AAAGTGTTTTGTTCCCACTGTTCAAGTGTAGCTTTTGCGGTAAGGGAATGGATATCCTCTCTTTGTGAAATCTCTTTGAGAACTGGAACAGCGATTTTGGGAGATGTTGACAGCAAGCCATAAGCGGCAAACATTCTTACGCCTACATTAGAATCAGACAACAATGCTTCCAATTCATTCGTTTTTCCCAATCCTTT
>LUJN01000037.1:0-22511 GCA_001689445.1 Bacteroidales bacterium M3 | reverse complement strand
TCAAAGGCATTGTTGCCTTTTTTATAATCGCCACTCTCCGTTGCAACTACTTGAGTAGCCGCAGCCAAGCGAAAGTCGGTTAATGCTTCGCTGATGTAGTCAATCTGTTTCATTATTCAATCCATTCGCCTGCAGGTTCTTCCCTCCTTACAAATTTACCATTCTTCTTTATATACCATGTTTCTTCACCGCAAAACCAACTTTTACTTATTTTGACAGCTATGAGATTGTTGGCATAACAGATTGTTGTAATCTGCGGAAAAGATGTGAATAACCAATAACCACACCAATGACCATGCCCACTAAGCGGTATATATTTCTCTAATGTCTTGAGATTTCGTTTATTTATCTTCTCTATCTTATCGCCATTTCTACAACCGCCGACAAAGGTCGATAAGGTTTCGCTTATATCGGAAGTCAGGTATAGTCCCCGATAAGGTAGCTGAGGAATAATGCTGTCGATTCTATATTCATTGTCTGTCAATTCTGAGTAATAATTGGGGAATCCGTAGCGAGGGTTAAAAACAGTTGTGTCAACATCCATATAATATCTTTCAACGTCGATGTATTGTGGTACGACATGATATTTCGGCACCGCATTTTTACCTGACAGACAAGTTCTCCTTTCAAGTTCCTTGGACCGATAATTATCAGCCACCACCATGTCTATCAGGCTGTCGTTTTTCACTGCCCTCGATGCAATGCTGTCAGAATACGCTTCCCAGTCCGAGAAAAACTCACTAAGGTTCTTCTTGGTCAGTTTCGGATATCTTGACAGAAAGGACTGCCCACTGCATACGAAAGTTGACGAGGCAAATATTATTGTGATGAATATTTTATAGAGTGTTGTCATACGCAAAGTTACAACGAATAATCGACATTCGATGTGACAAATGTCCCATCAGGGTATGAAAATCAGTGCGGAACAAAGATTTTTATTAAATTTCCTCACATTCAGAGGCGTCGGCGGCACTTTCAGCCTCACGGATGCGGTGCAACTGACGGCGTGAGATGCCTAAATAGGAGGCAATCTCCTGAATAGGCAGATTGTGTATAACGCCGGGATAGCGGGAGGCAAGTTCATGGAACCGTTCTGAAGGTGTCTTTACAAGCATATTCAGATAGCGGTAATAAGCCTCCTGCAACAGATTGGAGGAAACCTCGGCTACAAAGCCGGGATTGCGCTCTATGATAAACCGTCGCGCATCTTCGACCGACACACGTTGAACCTCGGCATCGCATCCCGCGACAATGGAGGTTAGCGAAGGCTGGTCATACAGGAATCCCTGCACATAGTCAGTAACCACTTCGCCCGCGAAAGAGAAGCCCGTTACTACTTCGTGCCCCTTTGAATTAAGAGCCACATATTTGAAATATCCCGACTTTACCATCCCCACATAACGGCACAATTGTCCCTGATGAACAGTCCTCTCGCCCTTGGCATAGACAACATTTCTGCCATTGGCTGCGACATAATCATTCAGCACAGACAGGTCAATCCTCGTCATAAAGTCATTAAGCTGCGCCATATCTTTGGATGTTGCTCGTCAAAATCCATGTGCTTTTTATCTCAAAATGCGGATAATGCGGGAAATGCAAGGTTATTCCAGTTCCATCATGTCGAAAAACATAAGGCGTGTATGGTCGTTCTGTATCTTTTCCGACAGCACTTTGAAGTTGTTTTTCAGATAGAAGTCGATGGCAGAGAGGTAGGCATCAACAGTCAGATAGCGGAACGCCGAATAATTTGGATTCCCATTGAGCATGTCTTTCAGAAGATTCATCAGGTCTGTACCTATATTGCGACCCTTGTATTTTGATGAAACGGCAAACCTGCCAATCTTGACTGCCGGGTAACTTCCGAACTGCTTACGCTCCGGGAAGCCTCCCTTGATTTTCTTCCATTGACTATTGGTTACATCCTGACGGCTGATTTTGTCGTTCAAGAGGCAGAAATACGCGACTATACTTCCGCAATCCTCAAGGATATAGGAAGTGGCAATACGTTTGTCGAGGAAACCTTTGGCATCCTCGACAAGAAAATTATTCAAATCTTCGTCACCGCAATCAAATCCGTCAAGCACGGTTTCCGGCGTAAGTCTTACAAGTTTCATCTTTTACAAGCAGATGGTAATGTATTCCTTTGCTTTCTTGACCGCCTCTTTGAGCTTTCTTGAATTCTCGGCGCGCTGTTCCTTGGTGAGACTCTCAACCTCCATTCTGAGTTTCTCAAAACGGATTGCGTCTTCGCCTGTCAGAACCGGGGTTTCCGCTATTGGTCGTGCCATAATCTTGTCTCTTGTTATTAAGTGGATTACAAAGTTACTGAAAATTTGTGATATACGACGTAACTTGCTGGATTTTAGTGTGTCTATGTAACGTAATTGTACTTAATTCGTACTGATTGAGAAAGTTGCCGCAAACGGAGGTATTTGAATTTTTGATTTTTAACATCTGTTTTTGATTTTTAATTGCCTCTTTTTGCCCCCACAAGGTCTGATTTTGGACTATGGCCAATTTTCAACCTTGTAACCGCATCCTCTTTTTCAGTACGAAAAAGACACGTTTAGACGCTGCAAAGATAGCGATTTTTATCGGCATGGGCAAACGTGGCGGGACATCGGCTTGCATCAGACAGTGCCGGGGATGTGTCCGGGAGGCCACGTTCCGACACGGACATACTGCAAGCCCATGTCCCGCCTGACAGGTCCACGCGGATAGAGACCGTATGCCGTCCTCCTGATAGAACGATTGGGAGGACATCATCCGGACACTATCCCTTTTGCGGGACTATTTATCGCATTGCCGAAACCTGTTTGCAATGGCCGTCCATTTTATCTTTCGTTGCCAAACGGTATGCCGGATATACAAAACCGGTGAGAGTGAAATTAAGAGACGGCCTTTCACCTGCCCCGGCATTTGCACATCCCGCATCCCGTTGATTTCAATCCACGCGGATAAAGACCGCGCACTTCCACGGATCGGCGATGCCGTACCGCTCCCTATGCGCGGACATTATCCTCAGCGGGATTACATTTCCGTCTTTTTATTTTTTTCTTTCCGCTGCCGCCGCTAATGTGGCGGCAGGGACGATTATGTTTTCTTGGGCTTTCTTACCGGGGGAGCCATTTTGAGTCAGGGCGTACCATTGACAAGCGGGTCTATATGGGTTGCTTGACTTGACTGAACGTGCGGCGAAGGGATATTCTCTTGGCTTTGGAATAAAAAATCTCCAGACCTCCCTTCGGTTGGCTCGTATTTTTTATTCCAAGGCCCGAACATCCCTTTTCTTCCGCCACACGCCTTGCAGGTGTCAAGCAACTCATACAACCACACTGTCTTTGGACGCATGGTTCAAAAAAAAGCTCCCACCGATATGAAAGCCACAAGAAAACATAAAGATTTTAAGTCAAGGCAAGCTCACCAATCCTCCTATCTATACCGCATAATCACAAAGGCGGTCAAGGCGGTGGCAGTCATCATCGGAGCAGTCATCGGGATAGCGTTGTGGGCAGTGGTCAGACCCATACTAAGGGGTATAGGCTGGCTAATATCCATCCTTACCGCAGCAGGGGCAATATATTGGTTAATGACACTCTAAAATTTAAGAATATGGCAACGACAAGACATTCAAAGACTTGGGAACAGCAAGCCAAATACTACGAGGTTGACAGCATCGCCGACTATATGATAGAAACCTATCTCAACGGCAACATATCAACGTATCGTCAACTATTCTATGAACTCAAACCCGCAGGGAGAAAACTTTTTATCAGTTGGCTTTTCCATACGGAACTCAACGCCACCGAGATTGAGAAAATGATACTCGCAACACTCTAAAACCCACGACTATGGCAACGAAAGAAAACAAAGGCACACAAGCCTTCAACGACACTATCAAGGCTTATCTTGAAGAACGAGCAGAGAATGACGCATTGTTTGCCGTCAAGTTCGCAAATCCCTCAAAGTCAGTGGATGACTGCGTGACCTATATCCTCAACCAAGTGCAGAAAAGCGGTTGCAACGGATTTACCGATGCGGAGGTGTACGGAATGGCAATCCATTTCTACGAGGAAAAAGAAATTGAGGTTGGCAACCCAATCAACTGCAAAGTGGTGGTGAACCATATGGTAGAACTCACCGAGGAGGAAAAGGAAGAGGCACGGCAGGAGGCAATAGCCAAACTCCGAGACGAGCAGGTCGCGAAGATGCGCAGACCCACCGCGAAGAAAGCCGCCGAAAACAAACCACAAGTTGAACAACCCAGTCTATTTGACTTTTAACCCACATACAACCGCTATGAAACCCAAGACCGCAATACAAAAGAAAGTGGCAAAATTATCAGCCACCCTGCGACCCATAACCGATACGCAAATCCAATGGGCATACGACAACTGCATTGAGCATATCGCCTACCGAGCCAAGAGCGGAACAATGACCTGCGGTGTCTGCGGACACCAATGGAAAAGCGGGAACGGCAGTCTGTGTGATACACTTGCAGGTTGCAAGTGCCCTCACTGCGGTGCGGAACTCAAAGTGAATGACACCCGCAAGCGCACATACAAGGAAACACGCTATTTCAGCGTGATAACCACCTGCGGGGGTTTTCAGGTAATCCGTGTGGCACAAATCCAATATGTCAGCAGGAAGGGCGAGCCTATGAAATTCTACTGCCACGAGGTTGTGCAGAGGTGGATTTCTTCCGACGGAAATGTCTCTACAATGGCATTGCTCCGAGGATTTCCATTCTATTACTGCGACCTTTGGGCATTGGAGAGCGATATGGAAATTCGCCCACATAACGACCTTTACGACAATGTGGTGATATGGAGTGACGTGTATCCGAGAATGAACGTCATCCCACAACTCAAGCGCAACGGATTCAAGGGTGATTTTCACGGCATATCCCCCGTAACCCTTTTCAAAAGACTCTTGTCAGACCCACGAATGGAGACGCTGATGAAAGGCGGTGAGATTGAGGAAATGAAATACTTTATGTTCAATCCGAGAAACACCGATGACTTTTGGGCATCGTACTTAATCACCAAACGTCACCACTACCAAATCAACAACATATCAATGTGGTGTGATTACCTCCGTATGCTGGTGAACTTAGGCAAGGACATACGCAATCCCAAGAACATCTGCCCCGAAGATTTCATAGAGGCGCACGACAAGGTGAACCGCAGGATTGAAGCAAAGCACCGAAAGGAACGAGCCGAGGCTCAAAGGCGCATGGAGATAGAAAGACGTGAGCGCGAACAGCGGAAATTGCTCCAAGAACAGCAGCGTGAGGAGGATTTCAAGGCTCTCAAATCCAAGTTCTTCGGACTGATAATCACCGACAATGAAATATCGGTGAAGGTGCTTGAAAGCATCGAGGAGTATTACGAGGAGGGCAACGTGCAGAACATCTGCGTTTTCGGCTCGGAATACTACAAGAAAGCCGACACCCTCGTACTCTCGGCAAGGATAGACGGCAAGATAATTGAAACGGTGGAGGTTGACTTGCAGACACTCAAAGTGGTGCAGTGCCACGGCAGGAACAACGAGGATACCGAATATCACAAACGCATCATAGACCTTGTGAACTCCAACGCCAAACTCATCCGGGAGCGAATGACCGCATAAACCTATAACCCGACCTGCGTCAGTAATGGCGCAGGTCACAAATCCCCAAGAATATGAACGTGACATTTGAACATACGACCGTCATTTATGACAATGACATCGCCGAGGTGCTGATAGGCTTTGTGAACCACATACTTATCGCCTATGACGAGAACACTCTAAGGAGATTGGTAGCCGATTATGCGGAAAAATCGGCATTTGACCGATACTTCGTATATGGCTTTGGCAAGCACCATTTTTGGCTTGCGCAAAAGAAAATATCCGACCCCGAAAAGGTGTTCAACTACCGAATACTGATTGTAAAATTCTAAAATTCTAAAATTCACTGATATGGCAACCAAAATGACAAAGCACGGCGTATCAACCACCGTCAGCGGAGAACAATACGAAAAGTTCTATTCCTCTCACCGGGGTAAAAAGGTAACACGCATAATGTACGATTGGCGCGACCCCGACACAAACGAACTTTTCTCTTGCGTCGCTCCCACCCTCAACGAGTGCAGGCATAAGCGTGGCGAATGGATAGCGAGACAGCGAAAAAACTAATCACACGGAACGGTGTTGAGTGTTAAGGATAGATATACCCGACACCGCTCCATAAAAAACCATCTATATGAACGACAAGACTGAAATAAGGCTTGACAGCGGAAAGACCGCGACAGCCCAATGCCCCGTGATAATATCCGCAAGCAGGAACACCGACATCCCCGCCTTTTATTCCGAATGGTTTTTCAACCGTCTCAAAAAAGGATATTCGGCATGGACAACCCCCTACAACTCATCCAAAATCAACATTAGCTACGGGCGCACAAAATTCATCGTGTTCTGGTCAAAGAACCCAAAGCCGTTGCTTGGACACCTTGACACGCTTGATGAACTCGGCATCGGATGCTACATACAATACACGCTCAACGATTACGGGAGGAAGGTCTTGAAAAAGGCGTACCCCCTTTGTCACAGCGCATCGACACATTCCGTATGCTCGTTGAGCGTCTCGGCAAAGGCAGGGTGATATGGCGTTTCGACCCGCTTATCCTTACCGACCGCATAGACGAGGACTTGCTTCTGCGGAAGATTGAGGCTCTCGGAGACGTTCTGAAAGGATATACCGAAAAACTCGTGTTCAGCTTTGCCGACATCGTTTCTTACCGCAGGGTCAAGTCAAACCTTGAACTAAACGGAATACGCTACACTGACTGGGCCGAGGAAATGATGCGCGGTTTCGCGAGGGAACTTTCAATGCTCAACAAAAAGTGGGGATGTGAACTCGCCACCTGCGGGGAGCGCATAGACTTATCAGAATACGGCATTAAGAAAAACCACTGCATAGACGACCGCCTCATAGTCCGTTTCGGACACCGCTCAAAGGAGTTAATGGAATATCTCGGCGCAAGGATTATACAACCCTCGCTTTTGGCACGGATGTTCCCGAAAACGCCATCCCCCTTGACGGAGGAGGTTTCGCGGTCATAACGCAGGACAACCGCGACAGGGGACAGCGAGAGGTATGCGGTTGTATGAAAAGTAAGGACATCGGCGAGTACAGCACCTGCCCACATCTCTGCGAATACTGTTATGCCAACAGCTCAAAGGAGTGTCTATCCGAAATTGGAGGCTGCACCGACAAAACCCCGATGCCGAGACCATAACCGGAGGATAGATTTTTATTTCGTTGTATAGCCGGCCCCCGCCAAACCGTTAAAGGCTTGACGGGGGCATTTTAGCTCAAAATTTCGGCCGCCACAGGCGGCTTATCATTGCTTCGTCTGGAATGGCTCTGTAATACCATGTCAAATCTGCTGGATTACAGGGAACATTTTTATTCCAATATATGCCAGATATATCGCTATTGACGTAAAATATTTGAGTAACGCCAGTCTCATAACCAGTCCAAGTGTCAGGAACAGTGGTATGAAATCCGACTTTCGACAGTGAGGGAGGGTTAAATCCCATTTTATTCTCAGTGGCATATTTGTTGTTGGACGGAAAAAGGCTATATCCTTTAGAAACTGGTAAGTCTTTATAATATGTTATGAACTTACCGATATAGACTGTGGTCGGATTGATGCCATATTTTTCTAATCCTTTTAATAGATATTTTTTATTATCTTTTGGTTTGGATTCTCTGTCATAACCTGTTGGCACGATAGCTCTGGAAACCATAACATCATCAATGTCATTTCCCATATTTACGGTGTCAAAATTGATGACATAAGTGGTGGTATCTTCCAATACAATCTGCTCCCCATTGGAAAGAATAACGGTTTCCGTGCCATCGGCATTTTTAACTAATGCATTTTTAACGACTGCACTATCGGCAAGCGCATTTGCATCATCAAGAGCATCAGACGTACATGCTCCAACCAAAACGCTCATAATGCCAACGAAGGCAATGACAAGCATCTTGTTCATTTTTTTACTGTAAAATTCCATATTAATTTATCTGTTAATGGTAAGTCTATGTAAACACCGGCTAATTTATCATTATAACCGATATATCTAAAACAAGTATAGAATACATATTTAGGATATTGATTGTTATAATCAATATCGAAAGACCTATTAGAAGTCCACGGAGAATATCCCATGTTATTAAGTGGCATAACCGGAATATAGTCTTCCTCCGATAAGGGAATTGGCATATATGACACGTACTTTATTGTAGCGCAATAAAATACTTTGTTTGGCTCAAGTCCATATTTTTTTATCCAATCACCAAATTTTGCCTTTTCCCAATGTCCTATAAATCTATCATCATATCCTTCAATAGAATATGACTCGTTTTGTAGATAAGGACCCCGATTATTAGAAATGAATGAATATTTACATGGGAATAACGAAGTATAGGAATGTAAAAAATCAGACTCATTGCCATAGTAAACAATTTCATCGCTACTTAGTGTAATCCTATTCCCATCAGTCATAACCAATGGTAAATCATCATCCTTATTACAGGCCTGCGTAATGACAAGAATTAACAATGCGCTCAAAATCTCTAAGGCTATATTCCTTTCTGTTTTGAGTACATATGACATCTGTATCCTATTGCGATATACCATTCGGATTAAACGTTTAGTAATTTACGCTCATAAAAGTATGAAAAATTGTTTTAATACACAAATTAAGCGGCAAGATTTTTACTAAACCTCTTGCCGCTATTGTATATAACCCTGTTAATTTGGCTTTTATATATAGTTTGCCCCAAGCATTTTTTTAGATTATAAATAGCATGAAAATCATAATGTTTTTATTTTTGTTTATGAGAATCATAAAGATAAAGAAACTCTATAATGCGCCTTCGATGCAACTGCTTATGGAACTTTCCCTTGTATCGGCAATGGGATGTGTAGGACTTGTAGATGTCGCGGTTTCCCGATTTGAGTCGCCTGTAAACACCGGATTTGTTGACGACACCGGGACCGCAGTTGTACGCCAGCACACCGAGGAGCAACGCATCATCCGGTCTGAAATCGTCATAGAGGGCGATGAACCTGCGGAGATCCCTGCGGAGAAGGGCATCCGCCTGTCTCTCGGTGAGCTGGACACCTCGTCTGAACGGCTCTCCCGGCTGCACCATATGTCCGTATCCGACCGCCGGCCAGTGGCATGGGCGGTGGAGCGTCTCGAACTTCTTTATAATCAGCACGGCGCGTTCAAACGGAGGCAGGTCCATTATGCTTTTTCTCGCGTGGGCGGCGGGCGTTGCTGCCGCAAGGGTCAGCAACGCCACGAAGAACATTACCAGCCTCCTCATCGCACCACCGGGATTACGGGATTGACCACCGGTCTGAGGATGCCCGTACTGTCGTTGTCCTCCTTGTCATTGTTGTTGAACTCGAATGTGCGTTCCCACGGGGTCGAACCGAAATTGTCCTCCACAACGACGAGGTATCTATGCTCCCCTGAAGATTTTGCAGTATAGTTCAGGCGGAAAGTCTTGCTTTCGAGCAACACGCGGTCATTGTTGACCAGCACCGGGCCGTCAACAAGTCTGAGCGAGCCTTCCCCGTCATACTGGAAATAGCGGATAGTGTAGAGGGTGTTGGTGTAGTTGCCTTCGGGTACGATTTCAAAGCGCAGCTCCACGGTCTGACCCTTGACAATCTTGTCGGTAAACGGCATGACCTCCACGGTGAAGGGATATGACTGCTGCACGTCGAGGTCGTCGGAGCATGACGCGAGACCGCACACGGCGGCTATTGCGAAGGAGATGAGAGCCATGAGTCCGAATGTTTTCCTGTATTTATTCTTGATGATTTCCATAATTCAAAGTCTGTGTTTAATTGTCACTTTCCGGCACGAGGCCACAAGATAGTCGTTCAAATCCTTATGCTCCGGATACATCGCCGACTTGTCGATAACCTTCTCCGCGTATTCCCTGCGGAGCGACGCGAGGGCACTCCGCCCGGCCACGTCATTGTCAAGGTAGCAGAGGATGCGGTCGTATCCGTTTAGAAACGGTTTTGCCTTGGCGAGATTGGCTACCGAGTTGAGCACCACGGTGTCCGTCCCGTCGTTCAATCCGAGGCGTTCCGCCGAAAGAAAGTCGATGAAGCCCTCGAACACGTTGCACCGTGGATTTCCCCTCCGGATGCAGGTGATGTTTTTCGGAGAAAACGCGCCTTTCCAAAACCTGTTCCTAAGCTCGTATCCGTGGGCGTTGTTCCCGAACCCCACGGCATAATAGTCCTTGCCGTGCAGCCGGTAATCCACCTGTACGCAATACCGGGCGGCAATATCCGACGGTATCCCGCGCTCCGCGAGGTAGCGCAGCAGGGAGGGGGATTCAAGACGTGAGACACTTACGTTCTCGAATGTCGGCTCCTCCTTGAAAGGGATAGGTTTGTACGGCTCCGCGACAGGCATCCTCATTGTCTCGGCGATATAACGCGCCTGTCCGATGAAGTCCGTTTTGCCCGACAGCTCTCCGGCAAGGGTGAATATGTCGCCTCCGGCACCTGTCCCGAAGTCGAACCATACCCCGCGCCCCGGCCTGACATGGAATGAGGGTCTGCGCTCGTTGCGGTACGGGGCACGGTACCACAGTCCCTTACTGTCGCGTCCTGTCGGCTCACAGCCGAGATGATGAAGGAAGTCCACAAGGGATATTCCTTTTATAGCATCTATATCCATAATCTAAAATCTAATTCTGCGTCTGGGTTTGGGCTGCTGTTGCTTGGGCTGTTCTTTCGGCGGCTCAACCTTTGTGGCTGCTTTTAGCGTTTCAGGCTTACTGACTGGCATTGCCACCACAACATTACCCTCGGCTTCCTTCCCATTGTCGGTAACTCCGTAGGTTTTGAAATCCCTAACCCCTTTCATCTGCGTTGCGATGTAGAGATTCAACTCGGAGCGGTTGCAGCTCCCTGTCAGCTCGTAGGCGAGATCATAAATGCCGCCGTAGTATTTTTCAGGCTCATTGCTGTCATACCAGCCGTTCTTTTCAGTGTCAACCACCATAGTGGCGTTGCTATCGGCTGAATAAGGTGCATTGTATGTCAAGCGGTTGCCGTTTCTTTTTTTCGGCTCATAGCCGAGAGCCTTCATAAAATCCTCCAGCGGAAGATTCTTGATGTCAAGGTCTATCACAATCAATCCCATAGCCTTATTCGATTATGAATTTTACACCGACGCCATACTCCGTATGGTAATGTCCCGTGGAGTTGCCGAATACAAACCGCTCCCTAACATTGGCGGTCAGGGCGATTTTATCAGAGAAATAAAAATCGGCTTGCAGGGAGACGGCACCGCCATAGATGAACGAGTCGCCGTTGTGGAGAGTCGAGCCGTCTGGCAATGATTTGTCACCCCAGTTGACAGTCTCGTATCCTCCGAGGGCCGACACGCCTCCATAGATGTGGAATGTCTGCGAGTAGTCACTGACAAAGTGTAGGTTGTAACCGGCCTCCCCTGTGAACTGTGCCACAGGGATGCGGCCTTTCTCTCCGTAGGGCTTGTAGGTCTGAAGATAACCGCCTCCGAAACTCCAAGTGTCGGCGTTGCCCTTGAACACTGAATAATGTATACCGAATGAATAGCCGCAGTCGCGGGATTTGCCCGTATAGAAACCGTCTGCCATGCCTGCCTTGATTTCAACCGCCGACATGCCGGGGAGGCATCGCTGGGCCATTGCCTGCCCTGCGAACAGGGCAAGCATGGCAGCGATTATGAATATCGCTTTTTTCATCATCGTTTACTGTATTGAAAGTTCGTCAATCACATTTGCGCGTACAATATCCGCGTTCTCCACGACAAAGGTCTGGTGACGGCCTCCTTCCTTCTCGGCAACCTCGACCACGAGCTGCTTGTCGTCGGGAATGGTGAATTTCTCCAGAGCGAACACGGTGCGTTCCGATGATTTTCCGGGTACCGTCACTACATAGTTCTGGGCACGGAGCGGTTCAAGCACCTGTTCCTGCATGGCCGTCCTCTTCACCACTTTCTTGTCCACGATTTTGAATGACACATATTCGATGTCAAACGGGATATTGCTGGTGTTCTTTATTTCGGTGTGGAAATACAGCAGTCCGTTGTTGGCATAGATTGATTTCAGGAGGAACTGCACCCCGAAACGCTTTGAGCCGATATGCTTTATCTCGCGCTTATTTTGTTTGTATATGCTTTTCATAATCAGCTTGACAAGCATCGGACTCTCGCTGCCGAGGCGTTCAAGATAGATTTCCTGCGCGTTGTTGGGACGGTTCACTGCCTCGCCGTCGTGGATGAAGTCGGTCATCTCGATGTTCAGCAACAGCGGTTCCTTGGCGAATTTCACGTTAAAGGTGAAAAAACAGCCGTCATCGGTGATGACCGAGAGGTTTGTCTCCGACTTGAACGACTTGGAGGCGGATTTGACGCGCAGCACGTTTTTCGCTCCGTCGGCGAGTCCGGCCACGATGTCCTCCCCTCCGAGGTCCACATATACAATCTCCGACGGGAAGATAATGTGCGTGGTCTTCTGATAGCATACCTCCAGCGCGTGGGGCGGTATCATTCGGTCAAATCCGACCTTGCGGGTAAGACCGCTGAACTTGTCGCCGTCGGTGTAGTTCTCACCGTACACGTTTATGTCGTGTTCAGCGACCGCCTCAGTGTCAGGAGACACATGGTTATCTGTGTTTTTGACCGGCTTTGTGTTTTTGGCAAACGCCGGGGTTGCCATGCCTATTACGGCAATGGCCGAGAGGATGATATTTCTTGCCTTCATATCTGTCTGGTTGTTGTGGTTATACATCTTCGGGCTGGTGGAGCATCACACGGTATCCGGCTTTGAGATGCACCTTGACCGTGCGCATTTTTTTCGTGAGGTACTGCGACACTCCGTTGATAAGCCCCCTGCCCACGTCGGAGGCTATCTGCGCCCCTGTGTTTGTGGAAATATTGATTGAACTGCCCATAGTGGACCCCATGTTGGCACCGATTTCATGCAGGGCGTCGGACTCCATAGAGCCGGGAATGTTGATGCCCTCCTGTCCGTCGGAGTCATAGACCTGCAACTCCACCTCGTATATCGAGCCTTGGCACTCGACGGACGAGATTTCAATCTCCAGTCTCTCGCCCTGAATACGGGCAGCCCCGACGATTGCGGTGTTGCGTGGTACAAGGCGTTTGCCTATCCACATGGCTTCGGAGGTACGGAGTCTCACGCTCTCGCCGTCAGCCACGCTCTGGTTTCCGGCCACCACTGCGGCTATGGTGTTCTTGTTCACCGTTCTCGACGTACCGACCGCAGTCGTCAGCCGTCGGGTGGCATTGGAGGCATTGAGCGAGGAAACGACATCGCGGCTGACCTGTGACACCGGCATGACATTCCTTTTGCCCTTTTCTTCCTCTATGGCCGGAGGTGGCGGGTAATTTCCGCCGTTGCCGTTGCCCATATATTTTGCCGCCAGCTGGTATGACCGCTCCAGCATCGCCATCTCGTCGGGCTGGGCTGAATTTTGCCGTGCCGCCTCGTTCTGCGCCTCCAGTTCCGCGATGCGCTCGTTGAGTGCGTCAATCTCCGCGTCGGGGGTCTCCTCCTCGACAAAGAAATTGTTGAGTGACTCCTGCACCTCGCGGTAGCTCTGCGCCGACTGCTCGATCGGAGTGGCGGCAGAGTCCGTGGCAGCCCTCTCCGGTATAGAGTCCGACATCCTTATCGAGACCTGAAGCACGCTGTCCTGTCTTGCCTTCTCCTCGCGGAGTGCCTCATCCGCGAGTGCCTTCAGCTTGTTGCCCTGCAACCCGTCGCTGTCACCTTCGGGCAGTTCCATGTTGGCCTTTCCCTTGGCAGTGTCATCACCGGGCAGGTACGAGCCGAAAATCAGCCACATCGAGCCGAGGAAAATCAGGACGGCTCCCGGTATGACGACAAGGTATTTCTTTAGTTTCTGCCTCTCGGCCTCGGACTTGGATCCGAGCCATTCGCTAATCCTCGTTTTCAAATTCCGGGATGCCATATCCACATACAGTCTTGTTATCCATGTCCGGCGAACCGCCGTCACTCCCTACTGTTATGTCGAGACCCTCTATGTGGGCCGGCTCCGCAAGTGTGGCGGCTGCATGGCCGCGTCCGATACGGTAACAGGCGTTGCCGAATACGAAAAACGCGGTGAGGATGAACAGCGACAGCAGCACGGCAATCACCGCGAGACGCCGGTTTTCAGGGATTCCGTCGCACCTGCGGCGCAGGAAATTCCCGACCGCCCCCTTGGGGACGCTCCACACCTTATTATATATGGAGCGTCCGATTGATTTTGACAGTTTCATTTCCGTTATCTTTTTACTGTTGAAATATCCCTGTTTTCAAGGATGTTGAACCCCTCGATTATAAACCCGTTTGGGTTGTCGTCGGAGCGTGACGAGTTTGTCAGGCGGCATACAGTCACAAGGCTTCTTTCGGTGACGTTGCTCTGGCGTATAATCATCTGACGCGCATAAGTCTTTGCCGTGTAGGGATAGTTGTCGAAGTCGCACAGTACGCTGTCAACGATGCACACCTGATTTATGTTGCCGGAGATTATGCGGTTGTAATATCCCTTCTCGGAATAGTCGGAATAGTAGTTGTACGCGCTCTTGTCGGAGAGTATGAGGGCACGGTTTATGTTGTGCTCTATGGCCGACTTGTCGGGCGACAGCGAGAAGAACAGCTCGTGAAAGCGTCTGACGTGTTCCCTCGCCTCCGCCGGACGGTTCTGGCTCATGTCCTGTGACAGTGCCAGCATCAGCGACTTTCCGTTGTCGAGGACGTAGATTTTCTCCCGCTGCTTTTCGGCGAAGTTGAACACCGTCACGAGTGCCACCGTCACCACCGCCGCGCACATCGACACGAAGACTATGCCGAAAAGACGTATCTGCCGGAAGGAGGTCTCGATGTTTTTAAGCGATTTGAACTCCATTTAATCGTTGTTTGAATATCATTTGAACAGTCTCTTGAAACGCCCGACCGCATTGCCTGCGGCCGCACCGCCGAGACTGCCCGCGACCGAACCGGCCTGTTGCGCGGTGTTGTTGACGGCCCTGCCGTAGCTGCCCATGCCCCCGGCCTGTATTATCCAGCCCGCGACAGTCGGGATAGTGAAGTAGCCGATTATACCTATTATCATGAAAATCAGGTATGTCGTGTTGCTGGAATCGAGGTTTGCGTTGGGGTTGTTGGTAAGCTCGGAGATGTCGTTCTGCAACATCAGGACTTGGATTTTCGCCAGTATCGTGGAGAACAAATCCGCGACGGGCAGCCATAAATAGGTCTGGACATAACGGCATATCCACTGCACAAGGGTGGTCTGGAAACCGTCCCACACCGATATTGCGAAACTTACCGGGCCGAGTATCGCCAACACTATGAGGAAGAATGTCCTTATGGTGTCTATCGTCAGCGACGCCGCCTGAAACAGCAGCTCCAGCAACTCGCGGAAGAAGTTCTGAATGGCCTTCTTCACCTTGTACATACCACGCTCTATATACATCCCGGCGGCGGTGCCTACCTCGGTAACTCCCAGCTCGTCAATCTGACGGTCAAACTCCGCGTCATCCACGAGGTATGCCGTGGAGGGGTCACGCATCATGGCCTCGTATTCGAGCCTGTCCTTCTCCTCGCGGTATTTCTGCATATCCAATGTCTGGCCGTCGAGCATTGAGGCTGTCCCCTGCACTATGGGCGACATTATGGAATTGATAGTGCCGAGCACCACAGTCGGGAAGAACATGATGCAGAATCCGACGGCGAAGGGACGCAGCAGCGGGAACACATCCACCGGCTCCGCTCTTGCCAATGACTGCCATACGCGGTATGCGACATAGAACAGCGCGCCGAGTCCGGCTATCCCCTGTGCCACCCCCGCCATGTCGGAGCAGAGTGGCATCATCTCGTCATAGAGCGAGCGGAGGATTGTGTGCAGGTTTGAGAAATCTATAGCGCAAAGCATGGCTTACCAATATCTTTGTGCGCCCTTGCCGTAGAGGTTCACCACCCTCTGGGTGTCGGCCTTCTTCTTGGCGCGGAGATACGACACGGAGATGTTCTTGTTGGTGTAGTATGCCGTCAGGTTGCGGAAACGGCTCATCTCCCTATAGCACCGGTCCACTATGTCCATGCGGTCCTTGTCGGTCATGGACATGGTTGTGATGTTCACCACGTTTTTAAGTTCTCCGAGGACTCCGTTGGCCTCCTCCAGCAGCCGGGTGTATCCGGCGGCTATGGCCGAGAGTTCCGACGACGTGAAGTTGGGGTCGGTGAGCATCTTGCGGAAGTTGGTCACATAGGTCTCGCTGATGTCTCCGAGCATGAGGACGGTCTGCTGCACCTTGCGGGCGTCGCGCACAAGGTTGTTGACCGAGCGCAGCGCGTCGTAATATTTCTTGCCCTGCTCGTAAATTTTAACCGTCTCCTGAAACGACTTCACCATGTGCGTTGCCGTCTGGGACTCCTGAACGAGAGACTTCGAGTTGTTGACGATGCTCTGGGCGATGTTGGAGGGGTCAATCACAGTCCATTGGGCGTTTGCCCTCCCCGCGCCGAGAAGGAGGCACATCAGGAGTGCCGCCATAATGTATTTCAGTCTTACCATGTTTGTTATTTTTCGTTAGTATATTCTGGAGGCTATTCCTCCTATGAGCCTTACACCGAGGGAGAGTGTCCACAACGCGAGTCTCAGGAGGAGGGCGACAGCGGCGACACAGGCCGTTATGATTGTCAGTATTATCCTCAGTACGTTCATACATCTTATTTTTCGGGTTCGTTAACGGTCTCCTTAAAGGGAGTCTCTGAAAGTCCTTCAAGCGTGGCCTCCGCTTTTTGCGGTTGGTCCGTTTCCGGTTCCATCGTGACATCCTGCATTATGTGGGCGACCATGCCTGTAATATCGGAGCGGAGTGTCCTTTCAGGAAATGTCGATTTGCGTCTCATAGTCATGCCGAGTTCGGGAATGAAGATTGTGTCGAGCAGCCCGTCATAGGCAAATGTCCAATATTTCTTTCCGTTACCCATATAGAGGTTCTTGTCGAAGGTCTCGGAGTCCATATAGCGCAGCACCGTGTGGTCATGGTATATCCCGTTATAGTCAATGCCGGATATGTCGGCACGCCAGTAACCGCGTTCCTCGTATATGTGCAGGGTTATGCCGGTAACGGGGTCGCGCCATTCGTCACGGATTTTATCGCGCGGATCTGTCTCTTCCTCAATGGGGAATCTGGAATTGAGGGCTTTTGTCAACGCCTTGCCCGTGTCTTCGGCGAAACGGTCTGCCACGATGTCGGCAAGAGCCGACAGGAAAAACCTGTCCCGTCTGCGGATACTGGCCGGGGTCCTGAAAAGCAGGAACAGCAGCAACAGGGCGTTCAAGGCGCACAACAGGACAATTATAACACGGTAGTTATAAATTATCGCCGGTGATAGTGACGACATGAAGTCGCCGAGTGTTGAAATAATCTGGTCAATCATAATCCTTTGTCTTCGTTTGCCAATAGTTTAATCGCGGCCTCTATGTCGCCTCCGAGCCGACGCGCGGTGTCGAGCACCTTGATTTTCTCGGTCTCCTCGGTGGTGTAGCAGTAATACTCCTCGCGGCTGACCTCGGTCGCATAGACCGCGGACTGTGTTCCGCCAAGACCTATCCATACCTCCTTGTATAGCTTGTTGGGGTTGTTGGCAAGGTTTATCGACAATACCTGTGCCTTCTCCTTGTCGGTGAGTCCGAGCAACGACTGTATCTGGTCGAAGCGGTTCATGTACTTTCTCTGGTCGAGTAGTATCTTGCAGTCGGAGTTGTTGATGATAGTCTCCTTCACCACAGGCGACGATATGATGTCGTCAACCTCCTGCGTCACTACCACGGCCTCACCGAAATACTTGCGCACCGTCTTGAACATATATTTGAGGTACTCGCTCATGGTGGTGGTTGACAACGCTTTCCAAGCCTCTTCCACGATAAGGAGCTTGCGGATGCCCTTCAGACGGCGCATCTTGTTTATGAAGGCCTCCATGATGATAATCGTCACCACCGGGAACAGCTCCTTGTTGTCGCGTATGGAGTCAATCTCGAACACCACGAAGCGTTTGTTGAGAAGGTCGATATTCTCTTTTGAGTTGAGAAGGAAGTCGAAACGGCCTCCGTGGTAATACTGCCTCAGCGTCGTCAGGAAATTGTCTATGTCAAAGTCCTGTTTATATATGGGTATGGGACGCTGTGCCATTTCCGTGCGGTATTCGTCGCGCATGAACTCGTAGAAGGAGTTGAAACAGGGGACAATGTTGCCGTCAGACCGCATCTTGTCAAGGAACATCGACAGCGCGGATCCAAGCTCACCGCTCTCGGTCTTGCTCACATGGTCCTCCTCCGACTTCCACAGCGTTAGCAGCAGGGTCTTGATGCTGTCTTTTTTCTCCACGTCGAACACTCCGTCTTCTGTGTAGAACGGGTTGAATGAGATAGGGCTGTCCTCGGTGTAGGTGTAATAGATGCCGTCCTCCCCGTGGGTACGGTTGCGGATAAGGTTGCTCAATCCCTCATAGGAGTTTCCGGTGTCTATCAGCAGGACATGGGCACCCTGTTCATAATATTGGCGCACCAAGTGGTTGGTGAAGAATGACTTTCCACTGCCCGACGGCCCGAGGATGAACTTGTTGCGGTTAGTGGTTATACCGCGTTTCATCGGTTCATCCGATATATCGAGGTGTACCGGCCTCCCCGTGAGCCTGTCAACCATCTTTATGCCGAATGGCGACAGCGAGGAACGGTAGTTTGTCTCGGCGGTGAAGAGACAGGCCGCCGGCTCGATAAACGTGTAGAAACTTTCTTCGGCAGGAAAATCCGCCTCGTTGCCGGGCATCGCAGCCCAGAACAGCGTCGGGCAGTCGATTGTGTTGTGCCTCGGCATACATCCCATCGTGGCGAGCTGTCCGCCTACGTCGTTCTTGATGCGGCGCAGCTCCTCGGCGTCGTCGCTCCATGCCATTACGTTGAAATGCGCCCTGACCGACGTGAGTCCGTAACTGTGCGCCTCGTTGAGATAGAGGTCTATCCACTCCTTGTTGATAGCGTTTGAACGGCTGTACTTGGAGAGGCTGTTCATGTTGCGGGCGGTCTTCTCAAACCGGGCGAGGTTCTCGTCGTGGTCGTCAACAAACACATACTGGTTATAGATGTGGTTGCACGGCAGCAGCAGTCCCACGGGCGACGCGAAGCTCATGCGGCAGTCCGAGCGGTCGGTCGAAAGCCGTTCATAGCGGTTGTCGGTGCCGACCTTGGCGGGGAGGTCGTCGGTGTCCGACAGGGTGTGGAGGCAGAGCATATTGTCGCCTATCCTCATCTGCTGAGCCGAGAGGTCCATGTCTTCAAGACAGGCGACATCCTCCATTGAGAGGGACATATATTTCTCAATCAGTCCCGAAGAAGTGTCCGTGCCCACCAGCTCCTCATCCGTGAGGCGGCGCAGGGTGATGTGGCCGGAGTCGTTGATGATGCGCTCGAACTGCTCCACTGACTCCATGAATTTTACGACGGCCTCGTGGTCAAGTTCCTTCGGGAGTATGCGCCCGCGGCAGAGTGTCGAGAAATTGCTCTGCTGTCTCGCCCTCTCGCGGGTGGTCTTGGTCAGGAACAGGTAGCAACGGTGGTCGAGATACGGCCTCTCGTTGAAGTGCCGCTCAAAGGAGCGGTCAAGGAATGAAAGACCCTCCTTCTGCAACTCCGGGCGGTATTTCCCGCTGACGAATATGTCCTGCTTGTGTACCACCGAGAAACGGGGCAGCACCTTTATGGCCTTGCACCATGCCGAGTGCATGGCCCCGTATTCTGCGGAAGTGACGGTGAACAGCTCCGGGAGCCCCACCTCAAAGGCCACCGTTATGTCGGCGTCCTTTGAGATGATGCAGCCGTGTTCGACGGCCAGAATGGGGAGCTTGCTTTCGAGCGTAGTCGCTTTAAGCGTGTTTCGCATTTCTTGTCTTTATTAGTCGTTTGATACGCTTGCGGTTGATTATGTAGCGCGGATGAAACCTTGCCGCGCCGAGTTTCATGAGTCCGTACTGCCCGTACTTGGCGTTAAGCCGGAAGGTGAGCCACACGAGGGAGGGGGCGGCCACGGCGGTGAAGCCGATACAGAACCACTGGGGCACCCCCGCGACATACATCACCACGAACAGTATGAACATTGACAGCAGCCCCACGGCGAATATGAAGAGGTATTGCGCTTTCAGTCCCCGGTATTCCACGCTGCGGCCTATGCCTTTGTTTATCGGGTATTCGGCCATCAGAGGAAGAAGGATTTGAGGATTGTGGCTGCCACTATAAGGAAGATACAGGCACCGAACCAGCTTGCGGCGGTCTTTGAGGTGTCGGGGTCGCCGCTCGACCATTTGGAGTAGCATTTGACACCTCCGATGAGACCCACCACCGCGCCTATGGCGTAGATAAGTTTCACGCCGGGCTCAAAATACGAGGAGACCATGTTGGTTGCCTCGTTGATACCCGAAAGGCCGTTGCCTGCTGCGCTCATGAACTGCACCGAGCAGAGCACCATGAGCATGGCGAGGACGAACCGTCCTTTGAGAATCATAATTTTGTTTTTTGCTGTTTTCATACGGGTCTTGTATTGTGCGCCGGGCTTTCATTCTCCCGACGCGGTTTGTGTCGGGGCCTCGACGGGCCTGTGCTGTGCCTTGCACGGCATCATCCGTAATCAGTCTTCTTCATCGTCATCATTTTTATGTTTCACAAAATCCGGGTCCCGGAGGACACCGCCTATATCCACGGGCTTTGCCTTGGCTTTATGGGCGGGGCTGCCTTTCTTCCTGACGCGCTTCGCGCTCTTCATGCGCATATTCTCGGCTATGCACTCCATCACCCCGTCGCTGATGCGCCTGTCGGCCTCCATCAGCCTGCCGATGAAAACCACGTCCCGCATACCTGACAGCACATTGCCGGCCTTGGCCTTGCTGTCGGCATCTGCACCGGGATTGACCGCCACGCTCAGCGCGTCCTCAATCTCCTCGATGCTGTCGCCGGTGGCCGGAGGGGACACCAGTCCGGGGTCCACATCATCCATGTCGGGGTCTTCATCTTCGCTGTCTCCGTCACCGTAGCTGCCGTAGGTCCCGGCGGGATTGACATCGCCCGTTGCCGAGCCAAGAGCCTGTCTGACGGCAAAGGTTATCGTGGAGGTGAGCGATTTCTGGAAAGTGTCCATGTCGAAGTCGCTTTTGGGGACTATCGAAAGCGGTGAGGGCTGGGATGACGGGGTATCAGGCTTTGCCTCTCCCTCCTTCCATGGGGTCTTGGCATCCCCCTCCTTTCTGCGGAACATCCATGTCACAAACGACAGGTACAGGAAGCCGCATATTATCAGTACGGACAGGACGGTGTTCATAGGCGCGTCTTTTTCTTTCCCTTCTCCATAAGGAGGTTCAGTATGCCGGCGTTGTCGGACAAGTGACGCAGGAGTATCCGCGTTACATAGACCCCGATAGTGAGACCCTCCACGTCAAGGAGGGGCACCGACATCTTCAGCCTGTCCACCAGTTCGCGCGGGACGAATATCCCTTTTCGCGCCCCGACCTCTCCCGGTTCGAGGAACATCGAGCGGTATGCCTCTACCTCCTTCGGTGTCAGGCTCTCCATTTCCTTGGCAGGGCACTCCTTAATGTCTTTTTTATTTTCGTCTGCCATATCTAAATCTGCTTGGTTTCGTTGAACATTCGCTGGATAACGTCGTCAAATTCCCGGAAATGCTGCTCCAGCACGTTGTTTACATATCCGGCTATCGTCCCTCCGTCGGAGAAAAACAACAGTAGTTTCTGAATCTTGACCTTGAACTCGTCGCTGACCGCGACCTGCTTGCCGCTCTTTATCACCCGCACATATTTCTGGGGCAGGAGGTATTTCTCCATGTACTCCACCTCCTTGGGTGAGGCGGGGGCGGGAGTTTCAGGTGCTTTCGCCGCAGTCTTGGGCGGCTCTTTGACCGTTGCCGGGTCACGCATCGCGGAGGCTGTCCTGTCCTCGTATGAGTCGAGGAACTTGTCGGCGTCGAAGTTTGTCTCACGTCTTGTCGGCATATTCTTCGGGGGTTATGGTTTGGAGAATCTCATCCACCAGTTCGGGCAGATAGCTGTTTTTGAGAAGTGCCCTGTCAGGGGGCATGAAGGTTGAGCGGAAGACCGCGCCCCGGCCTGTCTCGGTGCCGTCCTTGGTGAACTTGACACTCATGGGGAGTATGGTCTCCAAGGACTCTATGCACATAGTGGCGGCATAGCGGTTGATTATCTGGCACAGGCTGTCGCGGTCTTTTGCCTGCACCTTGTTCCATACGAGATATGTTCCCTTGATGCGCGAATCCCCTGTGAGTATCATGCACTCGCGGACGTTGTGCGCGAATCCGATAGAGCTTTTCAGGTCTCC
>LUJN01000036.1 GCA_001689445.1 Bacteroidales bacterium M3 | reverse complement strand
CGCATTTCACTTTTTTGTAGTAACTTTGTGTTCTGAAAATGCGAATTACGGATGGAGATTTCTAAAGTGGTGTTTGAGGAAAGATTATGGGAATAGCTGGGAAATTTCAGTGGTTGCCGGTGTCGGCTGTCGCCGGGGAGGTTAACGACGTGCTAAGGCAGCATCCGCGACTGGTGGTGACGGCCCCTCCGGGGTCGGGGAAGTCCACGTTGCTGCCGCTCACCATCCTGGAGAGTATGCCACAGGGTAAGGTCCTTATGCTTGAGCCGCGGCGGCTGGCGGCCCGGCAGGTTGCGGCGCGCATGGCGTCGATGCTTGGCGAGGCTCCGGGGGAGACGGTGGGGTATCGTGTGCGGTTTGATTCGCGCGTCTCCGCCCGCACGCGCATAGAGGTAATCACGGAGGGTATCATGGAGCGGATGTTGATAGACGACCCCACTCTTGACGGCGTGGCTGCCGTTATCTTTGACGAATTTCATGAACGCAGCCTCACGTCCGACCTTTCGCTTGCCCTGGCTCTTGAGACTCAAAGCCTGTTGCGTGACGACCTGCGGATTGTGGTGATGTCGGCCACCATAGATGCCGAGGGGTTGTGCCGGGCAATGGGGGCACGGCTTATCCACGCGCCTGCGCGGATGTTTGAGGTGGAGGTTGTGCATTGCGGGGATTATGATCCGCGCGACTGTGCTTCACAAGTGGCGATGGCCGTGCGCCGCGCCTATCGCGAGCAGCCGGGCGATATCCTTGCTTTTCTGCCCGGGCAGGGTGAGGTGATGAGGTGCATGGAGATTCTCTCTGAATGTCTTGCCGATGCTGAAATCTTCCCGCTCCATGGCTCATTGCCTCCTGAGGCGCAGCGTCGTGTCCTCACGCCCGCTAACGACGGTCGGCGGCGCATTATCCTGTCGACGCCCATTGCCGAGACATCGCTCACCATTGATGGAATTACAGTGGTGGTTGACTCTGGATTGTGTCGTATGCCTGTGTTTGACCCGTCAAGCGGGCTTACCCACCTTGCCACCGTGCGCATATCCTTGGACATGGCCACACAACGGGCGGGACGCGCCGGTCGTCTCTGTCGGGGAAGATGTTACCGGCTGTGGAGCAAGGCAACGGAGCTGCGGATGCAGCCGGCCCGTGAACCGGAGATAATGTCGGCCGACCTGTCGGCTATGGTTCTTGAGGCGGCGGCTTGGGGCACGGCCAACCCCCTTGGGTTGCCTTGGATAACGCCTCCGCCGGCAGGGCATGTCGATAGCGCGACAAGGCTGCTGCTGCGGCTCGGGTCGCTCGACGACAAGGGTGTCATCACCCCACAGGGGCGGCGATTGGCGCAGTGGCCTTGCCATCCCCGCCTGTCGCGAATGCTTGCCGAGGCCGGCCCGCAGTCGGCTCTCGCCGCCGACATTGCCGCATTGTTGGAGGAGAAGGACCCGCTTGACAATGCCACGGATGCCGACATCAACTCACGCATCGCCATGCTCCGCCAGTATCGGCGCGGTCGCGTGTCGGCACGATGGCAGCGTATCGACAATATAGCCCGGCAGTATCGGCGCATCGCCCCCGGTGGAAACGGTCTTGAGGGTTATGCCGACGAAGATGCCGGGCGTCTTATCGCCTTGGCCTATCCCGAGCGGATAGCGCAGAAATGCGCCGATGGCCGCTATCGCCTGTCGAGCGGCGAGTATGTCGCCATTGCGGAGACCGACCTGCTTTGCCGCCATCCACTCCTGGCCGTCGCCGCCATGGACAGGCGCATATTTCTTGCCTCGCCACTCTCTCATGCCGATGCATCGGCCCATGGGGAATGGGTGGAGAATATCAGTTGGGACAGCCGTACCGCCCAAGCTGTCGCGCGCCGTGAATTGCGTGTCGGGGTCCTCACGCTCGAGTCGCGCCCGATGGCAGCTGTCGACAGGCGTCAGATAGTGGAGGCGATAGCGGGTGCAGCCATAAAAGAGGGGTTGACAATGTTTGACTTCAATCAGGATGTGCAGCGTATGCAGCAGCGGATTGCTACGGTTGCAGCATGGCATCCCGAATACAATCTTCCTGATGTCGGCACGGAGGCGGTGCTCGCGGCCACAGCTGAATGGCTTCCTATGTATATCGGCAACGCCACGACCGCCCAGGATCTTATGAAAATTGACATGTGTGCCGTCATCATGGGGCTGCTCGGCTATGAGTTCCAAACTATCCTTGACCGTGTTGCCCCGACACATATAAAGCTCCCCGGTGGAAGAGTCGTGCGCATAGATTATCGCCGTGGTGCCGAGGCTCCCGTGGTCAGCGCACGCATACAGGACTTCTTCGGACTGCTTGATACTCCCCGTGTTGATGACGGGAAGCGACGAGTGCTCATCGAATTCCTTTCGCCCGGATTCAAGCCTGTACAGCTCACCCAAGACCTCGAGGGATTCTGGCGCACCACCTATTTTGAAATCCGCAAGGAGCTCCGCCGCCGCTACCCCAAACACTCCTGGCCCGACACTCCGGACACCTATGCCCCGCCTGGCAAAGGCAGCAATAGGCAATGAGCCGATTGGCCTGAAAGGTGGAAGGGTTTGTAACACCCGCTTAACTGTTCCAAATGATTTTCCGTGGGAAATCGGTAATTTTGCAGTCAAAAATCTGAAAGCAATGAGTGATTTTAAGCCAAAGGGGCATCTTGCCATGTTGGGTGCCAATGTGATGTGGGGGTTGATGTCGCCGGTAGCCAAGCTCTTGATGGCCACAGGTGTTGTGACACCTTTTTTGCTGACCGACTTTCGTATATTTGGCGCGGCGGCCTTGTTTTGGCTTACCTCGCTCTTTGCCAGGCCGGAGCATGTGCCGCCACGCGACCTGATGCTGCTCGCCGGTGCCGCGATGCTCGGCATACTTCTCAATCAGGGCTGCTTCATATTTGGTGTCGGCTTTACGTCGCCCGGCGAGGCGTCGATTATAACCACCACGATGCCGATGTGGGTGATGGTGTTTGCCGCCGTGATTTTGAAAGAGCCGATCACATGGCTTAAGGCCGGTGGCGTAGTTGTCGGCGCGTCGGGTGCTCTGATGTTGGTGCTCGGAGGTCCCGGTGGTGGACTGAAGGGCGATAATCCGATGTTAGGCGATATGCTGGTGCTGTTCGCGCAACTGAGCTATGCCCTGTATCTTACGCTTTACAAGAGATTTATCGCCAAGTATTCACTGGCGACACTGATGAAGTGGATGTTTCTCTTTGCGTCGATAGCGCTACTGCCATTTTCTGCCGATACCATCGCGACTACCGACTGGACGTCGCTGACCCTCCTCCACTATGCAGGCATAGTCTACGTCGTGGGATTTTCGACCTACCTTGCCTATGCGTGCGTGATGGTCGGGCAGAAAAATCTCCGTCCGACACTTGTCGGCATCTACAACTACGTCCAGCCCGTCGTGGCGTCGGTGGTCGGCGTATTCCTTGGCCTTGACCGCTTCACCCCGATAAAGATATTGGCCGTGGCACTGATTTTCAGCGGCGTTTTCCTCGTGACCCGCAGCAAAGCCCGAGCCCAAAGTGGTCAGGCGTGAAGCCGTAATGTTATTGTTCATAGCCTTCGTAGTAGTAGGATTGGTCGATTCCGTGGAATATGACATCGCGGTCGTCGGTTTCGGTGGTTAGTGCGCCTTGAAGAAGAACCCGGAGTTCGAGGTCTTTTATAGGTGAACGCTCCATTGCCTGCATGTAATCTTCACGTGAGATTTTACGCCAGTCGACGACTTTGCCGAGAGAATGGCGCAGCATCATGTCAAGCCATATGCGCGTAGCACGACCATTACCCTCCATAAACGGATGAGCGATATTCATCTCAACATATTTCGCCACAATTTCTTCGAATGTCGATTCAGGCATATTCTCTATAGCCTCAAGAGCCGGTTGAAGATAGAGCGAATTGGCAAAACGGAATCCACCCTTAGAAATGTTCTTTATGCGGATTTGCCCGGCAAACTCATACAGTCCATCGAAAAGTGCACGATGAATAGCTTTAAGTCCGGCAGTAGTGCCAACTTCAATTCCATAAACTTTGCCTGAAGCGAACAATTCTTTTGCTTTAGCAATGCTTTCTCGGTCAATCTCGTTTTGTGTCATCTTATTAAGAATATGGCGGGAATATAGCCAATAGGTACATTCCCGCCATATCATATTAGTGTTTTCTATCTGATTATCAATCCTCGATGGCTGCCTGGGCGGCAGCGACGCGGGCGATGGGCACGCGGAACGGGGAGCAGCTGACGTAGTTCATGCCGAGCTTGGCGCAGAACTTGACTGACGAGGGTTCGCCGCCGTGCTCGCCACAGATGCCGACCTTGAGTTCGGGCTTGGTGGCGCGGCCTTTCTCTACGCCCATTCTCACGAGCTGGCCTACACCCTCCTGGTCGAGCACCTCGAAGGGATCGGTCTTGATGATGCCGTGCTCCTTGTAGAACTTGAGGAACTTGGGCGCGTCGTCGCGCGAGAAGCCGAATGTCATCTGAGTCAAGTCGTTGGTGCCGAATGAGAAGAAGTCGGCGACGGTGGCTATCTCGTTGGCAGTGAGGGCGGCGCGGGGAACCTCAATCATCGTGCCCACCTTGTAGGGCACGCTCTCGCCACGCTCCTCAAATACCTTGGCGGCGGTGATATTGATAACGTCGGCCTGGTTCTGAATCTCCTTCAGTGAGCCTACGAGGGGTATCATTATCTCGGGATGAACGTCGATGCCGCGTGCCTTTACATTGAGGGCTGCCTCGATGATGGCGCGGGTCTGCATCTCGGTAATCTCGGGGTAGGTGATGCCGAGACGGCAGCCACGGTGACCGAGCATCGGGTTAAACTCCTCAAGGCTGTCGACCTTGGCCTTCACTTCCTCAAGGGTGAGTCCCATCTCGGATGCAAGTTCCTTTTGGGTGGCTGTCTGGTGGGGTACAAACTCGTGCAAGGGGGGATCGAGCAGGCGGATGGTGACACCGAAGCCGTCCATGGCCTCGAAGATGCCCTCAAAGTCGCCACGCTGCATGGGAAGCAGCTTCTGGAGCGCGACACGGCGTCCCTCGACGTCGCTTGCGAGAATCATCTCGCGCACGGCCTTGATGCGGTCGCCCTCAAAGAACATGTGCTCCGTGCGGCACAGGCCGATGCCCTGCGCGCCGAAGTGGCGAGCCTGCTTGGCGTCGCGGGGGGTGTCGGCGTTGGTGCGCACAAGTGTCTTGGTGAACTTGGCAGCGAGGTTCATTATCGCGCCGAAGTCGCCGCCGAGTTCAGGCTCGGTGGTGGGCACCTGGCCGTCGTACACTTCGCCGGTCGAGCCGTTGAGCGAGATCCAGTCGCCCTCGTTGTATGTCTTGCCGCCCATCTCGACGGTCTTTGCCTTGTAGTCGACACGTATCTCGCCGGCACCCGACACGCAGCACTTGCCCATGCCTCGTGCCACGACGGCAGCGTGTGACGTCATGCCGCCACGCATCGTCAGGATGCCCTGTGCCACGGCCATGCCGCGCAGGTCTTCGGGTGAAGTCTCGATGCGCACGAGCACGACTTTCTTCTTCTTTTCGGCCCAAACCTCGGCATCCTCGGCCGAGAATACCACCTGTCCGGCAGCGGCCCCGGGGGAGGCGGGGAGACCCTTGGCCACGACAGTGGCGCGCTTCAGCGCAGCCTTGTCAAACACGGGGTGCAGCAGCTCGTCGAGCTTCTGCGGCTCCATGCGCAGCAGGGCGGTCTTTTCGTCTATCTCGTTGGCACGGAGCAAGTCCATGGCAATCTTCACCATGGCGGCGCCTGTGCGCTTGCCGTTGCGGGTTTGGAGCATCCAGAGCTTGCCGTCCTGGATGGTGAACTCCATGTCCTGCATATCCTTGTAGTAGTCCTCAAGGCGGTTAGCGATGGCGATAAGTTCGGCGGCGCAAGTGGGCATAGACTCCTCAAGGGAGGGATACTTGGATGCGCGATCCTCCTCGCTGATGCCCTGGAGGGCAGCCCAGCGGCGCGAACCCTCGACGGTTATCTGCTGGGGTGTGCGTATACCGGCCACCACATCCTCGCCCTGGGCGTTGATGAGGTACTCGCCGTTGAATATGTTTTCGCCCGTGGCGGCGTCGCGGCTGAATGCCACGCCCGTGGCGGAGTTGTCGCCCATGTTGCCGTAAACCATGGCCTGCACGTTGACTGCCGTACCCCATTCCTCGGGTATCTGGTTCATGCGGCGGTAGATGATGGCGCGCTCGTTCATCCAGCTGTCAAACACGGCGCAGATGCCGCCCCAGAGCTGTTCCCACGCGCTGTCGGGGAAGTCTTTGCCGGTAAATTCCTTTACCGCGCCCTTGAAGAGCTTCACAAGCTTCTTGAGGTCGTCGACGTCAAGCTCTGTGTCGAGTTTCACGCCTTTCTCCTCTTTCACTTTCTCCATTATCTCCTCAAAGGGGTCGATGTCGGCCTTGCTCTTGGGCTTCATGCCGAGCACGACGTCGCCATACATCTGTACGAAACGACGGTAGCTGTCCCATGCAAAGCGGGGGTTGCCGCTCTTTTCGGCGAGCGATGCGACGGTGGCGTCATTCATGCCGAGGTTGAGCACGGTGTCCATCATACCGGGCATCGAGGCGCGTGCGCCCGAGCGCACCGACACGAGCAGCGGATTGGCGGGGTCGTCAAACTTCTTGCCGGTAAGCTCCTCCACGTGGGCTATCGCCTTTTCGACATCTTTCTGTATGAGTTTGACGACGGCATCGCGGCCGTTGCGTGTATATTCATTGCAGACATCAGTAGTAATTGTAAATCCGGGGGGGACGGGCATCCCGAGCAGGTTCATCTCTGCGAGGTTTGCACCCTTGCCGCCGAGAAGGTTTCTCATCGAGGCATTTCCTTCGGCTTTCCCATCGCCGAATGTGTAAACTCTTTTCATTGGTTGATTATAAAGTTAATTGTTAGTAATGTGTCTTTGTTTCATGGAGAGATGCAGGTGCAAAATTAGAACATTAAACCGAAACACAAAATTTTTTGCAAAATAAATCGGGAAAACACAGCTTTATTGCCGCTTTCAATGGTCGGCATCTTATTTTGGCTTCAGTAAAACAGCCGTGCTACCTGACATAGGTTTTTATAAGGTCAAAATACTTATGGTGCATTTTGCGGAAAATCGTAAATTTGCAGTCAATTATCATAGATAGATTACTGTGGGACGAAAGAAGAAGGAGTTGCCGTTGGTTGACGGCATGGAGATAACGGATATAGCGGCTGAGGGCAACAGCATCGGCCGCGTGGGCGACATGGTGGTGTTTGTGCCGTTTGGCGCGCCGGGCGATGTGGCCGACGTGAAGATTGACCGCAAGAAAAAGAACTATGCCGAGGGGCATATCGTGAGGATGGTATCGCCGTCGCCAGTCAGGGTCGAGCCGCGATGCAGCCACCATGGCGTGTGCGGCGGCTGCCGTTGGCAGCACTTGCCCTACAGTCTACAGTTGGAGTGCAAGCAGCGGCAGGTCAAGGACGCCCTTGAACGCATCGCAAAGATACCGTTCCCCGAGATAACGCCGATACTCGGCTCGGAGAATATATGGGCCTATCGCAACAAGATGGAGTACACGTTCTCCAACAAGTCGTGGCTCACCTACGAGCAGATGCGCAGCGGCGAGGAGTTTCCCGACCGCGACGCGGCTGGCTTTCATATCCCCGGTGCGTTTGACAAGGTGCTCGACATCACGACCTGCCACCTACAGGATGACTTCTCTAACCGCCTGCGCCGCTTCATCAAGGATTATGGCAAGGCTCACGGCTACACGTTTTATGACCTACGCGCCCAGCAGGGGCTGCTGCGTACGCTGATGGTGCGCATGGTATCGACCGGCGAGATTATGGCCGTGATGTCTTTTGGCGAGGATGACCGCGAGAAAATTGATGCGCTGTTGTCAGCCGTCAGGGAAGAGTTCCCCGAGATAACGTCGCTGCTGTATGTGGTCAACACCAAGGTCAACGACACGATAGGCGACCTTGACATCCTGGCCTATGCCGGACAGCCGTATATCGAGGAGGAGATGGAAGGGCTGCGGTTTCGCGTCGGGCCGAAGTCGTTCTACCAGACCAATTCGCGACAGGCTTATAACCTTTATAAGGTGGCTCGTGACTTTGCGGAATTGACAGGAGATGAACTGGTCTATGACCTCTACACGGGCACAGGTACGATTGCCAACTTCGTGGCGCGTAACGCTCGTCAGGTCATAGGCATCGAGTATGTGCCCGAGGCCATCGAGGATGCCAAGGTCAATTCGGCAATCAACGGTATCGGCAACACGCTGTTCTATGCCGGCGACATGAAAAATGTGCTCACCGACGACTTTATCGTCCGGCATGGACGCCCCGACGTGATGATTGTCGACCCGCCTCGTGCCGGGATGCATGATGATGTGGTGAAAGTGATACTCAACGCCGCGCCGCGCCGCATAGTCTACGTGAGCTGTAATCCTGCCACGCAGGCCCGCGACCTGGCGTTGCTCCACGCACGGTATGACATCGACGCCGTGCAGCCGGTCGACATGTTCCCCCACACTCAGCACGTGGAGAACGTGGTCAAGCTCACCCTGCGGGATTAACGGCTTACGCCGGCCATCACCGAGTTATAGTATTGTGGGTCGCCCGTCACCTCACGTCCGATAAACGGGGGTAGGGCGACCTGCTCGTTTTCCGATGGCAGCTCCACCTCGGCGACCGTCAGTCCCTCGTATGCGCCGTGAAACTCATCGACCTCCCATGTTCGTCCCTCAAACTGGACGAGATAGCGGGTCTTGTCAATCACCGTGCCCTCGCATATCGTCATCATTGCCCTCGCATCGGCGGCGGGGATGGTATACTCCCACTCGTCGCGTGTCGCGCCCGACGTGATGCCCTTAACGGTCAGATATCCCTGTCCGTCGGCAATCCTCACTCTCACCGTCGCCTCGCGGCGCATCGACAGGTAGCCCTGCACGATGTCACGCTTGGCGGTCGCCATTGCCTTGAAATTGTCGTTTGTGACGAGAAATTTTCGCTCTATCTCTTTTGCCATTTTGTCGCTAAAGTTGTTTTATTTGATAATGCAATTGACCTCATGTAGGGTCGCGGCCTGTCGCGACTGTGACAATGTGCCGTTGCGTATCAGCCTGTCGGCGGTCGCGGCAGGTCGCGACCCTACATGAGGCACATGGTCTTACGATACATAATTATATCGGATATAATGTGTAACTTTGCGCGAGTTTTCCAAACTCGGTGCAAAGTTAATCGAGAACGAGGAAACTTCTAAGGAAAAAACGATTGATGCGCCATATTTTTGTCATACTGTCGATTGCGCTGTCGGCAATATTGTTTGACTGTCACGTTTTGCAGGCCCAGGAGATGCCGTCGTCGGGGACTGTCGCGCCGTCGGCTACCACCGTGCGAGGAGTCGTGCGCGACTCCGTGTCCCGCGAGCCGATACCCTATGCGGCCATCTTCCTGCAAGGGACCGAGCGCGGAGTGCTCGCCGACGAAAACGGGCGGTTTGACGTCTCTACAATGCAACCAACACCGGCCGTGGCCGTGACATCCATGGGCTACGGCAAGAAAGTCGTCCCTATACGCTCCGGCCGCGTCAATACTCTTACGGTGGAGATGGTGCCCGTGGGGCTGAAGCTTGATGAGGTGGTTGTGAAGCCCGGCAAAGAGCACTATTCCAAGAGGAACAACCCTGCCGTGAGGTTTGTCGAGCGCATAATGCACGCCAAGCGGGCCAATGACCCGCGACGTCTGCCCAACTACAACTACGACAAGTATGAGAAAATCACCATTGCCCTCAATGATTTCAAAGGCTCGCAGGGAGAGGGGTGGCAGGCTCGGCAGTTTGGCTTTCTCAACGAGTTTATAGACACCTCGGAGGTGTCGGGCAAACCGATACTCAACGTGTCGGTCAAGGAGAAATCGAGCGCGGTGTTCAACCGTGCCGACCCGCGTGCCGAGAAGGAGTATGTCATGGGCATACGCCGCCACGGTCTCGACGACATAGCCGACCAGCAGGCGGTGCAGACATTCATGGAGGATGTGTTCCGTGAGGTCGACATATACGACAACGACGTCAACATCCTGCAAAACCGCTTCGTCAGCCCATTATCCCGAATCGGGACCGATTTCTATAAATACTACTTGACCGATACCGTTGTCGTGGAGGGTGACAGCTGCGTGGAGCTGACATTCGTTCCCCACAGCCCGCAGTCATTCGGCTTCACAGGGCGCATGTACGTGCCCAAGAACGATACCACGATGTTTGTCAAGCGCGTGATAATGCGCGTGCCGGCGACCATCAACCTAAACTTTGTCGACAACCTGCTCATCACGCAGGAGTATGACCGCGCTCCCGACGGCTCGCGCCTGAAGACCAAGGATGACATGACGATAGAGTTTAGCGTCATTCCGGGGATGCAGGGCCTTTATGCTCGGCGCAACACCACCTACCGTAATCACCGCTTTACGCCCCCCGAGATTGACGGTATATTTGACTACGCGCAGCGCGAGATTATAGCTCCCCATGCTGTTGACCGTGACGATACCTATTGGGCGCAACATCGCGGCGCGGCGATAACGCGCAACGAGGACCGCATGGCGCAGATGGTGGAGCGTCTGCGCGGCAACAAGTTCTACTATTGGACCGAGAAGATATTGAAAATCCTTGTCAGCGGCTATATCAACACGGGCAAGAACAGCAAGTGGGACTTCGGCCCGATGAACACAACCATCAGTTTCAACGACATCGAGGGGTTGCGCTTGCGTGCCGGAGGCATGACCACGGCCAACCTCAACAAGCATCTCTTTGCCAACGGCTATATAGCCTACGGGTTCAAGGACAAGAAAGTTAAATACAAGGCCGAACTTGAATATTCATTCAAGCCCAAGGAGTATCACCCGCGCGAGTTTCCCGTCCACTCCATCCGCGCCTCGCAGCTCTATGATGTCGACATGCTCGGTCAGCACTACATGTTCACCAATATGGACAACGTGTTCCTGTCGCTGAAGCGTCAGAGCGACACGCAGATGACCTATCACCGCGTATCCAAGCTGGAGTATACTCTCGAATTGCAGAACAATTTCTCGGTCGCCGCCGGCATCACCTACGAGCGTCAGGAGGCGACAGGATATATGCGTTTTGTCAACGGCTACGGGCATGATTACCGACATTATGACGAGGCATCCTTTAACGTGCAGCTGCGTTTTGCTCCCGGCGAGAAGTTTTTCCAGACCAAGACCCAGCGTCTTCCCGTCAACCTCGACGCACCGGTATTTGTGCTCACCCACACGTTTGCTCCAAAGGGATTTCTGGGAAGCATGTTCACGCTAAATAAGACCGAGTTTAGCGTGCAGAAGCGTTTTTGGTTCTCGGCTTTCGGCTACACCGATATTATCGTCAAGGCGGGAAAAGTGTGGAGCCGCTGCCCCTATCCAAATCTGCTTATCCCCAACGCCAACCTGTCATACACCATCCAGCCCGAGAGCTTCGCGTTGATGAACGCCATGGAGTTTATCAACGACCAGTACGTGTCGTGGGACCTCACCTATTGGGCTAACGGCGCGTTGCTCAACCGCATACCTCTTGTCAATCGTCTGAAACTACGCGAGGTCATCGCCTTTCGTGGGCTTTACGGCAAGCTCACCGACCGCAACGACCCTTCGCTCCACCCCGAGCTGTTCGCCTTTCCCGCCGATGCCCACGTGCAGCGCATGACCCACACTCCCTACATGGAGCTTAGCGCCGGTCTCGACAACATCTTCAAGATCCTCCGCGTCGACTACGTGTGGCGCCTCACCTACCGCGACGCCCCCAACATCAACCGTGGCGGTGTCCGCGTCGCCCTCCACTTCACCTTCTGAACGTTTTTGAGAAGCAGCAAGGTCAGTTATTTTGTAGTCTCATTATCTTTAACGGACAGGCTGTAACACACATTCCGCACTTGATACAGTCACGATGCATATACCCTGTTTCGCTTCCACGGCAGTCATAGGGTGTCAGTTGCATGGGGCATACCCGCGCACAACTTTGGCATTTTACCTTGCAGGCGTCAGATACACGAATATTTATAAATCCTTTTGGGCTGGGTGATTTTTTGGGGGACACCCATGATGAAAGTGTACCCATCGGGCAGAATGAACACCATGTCCTTGGAGCATAGATAAATGAGAGTATTATACCTATGATGGTGGTCACAAGGATTATTGTCCAGAAAACCCGACCCATGGCATTCCAGTCACCCCATGCAAAGTACATCTGGACTCCGAACATCGTGAAAATGAACATCACCATGAAAAGTCTAAAACCGAATTTCCTTACAAATTTTGGAATTTGGCGGTGAGGGGAATATTTTGCCAACAACTTATCATACATGCTCCCTCTCGGGCAAGCATTGCCACACCACCACCGTCCTTTGTATATGGCGAATGCCACTGGGGCAATCATGCAAATTATGGCAAGAAAGCCAATTGCAGGGTAGAAATAACCGACAACCAGATATACCAACAGAATCCAGTACAATGGGAATCCCTTTTTGGGCAGAGAACGATAAAATTGTCTATAGGCCATACGATTTATTTTTCGCGTTTTATGGGTGCAAAATTATGCAAACAAGTACATGGATGCAAACGATAAGATAAATGGTTGTATTGATTTTATCAATCATATGGTTATTGGAAATTTTTTAATTCTTTGATTTAGCATTGTTTGCGGAATAATTGTTTTGATTGCGTCAGCGAGGATGTTCAACAATCGTTCACGCACGAAGTTACGATGTACCACAAAGGCGATTTCCCGTGTCGGTTCGGGGTTTGTGAGTGTCCGTACGTTGGTCTGCTGACATTCCCTCAGAAGGGGGACATGAAGTTCCGGAATTATCGCATACCCTCCGTTTTCATCCACAATCTTGACAAGTGTTTCCACACTGCCGGCCTCGTAAACGGCCTGTTTCCCGGTGATATTGTTGCAAAACGGGAAAATGCCGTGATTGGGGCAATAGCCCTCACGAAGCATCCATACGTCTTTAACGGGAAGGTGGTCGGTCAGCAATTCGGTGTCATTATAGATTGTAGCATTTGGAGATACATAGGCCATCAGGCGCTCTTGATAAATAGGTATTTCCAATAGCTCACGATTGTCGAGTGGTGTCGCTAAAAGTGCGACATCAAGCTCTCCACGTTCAAGTTGCGATATGATGGAGGATACACGGGCTTCTTCAACATGCAGCAGTATGTCCGGATGATTGTCCGATAGATATTTTAACATTTTTGGCAATAGATAGGGGGCGACCGTAGAGATAATGCCGAGAGACACCTTTCCCACAGACTCTCCTTTTCGCACAGCTACCAGTTCCCTGACTTGGGCGGCATTGAACAGTACCATTTTTGCACGATTTATGATTTCTTCACCCACAGCTGTCGGCCTCACGGGATGGATACTGCGGTCAAATATTGTCACATCAAGTTCAAACTCCAGTTTCTGGACAAGTGATGAAAGAGTTGATTGGGTGACATTGCATGATTCCGCGGCTTTAGCAAAATGGCGGTATTTGTCAATCGCCACTATATATTCCATTTGTTGGAGCGTCATATTGATTTGATTGTTGTTTGATAAAATCGATGCAAAGGTAGATAAAATCTATTTTGTGGAATTATGTGTATGCCTTAAATTTGCAATCAAAAAGTACCGCTATGATACAAGTAGATAAGAATATATGTCCTCATGACCATATTTGCCCCCTTATAAAGGCATGTCCGGTAGGCGCGATATCCCAGGACTCCTATGGCTTTCCTGTGATAGATCACAATCTGTGCGTGGAATGTGGGAAATGTGTTAGGAAATGCCCGATGAAAGCCTTAAGACAAACTGAAAACAGCTAATCTTATCTCAAAGTGAAGCCGATAATAGGAGTCGGTAACAAGACGGTCGTCAACTAAAATCGGATTGGACGTGTTTTGATATAAACATGTACCAATTATGAATAGCACCGGACCAGAAATCAATACTACTGGAGATAATAGTAAAGTATCCGAGACAACCACGAGTCCCATTGTGATGGGGCATATTCAAGGCGGTGGCGGTGACTCCAAGGCAGCGCGGGCGGTGCAGGCCGACAGGCGGTATTATTGGTTTTTGGTGGGGTACCTGGTGGCGTTGAGCGCGCTTGGGTCGTTTGTCAACGACATGTACACGCCATCGTTGCCCGAGATGTGCCGGTTTTTCAATTGCTCGGTGTCGACTGTGCAGTTGGGGCTTACGATGGGTATGATCGGGCTTGGTCTTGGGCAGGTGATACTTGGGCCTGTCAGTGACCGGTATGGACGCAAACTGGTGTTGGCGGCTTCGTTGTCGCTTTTTATCGTGGCGGCAGTCGTGAGTGTGTTTTCGCCGACAATCCACTTTTTCCTGTGGTGCCGGTTGGTGCAGGGCATCGGGGCGTCGGGAGGGTATTTCCTTGCCCGTACAATCCCCGCCGACCTTTATGCCGGGCGTGCGCTTGCAAAGTTTATGGCGATTATTGGTGCGATAAACGGTATCGCGCCGGCATCGGCACCGGTGCTGGGCGGTGTGACTGCCGATGCTTTCGGATGGAAAGGGATATTTATAGTGTTGGCTGCGTTTGCGTTGATAATCCTTGCAATATCACCATGGATGAAGGAGACGCTTGTCCCGTCACGACGGACCACCGGCAGCTGGTGGATGTCGATAAAGGGGTATAAGAATTTGTTGGTCAACCGTCCGTTTATGATTCATGTATGCCTCAAGGGTGCATCGCTTGGATTGCTCTTTGCCTATATATCGGCTGCCCCGTTTATCTTACAGGACCATTATGGGTTTTCCCAGACGGGTTTTGGGCTTGTCATAGGGTTTAACGCTTTGTTTGTGATGGGGGGCGCTATGGTCGCCTTGAAGTTCAAGCCGTTGAAAAAGGCCGCACGTGTCGGGGCATTGGCACTCGCTGTGTTTGTTGTCGCCGAGGCTGTCGCGCTCTACACGGTGCACAGCTTTTGGCTCTTTGAAGGATTTATGATTCCCGCGCTGTTTGCCCTCGGGATGATATTCACTGCCTCTAATACCCTTGCTATGAACGAGGGCCGCGCGCAGGCCGGTGAGGCGTCGGCTGTGCTCGGCGTGGTAGGTTATATCGTTGGAGCCATCGTGTCGCCATTGGTCGGCATCGGGGACGTGCTTCACTCCACGGCCATTACTTTTGTCATCGTGACAGTGTTTATCGTCATTTGTGCTCACGGCTCACGGCTGTTGCCCCCCGACCTCGACAAGTGACCCCGAGGCTTTTTCAGTCCTCTTGGGACTGTGTGATGGTGCGGATTGGGCGGCAAGGGTTGCCTACGGCAACGGTGTTGGCCGGGATGTCGCGGTTGACGACGCTGCCGGCTCCGATGACGCATCCGTGGCCGATAGTGACACCGGGGAGCACAGTCACACCGCCCCCAATCCATACGTCATCCTCAACGGTGATAGGGCGGGCATATTCGAGTCCGAGGTTGCGCTCCCGAGCCTCCAGTGGATGCCCGGCAGTGTAAAATCCGCAGTTGGGCGCAATGAACACGTTGTTGCCGAGACTGATTTTTGCCTCGTCGAGCATCACGCAATTGTGGTTGATAAACACCCCGTTGCCCAGCTCGATGTTGTACCCGTAGTCGCAATAGAACGTTGGCAACACGGTGCACCCGCTGCCGACCCGATGGAGTATGCGGGCAAGCAACTCTGCGGCCTCCTCCTTTTGCCCTGGGCGCAGCATGTTGAAGTCGTGGCACAATTCGGCCGTCGCCTCACGCTCGGCAAGCAGTTGGGCGTCAAAATTAGCGTCGTATATCTCACCCGCGAGCATCTTCTCTTTTTCGGTCTTCATAATAAGGTATGAATTTCTACAGCAAAGCTATTAAATATAGTCCATAAAATCAAGCCACGCTGTCTGGATTAAAAAAGGATAGCGTGGCATTTATGCATCAATAAAACTTTGAATTTTGCTCTTTGAACTGCGAACTTGTCAATAGGCTTGTTGGTGCACGCTCTTGACGGCGCGTCCCGACGGGTCGTTCATATTCTGGAACGAGATGTCCCATGCCAGTGCCTCTGCGGTGCTGCACGCTACCGAGGGCACGGAGGGGACACATGCCGCTGCCGTTGCCGAGGGGAAATGTTCCTCGTAGATGCTGCGGTAGAAATACTCCTCCTTGTTCATCGGCGTGTTGACGGGGAATCGGCGGTGGGCGTTCTTCATCATCTCGTCGGTGACCTGCGAGGCGGTGATCTCCTTGAGCGAGTCAATCCACGAATAGCCTACGCCATCGGAGAATTGCTCCTTCTGCCGCCATGCAATCTCGGCCGGAATCATATCCTCGAATGCCTTGCGGAGTACCCATTTCTCCATCTTTCCGTTGCCGGCCATCTTGTCGGCGGGGTTTAGGCGCATCGCCACGTCGAGAAACTCCTTGTCGAGAAATGGCACACGACCCTCTACACCCCATGCCGACAGCGACTTGTTGGCACGCAGGCAGTCGTATAGGTGTAGTTTGGATAACTTGCGCACGGTCTCCTCGTGGAATGCCCGCGCATCGGGCGCCTTGTGGAAGTAGAGGTAGCCGCCGAAAATCTCGTCGGCACCCTCGCCCGACAGCACCATCTTTATGCCCATCGACTTGATGACGCGGGCAAGCAGGTACATCGGAGTGGAGGCACGCACGGTCGTCACGTCGTAGGTTTCGATATAATATATCACGTCGCGTATCGCGTCAAGCCCCTCCTGCACGGTGTAGTTTATCTCGTGGTGCACCGTGCCGATATGCTCGGCCACCTTGCGTGCGGCTGCGAGATCTGGTGCGCCTTTCAGTCCTACGGCAAAGGAGTGGAGGCGCGGCCACCATGCCTCCTGCTTGCTGTCGGCCTCGATGCGGTTGGGGGCATATTTTGCGGCTATGGCCGATATTATTGACGAGTCGAGACCCCCTGACAACAACACGCCATAGGGCACGTCGCTCATCAGCTGACGCTTGACGGCGCTCTCAAGGGCCTCGCGCAACTCGGGAATGAAGGTCGTGTTCTCCTTCACGGCATCGTAGCTTTCCCAGTCACGGGTGTACCAGCGGCGCATCTCCCCGCTGCGGCTGTCGTAGACATGCCCCGGGAGGAACGGCTCGATGACATCGCATTTCCCCTCCAAGGCTTTAAGCTCCGAGGCAAAGTAGCGGTGTCCCTCAGCGTCACTGCCCATATAGAGCGGTATCACGCCTATGGGATCGCGGGCCACCATGTAGAAATCGTTTTCTTCGTCATATAGGGCAAAGGCGAATATGCCGTTCAGCTCCTCAAGGAAGTCGGGCCCCTTGTCGCGGTAGAGCGCGAGTATCACCTCGCAGTCGCTCCCGGTAAGAAACTCATATTTCCCGGCGTAACGCTCGCGTATGGCGCGATGATTGTATATCTCGCCATTGACCGCCAATATCACTTTCCCGTCGGCTGTCTTCAGCGGCTGGCCTCCCGACTCGGGATCGACAATCGACAGTCGCTCGTGGGCGAGGATGGCGCTTTTGCCGCAATAGATGCCCGACCAGTCAGGTCCGCGATGGCGTATCTTTTTTGACATCTTCAATATGTCGGGACGCAGCCTTGCCACGTCGCCCTCGGTCTCGAATACTGCTACAATTCCACACATAATAGTAAGCTCTTAGTAGTTTTGTTTTGCATTATGCTTGCAAAGTTAATGATATAATATCAAAATGCAACTATTTTGGAATAAAAAATAGCAAAATATTTTTCAAAACTGATTTTGCGAATGAAAAAAGGGCTACAGCCTCCCGTCAGTAGGGACGCGGCATGCCGCGTGGACAGGAATGCCCATGGTGCACAATAGTCGCCATAGCCATAATAACAATTATAGCTATAACAGCGATAGTAGCTATGACAGTTATCCTTGACGCGGGACGTCGCGTCCGTGCCTCATGAAGACAAAAAGTGGTGTTGCGTGGTGTGGTGGTTCTTCTTTCCCTATGTGCGTGTAGGTGGTGGGTCAGAACGGCCGTTTGGGTTTGGTGGCTTGGAACTCCTTGAGGTAGTTTGGGGTGGAGTAGGCGAGGTCGAGGAAGTCGCGTCGGGCGTAGGCGCGTTCAGCCAGGGCGAGCATGTCGACCGCGAGGGGGCGTATGCCGGGGATGAAGCGTGCGTTGGGGTGGCTGACGACCCCTTGGAACTTGTCGCTGCCGTTGCCGAAGAACAGCACCGGCTTCTCGGCGAGGTATTCGGCATAGCTGTCGCCGTCGAGTATCATCGGCGTGTCGGGCAGCAGGGGGGTAAGTCCCATGTCGAGCACCGAGGTGTACACCTCCATGCGTCGGGCATCAATCATCGGGGCAAACAGCACATCCTCGTCGACCCAGCGGTTGAACATGACGCTTACCGCCATGATCTGCAACGTAGGGATGCCTATAAGCGGTATGTCAAGGGCATATGCCAGCCCCTTGGCCTCTGACAGGCCGATGCGCAATCCCGTATAGCTCCCCGGGCCGATGCTCACCGCTACGGCTTCCAGCTTCATTTCCCTCTCCGCTATAAAGTCAAGGCAGTTTTTGATAAAACCGCTTAACAACGCGGCGTGGTTTTGACCGCCATCGTGCTCATAGTGTCTCATCACCATGCCTTCGGCGGTCACTGCTACCGAGCAGACGTCGGTCGAGGTCTCGATATTAAGTATTACCGGCATAATCAGATTATATATATTGGTGCAAAATTACGAATATTATTCCGATGCCCGGCAAATAAGAAAGATTTTCGCTAAATTTGTCTTATGATGTCTCCTGTTGTACTGGTCGTAATATCTCTCGTGGTGCTGCTTCTTGTGGCGTTGCTTGTCGTCGCCGTGGTGTATATACGCCGGTTGCATCGCCGTAATCTGTTCCTTGAATCGTGCCTCAGTGAGTATATCGGTTCGGAAAGTGTTGATAAGACCGGGACCGATTTGGCAGAGGAGGCGACAGGCATGGCATTGACGCCAATGCAGAGACTTGACAACTACATGTCCTATTCCGAGCCTTACCGAGAGGCGTCGCTGTCGCGGCGCGAGCTTGCTGCGGCGGTAGAAATGCCCGAGAGGGTCGTTGCCGCGATGATAAGACGTGAACATGGGCAGTCGGTGGTGGAATATATCACCGGGTGGCGGTTGCGCCATGCCTGCCGTTTGCTGACCGAGAGCGTGGATATGCCTGTGACGGCCATTGCCGAGCAATTGGGCTTTGGCACGTTGCGCTCTTTCCAACGCAATTTCCGTGACGCTTATGGGCTGCCCCCCTCGGAATACCGCTCCAAAGCACAAAAACGATAGGATATGTAGTGGACGCCAAATCAAGGCGTTGGCAGAATTGTCGCGTGGCGTGGCGGAATTGTCGCGTCGGTTTTACGGCATTGGATGCGGTGTGAGGTAGATTTGCAGCCGATTTTAGGTGCAAATTTCTAAATGTAATGCTGATGAAACCAATCAACTATCTGTTGCTGTCATCACTGCTGTGTCTGATGTCGTGTGAGGAGGACAAGCTCCCCGACGACGTGACGCCCGACGGCACGGACAACTATGTGGGAGACGTGCGCAGTTTTTCGCTCGGGGAGGAGACCTCCCGGTTCACCGCCTCTAATTTCAAATGCAGCCTTGCGGCGGCCGACGGCACTGTGTTCTCGCGTCAAGGGGTCCACGAGCGATCGGGCGATGTCTCCAACATCACCTTTGATGTCGGACTGCGTGACGGCGTCTACCGATTGCTCTACTTTGAGTATTCGACCAATGACAACCCCTCGCTGCTGCACTATGCCGAGCGTTTCCCCACTTCGCAATACGGACTCGGCTGCCGCATATCGGTGAGCAACGGTAATGTAACTGTCCTCGACAGCTATGATGACGAGATTGGCCTGTCGGGCGACGGGACAAAGGAGTCGCCATATATAATATCGAGCTACGAGTCTCTGATACGTCTGAAAGACTATGTTAATGCCGACGCCACCAACTCAAAGATTACCCCCGAGACATATTTCCGTCAGGAACAGCCTATCGACATGTTTCAGGCGTCGTGCCAATGTGACATGCAGTATGGGTGGAATCCTATCGGAGCCGACACGAACACCCCTTTCCGTGGTGTGTATATAGGCAATGAGATAACGGGACTCTACATCAATCGCCCCTCGTCGGCGGGTATCGGACTGTTTGGATACGTCTATAAGGGCACTATCTCCGACGTGACAGTCGCCAACTCCGACATCACGGGTAACTTTGCCGTCGGCGGTCTCGTCGGCGCGTTTATCTCTGCCGGCGATGACGGGGGCTGCTCGCGCTCGTCGATGATTGGCTGTGACGTAAAGGACACGACGGTAAAAGGCTCGGACGGTAGCGCGTGCATAGGCGGTCTTGTTGGCGGTCTTGATATGTACACCTCGACCCTCGTCTCAGGTTGCGACAGCCGGGGCGCCAAGGTGAGCGGTAGCTATAATGTCGGCGGTCTTGTTGGTGGCGCGGGGCTTTATTCCCGTGCCGACATCCAGGACTGCACCAACGCCTCCGAGGTCACGGGCCGCTATTCCGGCGCCGGCGGCATCATCGGCACAGCCGATACCCTCTGCGTCTCGGCGTGCAGCAACGTCGCCCCGATACATGGCGCGACCGACTATCGCGGGTCTTCGGGCACAAGCGGCATCGGCGTCGGCGGCATAGCCGGCGGCACGGGGATGTCGTGGATATCGGCCTCCACCAACACTGCCCCGATTGATGGCAAGGATGGAGTGGGGGGCATCGTCGGCTCAACCCGTATCAAAGGGAGCGACAGGGATGCCTACATGTTCAACAGCGCGGTCGTCAGATGGTGCGGCAACGAGGGCACGGTGACAGGCGAGTCGGGCGTAGGCGGCATATGCGGCGAGTCACAGTTTGGCTGCTACGGCGTGTATAACACCGCCGAGGTCAGCGGCTCGGATTTTGTGGGCGGCATAGCCGGCAACACATCGCTCGCCGTGGCCCACAACGCTGTAAATTCGGGCAAGGTCAAAGGCTCCACCCACGTGTCGGGCGTAGTCGGCAAGACGACATGGGGCTCTCTCGCCCTCGACCACAACTATGGCGAGGTGACATCCGCCGGCCGCTATACGGGCGGCGTGCTCGGGCTTGGCGGCAACAACACCATGATAAACTATTGCGGCAACTTTGCCACCGTCAAGAGCACGGGCGACGGCCCGCTGGGAGGAATCGTCGGCGAAATTGGCGACCCTCGCGAGTGGACAGCCGCCCAGATTGCCGACTGCGTTATCGGCTCGGCCGAGATACTTTTGGCCGTTGCAGGGCCTGTCATAGGTGTTACCGGCCATTTTCTTGAGGAGAGCGCCCATACGTTTGTCACTGTGCTTGAGATAACGGAGATTACCTCCCACGTGATTGTGACAGGGGCTGATATCGGGATGTTCGGCTACACGATAGACGAGTTGCTCAATCCCGAGACCGAGAGCGAGATGGAGGCATCCCTCCACAGTGCCATCAATGCCGGCTGCACAGCTGTGGCCGACCGCATCAACACCATGCGCGGGTCATATGATGGTTATAGCCTTAACGGTTTTGACCGCGACGTCATCGGAAAGTATAACGGCAATCTTGGCTCGCTGCTCGGATGGTATGAGCAGGAGGGCAACGATGAAAAGTTCAACGACGCCATCAACGAGGCACGTGTGGAGCGTATGGAAGACTTGGAGAAACAGCATCAGACCACTGCCATCATCCACGAGGTTGTGGCCGGAGTGTGTATCGCTGTGGGAACGGTAGCCGCTATCGGTGCTACCGTGGCTTCGGGAGGAACAGCCGCCGCATTTATCGTCGCCGGGTCGGCTACGGCTCTTGCCGGTGGTCTCAATGCCATCACCAAGAGTTGTGTGGAGTTTGCCGAAAATGCGGTCATCATATCCCAGTGTGTCAATGCCGGCGACGTTTCATGCGCCGGCGATAAGGCAGCCGGCCTCGTGGGCAAGTTGCAGGACAACGGCATCCTGCGCGATTGCCTCAATATGGGTTCGTGCCTGACATCCGATGGACGCCAGCTTATCGCCCATCAGCGTCCCAAGGTATCGGTAAAGCACAACATCGCGCTCGGACACGGGTATTCGTCCATAAACGACGGCAGCATGACCGACAACGTGTTGCTGGGGTCGAACATGTCGCTTTACGATAAGGTGAAGCGTCTTGTCGAGGACGGCTATATACCGTTGACAAGGGAGGAGATTGCCGATCAGAACTCCTATGTCAAGGATTGGGAGTATAACGATGCGTACTTCCACTATTCGAGGGCTCTCGGATTTGACATCGGCTATTCCAACAGCCGGTGGAGCATGGGTGGCGGCTCGTCGGGCTGTCCTGTCCCCAACTTCTCGGAATACCGTAAATAAGTAATAAACCAAACATAGACAACCAATGAAAAAGACAATAATATACCTGATTGTGGCCCTCATGTCGGGGCTTGGGACAGTCTCATGCGACGACACGCAGGACTATCGCGTCGACCCCTCATCCGGCTCGACACTGAAGGTCAGCGGAGACCTCAAGACCAGTTATTTCACGCTCTCCAACTCTCTGTTTATGGCACCCGAGTCGGTTCAGGCTGTCATCACGACACTCATGCCTGTCGACGGCGGCGACAAGCGGGATTATGAGACGATGTGCACCGTGCGCGATGGCAACATGGAGTGTGGCTTGACCCTCCCTGCGAGCGAGAATATACCCGACGGGGAGTATTTCCTGACAATGCGCATGTATAACGGCGGTCATCTCGGCGGCCGTCTGCGGGTGCATTTCAAGGACGAGATGCTCCACCTGGTGAGCGAGGAGGCTGTCAATTACATGGGGCTGAAAGGGGTTGGCACAGCCGAAGACCCCTATCTGATAGGCACATCGGGCGATTTCTCGTCGTTGATAGTCAACCTGTCGCGCGACCCGCAGAGTGGGGCAGGGAGATATTTCCGTCAGACAGCCTCGTTTGAGGCCCCTCCCCGAGGTAGCGATGCCGACGGCCGAGGCTGGTTTAGTGTGCCTTTTGCCGGCAATTATGACGGAGGCGGCTTCACGATTTCCAATCTCTTTTATGTCGGAGCCGGCGACCCCGACAAGGATAGCGGCATCGGGCTGTTCTCCTCGCTGCTCAATGGCGCGGAGATACACAGTCTGACCCTCTCGGGTGTCTCGCTGACAAAGATGAGTGCCGACTGTGGCGTGCTTGCCGGCACGGCCTCGGGCACGGTGTCGGTACGCGATATAAAGGTCGAGGGCACGATAGGGGGCGACATCGACAATTGCGGCGCGCTTGTCGGACGGCTCAACGGCTCGCTGACGGTCGAGAACTTTGATTTGCAGGCTACCGTCAAGGGGCGTTCACGTGTTGGCGGCGTGGTCGGCAAGATGGATGGCGGCGCGCTGACAGTGAAGAATATGACTACGGCCGACCGCAAGTTCCTGCTTGTCGGCAATGAGTATGTCGGCGGCGTTGTCGGCGACCTCAGCGGGACATTCAACCTCTCGGATATAACCTTGCAGCACACGGTCAGCTCCGAGGATGGGGATGTCAACATCATTCAGGGCAATGGGGGCAGTTGCGTCGGCGGGGTTGTCGGCATCGTGAGGCACGTGTCGTCGCCCGCAACCGTGTCGGGTGTAGGGATGATGTGCCCGGTCGGCGGCGGCTCCGGGAAGGGTGTCGGCGGCATCTTCGGCATGATTACGCTCGACGGGGCTGTCTCAGTGTCGGGTTGCAGCGTCTCCTCCATCGTGTCGGGCGGCGACGAGATTGGCGGCTTTGCGGGATATTGCGAGATAAACGGCGGTGCTTCGCTCACATTCAGTGGCGCTGATGACGCGAACCGTGTCATTGTCGACCATAACGCCGCCGGTATTAAGGGCAACAATTCGGTCGGAGGCCTTTTCGGCAAAATCAAAGGCTCGCCGTCGATGAAGTCGAGTGTGCGTGTCGCCGCCAATGTGTCAGGTACGGGCAACTGCGTAGGCGGTTTTGCCGGGGAGGCCCATTACATTGACCTTGACATGTCGAAGGTCTCGTTCACGTCATCGACAATGAAAATCAAGGGCAATGACCGTGTTGCAGGCTTTGTCGGCTACAGCGACGACAACAGCCGTCTGACCGACAATAACCGCTTTGACTATGCCGAGAATGGCAAGGGTGTGCAGGTGCCTCCCTCCTCACGGTTTACCTCGCGATTCAACGGCGAGGTGTCGGGCAATACGTTTGTCGGCGGCGTGGTAGGCTATATGCACAACACCACAGCTACCGGCGTTTCGGTCAAGTGTACCGTCACAGGTTCGCGCCAGCACACAGGCGGCATCGCCGGCTATGCGAGTGACGTGAAACTTACCGATGTGACATTCTTGGGAACAGTGCGCGGCAAGGAGTGCACCGGCGGTATCGCGGGCAAGGTTGACTATGGGGCCACGTTCAATGACTGCATAAACTACGCTTCTGTCAAGGGTGACAACTACACGGGCGGTATAGCCGGCTGTATCGATCCGACTCACAAGACCCAAAGTTTCTCATGGCTCGTCAACACCGGGGCGGTCGAAGGCTCGGGCAACGTCGGCGGTGTCGTTGGCGGTATCGGCATAGGTGCCGGGACAGGGCACGATCAGACGTTCAACCATCTTGCCAACTATGGCGAGGTGGAAAGCTACGGTGGTCATGATACTGCGGTAGGCGGCATCATAGGTAACTTGGTCTGTACGCATGTCAACGTAGCGTCTTGTGCCAACCACGGCCGCGTCCATTCTTCGGGTGAGGTGCACGGTATCGGCGGCATCCTCGGTTCGGCGGGACGCGACCCCAAGGGGGCGACCAACAAGATTGACTATAATCCGGCGGTATACAATTGCTGCAACAAGGGTGAGATAGTTTGTAATAATTCATCTTCACGTATCGGCGGTGTCGCGGGCTATCTTGAAGAAGGCTCAGGTGATGCCCTGAAGCCCGGTGCGATCATATATGACTGTTACAATATGGCTGACATACCCTCAAAGTCGAATTCCGACAATGGGGGCATCCTGGGCTATGCCGACATATTCTCCAATATATATCGTTGCGTCAACTTCGGCAAGGTGTCACACGGCAACGGGACGATAGGCACACATAAGTCAGGCTCGTTTCACCACGATCATTTGTATATGTACAATGATGGAGTGAGCAAGACTTGGTGTTCCAACGGATATGTGACCGACGAGAACCGTTCCAACAAGAATACCTACGGCGGTTTTGACTTCAATAAGGTGTGGGATATGGCGGGCGGTTGGCCTGTGCTGCGCGACTGCCCGTTCCAGTCGGTGACATTCAAGCCATAGCGACTTTTTGGCGAGACCCATAAATATTTGTATATTTGCATCCGCGATATATGCCATGGAACAGGCATATGTCGCGGATGTCTCTATTCATCCGGTATTGACTAAAAACAGTTACGACCATGATATTATCCATGACCGGCTTCGGCAAATCGGTTGTCGAACTGCCCGATAAAAAAATCACAGTCGAGATAAAGTCGCTCAACAGCAAGCAACTCGACATCTCGGCACGCATTCCCGCCGCTTTCCGTGAAAAGGAGCTTGAGATACGCAACCGTGTAGGCGCGCGTCTTGAGCGGGGCAAGGTTGACCTGATCATATCCGTTGAAAATATGCACGCCGAGGGCACATCGACGCTCAATGTCGCCGCGATGCAGGCGTACAAGCATCAGATTGAGGAGGCTTCGGCCGCGCTCGGCATCCCGACGCCGGCCGATTGGTATGGCGTGCTGATGCGCTTCCCCGACGTGTTCCACACAGAGCAGCCGGGCACTGTCTCCGATGAGGAGTCGACGGCTCTTATGACAGCGGTTGACTCGGCGATAGAGTCGCTGATGGATTATCGTGGGGTCGAGGGCGCGAAGCTGTACGAGTTTTTCTCATCGCGTGTCGCAAACATTCGCGCGCGCCTTGCCGAGGTGCCGCAGTTTGAGACCGAGCGTGTCGCCAAGATACGTGCCCGCATCGTGGATGCGCTCTGCCGCCTCGACAATATCGACTATGACAAGTCGCGCCTTGAGCAGGAGATGATATTCTATATCGAGAAGCTCGACATCAACGAGGAGAAACAGCGTCTCACCCAACATCTCGACTACTTCATCGAGACGATGGACTCGGGGCACGGACAGGGCAAGAAACTCGGGTTTATCAGTCAGGAGATGGGACGTGAAATCAATACGCTCGGCTCCAAGAGCAATCATGCCGACATGCAGCGTCTCGTCGTGCGCATGAAGGATGAGCTGGAGCAGATAAAGGAGCAGGTGCTCAACGTGATGTAATGGAGGCTATGAAGCAAGGCAAGATTATCATCATATCCGCGCCTTCGGGTTGCGGCAAGAGCACTATCATAGGCAAATTGTTGGAACGTGGCGAGATAGACATGCAGTTTTCGGTCTCGGCGACAAGCCGCTCCCCGCGAGGAGCTGAGCAGAACGGCGTGCACTATTGGTTCTTGACCGAGACCGAGTTTCGCGACCGTATCGCCCGCGACGAGTTTGTGGAGTATGAGGAGGTATATCCGGGACGTTTCTATGGCACGCTGAAAAGCGAGATAGAGCGCGTCTGCGGCGAGGGCCACAATGTCATACTTGACATAGACGTCAAGGGTGGCGTCAATGTCAAGCGTCAGTATGGCGACCGCGCCCTCAGCATCTTCATCATGCCCCCTTCGATCGACGAGTTGCGCCGCCGCCTCGTCGGGCGAGCCACCGATGCGCCCGAGGTCATCGAGGAGCGCGTGGCAAAGGCCGCCTACGAGATAGGGTTTGCCCCGCAGTTTGACGCGACGGTCGTGAACGAAGACCTTGGCGAGGCTGTTATGCAGACAGACACTATCATAAAGCAATTTGTGGCAGAACCCGTAGGGTCGCGACCTGTCGTGACCGTATGACCAGGTTATCGCCCATAAGCCTTTCCGTAAAAAAATGAGTGAAATGGAGACAGTAGGAATATTTGGCGGCTCGTTCAACCCCGTCCATATCGGGCATATGATGTTGGCGTCCTATCTCAGCCAGTGGACCGAGATAGAGCACGTGTGGTTTAACCTGTCGCCCCAGAATCCGCTGAAAAATCCTGATGGGCTGCTCGACGATGCCGTGCGTCTGGAGATGCTCAACCGCGCCACGGCCGAGGCTCCCGATGTGGCGGTGTGTGACATCGAGCTGTCTATGCCACGCCCCTCCTACACCATCAATACTCTCGACGCCCTCAGCGACCTGCACTCATCCTACCGCTTCAAACTCATCATCGGAGCCGACAATTGGGTCAATTTCTCGCGTTGGAAAGACTATCAGCGCATCATTGACGAGTATGGTGTCATTGTATATCCCCGTCCGGGGCATTTCATTGATCCGGCTACACTCCCGGCGGGTGTGACACTCGTCGATGCTCCTGTCATCGAGCTGTCGAGCACATTTATACGCGACGGCATCGCGAGCGGCAAGGATATGCGCGCTTTTCTCCCCGCAGGGGTCTATGATTATATAATGGAGCATGGTCTTTACCGTGCCGACAACGCAAAGTGAAACAGATGAATATCCAATCCACTCTCAATACCAATGCCCTCGCGCTTATCGCCCTCTGCAACGAGTACTGCGAGGCTCTCGAAAATGTGCGTGAGGCTTCCCGCGACGAGTTTGTCGCCTCGATGCTGCGGCTGCTGCCGCGCCTCTATATAGCTGCAACCGACCTGCGTGTCGATGTCCCCGACGATGAGGATCCCTACCTTGAAAATGCCATAGAGGAGGACTATTATGACTCGGTGCGCCGCAACCTTGAAAACCTGTTTGGCGCCGATGACGTGTACCTTGAAGTGTTTGAGGAGGATATGAAATATTCCGACACCCCCATCTCGGCAAGTATCTCCGAGGGGCTTGCCGACATATTTCAGCCGCTCTACAACTTCATCGAGATGGTCAAGGACGCTCCCGAGCCTGTCGTTGCTGTGGGATTGGTGGCATTGAAAGAGGATTTCGAGGGTTATTGGAGTCGCGTGCTCTGCAATGTGTTGCGTGCGGTCAATCATGTGCGCTATTCTTCCACCTCAGAGGAGTAGGGCTATGGAGGTACTCTACGAAGACAATCATATAATCATAGTTAATAAGGCTCCGGGCGAGATTGTGCAGGGGGACAAGACGGGCGACAAGCCGCTTGTCGACATTGTGCGCGACTGGATTAAGGAGCGGTATGCCAAGCCCGGCAATGTGTTCTGCGGCGTGGTCCATCGCCTTGACCGCCCGGTGGCGGGAGTGGTGGTGTTCGCCAAGACCTCCAAGGCGTTGTCGCGTATGAACGAGATGTTCCGCAACGGCGATGTCCACAAGACCTATTGGGCTGTCACTGCCGGTACGCCTCCCAAGGAGGAGGACACGCTGACCCACTATATCACCTCGACCGAGCGCAACAACAAGTCGTATGCGTCCCCAACGCCGCGTCCCGGCGCAAAGGAGGCGGTGCTCTCTTACCGCCACATAGCCACGGGCGACCGCTACAACCTGCTTGAAGTCAATCTTATGACGGGTCGTAAGCATCAGATACGCGTGCAGCTCTCTGCCATCGGATGCCCCATCAAGGGCGACCTGAAATATGGCGCCCGCCGCAGCAACCACGACGGTAGCATCTCCCTGATGGCACGCCGCATCCGCTTCATCCACCCCGTTTCAAAAAAGGAGATAGACGTCACCGCCCCCGTCCCCGACGACCCTCTCTGGCAAGCCCTCTCCTCCAAGGCCGAGGGCTAAGGTCATGAGGGTGTTGCAAAACCCTCCCTACATCTCAAGCTAATCGGCGAGTTTTGCCCCCTTAATTTTACAAGAAACTCAACACCAGCAACTGCGCAATCACCACCCGCGAGAACATCGCCAACGGGTAGACAGTAGCATAGCTCACAGCCGGATTATCGCCGGGCAGTGTGTCGTTGGCATAGTTGAGTGCCATCGGATTGGCCATCGCCCCGCATAGCATCCCGCAGGTTGAGCCAAAGTCAAGGCGTGACGCGCGCATCGCCACCAATGCCATTATCATCACGGGGACAATCGTTATTACAAATCCCACTCCAATCCACATCAGCCCGTCGGCACGCATTATGGTGTCGAGAAAATGGGCGCCCGCGTCAAGACCGAGACACGCGAGATAGAGCGACAGCCCTATGCCGCGCAGCATCAGGTTGGCACTGCGGGTCGTGTAGGTGACGAGGTGGAATTGCGGGCCAAACCGTCCCATGAGTATTCCCACGACAATCGGCCCTCCGGCAAGACCGAGCTTGACGGGAGTGGAGATGCCGGGGATAGCGATTGGTATTGCACCGAGCAACAGCCCGAGCACGATGCCGATGAAGATGGCGGCGAGGTTGGGGTCTTTGAGCGCGGTGACGGTGTTGCCGAGCACTTTCTCCACTTTCTCTATCGACTTGGCCTCGCCGACGACTGTGAGGCGGTCGCCGAGCTGCAATACGAGCTGGGGAGTGGCAAGGAGCTTCACGCCGCTGCGCAGCACACGGCTTATATTGATGCCGTAGGTGTTGCGCAGGCGCAGTGAGCCGAGTTTGCGCCCGTTTATCTCGGGGCGGCTCACGATGATATGCTTGGATATGAGCGTGCGGTCTATGGTGTTCCAGTCGATGTCGTCGGCGTTCCAGTCCTTTTGCTCCTGTTGCCCGAACAGCACCGTCAGTGCCGCCACATCCTCCTCGGTCGTGATGACGAGGATGCGGTCGTTCTTATGGAGCACGGTCTCGGAGGTGGGTATGCTCACCGCCCCGTCGTGCCACAGGCGGGAGATGACAAACTTTGGCACGGAGAGTGCCGCCGCCTCACGCACGGTCTTGCCGAACACTGCCGGGTTGAGCACCTGGAACGTGGCGATGAACGTGTGGTTCTCCTCCTCGTGGCTGGCGGTGCAGATGTCCGAGGGGCGCACGAACAGTTTCCTCACTGTCACGATGGCGAGTATCACCCCAACCACGCCGAGGGGATAGGTGACGGCACAACTCAATGCCGCACCGTTGGCCGACAGCCCGATCTGCTGCAGGGTCTGCTGTGCCGCGCCGAGCGACGGGGTGTTGGTGGTCGCGCCGCTCAATATGCCCACCATGTCGGCCATCGAGATGCCGAGTGCAATGCTTAGGCCGATGGCGGTCAGCGTGCCGAGGATGACCGTGCCAAGCCCGAGCATATTGAGCTTTACGCCCCCCTTGCGGAATGAGCTGAAGAAGCCCGGGCCCACTTTAAGCCCGAGTTCGTAGACAAAGAGCACGAGGCCGAAACTCTCGGCATAGTTGAGCATCGCCGGGTCGATTGACAGCCCGAAGTGCCCCGCAAGGATACCCGCAAAAAACACCCACGTGACACCCAGCGAGATGCCAAACAGGTGGATTTTGCCCAAACCAAGTCCTACGGCAATAATCACCGACAGTACAATCACCGCCTGCAACGGCGAATGTTGGCAAAACACAGTTTCTAACCATTCCATGCCGCAAAGTTAGTCATCTTTTCGGGAAAGTAAAGAACCAAACTGTGACCTCTGCACTTTGAACTTTGCACTCCCGCAGGGGCGTCAGCAGTCGTAAAACCGGGTAAAGGCGCGGATGATGTCGAGGTGGTCGCGTGCCGAGGCGGTCTCGCGCACGGAGTGCATCGCCCACAGCGCGGCCCCCATGTCGACGCCTCGCAGGTCTATCTGCGACGTCAGGATATTGCCGAGGGTCGATCCTCCGGCAACGTCCGAATGGTTGACAAAGTACTGCACGGGCACTCCCGCCTCCTCGCAGACGGTGCGGAACACCGCCGCCGAGTCGGCATCGGTCATATACTTGCAGTTGGCGTTTATCTTTATCACCGGGCCGCCGCCGAGCACGGGGTGGTTGGTCGGGTCGTGCTTCTCGGGGTAGTTGGGGTGGATGCCGTGGGCATCGTCCGCCGAAATCATGAACGACGAGGCGACCGCCCTCAGATAATCCTCCTCCCTGCCGCCGAGTGCGGCCGTGATACGACGGCACAGGTGCTCAAGCACGGGGGATGCCGCCCCCTGCTTTGTGCCGCTGCCGGTCTCTTCATTGTCAAATATCGCCATCACGCGCGTCATCCGCTGGTCGGAGGTCGAGGCGGTCAATGCCGACACGGCGGCATGTACCATCGACAGGTCATCGAGACGGCCCGAGGAGACAAACTCATTGTCAAGCCCTATGAGGCACGCGGGGGTGGTGTCATAGAGGTTGATGTCAAAGTCGAGGATGTCGCGCTCACTTACCTGTAGCTCGGCGGCGATGAGGCGCAGCAACAGCCCCTCGCGCTCGGCGGCGTCATTGATGTGGCCGAGCACGGGGAGCATATCTTTCTGCCGCGACAGCGGGTTGCCGTCGTTGACGGCGCGGTTGAAGTGGATGGCAAGGTGGGGGATGGTCAGCAGCGGACGGTCGATGCGCACGAGCCGCGTCAAGGGGCGCAGGGGGTCGCTGCCGCGCAGGATGACACGCCCGGCTATTGACAGCGGGCGGTCAAACCACGTGTATAATATCGGCCCACCGTACACCTCGGTATTGAGTTTCACGATATTGCCGTCGCATATCATCTCGGCGTGGGGCTTGATGCGAAATCCCGGCGAGTCGCTGTGCGCCGAGATTATCTTGAACCCGTCGGATGCCGCGCCGTGCCCCACGACAAAGGCAAACAATGCCGAGTCGTTGGCTGTCACGTAATATTTGCCTCCCGGCGTCAGATGCCATGCATCGCGCCGGTCTAGCATCGTGTACCCTTCGCCGTCAAGTATCTTGCGCAGCGTATCCACCGCATAAAAGTTGCAGACGCTCGCGTCCATAAACCGCAGCAACCCGTCAATATTTCCTGAAAACCTTTCCATAAATGTCGTCTTATATTAAGTTGTATCTGTATTAAGGTGTCGAATATCTCCAAAGATACACATTCTCCCCAAGTCCACAAAATCCGGTGATTTTTATGTTCTCATGTGGTAAAAATATATGGACGCCGCGTGCCGCAATATTGTTCAAATATGGAGAGTGAAAGGGGCTTTCGACCCTTATTTTGTTTCCGCAAAACATAAAGCGGGCGCAGCATTTTTTGCTGCGCCCGCTTTGGCTGTGTTGACTCCTATTCGAGGGTGATTACTCGGCGTTGAGTAGCTCAAGCATCTTTATGGCGGAGTAGGGGATGCGGGTGCCGGGGCCGAAGATGGCGGCGACGCCGGCCTTGTAGAGGAAGTCGTAGTCCTGAGCGGGGATTACGCCGCCGGCGGTGACCATGATGTCCTCGCGTCCGAGCTTCTTCAGCTCCTCGATGACCTGCGGGATGAGGGTCTTGTGACCTGCCGCGAGCGAGGAGACGCCGAGAATGTGGACGTCGTTCTCAACAGCCTGACGGGCTGCCTCGGCGGGTGTCTGGAACAAGGGTCCCATATCCACGTCAAATCCACAGTCGGCATATCCTGTGGCGACAACCTTTGCGCCACGGTCGTGTCCGTCCTGACCCATTTTCGCGATCATGATGCGGGGCTGACGGCCCTCGCGCTTTGCAAACTCCTCGCACATCTGCTGTGCCTTGATGAAGTCGGCATCCTGTTTTGTCTCGTTGCTGTACACGCCTGAAATTGTTCTGATTACTGCCTTGTAACGGCCTACGACCTCCTCGCAGGCATCTGAAATCTCCCCGAGGGTGGCGCGGACGCCGGCTGCCTTGACGGCAAGGTCGAGGAGGTTGCCCTCCTTGGTGCGTACGCATTCGGTGATGGCCTCAAGGGCTTTCTTCACTGCTGCCTCGTCGCGGTGGGCCTTGAGGTCCACGAGACGTGCCACCTGCGAGTTGCGCACCTCGGTGTTGTCAATCTCAAGGATGTCGATGGGGTCTTCCTTTTCAAGACGGTACTTGTTGACACCCACGATGGTCTGACGGCCGGAGTCGATACGCGCCTGGGTGCGTGCCGATGCCTCCTCGATGCGGAGCTTGGGGATACCGGTCTCGATGGCCTTTGCCATGCCGCCGAGCTTCTCGATTTCCTGTATATGCTCCCATGCGCGGTGGGCAATCTCGTTGGTGAGCGACTCGACGTAGTAGCTGCCTGCCCAGGGGTCAATCTCCTTGGTGATGTAGGTTTCCTCCTGGATGTATATCTGGGTGTTGCGGGCGATACGTGCCGAGAAGTCGGTCGGCAGCGCGATAGCCTCGTCGAGGGCGTTGGTGTGTAGCGACTGGGTGTGGCCGAGAGCCGCGCCCATAGCCTCGATACATGTACGGCCCACGTTGTTGAACGGGTCTTGCTCGGTGAGCGACCATCCCGAGGTCTGGGAGTGGGTGCGCAGGGCGAGCGACTTGGGGTTCTTGGGGTTGAACTGCTTCACAATCTTGGCCCAGAGCATACGGGCGGCGCGCATCTTGGCTATCTCCATGAAGAAGTTCATGCCGATGGCCCAGAAGAATGACAGGCGCGGCGCGAATGCGTCGATGTCCATGCCGGCGTTGACACCCGCACGGAGGTATTCGAGACCGTCGGCGAGGGTGTAGGCAAGCTCGATGTCACATGTCGCGCCGGCTTCCTGCATGTGGTAGCCCGAGATGGAGATGGAGTTGAACTTGGGCATGTGCTGCGAGGTGTACTCGAAGATGTCGGCGATGATGCGCATCGAGAATTCGGGGGGATAGATATAGGTGTTGCGCACCATGAACTCCTTGAGGATATCGTTCTGTATCGTACCGGCCATCTCTTCGAGCTTTGCGCCCTGCTCAAGGCCCGCGTTGATGTAGAACGCCAGGACGGGGAGCACGGCACCGTTCATGGTCATCGACACTGACATCTTGTTCAAGGGTATGCCGTCAAAGAGCACCTTCATGTCCTCAAGCGAGCATATCGACACGCCGGCCTTGCCGACGTCGCCGACTACGCGCTCGTGGTCGGCATCGTAGCCGCGGTGGGTGGCGAGGTCAAACGCCACGGAGAGTCCCTTCTGTCCCGACGCGAGGTTGCGGCGGTAGAAAGCGTTTGACTCGGCGGCGGTGGAGAATCCGGCATACTGGCGTATGGTCCAGGGACGCATGGCGTACATGCCGCTGTACGGGCCGCGGAGGAACGGTGGGATACCTGCAACATAGTTGAGGTGCTCCATGCCTTCAAGGTCATCCTTGGTGTAGATCGGTTTTACGGGTATAAGCTCGGGGGTGAGCCAGTCTTCGCCGTGGGCTACGGGAGCGTGCTGCTGACCGAAAGCGTCGGCGGTAATATCTATTGATTTGAAATCGGGTCTCATTGTGTCGATAGGATTATTTAAGAAGTTTGGCGTTGAATGCCTGAAGTGTCTCAAGCACGTTGCTGCGCACGTGGATAAAGTTTTCTATGCCGGCGGCCTTCAGCTCGTCGGTGCAGGCGGGTGCGCCGGCCACTACAAACTCGGCACGGCCGTCGAGAGCCTTGAATGCCTCGGGGGCGAGAGCGGCATACTCGTCGTCGCTTGAGCAGAGCACCACGATGTCGGCCTGCTTGTCGAGGGCCGCCTTGATGCCCTCATCCACGGTGTTGAATCCTAAGTTGTCGATGATCTCGTATCCGGCGCAACCGAAGAAGTTGGCCGAGAACTGCGAGCGGGCGAGACGCATGGCGAGGTTGCCGATGGTGAGCATGAACACCTTGGGACGGTTGGCGGCGTGCTCGGTGGCGAGGCGCAGGGCCTCGAAGTCGCTGGCGGCACGCTTGGTCGAAAGCCCCTTGCCATTCTCCTTGTCGTCGTGTCCGTGGTTGCATCCGCACGAACATGCACCCTCTTTCTCTATCTTGCCGGCTGCCATCTCGTTGAAGTTGGGGAACTGGTTGGTGCCGAGCAGGCTCTCCTTGCGGCGTGCCACGTCGGCATGGCGCTTCTCGGCCGATGCGTTGACAGCGGCCTGGATGTCGCCGTTGTTGACCTCGGCGAGGAATCCGCCCTTATCCTCGATGTCGAGGAAGAGTTTCCATGCCTCGGCGGCGATGGAAGCGGTGAGCGTCTCAACGTAATAGCTGCCGCCGGCAGGGTCTACCACTTTGTCGAGGTGGCTCTCCTCCTTGAGGAGGAACTGCTGGTTGCGGGCGATGCGCTCCGAGAATGCATCGGGGGTCTTGTAGGGGGTGTCAAACGGAGTGACGGTGATGGAGTCGACCCCGGCAAGTGCTGCCGACATGGCCTCGGTCTGCGAGCGCAGCAGATTGACATGCGCATCGTAGATGGTCTGGTTGAACTCCGATGTCACGGCGTGGGCCACCATCTTGCAGGCGTCCTTGCTCGCGGGCTTGTACTGCTCTACAATCTGTGCCCAGAGCATACGGGCGGCGCGGAACTTGGCAAGCTCCATAAAGTAGTTTGACGACACGCCCATGTTGAATTTCACGCGCTGTGCCACCTCGTCGGCCGTGAGACCCTTGTCGGTGAGCATCGTGAGCCACTCGGCACCCCATGCGAGGGCGCAGCCCAACTCTTGGGTGATATATGCGCCGGCGTTGCTCAACATCACCGAGTCAACGGCGAGGACACGCATCGCGGGCACATCCTTGACAGCCTCGACCATCTCCATGGCGAGGGTGGCGATATCGCCGGGAAACTCTGTGCCATGCTTGAGGGCGCGACGGAAGGGGTTGAAGTCGATGGAACCACGGAACGTCTTCTCGGCTCCCGCTTTCTTGATATAGTCGACAAGCACGCGGGCCAGTTCTACGGAATGGCGAGGGCAAGTCTTGAAGTTAAGCTCCACGGCCTCGATGACGATGCCGTTGAGCAGTGTGGCGATTGCTTCGGGGGTGATATCCTCCTTGCCGATGGTGAAACCAAGGGAGTTGACCCCTTTTTCAAGGGCATCGAGGGCCTTGGCGTTTGCCTCGGCAGGGGTCGAGGCGATGATTTCCTGGCGGGTGAGCCACTCGTTGTCGGTGCGCGTGCCACGCACATAGGGGTACTCGCCCGGGAGCGAGTCGGTGGTCTTCAGGTCGGCTATATCCTCGGCACGGTACATCGGCTGGACATTGAAGCCTTCGTTTGTCCTCCACACCAGCTTTTTCTCAAAGGGGACGCCCTTGAGGTCGGCGTCTACCTTGGCTCTCCACTCCTCGGTGGAGACGGCGGGAAACTGGTCGAACAATTTTTCTTTTTTTTCTGCCATGATTAGGTACTAAAAATTATAGTTTTTAAGAACGTTTTCAATGAATGGCCCGCGGTGGGGCATATCATGGTATGTAAATATGATTAACTACGCAAAATTACAAATAATCGGGTAATAAGCAATACCCCGACAGGCAAATTCGGATTTTGCCGTCGCGGGTTATCCGTGGGGCGTGCTATTTGCGGGGGGCGACGATGCGGTCGCCGAGATAGTGGGCAAATTCGGTCTTTATGCGCGACAGCTCAATGTGACGTGCCATGAGCTCACGTATCTCTTCAGGGGCGGCGTGTTTCATGCTCTCGCGTATGCGGCGTATCTCGCAGTCGAGGATGGCGTCCTTCAGTTCATAGACGGCGCGGGGCACGAGGTCGGCCAGGCGGTCGCGTTCGGTCTCGATGCGGGCATATTTGGTGTGCACCTTGCTGAGGGTGTATTTCTCGCTCACGAGGTCGAGGGTGATGCGGCGTGTCGCGTCGTCGGGATGGCTGATGAGCACGCGCTGCAGGAACGATGCGGCATAGTCGGCGATGGCCGCTTCGCGCCGCTCGTCGGCGAGCGCGAGCAGTTCGCGCTCCTTGCGCTCTATTGTGGCCACGTCGGCATCGAGCGTGCGCAATTGGGTCTCGGCCTCGGCTACATAGCGTGCGCGGTCAGTCTCGGCCTCGGCGCGATAGCGCATGGCGGCCTCGGGCCAGTCGGTGGCGGCGATGGAACGGGCGGTTTCAAATATGCGTGCCACGTCGGGGTCGGAAAAGGTTATGTCATCCTCCTGTAGGGCTACAGTCACGTAGTCGAGCACGTTCATCGGCACGGTCGAGCCGTCGGGGTTGGCCGCTTCGCAGAAGTTGAGCATCCCGTATTTGAGCACATATCTCAGCACCGCCAGTTCATACGGTCGCAATATTCCCGCGGAGCTTGATGGCGTCTGTATCGCCTTGCCCCCCTCTGCCGGGGTTGCTGTCGCGGTTGTCTCGGCTACCGTGGATGATGCGGTGTCGGTTGATGATAAGGTGTCGTCGGTGGCGCGGCGGTATTCCGAGTCGCGGCGTTGCTTCTCGATTTTCTCGGCGAGGAAGCGTGTCACCTGCGATGACAGCACCTTTTCCCCGATGTCGAGCATACGGCTGCACTCTTTGATGTAGACGTTGCGCGTGATTTCATCGGGGATGACCGAGATGGAGTTCACTATGTCGTTTATGACCTTGGCGCGGCTTATCGGGTCATTTTCCACCCCTCGCAGCAGTATGCCGGTCTTGAACTTTATGAAGTCGGTCTCGTTGTCGGCGAGATACTGTTCCAGCTCGGTCGCCGAGTGGGACTGGGCGAATGAATCGGGGTCGTGACCGTCGGGCAGCAGCAGCACGCGCACATTCAGCCCCTCGGCGAGCAGCATGTCGATGCCTCGCAGCGACGCCTTGATGCCCGCCGCGTCGCCGTCGTATATCACGGTGACATTTTCGGTGAATCGGTGTATGAGCCTTATCTGTCCCTCGGTGAGCGACGTGCCCGACGACGCGACGACATTCTCCACCCCCGACTGGTGCATGGAGATGACATCCATGTATCCCTCGACAAGGATGCACTTGTCGTGCTTGACGATGGCCTGCTTGGCCTGATACAGTCCGTATAGCTCGCGGCTTTTGCTGTAGATTATCGACTCGGGGGAGTTGACATACTTCGCCACGGTTTTGTCGGTGCGCAGTGTGCGGCCTCCAAAGGCGATGACCTTTCCCGACACCGAGAACACCGGATACATCACGCGGCTCTTGAACCGGTCGTAGACCTGCCCACGGTCGTTGCGCGAGCATAGCCCCGTGTCGATGAGGTATTTCTCGCTGTAGCCCTTTGACAGGGCGGCATCGAGCAGGTCGTTGCGTCGGTCGAGCGAATAGCCGAGGTGGAATCGCTTTATCATGGCCTCGTTGATGCCGCGCTCGCGGAAATAGGCCAGCCCTATGTCGCGGCCGTCGGCGGTGTCGGTCATATTACGCTCAAAGTGCTGCATGGCAAACTCGTTGATTGCCAGCATGCTCTCGCGCTCGGTCTCCTGTCGCCGCTCCTCCTCGCTGACCTCATGCTCCTGTATCTCGATGTTGTATTTCTTGGCGAGATAACGCAGGGCCTCGTTGTAGCTCATCTGCTCGTGCTCCATGATGAAGTTTACCGGGCTGCCCCCCTTGCCGCAGGAGAAGCACTTGCAGATATTCTTTGTCTTGGAGACCGAGAACGACGGGGTGCGCTCGTTGTGGAACGGGCACAGCCCGATATATCCCGAGCCGCGTCGCTTGAGGTGCACAAAGTCGCTCACCACCTCCACTATGTCGGCGGTGTCGAGTATGCGCTGCACGGTCTGTCGGTCAATCTTTCTCATCGTGGATTGCAAAATTACAACATTTGCCTCTTTCTGCAACATCCGTTAAAGAAAAAGGCGCCTCACGGCGCCCTGTTCTTAGATCGTGTTTTCGTTAGATTTATAGCGTTTAAGTTGGTAATTAATAATTCTAATCACAATTAAATAATAGTGTATACTTAGTATTTTGTATGAAAAAGCGTTTCATTATTTGGCTGCTGTAAGTCAATCTCCCGCTTGGGCCTTGACTCGGAGGGTCAAATATTGGATGCGTTGCCGATGGGGCTTTGACGCATAAACGCGATATTCATAGTGTCCTTGTCATGGCGACCTCCGTGCTTGGACTGTGGCACTTGCGGTCTATCTCAGTTAAGAAGATTGGCGTTGTTTTTACATGACAAATATAGTGACAATTTTTCATATGGCAAAACGTTTCTGCTGTAAAGCATATTTTGCTGTCGACAAGCCTTTGAAACCCTTGGATGATTATATATTGAAAGATGGACTATGAATATTGCTTACGGATTGAAATTGTAAAGTGTAGGCAAGGAATGAATGACGAATTGTTATTTGGATAAAAATTGTTAAAGCAAAGAGTGCTGATGGCAATATGCCAACAAAAGCGGGTAGTCACCAAGGCGACTACCCGCTTTTGTTGCTGTATGGCCGTGGTTACGGAATGTAACTCACGTAAGCCGATTTAGATAAACTCTTAATAGATGACATAAGATGTGAGGGGCTGAAGCGTGCCCGATATCTTGCCGTCGGCAACCTTGAACTCCACATTGTGCACCTTGTCCTTGTACTGGCCTGCGGGGAGTGTGGTGGGGATAGATACAGTCTGGGCCTCGTTGGATATGTTGACGAGGACTGCCCCCTTGTCGCCACGTGCCACCTCGATGACCTTGCCGTCGGGCGTGGCAGCTACAGTCTCGGGCTGCCCGTGCATGGCGCGGCGGAACTTGTTGACGGCGACCACCTCGGGATGCTTGAACTCGTCGTTGCCGCGCTTGCCGATGCGGTTGTCACCCCAGTAGTTCTGGCGCGTGCTGTTCATCGGGCGCGAGAAGAATAGGGGAGTGCCGTGCTGGCGGGCGGCGAGGAACACCCATCCCATGCGCACGAGAGAGTCGCTCATCGCTGCCGACTCGTGGGCGTTGCAGTAGGTGTCGTGGCTCTCCACCCATGTCACGAGCTTGGAGGGGTCGGCCTTGTGGTGCCATGAGCCGAGTGAGTCGGCGAAGTAGTTGCCGGCATTGAGGGCGTTGCGCAGCACGTGGCCGTAGTTGGAGGCGGTCACGTCGATAAACTCGGCGTACTCATCCTCCTTGACGTTCTTGTCCTGAAGTACCTCGCCGTAGATAAAGAGGCTGTCGGGCATCGACAGGGTGAGGTCGCGTATCGGCTCGCGGCCGGTGAAGATGGGCCAGAAGTTGTTGCGCTCGGCCTTGGCGTCGAGAGTGTCCGAGGGGAGTCCGATATGCTTTGCGGTGTCATAGCGGAATCCGCGTGCGCCACATGCGATAAGGTCGTTGACATACTGCATGTAGTAGTACTGGAAGTCGGGATTCTCGGTGTTGACGTCAGGCAGGCCGCCCATCTTGCCGGTGGTGCACTGGTAGCGGTCGTTGTAGTCGATGATGTCGTTGAAGCCGTTGGCGTGGAACAGGTTCTCATGGCCGCCTACCGCGCTGTCGAGCGACGCGAGCACCGCTGTGTGGTCTACCGCCGTGTGGTTGGGAAGCACGTCGACGATGACCTTCACGCCATATTTTGCCGCGCTGTCACACATGGCCTTGAACTCGTCGCGGTTGCCGAGCATGTAGTTGCCGATTCTCCAGTCGGTCGGCTGGTAGTAGTAATACCACTTGCCCATCACCGAGTCACCCTCCTGGCTGAAGAGGGCCATACCGCCGTTGTCGCCAACAAAGCAGGTATTGGCGGGCGACGTCTGTACATAGGCATAGCCGGCATCGGCAATATCCTTCATGTTTTGCCCGATAGTGTTGAACGACCACGACCAGGCGTGGAGGATAACGTCGTCCTCGGTTGGGGCATCAGCGGCATGTTGCGTGGGCTTGCAGGCAAAGGCCGTGGCCGTCAAGGCTGCGACGGCAAGCATGGAGTAGATTGAATCTCTTTTCATCAAAGGTTGTATAATTAATGAGTAAAAATGGGTTTTCCGTGTAAAGATACGGATTTTTGCCGAAACAAAATCGAGAGTAAAAACGAAAAATCATATCAAATTAGTACGATGGAAAGCGTATTTGTTGAAAAATGCCACATAAAATGATGTAAAACAAACAAATGTCAAATAAAAATAAGAAAAAGCGCGATTTTTTTCATTAAAATATTTTTATTTGTGACAAAATGCTTATCTTTGCATCGTCAAACATCACAACAGCTATCAAGATGGAAGAGATACGATTTACAAAAATGCACGGCATCAGCAACGATTACATATATATCGACTGTATGGACCATGTGCCCGACCGTCTTGATGAGCTTGCCGTCGAGATGAGCGACCGCCATTGCGGCGTCGGTGGCGACGGCATCATTCTGATACTTCCTTCCGCCAATGCCGACTTCATGATGAGGATATTCAATGCCGACGGCTCTGAGGCTAAGATGTGCGGCAACGGCATACGGTGTGTCGGGAAGTTTGTCTACGACAAGGGGCTTACCGACAAGACTACCGTCTCGGTCGACACTCTATCGGGGGTGAAGGTGCTGAGGCTCCATCTCAAGGATGGCAAGGTCGATACGGTTACGGTCGATATGGGCGAGCCGGTGATTGACGCCGGGATGGTGCCCGTGATATGCTCGGGGCGGCAGAAGGTCGAGGAGCCGGTGGCGACTGCCGCTGGAGAGCTGAAGCTCACTGCCGTGTCGATGGGCAACCCCCACGGGGTGGTGTTTGTCGACGACCTGTCGCAGGTCGATGTGCACGCCGTAGGCCGCGAGCTTGAGGTGCACCCCATGTGGCCCGACCGCGCCAACATCGAGTTTGCCGAGGTCATCTCCCCCTCCGAGATAAGGATGAGGGTGTGGGAGCGCGGCAGCGGTGAGACGATGGCGTGCGGCACCGGGGCATGTGCGACGGCTGTCGCGGCGGCGATTACCGGGCGGTGTGGCCGCGAGGTGAGGCTGAGGCTTCTCGGCGGCGACCTCGACATACACTGGAATGCCGACGACTCGCATGTATATATGACCGGCCCGGCGGCCACGGTGTTTGAGGGGGTGTATCCCCGCAGGGGCTGACGGAAGATAGGATGAAAGAACGGTAAGAAGAAACAAGGTAAAAAAGAATAGACACTTATGATAAAGGTTAACGACAATTTCTGTAAACTCCAGGCGAGCTACCTGTTTTCGGAGGTGGCGCGGAAGATAGGGGCGTACAAGGAGAGCCATCCCGGCGTGGAGATTATACGCATGGGCATCGGCGACGTCACTCGTCCCATCTGTCCCGCAGCAGTGGCTGCCCTTGAAAAGGCCGCAGCCGAGCAGGGGGATGCCTCCACATTTCACGGCTACGGACCCGAGCAAGGTTATGCTTTCCTCGCCGAGAAGATAGCCCGCTATGACTATGCTTCCCGTGGCATCGACATCGCGGTCGACGAGATATTCATAAGCGATGGAGCCAAGAGCGACACGGGCAATATAGGCGATATCCTGTCGATAGAGGATATAGTGGCCGTGACCGACCCGGTCTATCCGGTTTATGTCGACACCAACGTGATGGCTGGACGTGCCGGGACACTCGGGGCCGACGGTCGCTGGAGCCGCATCGTCTACATGCCTTGCACGGCCGAGAACGGCTTTGTCCCCGCGCTTCCTGCCAAGGTGCCCGATGTGATATACCTTTGCTACCCCAACAACCCAACGGGCACTACGCTGACCCGCGACCAACTAAAGGTGTGGGTCGACTATGCCCGCAAGCACAACGCGCTGATACTCTTTGATTCGGCCTATGAGGCATATATCACCGAGGATGATGTGCCCCACAGCATCTACGAGATAGAGGGTGCACGCGAGGTGGCGATAGAGTTTCGCAGTTACTCGAAGACTGCCGGATTCACGGGGTTGCGCTGCGGTTACACCGTGGTGCCCAAGGCTCTCAAAGGGGTTGACGGCGATGGCCGCGAGGTGTCGCTCAACGCTCTGTGGAATCGCCGCCAGTGCACAAAGTTCAATGGCGCGAGCTACATCGTGCAGCGTGCCGCCGAGGCTCTCTATGCTCCCGAAGGTCGTGAGCAGGTCAAGGAGACAATCGCCTACTACATGCGCAACGCCGCCATTCTCCGCGAGGGTGTCAGGGCTGCCGGACTGGAGGTCTTTGGTGGTGTAAACGCCCCATATATATGGGTCAAGACCCCGGCGGGGATGTCGTCGTGGGAGTTCTTCGACATGCTGCTCGACAAATGCCACATCGCCGGGACGCCTGGTGTCGGGTTCGGACCGTCGGGCGAGGGGTACTTCCGGCTTACCGCCTTCGGGCGTTACGAGGACACCGTGGAGGCTGTCGAGCGTCTTAAAAAGCTGTCGTCAATCATCCGATAGAAAATAATAAAGTGGGATAAGCATCCCGTAAAAACAAATAATTCAACTAAAAACAACAGATTATGTCAACGTTGAGATTCAAAGTAGTGGAGGAGGCTTTCGACCGCAAGGCCGTCCCCGTGGAAATTCCTGCCGAGCGCCCCGCGCAGTACTATGGCAAGTATGTGTTCAATCGTGAGAAGATGTTCCAGTATCTTCCCAAGAAGACCTATGATGCCTTGGTATATGCCATCGACAACAAGGAGCCACTTTCGCGTGAGGTGGCCGACAGCGTGGCCGCAGGGATGAAGCAGTGGGCCATCGACAATGGCGCACGCCACTACACTCACTGGTTTCAGCCACTCACCGATGGCACTGCCGAGAAACACGACGCCTTTGTAGAGCATGACGGCAAGGGCGGTGTTGTTGAGGAGTTCACCGGCAAGCTGCTCGTGCAGCAGGAACCCGACGCGTCGAGCTTCCCCAACGGCGGTATCCGCAACACTTTCGAGGCTCGCGGCTACTCGGCATGGGATATATCGTCGCCTGCGTTCATCATGGACAAGACGCTCTGTATCCCCACCATCTTCATCTCCTACACAGGTGAGTCGCTCGACTACAAGACCCCCCTCTTGCGCGCACTGAGCAGCGTTGACAAGGCCGGAGCCGCCGTAGCTCGTTATTTTGACCCGAATGTCAAGCATGTAAACTCCTATCTCGGATGGGAGCAGGAATACTTCCTCGTCGACGAGGCCCTCTACTCGGCCCGTCCCGACCTGGTGATGACAGGCCGTACCCTCATGGGGCACGAGAGCGCCAAGAACCAGCAGCTTGAGGACCACTATTTCGGCGCTATACCCTCGCGTGTCGAGGCATTCATGCTCGATCTCGAGATAGAGTGCCACAAGCTCGGCATCCCGGCCAAGACCCGCCACAACGAGGTTGCCCCCAACCAGTTTGAGCTTGCCCCCATCTTTGAGGAGACCAACCTCGCCAACGACCACAATATGTTGCTGATGTCGCTTATCGGCGAGGTGGCACGCCGCCACAACTTCCGCGTGCTGCTCCACGAGAAGCCTTTCGCAGGTGTCAACGGCTCGGGCAAGCACAACAACTGGAGTCTCGGCACCGACACCGGCGTGCTGTTGTTCGCTCCCGGCAAGACCCCGATGGGCAACCTGCAGTTCATCACATTCGTTGTCAATGTCATGGCCGCCGTACATCGCCACAACGCCCTGCTGAAAGCCTCCATCATGTCGGCCACCAACGGTCACCGTCTCGGTGCCAACGAGGCGCCTCCGGCCATCATATCCATCTTCATGGGCTCGCAGTTGAGCGACATCCTCGACCGCGTGGAGAAGAGCGACAAGGACGAGCTTATAGATATCGCCGGCAAGGAGGGCCTGAAACTCGACGTGTCGCAGATTCCCGAGATTATGATTGACAACACCGACCGCAACCGTACTTCTCCTTTTGCTTTCACAGGCAACCGCTTCGAGTTCCGTGCTGTCGGTTCGAGTGCCAACTGTGCCTCGGCGATGATCGCATTGAATGCCGCCGTAGCCCAGCAGCTTGAGGAGTTCAAGACCAAGGTCGATGCCCGCATAGAGAAGGGCGAGACCCTCGTCCATGCTATCCTTGAGGAACTCAAGGCTCTTATTTCCGCATCCAAGGCCATCCACTTTGACGGCAACGGATACAGCGAGGAGTGGAAAGAGGAGGCTGCACGTCGCGGTCTCGACTGCGAGACCAACGTGCCCAAGATTTTTGATGCCTACCTGAGCGAGTCGTCGGTCAAGATGTTTGCCGAGACCGGCGTGTTCAGCAAGGCCGAACTTGAGGCCCGCAACGAGGTGAAGTGGGAGATGTACACCAAGAAGATACAGATTGAGGCCCGTGTGCTCGGTGACCTTGCCCTCAACCACATCATCCCCGTGGCAACGCGCTACCAGTCGTTGCTCGTTGACAACGTGGTGAAGATAAAGAGCCTCTTTGCCGGCGAGAAGGGCGACCGCCTCGCCGCACCCGACCTGGCGACGATAGAGTCAATCTCGGCCCATATGCTCGTCATCAAGGAGGAGACCGCCAAGATGGTCGATGCACGCCGCCGCGCCAACAAGATTGCCGACGAGCGCGAGAAGGCCCTGGCCTACCACGACACCGTTGCTCCCTGCATGGACACCATACGCTACCACATCGACAAGCTGGAGCTTGTTGTCGACAATGAGATGTGGCCGCTGCCCAAGTACCGCGAGCTGCTGTTCATCCGTTAAGCGGGCACGTCAGCAATGATACAGATATAAGAATAGTTGGTAATTATCCGCCGGGGGCCGCGCCGGGAATGGAAAAATTCCGTTTGGTATTTTGTAAGTTCTTAGGTAGTAGCCGGTGTAGTGCCTCCGGCGGTTTTTTCAGAATATAAGGATAAGACAGATTATGCAAAAAGGAATGCCAAAAAGCCAGGGCCTCTATGACCCGCGCTACGAGAAGGATGCGTGTGGTGTAGGTCTTTTGGTCAACATCCGTGGTGTAAAGTCACACCAGTTGGTGGAAAAGGGACTTCAGGTCCTTGAGCACATGGTGCATCGCGGAGCTGAGGGCGCCGACCCTAAGACCGGCGACGGTGCCGGTATCATGGTGCAGATACCCCATGAATTTATATTGCTGCAAGGTATTGCCGTTCCCGAGAAGGGGCGTTACGGCAGCGGCCTTGTGTTCCTCCCCAAGGGGAACGAGGAGTCGCAGCAGATTATCTTTGACATCATCGAGCGCGAGGCCATAGAAATGGGGCTTACGCTGCTGCCCGTGCGCGACGTGCCGACCAACAGCGACCAGCTCGGTGTCGTGGCGCGTGCCGCAGAGCCTGACATCAAGCAGATTTTTATCGCCGACGAGAAGACTAACGAGCCTCTCGAACCGCGCCTTTATATATTACGCAAGAGGATAGAGAAGAAGATTGCCGAGTCGCAGATACCCGGTAAGGAGGAGTTCTATATCGTCTCCCTGTCATCAAAGAATATCATCTACAAGGGGATGCTGTCGTCATTGCAGCTGCGCTACTATTTCCCCGACCTGATGAACCCCCATTTCACGACGGGAATGGCATTGGTGCACTCGCGATTCAGCACCAACACGTTCCCCACGTGGTCGCTCGCCCAGCCGTTCCGTATGCTCGGCCACAACGGCGAGATAAACACCATTCAGGGCAACCGCATGTGGATGAAGGCACGCGAGTGTGTCCTCCATCCCGAGTCATTCGGCGACAACGACGTGACTCCGATACTTCAGCCCAATATGAGCGACAGCGCGTCGCTCGACAACGCCCTTGAGTTTTTTGTCATGGGCGGCATGAGTCTCCCTCACGCGCTTGCCATGCTCGTGCCCGAGAGCTTCAACGACAAGAACCCCATCTCTCCCGAACTTAAGGCGTTCTACGAGTACCACTCCATCCTCATGGAGGCATGGGACGGCCCGGCGACGTTGCTGTTCAGCGACGGCCGCTATGCCGGAGGTATGCTCGACCGCAACGGCCTGCGCCCCGCCCGCTATCTCGTCACCAACAACGACACGATGGTTATCGCTTCCGAAATGGGCGTTCTCCCGTTTGAGGCCGGCGAGGTCAAGGAGAAGGGCCGTCTGCGCCCCGGCAAGATGCTGATGGTCGATATGGAGAAAGGAGAGGTCTATCACGATGCTCAGCTCAAGGAGATGCTTGCCACCGAGTTCCCCTATCGCGACTGGCTTGCTAAAAACCGCATAAAGCTCGACAAGATAAGCAGTGGCCGCAAGGTCAACAACGAGGTCGAGAATTTCGGCCGTCTCCTCCACTCGTTCTACTACAACCGCGAGGAGGTCGAGAAAATCATCACCCCGATGGTGGTCGACGGCAAGGAGCCGGTCAACTCGATGGGCAACGACACGCCGCTTGCCGTGTTGAGCGGCGAGCCGCAGCTGCTGTTCAATTATTTCCGCCAGCACTTCGCTCAGGTGACCAATCCCCCGATTGACCCCCTGCGTGAGGAGCTTGTGATGAGCCTCGACAGCTATATCGGTGCCATCGACCTCAATCTCATGGACCCCAGTCCCGAATTGTGCAAGATGGTGGAGCTTAAACGCCCCATCCTCACCAACCAGGAGCTTGACATCCTCTGCAACCTGCGCTACAAGGGCTTCAACACCCGCAAGCTCGCCATGACATTCCCCGTCGCCGAGGGTGCCGAGGGGATGAAGGCCGCCATCAGGCGTCTCTGCGAGGAGGCCGAGAAGGCAGTGGACGAGGGGTGCAACTATATCGTGCTATCCGACCGTGGCATTGACGCCGACAATGCGCCGATACCGTCGCTTTTGGCAACCTCGGCCGTACATCACCATCTCATCGACTGCAAGAAGCGTTTGCAGACCGCCCTTATCGTCGAGACTGCCGATGCCCGCGAGGTGATGCACTTCGCCCTGTTGTCGGGCTATGGTGCAAGTGCCGTCAATCCCTATCTCGCTTTTGCCGTCATAGATGACCTCGTGAAGCGCAAGGAGATACAGCTCGACTTCCACACCGCCGAGAAAAACTATATCAAGGCTATCGACAAGGGCCTGCTGAAAGTGATGTCGAAGATGGGTATCTCGACCATCACGAGCTACAAGGGCGCACAGCTCTTTGAGGCTCTCGGCATCTCCGACGAGATGAGCAAGGAGTATTTCGGCAACACGACCACCAAGATTGGCGGCATCGACATCGCCGACCTCTCGCGCGACATCCTGTCGAGCCACGAGGTGGCATTCTCGGAGGAGTTTGACGACAAGGCGCCGCTGCGCCACATCGGGCAATACTCGTTCCGCAAGGATGGCGAGCAGCACGCATGGAATCCCGAGACCATCGCGACCCTCCAGCTCGCGACACGCCTCGGCAGCTACAAGAAATTCAAGGAATTCACATCGCTTGTCGACAACAAGCCCGAGCCTATATTTATCCGCGACTTCCTCGACTTCAAGAAGGGCGCCCCGATACCCGTCGAGGAGGTTGAGCCTATCGAGGACATCATGCGCCGCTTTGTGACGGGTGCCATGTCATTCGGCTCTATCAGCCGCGAGGCCCACGAGGCTCTTGGCATCGCCATGAACGCCATCGGCGCGCGAAGTAACACGGGCGAGGGCGGCGAGGATCCCGAGCGTTTCAAGCCACGTGCTGATGGAACGTCGGCGCGCAGTGCCATCAAGCAGGTAGCGTCGGGTCGTTTCGGTGTCACAGCCGAATACCTTGTCAACGCCGACGAGATACAGATAAAGGTCGCCCAGGGTGCAAAGCCCGGCGAGGGCGGCCAGCTCCCCGGCTTCAAGGTCGACAAGATTATCGCCAAGACCCGCCACTCCATACCCGGCATCTCGCTCATATCGCCTCCCCCTCACCACGATATCTACTCAATCGAGGACTTGGCACAGCTCATCTTCGACTTGAAGAATGTCAACCCCGATGCCCGCGTAAGTGTGAAGCTCGTGTCGGAGAGCGGTGTCGGCACTATTGCCGCCGGTGTCGCCAAGGCCAAGAGCGACCTTATCACCATCTCGGGTAGCGAGGGTGGTACGGGTGCATCCCCCGCAAGCTCTATCCGTTATGCGGGTCTCCCCACCGAGATAGGTCTCGCCGAGACCCAGCAGACGCTCGTGCTCAACAACCTGCGCGGTCAGGTGAAGTTGCAGGCCGACGGTCAGCTGAAGACGGCCCGCGACGTCATCATCATGTCGATGCTTGGCGCCGAGGAGTATGGCTTTGCCACAAGTGCCCTCATAGTGCTCGGATGCGTGATGATGCGCAAGTGCCACATGAACACCTGCCCTGTGGGTGTTGCCACCCAGAATGAGGAGCTGCGCAAGCGTTTCATGGGCCGCTCGGAGTATGTGGTCAACTTCTTCAAGTTCCTTGCGCAGGAGATACGCGAGACGATGGCCGAGATGGGCGTGCGCTCGCTCAACGAGATAATCGGACGCAGCGACCTGCTCACCGTTAAGCCCGAGCACGACTCGTTCAAGACGACCCACCTCGACTTCTCCAAGATACTCTATACTCCCAAGGAGTGCGACACCAACGCCATCATCAATGTCACCTCACAGGAGCATGACATCAAGGATGTGCTTGACCGCAAGCTGATAAGCCGCGCCTATCCCGCCATCGAGTCGGAAATGCCGGTCGAACTCGACTTCCCCATCACCAACACCGACCGCTCCGTTGGCGCGATGCTCTCGGGTGTCGTCGCCAAGAAGTATGGCAACGCCGGTCTGCCCGACGGCACTATCTCGTGCACGTTCAAGGGCTCGGCGGGACAGAGCTTCGGCGCGTTCCTCGCCCATGGCATCACGTTCCGTCTCGAAGGGGACGCCAACGACTACGTGGGCAAGGGCCTTTCGGGCGGCAAGATTGTGATTGTGCCCCCCGCAGGCTCGACATTTGCTCCGCAGGACAACATCATCGCCGGCAATACGTTGCTCTATGGCGCGACCTCGGGCGAGGTCTACATTAATGGCCGCGTGGGCGAGCGTTTCTGCGTGCGCAACTCGGGCGCGACTGCCGTAGTCGAGGGCGTGGGCGACCACTGCTGCGAGTACATGACCGGCGGACGCACTGTAGTGCTCGGTACGACGGGCCGCAACTTTGCCGCCGGTATGAGCGGCGGCGTGGCCTATGTGTGGAATCCCAACGGCGACTTCGACTACTTCTGTAACATGGAGATGGTGGAGCTGTCGCTCATCGAGGATATGTCCGACAACCGCGAGCTGTACCGTCTCATCGGCAACCACTACAAGCACACCCATAGCCCCTTGGCCGGGATGATGCTCGACAACTGGAACGAGTATGTCGGCCAGTTCATCAAGGTTGTGCCGTTTGAGTACAAGAAGGTGCTCCATGACGAGAAGATGGAGAAGCTCCAGCGCAAGATTGCCGAGATGGAGCGCGATTAATCCGCGAGAGTATTAACAGTATCAAGACTTCAAAAATCGCTATATAAAATGGGAAATCCTAAAGCGTTTTTAACGATAAACCGTAAAGAGGCCGGTTACCGTCCTATATCTGACCGTGTGCGCGACTACAGCGAGGTGGAGCAGACGCTCAACCCCGAAGACCGCCGCCTGCAGGCATCGCGTTGCATGGAGTGTGGCGTGCCGTTCTGCCACTGGAGCTGCCCGCTGGGCAACAAGCAGCCCGAATGGCAGGACCGTCTCTATAAGAATGACATAAAGGGCGCATACGAGCTGCTCACCGCCACCGATGACTTCCCCGAGTTCACGGGGCGCATCTGCCCCGCGTTGTGTGAGAAAGGATGTGTGCTCAACAAGATTCACGAGCCTGTGACGGTGCGCGAGAATGAGTGCGCCATCGTGGAGCGGGCGTTTGCCGAGGGTTATGTCACCCCGCGCATCCCCGCCAAGCGCACGGGCAAGAAAGTTGCCGTCATAGGCTCAGGCCCTGCCGGGCTTGCCTGCGCCAACCAGCTCAACCGTCGCGGGCACTCGGTGACGGTGTTTGAGAAAAACGAGGCTGCCGGCGGTCTGCTCCGCTTCGGCATACCCGATTTCAAGCTCAACAAGAGCGTCATCGACCGCCGCATCGCTCTTATGGAGGAGGAGGGAGTCGAGTTCCGCTATGGTGTCGAGGTGGGCAAGGATATTGCCGCCGACGAGATACTGCGCGACTTTGATGCCGTCTGCGTAGCCATCGGTTCGGGCGTGCCCCGCGACCTCAAGGTGGAAGGGCGCGACCTTAAAGGGGTACACTTCGCCCTTGAGCTGCTCCAGCAGCAAAACCGTGTCAATGCCGGCGTGGAGGTCCCCAAGGGTGAGCGCATCAGCGCCAAGGGCAAGCACGTCCTTGTCATCGGCGGCGGCGACACGGGCAGCGACTGCGTTGGCACTGCCAACCGTCAGGGCGCGCTCTCGGTCACTCAGATTGAGATTATGCCCAAGCCCCCGGTAGGGGAGAACCCCGACACTCCATGGCCCTATTGGCCTGTCATCCTGAAGACCTCATCCTCCCACGAGGAGGGTTGCGACCGCCGCTGGCTGCTCGACACCCGCGCCATCAAGGGCGAGGACGGCAAGGTGACCGAGGTTGAGGTCGAGGAGGTAGAGTGGCAGAAAGATCCCGAGACCGGGCGCATGAACCTCATCCACACGGGCAAGACCGACACCATCAAGGCGGGTCTCGTGCTCCTCGCAATGGGATTCACCAACCCCGTGCAGGAAGGGTTGCTTGAACAGCTCGGAGTCGAGAAGGACGGCCGCAAGAACGTCAAGGTCGATGTCCGGCAGCGAAGCAGCGTCGACAAGGTGTTTGCCGCCGGCGATGCCGCCACGGGCGCATCCCTCGTAGTGAGATGTATCGCATCGGGGCGCAAAGCCGCCGAGGGCATACAGCAGTACCTCAAGCAACAGCAATAATCCACAGTATGGGCTGCGCCACGGCGCAGCCCATACTTGTTTATAAGGCTTATTAGCCCTATTAGCCCTATAGAAAACTATAAGACAACTTGCTACCAACAATATGGAACCATTGAAACACGAGTGCGGAGTGGCGATGATACGCCTGCTCAAGCCGCTTGAATACTATAAAAATAAATACGGCACCTACTGCTACGGCCTCAACAAGCTCTACCTGCTGATGGAGAAGCAGCACAATCGCGGTCAGGAGGGTGCAGGTCTCGGCTGCGTCAAGCTCCACAGCGTCCCTGGGCATGAATATGTCTACCGTGAGCGTGCTCTCGGCTCTAACGCCATACAGGAGATTTTTGGCGAGGTGCGCGGCAAGATTGCCGAGGCCGACATCGATGCTCACGACAGTGCGTGGGTGGAGCGTTATGCCCCCTTCATCGGCGAGATTTATATGGGACATCTCCGCTACAGCACCACTGGCAAGAGCGGCATATCCTACGTGCATCCTTTCCTGCGGCGCAACAACTGGCGCTCGCGCAACCTGCTGCTATGCGGCAACTTCAACATGACAAACGTGGACGAGGTGTTTGAGGCCATCGTGGCCAAGGGACAGCATCCGCGCATCTATAGCGACACTGTGGTGCTGCTCGAACAGCTCGGATATGCTCTCGACAAGGAGAACCACCGCATCTACCGCGACTGTCGTGACAGTCTCGGTGAGCCGGAGTTGAGCCTCGCCATAGAGGACCGCCTCGACATGACAAACGTCATCCGCGACGCCGCCCGTCAATGGGATGGCGGCTATGTGATATGCGGCGCGACCGGCTCGGGCGACATGTTCACCCTGCGCGACCCCCACGGCATACGCCCTGCCTTCTACTATTGCGACGACGAGATTGTGGTTGTCGCCTCGGAGCGTCCCGTGATACAGACCGTGGTCAACGTGGCACGCCGCGATGTCTCGGAGCTTGCTCCGGGTAGCGCGATTATCGTCACCAAGGCCGGTAAGGTCGAGGTGAAGGATGTGCTTGGCGAGGGGAAGAACGAGCGATGCTCCTTTGAGCGCATATATTTCTCCCGTGGCAGCGATGCCGACATCTACCGTGAGCGCAAGGCTCTCGGCCGCAATCTCACCGGCGACATCCTCGCGAGTGTGGGCCACGACATCGACCACACCGTGTTCTCATACATCCCCAACACCGCCGAGGTCGCTTTCTACGGCATGGTCGACGGGCTTGAACGCTATCTCGACTCCCGCAAGGCACGTGAGATTGTCGAGGCGTCCCGTGCCGGAAACCTCACCGAGGAGCGTGTCATGGATATAATGTCGCGCAAGCTGCGCAGCGAGAAGATGGTGATAAAGGACATCAAGCTGCGTACGTTTATTGCCGAGGGTGAGAGCCGCAATGACCTCGCCGCCCACGTCTATGACGTGACCTATGGCGTAATCGAGAACGGCCGCGACAATCTTGTCGTCATCGACGACTCCATCGTGCGCGGCACCACGCTCCGTCAGTCGATACTGCGTATGCTCGACCGCCTGCATCCCCGCAAGATTGTCATCGTTTCCTCCTCGCCGCAGGTACGCTACCCCGACTACTACGGCATCGACATGTCGCGCATGGGCGAGTTTATCGCGTTTCGTGCTGCCGTCGGGCTGTTGCGCGAGTCGGGTAGGGAGGATGTGCTGCGCACGGTCTATGAGCGGTGCAAGGCTCAGGAGGGATTGCCCGTCGAGGAGGTCACCAACTGCGTCAAGGCGGTTTACGCGCCATTCACCGACAAGGATATTTCAGCAAAGATTGCCGAGATGCTCACCCCCGCTGACACCGATGCCGAGGTGGAGATTATCTACCAGACACTTGACGGCCTCCACAAGGCTGTCCCCGGCTGCCCGGGCGACTGGTACTTCTCGGGCGACTACCCGACCCCAGGCGGCAACCGCCTCGTCAACCGCGCCTACATCAACTACTACGAGGGCAACGCCGACAAACGCTAAGCATAGCATCCTATGTAATTTTATAAGGCTTATCTGCCCTATTTGCCCTATTTGCCCTATATACCCTATATACCCCCAGCGGCTAATCTGTACTCCTAATATTCTTTTGATAGAGGGGCGACATCATCGGTGATGCCGCCCCTCTTTATGTCAGTCCATCATGATAAACGCCGCCCAAAACTGCGGCTCGCTTCCCGACACTTGCCTGCCGTCGACCGTGAATGTCGAGTGCATGACCTGCTCGCGTGCGAGCGCAAATGCCTTGGCTTTGGGAGTGCCCGTGGCAAGGTGGCGGTAGAACTCCGACATCATCACCCTCGTTGCGTCATCATGTACCGGCCAAAGGCTCATGACGAGTGTCTGCGCCCCCGCGAGCTTGAAGGCGCGTTGTAGTCCGAATACGCCCTCTCCCGTGACCTCTCCAAGCCCCGTCTGGCACGCCGACATCACCACAAGCCCTGTCCCCGACAGGTCGAGCAGGGAGATTTCCTTGGCGGTCAATATGCCGTCCTCCATGCCGCTGTCACTGTCCCCGTCGCCGAGCCAAGCATTGTTGGCTCCCGACAGCACAAGTCCCGAGCGTTGCAGGCTCATGTCGCCCGCGACTATCGGCGAGACGTGGGAGGGCGGGAGATCCGACGGCAGATAGAAGCCGTGGGTCGCGACATGGATTATGCTGTTGCGGCTCCCCGACAGGGCCTTGAATGTTTCCTCAATGCCGTAGTCTCCAGTGAATTTGGCGACCTCATATCCTACCGATGACAGGTCGTCCGCGATATTCTCGACCTCGGCACGTGTGGCGCGGAGGTAGCCCCACGGCGTTCTTGTGACAGTGCCGTCCGACGAAAATTCGCGCTTGACACCGCGCGTCGATTCCATATCGGCGGCATACAGCATCATGTCGTCGATGCTCGTGTTGTAGTTCAGTCCTCCGTAGAGCACCGCCGACGGTGTGTTGACCGGCTGTTGCCTACGGGCGAGTTCCCGCGTCGAGGACAGGCGCACCATCCCGTAGCGGTCATTGACCCGCGTTGAGTCATCGAGGGAGAGGTATTCGACGGCTATATTGTAGAGCTGACCCGCCGGCGAGAAATAGACGGTCGTGCCGGGCTTGACATCGGCGAGCACGCGCCCCCATATCTTGCGGGAGAGGAAACGGCTGCCGTATATCCCTACGCTCGACATGCGGCTGTCGTCTGGTCGTGCTGCAAACAGGAAAAGATGTCGCGGACTCTCGCAACCGGGGGTTACGATTTCTGCCGAATAATACTCGTTGAGGCTGTCGCGGGAGCAGATAAACTCCACGGCCATCTCATCGTGACGCAGGCGGTCGCGGATATCGCGCCATGTAAGCGACGCGAAGTTCATGTAGTCGCCGAGCGTGCGTGAGCGTTTTATCAGCGATTGCTCGGCACGGTCGGCCTCCTGTCGCAATTGTGTCTCGCCTGCATTGATGCGTTGTTTCAGTCTAAGGAGCCGATCGTAGTTGCCGATGAGCACACTGTCGCCCGAGTCGTTGATGAGACGCGACAGGTTGACCGACGCCTCAAGCATAAGCCCCTTGTTGAGCAACGCGGCGTCATATAGAAGCGTGGCTGAGCGGTTGAGGTTTTGTGCCGGGGCGTCGATGACTCCGCCGCCGGTCATGGTGATTGACCCCTCGCGGTTGGCGGCAAACAGGCGTTCCATCATCGGCGTGACGCTCCCCCAGTATTCGGCGCGGCGGCTCTCCGTGAGAAAGAGGAATGTCTCGCGCGCTTGTCGCCGCTCGATGTCGAGATACCGCGACAGCTGCTCGATAGCCCGCTCCGGCTGCTGGTCCATCGAGTAGGCATACCCCGCGATATTGTACAGCCGCTTCAATGACTCGGGACGTTCGGAGGTGATGTCATTCTGAAGTTGTGTGCCGAGCAGGGCCATCTCTGCCCCCATGCGGTAAAATCCCTGCATGTTCATAATCTCTGCCGCTGCCCCCATCGTGCGTATGAATCCCGAGAATGCATCCGCTCCCGCTGGGAGATCGTGCAGCCGCTTGTTGAGCGAGTCATTGAGCTTTTCGGCCTCGGCGACACGTCCTGTGGCGAGGTATATGTCCACGATGTCAAGTGATGCGGAGATACATGATGGCGAGTCTGTGCCAAACAACTTGCCGCGCAACTGTGCCGCCTTGTCGAAGTAGGGAATGGCCTGGTCATATTCCTGTCTCATCATGGCGAGACGGCCTGACAGGCAAAGCATGTCGGCGTATTCGGGTGTGCATGTGTCGCCGTTCTCCTCCATGAGCCGGCGGGCTGTGTCGAGATGGGATGATGCCGAGTGCAGTGTGCCGAGCGACAGGGCAATCTCACCTGATAATAGATGTGCTGTGGAGATTTGTATGCTTGACGGCGCTAACTGCTGTTGCAGCTCGGCTATCATCCCTTCGATGAGTGAGATTGCACTCTCGTATTTTCCCGACGACGAGAGTTGCCGGGCATATTCCATGACGCATTGAGGATAATGGGCGGAGAGATGTGGGTGTCGCCGGTAGTGGTCGATAGCCTCGCGGTACTCCTTGTTGGAATCCTCAAAATTATATCCCTGTGTCGATAGTCGCGCCAAAAACTGTGACCATATGCCCGCGTAAAGTGGATTGTCCGTGGCATACTCAATCATTTGCCTCTCGGGCATCACGTAGGTTCTCTTTTTAGAGAGCACAGGCTCCTGTAGCAGCTTGATGCACTGTAGCCCGAAGATGGTTTCCCAACTTTCATCATATGGTTGCCATCCCTCCTTTGAAATTCTATTGTAGGCATCCGAAAAGTGCCGTTGGGCGTCTTTCAACAGTCCGAGCCTGAGCGCAAGCCTCCCCATGGCGTTGAGTCGGGCAATCTGCGATGCCCCGTTGTCCCCTTTTGGCAAGCCTTTGATCCGGTCATAGCTTGCCCGGGCATCTTCGTAGCTGCCGGTGAGCAGCAACGAGTCCACTGCCGAGGCGTAGGCTTGTCGGGCATTGGCGTCGACAGTGAGGACAACCGAGGCGACAATGAGGATGAGATGCCTGATGATGTGTTTCATGAAAATTGTTTGGATATATGGTTATAACAGCTTATATTTGCACAGATACAAAACTACTCATTATCCGTTAAAAATCAATACCGTCTTCAATATAAGTGTTGGCTTTATGGAATGATTGGGGGCGTATTGCATGTTAAATCCTTAAACTGTACAAGTATGAAAAAGTTTGCGTTATCAGTGTTGTCAATTATCACGGCGGTTGCGGCCTATGGTCTCAACCCACTTGTCGCCGACCTTGAATCCACATTCCTCAAAGGTGAGTTTACGACAGTCTCCGGGACAGTCACCGAGCTTGAAAAGATGTACAATAATCAGGCCGATGGTGACAAGAGTTTGGTGTCGGACATGGATCTTGCCGTAGCTTATGCATACGACAACTTCGCGCGCTCGGCCCTTGAATACGAGCTTCCCGCGACCGAGATGAGCCGTCGGTTTGACTACGTGTCGCAGATGCTCGGGCAGGATCATTACATGACCGTGATGATGTCCACGTTCATCAACCGCCATAGTCAGGACTTGAAGGCTGTTGACAGCGCGATGGAGCTTGTGCGCGATGAGCGCGGGGCATCGAGCTGGGAATATGCCTCTATGGTTCCCGTCAAGGCTGAGAAACTTATGTATGCGGGAAAAAATAAGGATGCCATCGCACTTGAGACCGAGACCATAGCCTTGCATGACAACGCAGGGCGCTCCGATAGCTGGATGAAGGCCAATAGCCTCGCTTTCCGGGGGGCATTGAAAGCCGTGCAACGGGACACCGAGGGCGCATATGCGGATATTGACAAGGCCGTGGATATTGTCAACGGTTTTAAGGGCAACGAGTATTGCGGCGGTATACAGGTCTTTGGCAATGCGGTTTTTGTATACACCCAGACAGGTTATTTTGATGGGGCGATACAGGCAGGTCAGGGCGTTGACGATATATTTAAGAGAATAGGTATAGCTGACTCGTTTGTCGCTGCAAAAAACAAGCATAACTACGCCTCGGCTTATGCCCTCAAAAAGGACTATGCCAAGAGCCTTTCGCTCTACAACGAGGTGAAGTCTGCTTATGAGGCTCTCGGAAAGACCGATACCGAGGAATACAAGCGTCTTGTGCGTTCTATCGACTGGGTGAAGTCCCAAAAATAAGAGGCTGTTTATGTGGCGTCCTCTCCTTAGGCTTGGCGGGATGCTCGCGGTGGCGTTTGTGCTGTCGTGGGGCGTGATATATGACCTCTCGTCGATATCCTATCTCGCGCCTATGGAGAAAGCGTCCGACTTTACCGTCGATGACTTCTATCAGCTTGTCGCCGACAGCCGTCAGGTGAGGCGGCTCGACGACAAGGTGGTGATAGTGGCGGTCGACGGGATGTCGCGGCAGGAGATTGCCGGGGTGATAGAGGCGGTGGATTTCTGTGGGCCGCGTGCCCTCGGGGTCGACCTGCTGTTCAATCACCCTCAGCCGGGTGACAGTCTGTTGGTCAGTGCACTGTCATCGTGTAGTGTCCTTGTTGCCCCCGAGTGTCTTGCATGGGCTGATGGCGCGGAGCTTCCGGCGGTGGTCGACGGTTATATCTACGACATGGTGGACGCGCCACGGCGTGGTGTCGTGAATCTTGATGTCAGCGACCGTCGGGCGACTGTCAGGAGCTTTCGCCATGTGGTGGAGGCTGACGATGGCAGCCATGACAGCTTCGTGACAGCTATGGCACGGCAATATTATATGGGCGATGAGGCGACTATGGCGCAGCATCGTCGGGATGTCTCGGAGACTATACGCTTTGACGGCGTGGATTTTGACGTGATTGCAGGTGACGACGTGTTGTCACGCGAGGATGACATCAGGGGAAAGGCTGTGCTCATCGGGACGGTTGACGATCGTGCCGACATGCACCCTACGCCGGTCGATGGCGATATGCCCGGAGTGATGGTACATGCTCATGCTCTCGCGATGGTGCTCGGCGGCGGTTATGTGAACCCCACGCCCGAATGGGTAAATTGGGCGATAGCTGTCGGGCTATGCCTGTTCTTTATAGTGATACAGTTGTGGATAGGCAGTCATGAGGCTGGCAATCTTTTTGTGAGGATTTTTCAGGTCTCGACGCTTTTACTTATTGTATTGACGGGATGCCATCTCTACATGCGTTACGGCATAAGCGTCAACTTCTCTCGGCCTCTTGTGATGGTCGCTTTCGGGTTGATGGCCGTGGATGTGTGGGTCGGTGGCGTATGGCTGTTCAAGGCTTCGGTGAGGGTGTTGAGGCGCATATATGTGAGATGTAGGGGATTGATAGGATTAAAGATAAAAAGGAGAGTGCTATGAGGCGAATTTTCGTTATGATGTTGATGATGTGGTGCGTCCTGTCGCTGTCGGCTGCGGGGCGTTACGCCGTATTCCGCGTTTCGGGCGATGTAAAGAAAAAGGTGGGGACTGAATGGGTCGCCGCGTCACCGCGTGACGGGGTGGGGCTGCGCGACCAATTCTCGATGCCCGCTGGGGCGCGGTTGGGTATTGTCGACCGGGATACACGGCAGGTCTATTATATTGACCGGCAGGGAGTATGGTCGGTTGCCAACATTATCGCCGAGGCGCGTAGGTCGTCCGATAACAGCGTCTCGCTTGTCAATCGTCGCATAGCCAAGTCGCTCAAGGGCGACGGCGCCCACGGCACGGTGGTCGGGGCGTCATATCGCGGGGACGGCGAGATGTCGCCTGTCGACAGGTATGTGGCCCATTATATAGCGGGACTGGCGGTGGATTCCACGGCATGTGGCGGGTCGGACATCAAACTGTCGGTGAAAGTCGATGACCGCGATTCGACATCATATTTTGTGATAACCAACACACTTGACAGTGCGGTCTACGTCAATGTGGCCGAACTGTCGCCGACGGGGGCACGGCTCTGCCTGAATATCGGCTACACCGACGAGCAGCCCTATCTTATGGTCGGGCCTCATGAGACGGTTGAGGCCGACTGGTGTCGGTTTGTGGCTCCGGAACCGGGATTGTGCCGCTATGCGGTGGTGGGGGTGTCGCAGGCGTTTGACACGCAGGCGGTGCAGCGTGCGCTCCGCTCTTCCTCGCAATGTCACGGGGCGTTGCCGCCCGACCTGCGCATATGGAGCGGTGTCGCACGATGACGCTTTCCCTCCCTGTATGGAGAAGATAGGGGAGAGGTGCGGTCATGTCGGGAAAAAGTCGTACCTTTGCACCTTGATTTTTAGGTACAAAAGATAAAGACATGATAGCGGTAAACAATTTAGGTATCCAGTTTGGTAAGAGAGTATTGTTTCAGGATGTCAACCTGAAGTTCACGCCCGGCAACTGCTACGGCATCATAGGCGCAAACGGCGCGGGAAAGTCGACGCTGATGCGCATTCTCAGCGACCAGCTTTCGCCAACCCATGGGACTGTCACACAAGGCCCGGGCGAGCGTATGAGCGTCCTCAGCCAGGACCACTTCGAGTTTGACGAGTGCACGGTGATGGACACCGTGCTGCGCGGCCACACCGTGCTGTGGGACATCATGGAGGAGAAAAACGCCCTATATGCCAAGGAGGACTTCTCTGATGCAGACGGCATCCGCGCCTCGGAGCTTGAGGAGAAATTTGCCGAACTTGAGGGATGGAACGCCGAGAGCGACGCTGCCGCCTTGCTTAGCGGTCTGGGCATCAAGGAGGAGAAGCACTACACGCTGATGAAGGATATGAGTGCCAACGAGAAGGTGCGCGTGCTACTCGCCAAGGCGCTGTTCGGCAACCCCGACAACCTGCTGCTCGATGAGCCTACCAACGACCTTGACCTCGACACTGTGGCGTGGCTTGAGGACTACCTGTCGCGGTTTGAGAACACGGTGCTTGTCGTATCCCACGACCGTCACTTCCTTGATTCGGTATGCACCCACACTCTCGATATCGACTACAACAAGGTGTCACTTTTCGCGGGCAACTACAGCTTCTGGTATGAGTCGAGCCAGCTCGCCCTGCGTCAGCAACAGCAGGCCAACAAGAAGGCCGAGGAGAAGAAAAAGGAGCTGCTGGAGTTCATACAGCGTTTTTCGGCCAATGTCGCCAAGTCAAAGCAGACTACCTCGCGCAAGAAGATGCTTGAGAAGCTCAACATCGAGGAGATACAGCCGTCGTCGCGCCGCTATCCGGGCATCATCTTCACCCCACAGCGCGAGCCGGGCAACAAGATTCTTGAGGTGAAGGGCCTGTCGGCAAGCGTCGACGGCACGTTGTTGTTCAAGGATGTCAACTTCCAGATTGAGAAAGGGGACAAGGTGGCGTTCCTGAGCCGCGACCCCAGGGCGATGACCGCGCTGTTTGAGATAATCAACGGCAACCGCAAGGCCGATGCCGGCACATTTGAGTGGGGGCAGACCATCACCACAGCCTATCTGCCGCTTGACAACTCGGCATTCTTCAACACCGACCTCAACCTTGTCGACTGGCTATGCCAGTACAGCGACGACTCAAGCGAGATATACCTCAAGGGATTCCTTGGCAAGATGCTGTTCTCGGGTGAGGAGGTGCTCAAGAAAGCATCCGTCCTCTCCGGCGGCGAAAAGATGCGCTGCATGATAGCCCGCATGATGATGAAGGACGCCAACACCCTCGTCCTCGACTCCCCGACCAACCACCTCGACCTCGAGTCAATCCAGGCTTTCAACAACACCCTCCAGGCATTCAAGGGCAACATCATCATGTCATCCCACGACCACGAGTTCATCCAGACCGTCTGCAACCGCATCATCGAACTCACCCCCAACGGCATCATCGACAAGATGATGGACTACGACGACTACATCACCGACGAAAAAGTCGCCGCCGCCCGCACCAAGCTATACTCTTGATGCCGCTCGTTAGTGTAGAGCTCAAGGTTCAGAGTAACAAATATTTGCCTCCATATGGGATACGACGATAGTAGCATAGCAATGGTTAAGGCTAAGAAATTTGCCTTGGATGCTATAGCGGTTTATAAGATACTTCTAAGAAATAATGAATTTGTATTGTCACGTCAGTTTCTTAGAAGTGCTACAAGTGTGGGCGCAAATATAAAGGAAGCTTTACGTGGACAATCGCGGGCTGATTTTGGCGCGAAGATGAACATAGCGTTGAAAGAAGCCTGCGAGACCGAATATTGGCTTGAACTGCTAACCGAAAGTGGCTATTTGACTGACGGCTCCCGATTACTTGCCGATAATAAAGAGCTAATAAAGATACTTTATTCAATTGTAAAGACGACGTTTAACAACAAATAAATAGCATAGTCAGAGACTGAAACACGGTGATACTAAAACTGTGACCTTTGACCTTTGAACTGTGCACTATCGAAGATGATAAAGCATATTGTAACATTTAAGTTGAGCGGCAGCGCCGACGAGCGTCGCGCCGTCGCCGGGAGATTCAAGGCAGCCCTTATGGAGCTGCCCGCAGTGATTGACGTGCTGGAGTCGATGGAAGTCGGCATCAACGAGAACCCCGCCGAGGACTGGGACGTGGTGCTCACCGCCATAGTCCCCACCATGGCCGATGTCGAGACCTATGCCAAGCACCCCGCCCACGTCGCCGCAGCCTCCCTCCTCGCCGGCCATAAGGAAGCCCGCGCCTGCGTCGACTACCCCTTCTGACCCCCAAAGGAACCCAAAAATCGCGACAAGCGAGGCAACCCATCCCATTGCCTCGCTTTTCGTATTATAGGGCCTATTAGCCTTATTAGCCCTATTGGCCCTATAAAAACTGTAGAAGCCATAAAAGCTATAGAGTCCAAGAAAGCGACAAAACAGTCCCGCCACCCTACCGCCGCGTGTTATCTTTGCCGCTTGATGACACCCCGCCACGACACCGACCACCCTCGTCCCGTAGTGCTCCCCAACTACGTCCACGGCTTCGCGTCATGGTACAATCGCCTAACCGACCGTCAACTCACCCCGGCACATCGCAACATAATCGCCCGTTTGGAGCAGCAACGCCACGCCGCCACAGGCTGCGGCC
>LUJN01000035.1 GCA_001689445.1 Bacteroidales bacterium M3 | reverse complement strand
TTTGCACTTGCTTGTTGACTCTACATGACGAAAAAGTGCCGGAAAAGTTTGGAGGATAGGGGATTTTGTGGTATCTTTGTGGCGATAAAACAATTTCAACATATATCAAAAGGGGTCTCGCCTTTCCGGGTCGAGATTCTTTTATTTTTGTTATCACTTAAAAACGCATAGACTATGGCAATCACCTATATGACCCGCGACGGTTATAAGAAAAAGATGGAAGAAATAGCTTATCTTGAGTCGGTTAAACGTCCCGAGATATCAAGGGCCATCGCTGAGGCGCGCGACAAGGGCGACCTGTCGGAGAACGCCGAGTATGACGCCGCCAAGGAGGCGCAGGGTATGCTGGAGATGAAGATAGCCCAGCTCAAGGACCTCGTGGCCAACGCCCGCATCATCGACGAGAGCAAGCTCAACAACGAGGAGGTGCAGATACTCAACCGTGTCAAGATAAAAAACACGCAGAACGGCATGGTACAGGAATATACCATCGTGGCCGACTCGGAGGCCAACCTCAAGGAGAAGAAAATCGCCTCCTCGACCCCTATCGCACAGGGGCTGCTCGGGCACAAGCTCGGCGAGGTGGTGGAGATAAAGGTTCCCTCGGGGCTGATGAAGTTTGAGATTGTGGAGATCTCATTCTGACGTACTGTTTGAATAACCACAGGGACCACGCCTACGCTGCGTCGTGACGATTGTTGTAGGGCTGCACAATGGTGCAGCCGTCCTTGTCGAAAAGCATTTCCCGCAGCGGCTGCACCAGGGTGCAGCCCTACAGCAATCCGGCAGGTTTTGCGGCATCTCCACGACAAGAAACTGTGAACTTTGACTTTTGAACTTTGAACTGACGAAAATGGCAACTATATTTTCTAAAATTATAGCGGGTGAAATTCCCTCCTACCGTGTGGCCGAGGATGAGGCTCACTACGCTTTTCTCGACATTAACCCTCTCGCTCCGGGGCATACTCTCGTGGTGCCCAAGCGCGAGGTCGACTATATATTCGACCTGTCGGATGACGAATTGGCGGCGATGCACAAGTTTGCCGCTCGCGTGGCCCGCGCGCAAAAACGTGCGCTGCCTTGCAAGCGTGTCGGCATGGCCGTGATAGGTCTTGAAGTGCCCCACGCCCATATTCACCTCGTGCCCATCAACAGCGAGGCCGATATGGACTTCTCCAACAAGAAGACCCTTCCCGCCGGGGAGATGGAGCGCATAGCCGCAGCCATCGCCGCCGAGATGGAGTGACACCCGCACCCTGCGTGTGGCACGAGGCGTCCCGCAGGGGAGTGTGACAGCCTGATTTTTAATCCCCTCAATGCTTGTGGGATAGAAAATTATGTGCTATCTTTGCGCCGCAAGTTATACAGCATATTGTCTAACTTATTAATTAACCCAATTTATTAACTAACTAAATGAACGAAGAATTAAAAAATTCGCCCATCGAAGACTTCGACTGGGATGCCTTTGAAAAAGGCGAGACCCAAGGTGATAAGAGCCGCGAGGAGCTTACCAAGACCTACGACGAGTCTTTGAACACCGTTAAGGACAAGGAAGTAATCGAAGGTACCATCATCTCGCTCAACAAGCGCGAGGCAGTGGTTAACATCGGCTACAAGAGCGACGGCATCATCCCCGTTAATGAATTCCGCTACAACCCCGACATCAAGGTCGGCGACGTTGTCGAGGTATTCATCGAGAATCAGGAGGACAAGAAAGGCCAGCTCATCTTGTCGCACAAGAAAGCTCGCGCATCACGTTCCTGGGAGCGCGTCAACCAGGCACTTGAGAACGACGAGATCATCAAGGGCTTCATCAAGTGCCGCACCAAGGGCGGTATGATTGTCGACGTGTTCGGCATCGAGGCCTTCCTCCCCGGCTCGCAGATCGATGTGAAGCCCATCCGCGACTACGACATCTTCGTAGGCAAGACTATGGAGTTCAAGGTCGTTAAAATCAACCAGGAATTCAAGAATGTTGTCGTGTCTCACAAGGCTCTCATCGAGGCCGAGCTCGAACAGCAGAAACGTGATATCATCGCCAAGCTCGAGAAGGGCCAGGTGCTTGAGGGCACTGTCAAGAACATCACCAGCTACGGTGTGTTCATCGACCTTGGCGGCGTAGACGGTCTTATCCACATCACCGACCTCTCCTGGGGTCGCGTCAACCACCCCGAGGAGGTCGTTTCGCTCGACCAGAAGCTCAATGTCGTTATCCTCGACTTTGACGACGAGAAGAAGCGCATCGCCCTCGGTCTCAAGCAGCTCCAGCCCCATCCCTGGGATGCTCTCGACGCCAACCTCAAGGTCGGCGACAAGGTCAAGGGCAAGGTTGTCGTTATGGCCGACTATGGTGCATTCGTTGAAATCGCTCCGGGCGTAGAGGGTCTTATCCACGTCAGCGAGATGTCTTGGTCGCAGCACCTCCGCTCGGCTCAGGACTTCATGAAGGTTGGCGACGAGATCGAAGCAGTAGTCCTCACTCTCGACCGCGACGAGCGCAAGATGTCTCTCGGCATCAAGCAGCTCAAGAACGACCCGTGGGAGAACATCGAGACCAAATATCCTCTCGGAAGCCAGCACACCGCCAAGGTGCGCAACTTCACCAACTTCGGCGTGTTCGTTGAAATCGAGGAGGGCGTAGACGGCCTTATCCACATCAGCGACCTCAGCTGGACTAAGAAGATCAAGCACCCGAGCGAGTTCACTCAGATCGGTGCCGACATTCAGGTACAGGTNNGAAATCGACAAGGACAACCGTCGTCTCAGCCTCGGCCACAAGCAGCTCGAGGAGAATCCCTGGGATGTATTCGAGACCATCTTCACCGTCGGCAGCATCCACGAGGGTACTATCGTCGAGATGCTCGAGAAGGGCGCAGTCATCTCCCTGCCTTACGGCGTAGAGGGCTTCGCTACTCCCAAGCACCTTGTCAAGGAGGATGGCAGCCACGCCAAACTCGATGAGAAGCTCAACTTCAAGGTTATCGAGTTTAACAAGGACAGCAAGCGCATCATCTTGAGCCACAGCCGCATATTTGAGGATGAGGCTAAGGGCGAGAAGGCTGAGAGCAAGCGTCAGAACAAGCGTCAGGGCAACAAGCAGAGCGAGAGCGCACCCGCACTCAACACTCCGCTTGAAAAGACCACTCTCGGCGACCTTCAGGAGCTTGCAGCCCTCAAGGAGAAACTTGCCGGCAAGTAATCCACGCGAGTAATATTTTATCATATCGGTGGGATGTCCCTATGGGGCATCCCGCTTTTTTTTGGCCATTCTGCATTATGAATCATGCAATTGAAGTATCTTTGCAGCATGATGGATTTTTTGCAGGAATATCATTTGCTGGGGCTGGTGATTGGCATCGGCACATTCTTGGTGATCGGGCTGTTTCATCCCGTGGTGATAAAGTGTGAATACTACTTCGGCACGCGCTGCTGGTGGTGGTTCTTGCTGCTTGGACTGGCATGTGCGGGGCTGTCGATGCTGACCGACAATGTATTGCTCTCCACGCTGCTTGGCGTTGTCGCTTTCTCTTCGTTCTGGACCATAGGTGAGATATTTGAGCAGCAGCAGCGCGTGCGCAAAGGGTGGTTTCCCCGCAATCCACGCCGCCGTTATCCGTGGGATGAGTGAGCGGCAATTTTGGAATTTTGGCGAAGATTCATTATTTTTACGGAATAAAACAGCAGAGTGTAGATGAAAATGCGAAGATTGCCGGTGGTGATTCTAATGGCGGGTGTCATGATGATGCCTGTCATGGCCCAGCGTTGGGAGGAGACGGAGCACCGCACGCCGCAGTCTGAGCGCCCGGAGGGGGAGGATATCGCCATAACGACACGTGACGGATATATCTATGTCACGACATCGCGTGCCGTCACCGTGAAGCTGTTTTCCATCCTCGGGCAGCTTATCTCCCAAGACAACCTTACGGCGGGCACCCACCGCCTGCGGGTCGCCACCCGTGGCGTCTTTATCCTCAAGGCCGGCACAGTCACCCGCCGCATCACGCTATAATAAAAGATCCCGCATATCCCTGTCTTATGAAAAGGGATATGCGGGGTGGTTTTGGGAATGGGATATCGCTATTTTCCCTTGTTTGCTTCTATTCTCATATGGTCAAGAAGTGAGTTTTCCTCCAACAATGAGTTGAGATACTCCTCACCAAGTGGGCCAAGCTCCACCCTATGTCCTTGAGCCTCGCTCTCGCGTATATTTGCATTTGTTTCCTTTAGGTTGTTCATCATTTTGTTATACATTGCCTTGGAGACGTTGATTTGTTCGGCAGATGTGAGGTCACAAACGTATTGATTATCTACAACCGTTACATGGCTGAAGAATCGGTATATGGCAGCTTTGGTTTGAGCTAAACGGGCTGGGTCGTTTCTCTTGTCGGGAGTGATGTCCTCTCCAAAATCGGCTACATCAATATATGTGTTGTTCTCAACATATTCCTTTGCCGTTAGGGGTGCTGGGGTTTGACTCCCAGATTTGCTGTCCTGAGAACAGGAAAAAAA